>JBHLLU010000005.1:0-119526 GCA_048938895.1 Promethearchaeota archaeon
TTTATTATCATGTCGTTCTTTTCTATGACCATCATAATAATACTTACCTGCGGAAGGTTTAAACTCATATGTCTTAACTATTTTGCTTTTTCTGATTGATTCAATAAGATTTCGATAATTTGATTTATTTAAATCAAAAACATTTGCCTCTCTTCCCAATCTATGAAAGCATGTTGAATGACAATCTGAGTTTGAAATAATAGTTAGGTTATTTAACTCAGAAATGCTTCTCACCATCATCGGATCAGCACTTAATCCTGTTTCTATAGCATAAATTAAACTCATACTTTCACCTAATGCTTCTTTCAAATTTTTAAAAAGTAACTTTTCCCCAAATATTCCGAAAAAAGGGGTGAAAATATGAGCGGGGATTATTTCAATACTAGAATCTATTGTTTTTAAGCCATATATTATAGACTCGACAGAACAATAAATCTTCGGTCTGCCATTTAGGGATAAGTTTCCATATCTTGATAAAAATATATAACTTTCGTCTAGTTTTTCGAAATTAGGGAATAACAAAATGAAATGGACTCTTTTCAAAAGCCCATTGTGTTTCCAAATTAATTCAATTTCACTCTGTAAAACAAAATGGACTGTAGGTACCTTTTCCAAAAAATAAAAGCCGTCTGTGTATTCAGTTAATTCTATTCTTAATTTATGTAACCATGAAGGATGTAAACAATCTCCAGTACCTAAAATCTTTAATCCCTTTTTCGCAGAATTTAAAGCTAGTCCAAAAATATCTATATTTCTACTAGCTCCGCTAGAATATTTACTATGAATATGTAGATCACCTACTATTTGCATTAGAAATCAATCCATTCTTAAAAAAATTGTAATAGAATTATGTTAAAATTATTTAAAATCCACGAAAATAATTAAAAATAAAAAAATAGGAAGATTAAGTTTTCCATTCTCTCTGAATTCAAATTTTAACAAAGAACCTATAATCCTATAGAACTTTTTGTATGAATATCTTTATATTTTGCTTAAATTTTATTTTAAATAGAATCTGATAGTTAAATTGAGAAAAAGTTAATAAAATTCTCTAATTATGAAAAATAACAATTTCCAGCATCCATCTAAGGATATCACGGAGAGTAAAGGTACCATCCTTAGAGGAAAAACTATTTGCATGTGTCTAACTGGCTCCGTAGCAATAATAACTTCTCCAATTGTAGCAAGAGAACTTATGAGGTTAGGTGCTGAAGTAATTTGTGTGATGTCTAAAGCTGCCACAGATCTAGTTAACCCGTCTTTAATGGAATGGGCAACAGGAAATAAAGTTATAACTAATTTAACTGGTGCTGTTGAGCATGTTTATTTAGCTGGTGATAGACCAAATAAAGTTGGTAAAGCTGATATTATTTTAATCTGTCCTGCAACAGCAAATACTATTTCAAAGATTGCTAGCGGTATTGACGATACTCCCGTAACAACAGTAGTATCTACCGCATTTGGATCCTCAATCCCCATTGTGATAGTACCTGCTATGCACGAGAGCATGTATAATCATCCAATTCTTAAACAAAATGAATCCAAGCTAAGGAAATGTGGTGTGGAGATATTACGTCCAAGACTTACTGAGGGAAAAGCAAAAATCGCCCGTATTGATGATATCATTGATAGGGTTATTGACATTTTGGTTACCAAAAAGGATTATGAAGGTAAAAGAGTCCTAATTACCGCAGGTCCTACTCGAGAGGCAATTGATTCAGTTCGTTTTGTTTCCAATAAATCATCTGGAAAAATGGGAATAGAAATAGCAAAAGAAGCATCAGCGAGAGGTGCTGAGGTTATTCTAGTAGCAGGAGAATGCAGAGCTAAGCTTCCAGAATATATAGAAACGATTAATGTAGTTTCTACAGACGACTTTATAAGAGCTGTTAAAGATGAGATCTCGTGTAAAGAATATGATTTTTTTATTTCTGCAGCAGCCATAAGTGATTATAAACCAATAGACTGCATCGATGGTAAGATTTCCTCCGATAATGTTGAAGAATTACAACTTAACATGAGATTGACCCCTAAAATCATAGATGTTGCTCGTAAAAAAGATTATAATCTGTTTATTGTGGCGTTTAAAGCTGAAACTAATGTTTCCAGAAGTGAATTGATAAATAGAGCCTTTAATAGACTTAATAAATCTGAAGTCGATTTAATAGTTGCTAATGATATTGGTAGAAAGGATATCGGGTTTAGTAGTAAATACAACGAAGTATACATTATTGACAAGAAAAAACACATCACTCATGTTGAAAGAAACACAAAAAGATATATTGCATCTAAAATTCTTGATGTTGCTTTAGAAGCACAAAAAAATCAGCAAATTAAATCTGAATAGAATCTGGAGTTCTTACTTCTTATTTAAGACTGTAGGGTTATATAAATAATTTTCCATTTAAGGAAAATATTTAAATACTAATTTAATTACAGTAAAAAGTGAAGAAAAAAGTTAAGTTTGTATAGCTAGTATAAGAGATAGTTGCAATAGTGCTAATATCTATTACAATTGAGATTCAATTATTTCTCAATATATTTATACTTGTATTATGTTTAGAAAATTAATCAGAATATAAGAACAAGAGTGCGGTTAAAATTTCAGCAAAAGAAGAAGGAAGTATTAAACAAGGTACGATTGCGGAGTACATGCGAAAACGTACCCAACTGGTTGGTTTTGAATTTGGGTACTGGAAACATGTCCAATATTGTGCCGAATTTATAGATAATGCACTTGATGCTATTGAAAGTTTTCAATGGAAAGAGTTGCAAAATCCTGATTCAAAAATTAAATTTTCATTGGATCAAGAACTGTTTTTGGAAAAGTTTTCAATTGTAGAGGCAGCAAAAGAAGAGAAGAAGACCCAACATTTAGATAATGAAGCTAAACATACTTTGATGCAGGAGTTAGGTATTGAAACTCCAGATTTAGAGGAAAACACTATGGTGGAGCAAGAGACAAAGGAGGAAGAATCAGGAGAAATCAGCGATGGAGAGGAATTAGAAATAGAAGAGGAGGTACTAAGAATCATAGATGATATGCAGGAAATCATTAAACCTGTTGAAAATATTATTGATGTGGAACCAATTGTTATTATAAGAATTAGAGAGTTCGAAGCGGCCTCATTTTTAACTTCTGAATTAAGTCAGAAAAACATTAGAAGTTTTACATTTGAAATATTCGATAATGGAACAGGTATGTCAAAAATAGATTTAAGAAAATTTGGAAGATATCTTGCCTCTTCGAAATCAATGGAATTAAAACAAACGAGGGGTAGTCAAGGATTTGGCGCCCCAAGTGCCTTTAGTGATGCACAAAATACCACTGGTAAACCAATTATCGCCGTTTCAAAATCGGCGGAAAATGTATATGCCACTGTTTCTGAATTTTTTACAACCTCTAAAAATGAAAAGAAATATTTAATTCATCCAACTGATATAGATAGCCCATTTTTGCATGGCACATATATTAAATTGAATTACCTGAACGTAAAATACATTAAAGGGTATGTTGAGAAGTATATTGAAGAAACAGCTTTTATGAATCCTCATATAACAATTATTTATATAGATCCTGATGGAAAAGAAAAGATTTATCGTCGTTTAGCAACATCCTTCCCAAAAGAACCTAAATATGCAAAACCACATCCATCTTCAATTAATATCGGGGATCTTCAAGATCTAATTTCAAAATCAGAAAACAAAACAGTTACATCATTCTTAAAAGAAAATTTCGTGAGAATCAGTTCTAAAACAGCAAGAGAAATTGTTGAAATGGCTGAAAAGGATCTTCAAGATAAATTAGATCTTCTTATTCTCAAAGATGGATTTGTCACATGCATCCATAAGAAAAGTGAAGTTCCCTACTATTTAAATTTTGAAAAGAGAGTATATGGGCGTTCTAGCAAGCCGAGAGATAAGCTTATAATTTATCAATTGGACAAGGAAGATATTTTTGATAAATACTGGAATCTAATAGCAAAGTACAATAAAAATGGAATAAACAAAGAAAAAGTCAATAAGGATATAAAAAAATTAAATGAGCGGCTCGAAAAAGCTGAAACTTTAAAAGAAAAAAGGGAGTATGAAAAACAAATTAAATCCTTGTTGAATAATATTGAAGAAATTGATAAAGATAAAGAAAAGCTTAAAAATGAGTTAAATACTCTTATTAAAACAAATAAAACTAATCTAACTGAGTTAAAAAAAATTAAAAACAGAACTGATTTTGAAGATTTATTGAATAAAGTTCAGTTATCAAAGATTAAACCTTTAGATATATCCAAAGAACAATTTAATTCTCTTTTTCTTGCATTCAAATCAATGAAATATATGTCTCCTCCAACGGAAACAGCTATTCCTGTTGGCGATTCGATATTAGAAAATACTTTAATAAAAGAAATAGGATTAAGAATTTCAGACGGAATTGACGATTTCGATATTCCTGTAGATAATTTAAATCAAACTATTGAGGAATTAAACGAAGAAAAGATTCTAACTTTAAACGAAGAGAACTCTAAAGTATTAATAAAACCAGAAGAAATTGCTAATTTAAGCTCTGAAATTTTAAGAAATATAAATATTATAGATGATAAATTAGAACCTCAACAAATTAAAAATTCTATTGATGATCTTTTAACATTTACTGAAACAGAATCTGTCGATAGTTATACCAATGTTTTCGAGTATTTCGTTGAGAATTACACTAAAGATGATGATTTTGTTTCAGCAGAAACCAGGTCACCTACAAGCGGGAAAGGTTTAGCTTATGTTGTGGAAGCTGTACTAGCTTACTCAAGAAATATTGAAGTTCCAAAACGCTCAAGAGATGTGTTATCAAGATTTGTGAATAGAACCCCAAAATTAAGAGACAGTGCCGATTGTGCTATTACTAAAGCAGTTCAAACTGTGAACTGGAAAAATTATAAACTTGAAACTTATGACAATAACTTACCAAAAGGCCCAATAAAATTATTAGTAAATGTGTCTGGACCATTTGTACATCTTATGTTTAAATCCCAATCTAAGAATGCGTTAGCTGATGATGAAGATTTGATCAAGGAAATTAAATTTTGTCTTGAATCAATAGGAAGGAGATTGAGAATTTATCTCAATAGAAAAGCAAATCTTCGTCAAAGTGAAAAACGAGCTAGTTTAATTGACAAGTATATCCCGGTTTTCTCTGAAAGCGTATACAATATTGCGTCTAAAGGAGAGAGTAAATATAAAGCAGATCTAAAATTAGAAAACATTATTGTATTAATGAAAGAAGCAATTGGGAAAAAACCTGTCTATACAAGCAAGCCTGAGGTAGAAATTAAAAAACCGGAGGAGAAAAAAGAGGATATTGTAGAAGAAATAATGAAGGCTGAACCAATTAAAATAGAAAAAGAAGTTCCTAAACAAGTAATTGAAAAACCTCAATCAACGTTACCTACAATTTCAAAAAAAACCTTATTAAATTGGACTGTTACTGAACTTAAGGCATATTGCGAGGAGCATCAAATTGAAATTTCTTCAAGTTTAAGGAAAAATCAGATAATAGAAAAAATCTTAGATTCATTTGTGGTTGAAAGAGTATCAATCGAACCAAAAGTTAAACCTCAAGTATCCAAAATTGTTGAAGATAAATTTAAACCAATGAAACCTTCAATAGAACAAAAACCTAAGAAAGAATTACCTAAACCGATTCCCTCCAAGCCAAAATCAATCCAAACAGCATTACCAATTATAACTACTGATAGAATCATAAAGGTATTATCAAAAGAATGGCAAACAATAAAGCACTTAATTTTCAAATTAAAAATAAAAGATATGATGGACGCTAGATACCTACAATTGAAACTTAAAGAATTGGAACGTAAAGGAGAAGTATTAGTTGAGGTAAAAATGGGTAGAAAACAATGGAAATTAAAATAAGGAGGAAGAAGTAAATGTCTCAAAAACAAAAACTCAAAAAATTTGACTTAACAGCAGCGAAAGACTTATTTAATGAGTACATAAAAGAAGGTCAAGTTAAAAAAAAAATTGAATTCCCCTCAGATGCTGTAAAAATTGATGATTTACATAGAAAAGAAGTGCTAACCAGAGTATATAAACTTGTAGATGATGTCTTAACTCAAATTTATGACTCTGGAAGACCCTCTATTCAATTACCTTCAAGAGCAAGTTCAAATATTAGATGGGATGAAGAAAATGACCTTCTACTCCTAGGAAAACAAATAATGGAGAAACAATTTCATACACTCACTAGTGTAGCAGATATAACGCGGTTAATGAGAGTACTTGAAGTTGTAACAGAACTTTTGAATGAAAATCTCCATGCTACAAAAAGAGAGGTATTTTATACGGATGTAAATCTTTTTAAAGAGCAAAAAAATAGTGATAAAAGTATTGAAGATGTTGCTACAATGTTATACACTACAAGAAATTCTACTCATATCGTCGCAGCTCCAAGAGGTTCATGTGTGGGAAGATTGAGAATAAGAGATCAAACAGATATTATCGATCTTGAGGGACAAGGTAGTGGAGGTTGGACAATTTCCCCATTTTTGGATCAGATAGAGATAATCGAATCTGATGCAGAATTTATTTTAGTTATTGAAAAAAATGCTGCTATGATGAGACTTTCAGAAGCAAGGTTTTGGCGTGATTACCCCTGTATTTTGATAACTGCGCAAGGAGTTGGAAATGTTGCTACACGAATGTTTTTAAAAAGATTAAACAAAGAATTAAACTTACCTACCTTTACTTTAGTAGATAGTGATCCCTATGGACATTATATCCATTCTGTCTATTTAAGAGGCTCAAAAAGATTAAGTTATGAATCACCTTTCCTCGCCACTCCTAATATAAAACTTTTGGGAGTTTTAACGAGAGATTTAGATGAATATAAAATTCCTACAGAGGCAAGAATAAAGATGAACAAACAGGATGAGAAGAGAACTAAAGATCTTTTACAGGAAGATTTTGTAAAAATTAATAAAGCATGGGAGACCGATCTTAAATTGGCTTTAAAGAAAAAAGAAAAGGCAGAAATTCAAGCTTTTGCTTCTCATGGCTTTAAATTTCTAACTGATGAATATCTACCAGAAAAATTAACTACAGGTGATTGGATATAAGAATTTTCCGCAAAAAGGATGGAGGTATTGTTCAATTAATTGATAAAGAAAAAATTGTGGAATGGCCAATTGAACTACCACTCAAGTTCGTAGAAGATATAAAAAGTAAGCTTAAAAGCTATAGGGATGAAAAAGTAGAAGAAGAAATTGCCCTCTACCTAGATGATATTCTTAATTCTATAGCAATTCCGAATATTAAAGAAATATTTGAAAGTGGGGATCAGGAAACAGTTAATTCTGTTCTCACCTCCTTTGAAGAACTATCAGAATCTAATGCTGGGGCAGTGAAACCCATCACATCTTTATTAAAAAGTTTGACTAAAAATAATAATAAAAAAGTAATAGAAAGTGCCCAAAGAATTTTAACTAATTTAGAAGTTTAGAACACCTTAAACTTGAGCTATCATGAAGTGGGATAAGGATGAATTTTACAAATTTATATTATCACAAAAAGTATCTGGATTCTTTAAAGAACCATTAAAATTAAAGTCTGGCAGATATTCTAATTGGTATGTAAATTGGAGAAATGTCGCTGAAAATGTACATTCAATCGATATTTTATCAGATTTTATCATCGCGTTTGTAAAAGACATGGGATTAAAACCTGACTGTTTTTTTGGAGTACCGGAAGGTGCTACGAAACTTGGTATAATCTGCCAGTATAAATGGGCTAAAAGTCAACCCAATTTTAAAAAAAAATTATATATATTACCAATGGGAAGAGCAAAACCAAAAGATCATGGAGATCCAAAGGATCAATTATTCTTAGGGATACCACGAGGAAATGTAATAATTTTAGAAGATGTAACTACCACTGGAAGTTCTTTAATCGAAACTATTGAAAAGTTAAACAAAATTGATGTAACTATACTTGCTGCAATTGGACTTACCAATAGAAATGAAATAAGGGATGATAACAAAAGCGTTGAGCTTGTAGTTAAAGAAATGGGAGTAAATTATTACGCAATGAGTAATGCATTGGATTTAATTCCCTATCTTAAACCTGACAAAGATATTGCTCAAAAAATTGAAGAATATTTCAAAAAATATGGAACAAGAGAGATTACAATAACCTAAAATATTAAGGGAATTAATAATCTGTTGAAAATCCTAACTCACTTATGATTAATAAAAAAACTCCGCCATTGTTTTATAAGGTCGAAGAGGAGTTCAAAGAGTTTTCTCTCTGAAATAGTTAATCTCCTTTCATCGTCAAGTGATAAATCTGTTTTTGCTAATTTTATTAGCTTTAACAATCGATTATCAATAATACTCAATAAATATGAGTTATATCTATCTAGATTTATTTGAGGTTTAGTTTTTTTAATGATGTCATCAACCATAAATTGTTTAAATTCCCTAATTTTATTTAGAAAAAACTGGTCACTCATGAGCATTAATTTTTGATCGTCTCTTTCACTTATAGCATACCTTTGTACATCAACATTATCGCATTTCTCTTGTTGAATTATTTCCAAAATATCATTTTGTATAAAAGGAACAGCAGAAAATAACTTCATTTTATATTTTTTTCCTTTCTCGTAAGGTCCAAATGATTCGCCTAACAATTTAAACCCATTATAACTTTTAATGCACTCCGTGGTGATTATTTCATTTTTATAAATAAAATTTATTCTATTTAGTGAATTAATAAAGTGTTCTTCTATGTATTTCAAAAAACTTCTCACTAGATTTATTAAATTATAAAAACTTTATATACTATACAATGGTAATACAAGAAATATAATTTCAATATTAAATTATTAATATTCTATAAAAATTTGTGAAAATATTGATTATTGAAATAATTCTATTAATAATTTTTCTCTTTTTTTTCGTATTTGGATTCTATATAATTTATCGTCAAGTCGCTTTAGTTAAAAAAGGTGAATTTAGCAACAAAGACAGATTTCAGTGTCTCATTTACGGTTTTATATTTAGTTTAGCTATTATGCTTGTTGTTTCTATAGGTTTCATTTATACTGTACGCACACCTGATTTGTGGCAAGAATCACCTCCTAATATAAATCCTTTAGTCTTATTAATACCATTTATCTTTTGTTTGGGATACATTTCCGTATATCCCCTTATAGATTTTTTATTCATTGCTGTAAGTAAAGAATCTGATGAGGGATTGACTCCATTTCATGGAATAATTAATTCAAAATTGATTCATAGATTCAAAAAAAAACCACTGGCTTTATTAATTGCTATTTCATTCTATTTTTTGGTTTTCGTCTTTCCTCCTATTATTTTATCGCTTTTAGGATTACCATTAATAATGATATGGATAAGTTGGGTGCTTGTATACCCATTAATGATACTGACATTCTATGGTTCAAAGGGATACATAGCAGGAATTTCCAATGCCTACTATCATATTCCAGATATCAAGAGGTCAATCTTTTTGAATTTCGAAGATTCTAAACGAGGTATGAAACAGTTTCTTTCAGAACCAATTCACTATATTGTTATGGGTTTAATGTTGTTTGTATTTATCTGGGCGTGGATTTCTTTATTCCAAACAATCGGGTTTTTTTTCACGGGATCATTAGCTATATCTACTATGTCTTCTTCTTTCGTTTTTGTAACCTTATTTTTTGGTATTATTGGTTATTTTACGCGATTCTGGGGAAGGAAAATTAAATATCGGGGAATTGATATCTATTTTGCAGCCTATCTGATGGCAGCTATAGGTATTAATGTACTAGTTAATTTTTTAATTGTAAATTATAAAAAATTGTACTATACATTTAATCTTTGGAATATAACGAGTCAAATTACAGCTAATCATAAAATGTTCGCATGGGCTGCTGTAATTGAAGAAATTGTCTTAATAATATTTACTTCATACTTTTTTTTGACTCGAACAAATAATTTTATTAGAAATATTAAGATTTCTAAAATCTCTGGATCAGGTCAATTGTTTGATCCCATACCTTTATTTAATTTCATTAAAAATTCTGATCCGAATATAAGTAAACATGCGGAAGATACAATATTATTGATGTTTGAGAGAATTCCTATGAAATCAGAAGTAGATCTAAATAATTGGAGATTTAAGAACTCAATTTTAGATGGATTGTGTGATTTTAATCCTAAGGCAAGAAATATCAGTTATAAGATTTTAGAACAGCTTAGTAGAGATATTCCAGATATTGTTATGCCTTGGATAATAGAAGCTTTAGAATCGCCTAATTATGATAAAAACGTTCCTGTTTTAAAATTACTCTTGAATGCTGATAAGAATCTCCTAAAAAAATTACCTGAGCAAATAATTTTTAATCTTTTAGATGATTCAGAATGGAGATTCAAATTACTAGGATTAAAACTATTATCTCGATTGTCAAAAGAGAACATTGATTTAATTACAACGATTGATTATAAAAAACTCTTAAATGACCCTAGTAGCATGATTCAAATAGAAATTTTAGAAATATTAGCTAATTCTTCACAAAATTTACCAGATAGCATTATAATAGATAAGATTTTTAATACAAATGATGAAATTAGTGCTGCAGCCATAAAAAATTTAAGAAACCTTAGTAAAGAAGGATTTAATGAGAAATTAATATCAAAAATAATCCCTGCCATGAAATATCCATCGAGTTCTGTGAGAGCTGCAATTTTTAATATACTTGCAGCAGTAGGAAAATTTAAAAAAAATAAAATTCCACTTTTACCCCTTTTGGAAGGATTAAGTGATTTCGATGATTACGTAAGAAATTCTGCAATTTCAGCACTTACAAAATATTTTGAGGAGCTTCCAAATCAACTAGATTTGGATGAAATAATACATAAAATTGATCCGAATAATACTGAAACATTAAACACAATTTTAAGTTTACTTGGAAGATTATGGAATCATGATCCAGAAAAAATCTTAACAACGATGCTAATCTTCATAAAATTTAAGGATGATCAGATAAAAACTAATATTTCTAATATCCTCATTAAAAATTATTCTCATGATCCCGATTTAATCATTCAAAATTTAATTAAGCTACCTGACGATTCTGGTTATCTCACGAAAGGGACTATTACTAAAACGATTATTAATATTGGAAAGAAGAATCCTACTATTTTAATTAAAAATCTGTTCAACTTCCTGAATAGTGAGAATGAAGATATTAAACTAAATGCTATTAATAGTATTAATGGTTTAATTGAAGAATTGCCATATGATCTTGATGTTAAACCCCTTTTAAAAATTTTAAACGAGGATCAAAATAACCAACTAAAAAAAGAATCATCAAAATTAATCTCAAACATAGCAAAATCTAATCCTCATGCTGTAAAATCTTTAGTACCAGACTTCATGAAAGCTATAAATCTTCAAGATTCCTCTGTCCAAATTGTTTTATTTAAATCTTTACAAGAAATTGCGGCAATTTCCCCAGAATTAATTCCGTCAGGTACTATTATAGAATATTTATCTGATTCAGATTCTTTTATCCGTGAAACAAATACCAAAATACTCGGACTTATTGGACATATAAATCCTCTAGAAATTTCTGATGCTCTAATAAATATTGCATTAAAAGATGAGGATTGGATTGTTCGGGAAGCAGCAGTGTCAAGTTTAGGGAAAATTGTTGATCATATTCAAGATAAGAAAAACATTATTGAGAAACTTGTTTCTTTACTTGATGCGGAAGAAAGTTGGGTTCTTAGATCTGTATTAATTATTTTATCTCAAATACAAGAAGTTAATGAGAACGTTCTTCCTTTTGAAAAACTGAATAAATGTTTAACTAATAAAGATCCGAAAGTAAGAGAAGCTTCAGCAAATTTATTAACTATTTACAGTTCTCAAATTAATAAACTATTTGATAATATTCTTAAATTGCTTGGTGATGAGGTAAAAGAGATAAGAACCAGTACGATTAATAGCCTTGTAAAAATTATTCAAGATCAGGGCATAATTCTAATTCTATCGAAGCTTCTGAAAAATCTCAGTGATGAGGGTACGATTGAAATTCAACGATCTATTGCCTTAATTTTAGGTCGTACCACTCAATACGAAGATGAAAAAACTAAAAAAAGAGTAGTATCACTTCTAAAAATACGATGTGAAATGAGTCAAGATCCGATAATATGCAGTACCTTTCAAAAGCTTAAAGAAGGATAGAAAATAGAGTATAAACCCAAAAGACTTACATTACTAAATCTATTCTCTCATCCATTTTTTAAATTTAATGATTTATTCACAGTTTAATAACCTATCCCTTAATATGAGCATTAAAATAACATAAAATAAATAAATTAAATATTCGATTTTATAAAATTAGAGTGATTTAACACGACAACCCCGCTGACTAATCCTACAATTCCAGTAAACAGAATTCAGAAATTTGAGGATTTCTATCGGTTGTTTCAAGAAAAACCGGGAGAATATAAATACTTGGATCAAATAAACAATACATTTTCAAAAGGAGGAAATACCTTAATTATTTTTTATGAAGATTTATTAGCATTTGATCCTCAGATTGCTGAAAAACTAAAAAAAGATCCTGAAGCTTTATTGGAGGATGCTTTAGAGGCTTTTAAAAATATTCTAAAATTCCAAGGAACAGTATTAGCTGATCAAAATTATTTTGTTCGGATAGCAACTAAAGATGATAAAAGTTCATTGTTCACCCATCTTAGAGGGCTAAGAGCAAACAATATAGACAAATTAATATGGACCAAAGGAATATTGGTTAGATGTTCTACTATCAGACCAAAATTAGTTAAAGCTCTCTTTGAATGTGCGATATGTGGTAGTCAATTTGAAGTAATTCAACTAACGTCGAGGATAAAATGGCCTAATTTTTGTATTGGAAAACAATGTAAAGCCAAATCTCAATCAGATTTTAGACTTATATCAAAATCTTCAGAATTTATTGATTGGCAAAGTATTATGCTCCAAGAAATTCCCGAAGATTTACCACCAGGAAGAATTCCCAGATCTGTTCAGGCTATCTTAACCCATGATTTAGTTGATACGGTTAAACCTGGAGACAGAATAAAGACAATGGGTATCTTTAAATCAGTTTTAGCCCAATCAAAACAAAGTTATAATTCAACTTTATTCAAAACATTTATTGATGTTAATTATATCGATCCTGAAGATAAAAGTGAAGATTTAATTGAATTATCAAAAGAGGATAAAAAAAGAATTGAAGAATTATCAAAAGAACCTATGATTCAAAAGAAAATCGCGCGGTCAATTAGTCCTAATATTTATGGTCGAGAACAACTAAAAATGGCTTGTGCTTTATGTTTATTCGGAGGAACAAGAAGAAAAAAACCAGGAGGAGGGTATAAAAGAGGGGATATCCATTTTCTTGTAGTAGGTGATCCTGGTACAGGGAAATCAGAAATCCTAAAAGGGGCCGTAGATGTTTCACCAAGAGGGTTGTATACTTCTGGAAAAGGTTCAACTGGTGTTGGTCTTACTGCGGCTGTAATAAAAGAAAGTGATACAGGACAGATGAATCTTGAAGCAGGGGTCGTTGTTTTAGCAAATGGGGGTGTAGCTGCAATTGATGAATTTGATAAAATGGATACAGCTGATCGATCCGCTTTACACGAAGCGATGGAGCAGCAAACTGTGAGTATAGCAAAAGCAGGAATAGTTGCTACTTTAAAAGCTCAAACTGCAATAATCGCCGCGGCAAACCCATATTCTGGTAGGTATGACAGATATAAAACTCCTACTCAAAATATACGTTTGCCTCCATCACTTTTATCTCGTTTTGATTTAATATTTGTTGTTGTCGACCGACCTAACCCTTCTGAAGATGCCCAGATGGCAGAATTCATATTGACAAATTCTATGGTTAAACCAGAGGAAAATTTTGAGGATCTCAATGAAAAATATGCACCCATACCAAATGAACTTATCAAGAAATATATTAAACATGCAAGACGAACTTATCATCCTATACTATCAAATGAAGCAAAAGATAGAATAAAAGATTTTTATTTAGAATTAAGGAATCAGTATGACAGTGAAGATGCGATTATATCAATATTGGCAAGAAATTTAGACGCTCTTGTTAGATTAAGCGAAGCACATGCAAAAATGGGATTAAGAGACAAAGTAAATAAAGAAGATGTAGAAGAAATTATCAAATTGTTTAAAAGGTATCTTAAAGATACAGGGTATGATGAAACATCAGGTAAAATTGATATGGATAGAATTTTCGTTGGCCAATCGAGGAGTAATCTTAACAGACTTGAATCTTTAATGAATAGATTGAAGGAAATATTTGAAGAAAATAACTGGAGGTCCCTTGACAAAAATAACGTAATTCAAGTCTTAGAGTTAGAGGAAAACTTAGATAAGAAGTTTATCGAAAACGCACTTCAAGAACTGGTAAAAGAAGGAACACTTTATGAACCAAAGAACAATTTCATTAAATTTACAAATAAGGATTTACTGTAGATTCTAACAAATAGTTATAACTCTTTATATAGCATATTTTGATATTAATGAAAAGGCGAATTCAACATTATCACCTGTTTTAGCAGAAGTAAACAAAACTTCTTTCGCTTTAATACGTTTTCCAAGTGAGAATATCTCCTCTTTTTCTAATTTATTTGATAAATCATCTTTGTTAGCAAGCAAAATAATTGGTATGCTAGAACAATAGTTCATAATATCTAGTACCCAAAACCTCTCAATTTGATCAAATGTGTTTTTTCTAGTCAAATCACCTACAATTAGTATGCCTTTAGCCCCTGAATAATACGATCGTCGTATGTTTATCCAACGTTCTTGTCCAGCAATATCCCATAATTGAAGGCTAACATTTTTATTATCCTCAAGTGGAATTCTTTTTGTGTAGATATTAGTGCCAATACTTGCCTTATAATCCCTATTAAATTGACCTGATACATACTTTTTGACTAAACTAGTCTTGCCTACTGCTGGTTCTCCCACTATAATTACTTTTAGCGTGATTTTCTTGTTATTGGTCATATATGAGTAATCCTATGAAGAAACTTTTTTAAGGTTATACTAAATATAAAAAGTATCATAATTTAAAGAATAATTGCTATAAAAAAATTATAGAGAAAGTACCATGACCGTAGGAATTGTTTATGATCCAATTTATTTGGAACACCAAACTGGAACTGATCCTGAGAGTCCTAGTAGATTAATCGCTATAATGGACTTTTTAAAGGAAAAGGGTATGCTGGAAGATCCAAATTATGCCTTTATTAAACCAAGGAAAGCCAGTTTGGATCAAATTCGATATGTCCATGACGATCAAATGATAAAAGAAATACAAGATATCTGTGAATTAAGTGCTAAAACGCAACATATTCAATATTTAGATGCGGATACTGCCGTATCTCCTAAAACTTATGAAGCATCCCTTTACTCTGTAGGAGGTAATTTACAAGCTGTTGATGAAATATTAGATGGAAATATCCAGAATGCTTTTGCTTTAGTTAGACCTCCCGGACATCACTCTGATTCTCATAAATTTGCTGGTTTTTGTATTTTCAATAACATTGCTGTGACTGCTGAATACCTCTTCAGAGAAAAAGGTATAAAACGCGTTGCAATAATTGATTGGGATTGTCACCATGGTAATGGAACACAATCGATCTTTTACTATGGTTCTGAATCCGAATCAGGAGAACTTGTAATGTTCAACTCTCAACAATATGGCTTTTTCTATCCTGGTAGTGGGAATTATGACGAGATTGGTAAGGGAAATGGTGCGGGTAAAATTATTAATTATCCAATGCCCGCTGGAACTGCTGAAGATGCAATCCCAATATTTTTTGAAGAAATAATATCTCCAATATGTCATGAATTTAAGCCTGAATTTATACTAATCTCTGCTGGATTTGATACTCATTGGACTGATAGCTTAACAAACATGAATTGGACATACCAAGCTCCTGCAAGATATTTAGAAATGATAAAAACAATCGCTTCCAAATTTGCAAAAGATAGGATTCTTATTACACTCGAAGGTGGGTATGCTATTGATAAACAAGCACGAGCGGTATACAATTGCTTAAAAGTCCTTAATAATGAAAACAATAAACTCATTGAAGAAGAATCAAGAACATCAAGAAAAGAGTTATTAGAGTATTTCAATCAAAGATTAATCCCAGCATTAAAAAATAAATTACAACCTTATTGGGATTGTTTTTAATATCTTCTATTCAGAGTAATTTTAGATCACTTTTATACATTAATTTATAAAGTTGAATACCATATTTATGTTAAATAACCAATAAATAATGTTAAAAATAAATTAAGGAGATTAATTTGTCGTACGAATATGAGAGAGATGATGAAGAAGAAAAAGAACAAAAACCTTTAACACCACCTTCAATGCCACCTCCTTCACAACCTCCATCATTAACACCTCCACCTTCAATGCCGCCTCCTTCTCAACCACCCCAACCTGCTTATGAACCAGCCCCTCAACCTACTTTTGAGCCAACCCCCACTACCTCTGTAGGACCAAGCCAAACAGATTATGATTCTGTAATGGCTCAACTACAAAATAAAGACTCATCCATTAGTCAGCTTCAAAATCAGTTAAACCAAGTAAAAGCTCAATACTCTACATTAAATGCTCAACTTCTCGAAAAGGATAATCAAGTCAATCGATTAACTAGTCAAGTCCAATCACTTCAATCTTCTTTAGAAGGATATCTACAACAAGTAAATCAGCTTACAGATGAAAAAGCTCAATTACAAGCACACATCCCAGGACTCCAACAACAAGTTCAAGAATTACAACAGCATAATTCAATGTTACAACAACAAATTGGACCATTACAATCCCAAATTGCTAAACTGCAAGAAGAAGTTACTTATAAAGAAAAGCGTATTGAGGAATTAAAAGAACCAAAAGCAGTAATGCCTTCAAGTTTAGCCCAAGGAATTACTTCCCAGGAAACAACTGGTTACGGCACAACACCTTCTTATACAACTCCTAGTCAAGTTTCCACTCCAAGTCCAGCTATGCCTACAGGAACAGGAAGAAGAATATGCCCTAATTGCGGCGCCTCGGGTTTCGCTGTAAAAGAAGTTGAAGATAAAACTCGTATAATTAGTTACATTCCCAAACCGATTTATGCGAAGAAACAGGTATGCACAAAATGCGGATTTGAGTTTTAATAATTAGAATTTTAGTAAAAACTAAGATAAATTTTGACTTAGCAATTCTCTTCTTTCTTATTTTTCACAAATGAGATATCATTCATTGTTTAAAAACCACTTTTAAAAAATTAGATCGTTTAAAAGATTTGGTGGAAAATTATATATAGTATTATTAAGATTATAATTGCAATTGGAAATTTACTGTTCATTTTAGTTTAGTATGTCGGATATACGGGATGAATTGTTAGGGAGCAGTATTAACAAAAAAAGAGTAATTGGTGTAATATTAGTTGCTCTCTTGTTAGTTTCCGTCTTTGCTTTCTCAACAGCTTTCTTTAGTCTTTTGTTCAACACCAGAAGACTGAACCCGAATAAACAAAAAGAAGGAACTGAGTATGAATATGCTGATCCAACCCCCCCTCCTTATCCTTTTGATGAAGATTTTTGGCAAGATTTACTTGATCAAGTTGATCCCGAAGATATCCCAGAACTTCTTGATATGTTAGAAGAACTGTTTGATGGGGATATAGATGATTTAGATTTAGGAAATTTTTCTGAAGGACTACTTGAATTTTTATTTGGGGCGGGAGCAGGCGAGATAGAAGTATTTAGAGTTTATGATTATTTATCCTTTGATAATATGTCAGATGTGTTGTGGAAGTTTGAATGTTTTGATCAATACACGGGTACAGGATGGGAATCTACCGCTGGTTCTGATTTATATGACTTTATTACCCTTTCAGAATTTTATTCAAAATATCCAGACACCGCTACTCGTCCGGATATATTAAAATTAAAAATGCCAATTTCCCCTAATATTGGTTCAAATAACATGATTCTACCCTCGTTATTTCCTATTCCCTATATTATGGATAATACCATATCTGCCCCAAATTTGACACCTGATTCAGAACAATTGTATAAAACTGATTTTAATTGTACAACTGTAGAGCTTTTTTTTACATCCGATGTTGATGTTAATATGACTTTTGAATTATTTGGAGATCATCTTAAGTCTCCATTCGTAATAAATAGTACCGCCATAGAAGCAAGTTATACTCCTGCTCCTATACAAAGCAAGTATTTGCAATTACCACCAACAATTGAGGTTTATAGAAGCAATAATCCCTACTTCTCAAATCATGTAGATATTTTAAATCAAACAATAATAGATGCTAATGATAATGCATTTGAAGTAGCTAATAAGATTAGAATATATCTACAAACTCAATTTTCTTTTCCTACGACTCCTGAAGATTATAATCCAGCTCCAGATGGTGTAGATATTGTAGAGTGGTTCTGTGAAACAGGTCAAGGAATCTGGTCTGATTTTGCTTCAGCATTTTGTGCGTTCTCTCGTGTTTTTGGAGTAGCTAGTCGATTTGTTGATGGATTTAATAGTATTTTGATAGAAGAATTTTTTGATAACGATGAGGGTCAAAACGGATTTGCTATAAAATACAAAAACCTTTATAATTGGGCTGAGATCTTTATTCCCAGAGATGTATCAGGGAAAGGGAATTGGGTACAATTTGATATTTTTGATACTTTTGGAGGTGGTGGAAATCCATTATTAGGTGGAAATTATAATATAACAGTTACACTTGATAAACTTATGGTTAATAGACCAGATACAATAAATGTTACCGCTACAATGAGTTCTAATATTGGAGATCCAATTGATAATAACAGGATAACATTTACAGATTTGACTACAGGTCAAGAAATAGGTCAAGATTATACAGATTCTTTTGGAAGTGCTTCAGTTTTATTTAATGTTAACAACACTCATGTAGTGGGTCCTCACATAATTGAAGCAAGATATGATTTTTTTACCGCTGGAGTAAATCTTACTACGGTTTTAGGCAATATAGGGGTAAATCTTACAAATGTTAATCCTATGTTAGTGAATCGATCCGATGCTCTTCCAGACACAGTTAATATTCAAGGTAATTTATATGATCCAATAAATAATGAAATGGTTACCGATGCTAGTGTAAACATCCTTTTATTTCAAAAAGGGACGAGTACTCTGGAATTTGGAGCATTTACACCCTCTGCGATTACAACAGATAGCAATGGAGTGTTTGATGCTGTTCTAGATTTGAATCCTTCGGTTTCAGCAGGACAATATGAGGTTAGAGCAGATTTTAATGGAACATGGATATTTTATGGTGTTCCTTGGATTGTTCCATTGATAAATGATTCAAGCAATAGAATGGGTTTAAACGTCACCACCGCATTAACCAGCTGGTTTTACATCGATGGTATAGCATCCAATTATCCCAATTCACCATCTGTTAGTAGATATCAGACTTTAAATCTCACCGCTAGGGTGGTTGAAGAAAGTTTCGGTCCCGTATCTAATAAGAGAGTATACTTTTATGATTATACCAGAGGAGGAATACAAATTGGATCAGCGGTTTCAAATGCCCATGGGTTCGCCACGATTAGTTATATCGCTGGGATTAACAGTTTAGTAGGACCTAATTTATTATTTTCAATGATTGGCTCACAAATTAATTATTCATATTATATATTAAATGAAGAACCAATAATTCATGCTATTTCAGGACCAAATCCCCAAGTTATCAATCGCACAGGTAGTGGAGCAACCCAATTTAATATCATCGGCAATATTACTGATAATGTAGATATAACTAAACCACTCAGTTATTCATATATTACTCTTAAATTGTTAAAAGGTGGCACTGATTATTCTTCATACTTAGCTCCCATAGAGGGCTACCCTTATCAAACAGGTTTAACAGGTTATTTTGATCTAACATTTGGTGTTGCCCCAAATACACCTCCTGGAAATTACACATTGAGATTAGATTTCAACGGAACTATTGATTTAACAAGTTATCCTTACGCAAATTTTTTCAATTTACCTTATATTAACACTTCTTCATTATATAGTTTTGACTTAGAGATACAAGCAGAATCTTCATTACTATTCTGGATTGATGGATTTTCTTCTGATGATGCTAACAATCCTGTAATTAATAGAGGTGAAATTTTGGATCTTACAGCCTACATCCATCAAGGTGGTACTCCGATTGAAAATGGGGAATGGGTTTATTTCTATGATGTCACTCAAGATAATCTATTCATTGGTGCTGATCAAACAACTGCTGGCTTTGCTCAAGTCTTCTATACAACAAATTGGAATACTACCTCTGGTCCACATCTAATTTATGCCACGTGGAATAATAGGTTTAATTATTCATATTTTATTCTTGATGCGCCTTTAGGAATTACTCTTGATACTTGTCCTGAACCGAGAGAAATCTATCGTTCTGGTTCTGTTGGTATTAGCTTTGCTATACATGGATATTTGAATGATTCATTTAACGGAAATTCCGTCAAATATGCAGAAATTCAGGTTTACCTTTTAGATGGAACAACAGATGTCTCTTTCTATTTAAATGAGCCTACAACCATACAACTTGGTACAACTGGTGAGATTAGCTTACTTTACACTGTATCTGCAGCCACACCTGCTAAAAATTATACCCTACAAGTAAATTGTAGTGGTATATTTATATATACAAACCCAAATTATCCTCAATTCTTTGACTTAGGTCTATTAAATAATTTCACTAGTTCAGCAAATGGTTTATTTGATTTAAAAGTGTTAGATCCTGATGATATTGATATATTTTTCTATGTTGATGGGAATCCTACTTTATCTTATTATTCAGATGGCAACCCTCCTGAGCGTTATAATCGTGGTGATATCATAAATTTCAGTGTTTATATTACTCAAAGTGGAGTTCCGGTAAACACTGGTACGGCTTCATTTATAGATATTTTTACCGGCACTCCATTAGGCACTCAATCTGTAGTCAATGGACGTGCTTATATACTAGTAGATACCTCAAGTGGTCATGCTGGACTCCATCGAATAAGAGCTCAATGGTCTGGGTCGGCAGCATTCAATACTACATATGTTGTTATCAATGAGACAATCAATATCTTCTCATCAATCGATAAATCTTCATTATTACGATTTACTGATAGTTTTCGTGTTTCTGGAACTGCTAGAGAAAGTGGAGAACTTTTAAGAGGATTAACAGTAAATCTAATCTTATTGGATAGTAGCTACAGTGATGTTTCCGGATACCTCATAGGACCACAATCATATACCACAACTGCTGCCGGATATTATCAGTTTGACACCTCAATTGATATTACTTGCCCTCAGGGACAATACTATATTCGGGTAGATTTCAATGGAACTATCAATACTCTTGGTATATTCATGAATGACTATATGATTCACAATAGCAGTCTGCTTATTCCTATAGATATAATTGCAGGAGTTACACTAAATGGTAATTATGAAACAAATGTGGTTAAGGATGACTGGTATTATGGTGATGAATGTTATGTATTTGGTTATTTAACTTGGGATAATGGAACTGCGATGGCGGGAATGGAAATTAATGTTACGATAAGAGATGGTGCAGGGGCGATACTAGATACTCAAACAGGAGTTACTGATGCTTTTGGTTTCTTTAATTTAACCTTTATCGTAGGAGATTGGCCTGATAACACCGAAGTATGGGTATACTTCTTCCCCGAAGATCCTATCAATTTTGGTACACCCAAGGGCTATTATATCCTTACAATTCAACAAGAATTTTTTAGAGCACCATAGATTTTGATTAAAGGTGAAAATTTAGAGAATGATAAAACTAAAAATAAAAAAAACTACTCAAGGCTCTAAAAATAAAATTTTAGTTTCAATTTTTATCCTTATATTTTTCATATTATCATTGAATTTAACAAACACTTTCAATTTATTTACTCAAAATAATACTTCTTCCAACGAACAACAACCTAAAATGTCATGGTTTTGGGCTACTTTAGACCTTACAAATCCGGGAGAGGTAAACAATTCAAGATTCACACATTTTACAGCCATATCCGTTAAGGGTCGTCTTTATAATAAAATAGACGGGAGTAATAAATCCGGAGTTAATGTAGCTATTGAAGTTGATGATGTTATAAATATGGCTTATACTGATACCACCGATGGGAATGGAAGATTTGATATAAATTATGTAATTGATGGAGATCTTGTTGTCACTGCGCGCCATAAAATAAAAGTAAAGGTTACCGACAGTGAACCTGGTGGTCCCGGAAGTGAAATTGAATATCATCATTTGTATATGATTGATGTTAACGCTACTTCATATTTTGATATTATTTCTCATGATGATCCCTCAATTCCTAAACTAACTGGGGAAGATTTCAATCTAAATGGGAATTTGAATTTGGATAATAATAATGGGATTCCTTTTGTAAGTGTAAATTATTATTGGCTTAATGGACCCTCAATCATTTCTCAGAATTCCTTTCTTACAGATGTATCAGGCTCATTAATAAATCTTCAAGTTCCAGAAACTCTCGTAAGTCAGCTTGATTTAAAATTCAATTATTCAAATCCTCCCTATATCGGATATTCTGAGGCTTCCATAAATAATATAAGAGTTTTTTCAGATGTAAGTTGGAATTTAAATATAGATTATACAGCCACAGAAGGAGATGATTATACTTTAACAGGTACACTCTCCTCTAGCACAGATCCATCATTGAAAATAGGAAATAGAGATCTGGATATATATTATAATGGTAGTGTAGAAGACACTGTAACTACTGCACCGGATGGCACTTTCATATCTTCTTTTCCACTACCTATGGGAAATGGTACAGCATCAATTCAGGTTGAGTTAATTAACTCTGCTGGAAAAACAATAGCTTCATCAATTCAGTATATAGTTGTTGAAAATAGACCAGTTTCACCTGGTGGGGGGGCCGCAATGCCACCGTTTTTGATGTTTTCTTTAGTTTTTTTCCCTATATTAATAGCTGTTATTGTTGGATTAGCAATTTATGGATTTTTCTTTTATAAAAAACAAGAAGAAGAATCACGAGTTGTAAATATACCTCTTGAATCAAAGATTTTAAATTTGAAGATTCTTAAAGATTCTGGAAGATTAGAGGAATCCTTATCGTATCTATTTAATGCAATTTATATGGATTTAGTAAATGCCAAATATAATAGAATGAGAAAAGATAATGAAACAATTCGAGATTTTGCAATAATTTCAGTAAAAGATCTAAAATTAACCCCCTCCTCAATATACCCATTTATTCAACAAGTTGAGGAAATAATTTATGGTAAACCATATAATATAACAGAAGAAGATTTTTATAAAACTTGTGAATTATTTTCACCAATTTATTTTCAATTAACAGGATATAATTTTGTTTTAAACTTTTAATCAAGATCATCATGATAAATACCAATTCAAATATTATAAAGGAGTACAAAGAATTATAAATTCAAAAAAAATTATTAATTAAATTGTTTCAAAAAATACAGAACTAGGTTAAAAAAATGGCAAAAAAGAAAAAGAAAGCACCAGAACCAGAAATAAATATAAAGCAGAAATTTGAAAATGTAAAGGTATTAGTGGATACAAATAGACCAAAAGAAGCAATAGCATATATATATCTAGTTTACGACGATCTTATTAATGTAAAATTTAAGAAACCCCGGTTAACCCATCAAACTATAAGAGAGTACGCAATTAAATGTGTAAATGAACTAGAAAAAAACTTAAAACCAGAATCAGTATATCCATTCATTAAAAAAATCGAAGATATAATTTATGGTGGGGTAGAACCGACGACAAAAGAATTAAATTTTACTATCGAATTATTCTCCAATTTGTACAATGAAATTACAGGAAAAACCGTTAATTTCTCGTTGTAACTCTATGGATAAATTAAAATTTATAAATTACTAAAAAAACAAAAGAAAGAGAATATGGCAAAATCAGGAAAAACTACAAAGAAAAGTCTTAATATCTCAAAGGGGATAATTTTTACCTTTTTCACGATATATTTCATTATTTTTGGTATTATAATTAGTGAGTTTTCTATTAGATATCAGAATATTGATCCAGAAGGTTTTCCTGTATTTCTGACTTATATTCCACTACTTTGTTATATTGGTGCTTTATTTTGCGGCGTTGGGTTTATTATTTTTATAAGGAATGCTACAGCTCAAAAAAGCCGTCAAACCCAGTCAAGAAAGAAAATAAAGTCAGGTTCTATATATAAAAATGCATTATTTCTCATTATTTTTGTATTTTCTTTTATTCCAATTCTTTCCCCCATAATTGACAAAGGGGAAAATACTCAACACTTTTCTATATATAACGATCGATGGAATGGTTGTTCCGAATTTAAAGCTAAAATTGAATCAGAAGGATACGACGTAATGACAGTACAATCCAGTTTAAGCGCTACTGAGCGAGCTGCCGAACAGTTAGATAAATCTATACTCTTAGTATTGATGGGCCCTAATCAGTTTTATGATCCTATTTTTGAAGTGCCTTTCTTTATTAATTTCCTTAATAATTCTAATTCACTTTTAATATGCCATGATCATGGTTCGACAAGCACTCTTTTATGGGAAATTCTTATTGCGAGTGTGTTTAATCCAGCTGTAAGTGTTCCTCTAACTATATTTCCTAATGGCGTTTTACGTGATAATGCGTCCTATGATACTACACCGGAATTTCCTGTTATAACAAATTTTGGGACACATCCAACCAGATCTTATCCAAACCCAATCTCAAAAGTAATTCTTTCAAGAGCTTCTTGTGCTGTTGGTGGTGAATTTATAACCCAGTTTGGTTGGACGTCTGTTGGGGAAACAACAATATCCGGATTTATTGATAAAGATGGTAATAAAAGATATAACTCTCCAGAAGATGATCTTAATCTAGGTTTCATGAGTATAATTGATCTTGGATTTCCACTTCCAGAAAGATTCCCACTTGGAGGATATGCACAACAAGTCTTTTTAGCCCATGAAATGGGAGGTATAGATCAACCTCGTATTTTTGTGACTGCTGATGCTAGCATGTTTAATAACGAATTAATTGATGATCCTGCTTATGATAACATGGATTTTGCTGTAAACATTATCGAATGGTTAACTTTTGTAAATGATGGAAGAAGCAAAGATGAGTGGATAATCGTTTTTGATGAAGCTCATATTCGTCCTGAGTATTCCCGAGATCTGACTTCGGCAGGTATATTTGGATATATTATGCAATATATTGTACACTTATCAACTAACCCAATAACTGCATGGATTTACCCCGTTTTAGCATTTTATACTTTAAGAAAATATTTACCAAAAAAAGATAAAAAGGAAGAGGAAAGAAAAATAGCAGAAGAAGAGGAAAAAAAGGAAGAGAAAGCTCGATTTAGAACTTCATCCTTTTTT
Source organism: Promethearchaeota archaeon (assembly GCA_048938895.1). Taxonomy (GTDB): domain Archaea; phylum Asgardarchaeota; class Lokiarchaeia; order Sigyniarchaeales; family SOKP01; genus Loki-b32. The sequence goes on from JBHLLU010000005.1 coordinate 25,565, forward strand.
GCTCAAAAAATTGAAGAATTTAAAGATAAAAGTAAATATGCTGAAGCATTAAGATTATTATATCGAAGATTAGAAAGAAAACTCCATAGTCAAATGAAAGGGCAAAGAATTACTACAAAAAGTGTTATAGATTTTGTAATGATAAAAAATCCCTCAATTACTAAATCAAAAATAAAAAGATTAGCTAAATTTATGGATACAATTTTATCAATTAAAGAAGGAAAATATAAAGTAAGAGATGAAGAAGATTTTGAAGAATTATTTTTTGAAATGAGTTGGGCAGTAGAAAATGTTTAATCATGTTTAATTAAATAAAAATTAAAAAAAAAACAAATAAAAAAATCAAATAAAATAAAAGGTGAGATTAAAAATAGAAACTTCAGATAAAGCTAAGTATTACGAAAAAGAAGAGATTGATGTCACGCCAATTCGTGAGATCGCACAGGAAGTTCTCAGTGAAGTAAGCCGAGTTATTGTGGGATATGGCGAGATACTTCAACAACTTTTCATAGCACTCTTAGTAAATGGACATGTTCTCTTAGAAGGAGTACCTGGGTTAGGAAAGACAGTAATGGCAAAAACTTTCTCAAACACTCTGGGGATTACCTTTCGAAGAGTTCAATTTACACCAGATTTACTCCCTGCAGATATAACAGGAACTAAGATATTTGATCAAAATGAGGGTGCTTTTGTCTTACAAAAAGGACCGATTTTTTCAAATGTAGTTCTCGCGGATGAAATTAACAGAAGTGCCCCCAAGACGCAAGCAGCACTTTTAGAAGCTATGGCTGAACGACAAGTAACTATTGAAGGGCAAACTCTCCCATTAGAAAAACCATTTATTGTAATTGCCACGGAAAATCCAGTTGAAATGGAAGGTACATATCCTCTTCCAGAAGCCCAAGTTGATCGATTTTTGTTCAAACTTTGGCTTGATTATCCTGAAGATACAGAAGAAGTAGAAATTATGAGAAGACAATTATCAGGAGAACTTCCTTCAGTCGAAGCAATTACTTCTGGAGATGAAATATTAGCCGCGCAAAAAATAATGAACCTTGTGTATATAGATGATAGGATACTTAAATATATCAGAGATTTGATAATAAAAACTCGTAATCACCCACAAATCGCACTAGGTTGCGGTCCAAGAGCAAGTTTAACCCTTATGAAATGTGCTAAAGCACGAGCAGCTATTTTAGGTAGATCTTATGTCACTCCGGATGATGTTCGAGCATTGATTGTACCCGCTCTAAATCATAGAATCTTATTAAAACCTGAAGCAGAACTTGAAGGATTAGATACAAAATCTGTACTGAAATCAATTGTAGAGGAAATTCCAGTCCCAATCTAAGAATCACCATTTTTTTGAATATGGTGAAGTAATATATTTAGTAAATAAGAAAGGTTAACGTTATATAGGTGAAATAGTATATTAGGTGGAAAGGGTAGAACTTTAGTTTTATTTGCAGTATTCTTTTTAACCGCAGGTTTTGCATTTGAAAATTATTTTCTTCTCTATTTTGGGGTATTGATGCTATTTAGTACCATCATTAGTTTACCTGTTTTCTACTATAAAATGAACATAGAAGAACTCCGAGTTCACAGAGAATTAGAAAAAGAGAAAGTCTTTAAAGATGACTTTGTTCATATTAAGGTTATAATTGAAAATACAGGAAGAAATAGTTTTGATTTCTTAGAAATTAGGGATATTTATAACCCTCAACTTTTCAGACTAATATTAGGAGAGAATTTTATTTCAACAAGGATTGGACCAAAAGAAACCGTAAAATTTTCATACGTACTTGAACCAAAAGTACGAGGTGAGTATGCATTAGGACCTTTATCTATAATTGTTAAAGATAGATTAGGGTTCAATTCTGTTGAAAGAATTGTACCCGACAGTGTTACTGATATATTAATATATCCCCCTTATGAAGATATAAAAAGAATTGAAATACTGGGATCGAAACGATCTCTACAGCTAAATTATGGTTTACAAAGATCAAAACAAAAAGGTCTTGGTTCAGAATTTTACGGGATGCGTAAATACGTGTTTGGTGATCAATTTAGACTAATTGATTGGAAAGCAAGTGCAAGATCTCAGACATTAATTGTAAAGGAATATGAAGATGAGAGAGATGTAACTGTAATGATACTTGTTGATTCCTCAGAAACTATGGCAGGGGGAGCAATAGAAAACACAAAATTTGAATATGCAATAAGAGCTTGTATGCTTTTAACAAAAGTAGCATTAACAAGAAGAGATAATGTTGGAGTGTTCACTTTTTCTGATAGAAAAAACTTTAACTTTCTAAAACCAAATAGCGGTGATGATCACTTTTATCAAGTTTTAGATTTTGTAGCTCGAGTTAAACCTGAAGGAAAATGTAAAATCGGGGAAGCAATGGAATTTTTTACTAGACGCTTTCAAAAACGAAGTCTAATTTTTCTTATTTCAGATCTAGAAGCTGATCCTAAGGAAATTAGCCAGTCAATAAAAAAACTTGTACCTTTCAACCATACTATAATTGTAATCAACCCTTTTAGCCCATGGTTTGAAATCCATGAGATTGACTTATCTTCTACTGATAAAGCTCTAGCAGAGGCAATAAGCGAAGCAATGATGGAACATATCTTAACTATAAAACAAGAAGTTCGTAATGTTGGAATAAATCTTATAACGTGTGGGCCTGATGATATGATGAATCAAGTATTAGGCACTTATATGGAAGCAAAAAAGAAAGGCTTAGCATATTAAAAGAGGTATATTCGAATATGGTGAGAAGTTATTTATTAACACTAAAAATAATAAACTTGGGAGTGTATACTTGGTTATTAACCATCTTCTTATTATCAATTTTTGACTTTGACGCGGTTATTACTACAGCAGATAATGAATATGTAATTTTTGCTTTTTTCGGAGCGATTAGAAATGTTTTTTCTTACCTTATATACGGAGGAGGTCTACTAATAGCTTATTTTTTTGCAATAGCTACAGCTGGACCTTATAGTCCATATTTGTTTAGATTTCTTGAAGGATTTTTTGAAAGATATTTAAGTGGCTGGTTTTCGATTGGATCACCTAATTTAAAAGAAATTCCTGACTTGATGTTAAATGAATTAGAGGTATTGTTTAATGATCTCTACTTATTTTCATTTCAGATCTTAATTGTAATTTCAATTCTTTATGCTATAAGAGCTTTCTTTAAAAGCGATCCAAAGAACCATCTTACAGCAATGGGAGCAATAATACTCATGATTGTACTTCCATTAATCGTATTTGGATTAAGGGAGATGTTAGCCCTCTTTAATTTGCAATTTGATTATTTAGATGAAATGGTAGATCCAATTGATCCAAGTTTATTTGAAATTCCCTTAGATAATTTTTTCCTCTTTATAGCAAGTCCTGTTATCGGTTTTGCTATTATCTCCTATATTTATTTAGAATTAGCATTTCAAGTTAATTATACTGATACGGTTACAAAACCTTCCTTAGAGAGGAGTGACAGACTTGAAGCTCAACTAGATATTTTAGCCCGGGAGTCACATTTTATAACAGCCAATGTTGACAAGATAAGAGAAGAAGCTAAAAAAAGAATGGAAGAAATTGAACTTGAATATGAAGAAGGACTTGCTATTGGTAAATTTTTTGCGAGAACAGGTAAAAGATTTTCTTATGTAAAGGAAATGATTGAGAGAAGAAAATTAGAGGAAGAAGAGAAGAAACTGGTTACTGCTGCGTCAAAGACTAGAAGACTGGGAAGATACATTAGTCGTCTCTTTCAAGAGGATAGTGAAGCGCGAGATACTTTAACTGCAAGTTCTTCTGCCCCTCGAGCCGGAAATCTCGCAATATCGACATTAATAAATTTTGCTTATCGGATGGGATTATTACTAATAATTAGCTTCATTATAATCCATCCCCTCTGGTTTCTAGATACGGTTATTCAGTTACCTCCAGCAATAACGGAAAGCGTTGTAATGTATTCCCCAGAAGTGATTATCATCATATTATTGCCAATTATGTTGACTTTTCCTGTCATTTCACAGCTAATTTCTTTTATTAAACATAGAAATTTGATAATACGTTTACAACAGGAAGGAAGGATAAAAGAACTTCTTACATCTGTTGGAGATTATGTAAAAATAGAACAAGCTGAAAAAGAAGAAAAAGAGGAAGAAACGACCGAAGTAGCAACATCAGAATCTACTACTTAATATCTTAATATCCAATTCATTCTAATTTAGATTTATAATAAACTTTGCTAAATCCACTTTTTTCTTTAAATTTACCATTAATGTATCATAACAATAACAATTCATTCCTAACTCTTCGATTTTAGGTTTTAACTTACAATCCTTATTATCTATGACAAAATGACCTAGAAAATCATGATAAAACTTTGCAACTCCAACACATGAAACTTCTAAACCTAAACATTTCATTAATTTATCAGCGGGGCCTTTAACTGTTAAACCTTCAATAATCGGGCTTATCCCATAAACCTTATCCTTAACTTCTGAAAGTGCTTTTCTGATACCTTTTATCCCTAGGATTGTTCCAATAGATACAATTGGGTTTGAAGGGCATATAATGATTTTTTTAGCCTTTTTTATATATTCAAATGTTTGTTCTATAGGTAATGCCTCTTTAATTCCCCTGAATTCTATATCCAAGACCTCTGGTTTGCATTGATATTTTATAAAATATTCTTCGAAATGCATCCAATCACTTGGAGTTTTTATATAAGTCTCCACAGGCTCATTACACATTGGAATAAGCTCAGCTTTTATTCCTAAATTATTACATATCAATTTTGTGATTTGAACTTTATTAAATCCTTTACTGAATAAGTCTGTACGATAAATATGAGTTGCTATATCCTTATCACCAGCATTAAACCACCCATAATCATAATAATATTTAAGAACACCTAAACAGTTAAATGAATCATCTTGATATCCCCATCCTTTCTCAGTATCCACTACTTTTGCTAAAGTATAAGTTATTATATCCAAATCAGGGCAAATTTTAAGACCAAAAAGTTCAATATCGTCTCCCGTGTTTACAACAATTTTTAATAAATCTTGCTCTACACAATTATCTATTCCTTCTATTAACTTTGCAGCTCCTACACCGCCAGCTAATATTAGATAATAGTCTTCACTCATTATTCACAACTTATGCTAAATTTTTGGTTCAAAGATTACTTCATGAAGCTCTTTACGAGCAGGGGCATTTATATTCTTTAAAGGATATCCTACAGTGAAAAATGCCATAGGTACATAAGTTTCAGGAAGATTAAGAGCTTGCTTCACTACATCCTTAGCAAATAAAGGAGCACAATACCAACATGCAGCCAACTTTTTAATTTCAAGAGCAAGCAGTAAATATAATGCTGAACTACTAATACTCTGTACACCTAAAATAAATTCATTAAATATTCGTTCTTCATCTGTATAGGGTTCTAATACTCGTTTATCTAAGCATAATAATATAAGTAGAGGTGCTTCGATGAATTTGTCTCTAGTTTTATTTATTTTAAAATTAATGAAATCTTCTCCTTTCCTATCTTTTTTGAGATCGTCTTTTAATTTTTCATTCATTTTATCTATTAGTACCTTTCGTAAATCATTATTTTCTAAAATTATATACCTCCAATGCTGTCCATTATGCGCACTTGGAGCCCATCGAGCTATTTCAATACATTCCTCTACCGTTTTTCTTTCAACTCTTTTTTTTTCAAATTCAAATTTATAACTCCTACGATTTTTCATAACATTAATCAAGTTTTCCTCTATTGGTTCTCTAAATAAATCAAGCTCTTTTTTTCTTAAAATAGATTCAATTTTAGCTTCTTCATTTAAATTAAATTTATATCCTCTTATTAACACAACTGGAATGCCTTCATCAGCTTCACCCATAACCAATTGAGCTGCTGAAGCAAGACTATCCACTTGAGCAATCATAGTTGTTTGAAGTTCATACCCAAATAAATCCTTTTTACCTCGCATATCTAAAATAGGATTTATTCCCGAAACACCTATAGCAACTCCAACCGCTCCAATTCTAAATGGTCTTCCAAACGAATCCGATATGATTACACCAATATCTTTAGATGTCTTTTCCTTAATAGCATTCCTTATTTTCTCAGCATCCTTATCTGGGTTTTCCGGTAATAATGAAATTGTATCTTTTCCTTCTATATTGGATTTATCAATTCCTGCATCAGCACAAATAAATCCATGTTTTGTTTCAGTAATTAAAACATGCTCTGTTTTTATTATGTCTTCAGATTCCTCTAAAATCGCTTGAATTAGCCTAGGATCTTTTAAGGGCAGACCTTGATTTCCTGATTTTGCAGAATAGATTCTATGTAATTCAATAGCTTTCTCACTACATTCGATTTCATTTAGATTTCTGGTTCTACCATTGCTTTTAGAGATTAGAGTTTGTGCAATTACTAATATATCACCATCACATATATTAAGGTCTTTTTTTTTTATACTCTCTAAAATAAGTTTTGGAATATTATCACCTTTTTTGACAAGGGGAATATCCTCAAGTCCAACAATATTAATCTCTTTCGTTATATCCATACTAAATCAATCTATAACATTTAAATATCTTTTAAGATCAGTTTCCTTGCTTCGTGCTAGCTCTTCAAATTTGGAAGGAATAGCACAACAAGCAGAATAAAATTGAAATTTTATTTCAGAATTTTGCTTTTTTAGCCACTTGAGTGTATTCTTCGAAGGAATCTCAATTCTTGTAATTCCCGCTTTTAATGCATTTTTTTCCACTTCTAATTTAATAGTACCACGAGGTCTCATGCACCCAAGCGAAATTTCAGTTGAAGGAAAAATAAACCGAATCAATGCAATTATTTTTGCTATTGCCTCTGGTTGTGGGGTTTCAAATTTTATTTTAGAATTTTTTGGAGGGATTAATGCAATAATAACTATTAAAGGAGGGGATCCCAAATTTTCTTGAATGAATTTTACTGAATCTAATTCTTTATTAAGCTTGCCATAATGTAGTCCGACACAGATATGAGGTACTATATTTAGATTATGCTGTTTTAATAAATCAAGTGCAATTTTATATTCATTTAACTCAATGTCTAAATGATATATGTCTCTAACCACTTCATTATCCATATTAATATCAAAAGAAATTATGTCCACATTTGCATCTGCAAGTTTTTTTGCTGTTTCCTCTTTCAATAATCCTGTATGTGTATTTATTATTAACTCTGTTTCTTTTTTTATTTTCTTAATGGCATCTATAAAATTTAATAAGGGAACAGAACCATCTGATTCACTTCCGCCCGAAATTAATGCTCCTACTCCATTTTCTTTATAAAGATCTAATAAAAATTGCTCTAAATCTTTATTGTCCAAGATTGCTTTCATTCCTTTTAAATATTTTTTATTGCAATGCTCACATTCTAACGCACAATTACTACCTGTTATGCTAATTGCGGGGAATTTCTTGGTAGGATTATAAATTTTTAGTAAATTTCCAAAATTATTTTTAGTAATATTCTGCGCTAATCGATAAAAGGGCTCTAAGTCTTTAGATTTTAATGATAGAAATTCAGAATAATCTGACCATGATGCATTTCCAGATTCTATCTTTTCCAATAACTCTTGATTTCTACTCATACTTATTTAACCATTCGAAACGTGAATATTTATCATATACTAATCTCTTAGCTAAATTTAATTCTTCTTCTGAAAATAATTTTTCTTTAACTTTTATCCCTAAAGTCTGCTGGAAGCCACATTTTAATGAGTTAATAAGATTTTTTTCATTAAAGTTAGGGATCTGATTTTTAATCCCTACACATTTTGCTCGAACAGACCTTACCATCCGAGATTTCCCTATGTGTTCAGGTGCTCTTAATACAGAATACATCAAATCAGGATCTATATCCAGTAATATAGTTCCATGTTGAAGAACATATCCTTTTTTTCTTACTTGTGCGTTCCCGGAAAATTTTTTACCATCAAGTAAAATTGCAGGACAATGAATAACATCTTTTTCAGTTTTTAATCCATAAATTGTAAGTCCTTTAATAATTCCTTGAGTTATAATTTCAAATTGTTCTATAACTCTTCTAGCACCTAATTTTTCTAAAAATTTAATAGGGCAAACAATTGAATAGGTAATTTCATTTGTTTCATCATGAAAAACTGCACCCCCTCCAGTTATTCTTCTTACAATATTAAATCCTCTATTTTCAGCAAAATCAGTGTTTATCTCATCATTTAGACTTTGATTTCTCCCAATACTGGCAGTTGATGGCTTCCATTTATAAAATCGTAATGTGTTTGGGGATTGATGTTCAATTACCTGTCTTAATATAGCCTCATCTAAAGCCATATTCCAAAAACCATTTCTAACCTCTAACGGTAAATAGCGCCAAGTATCCATTTTTATTAAATATATTTTTTAATTAACTAAATTTAACAATATTTCATAGATTTCTTGTTTTTCGTTTTCACCCAACTCCCGTGGGTAATTATAAATGGGACCTGATGGTTTTGAAGTATAATATGGACGATTACAGCCTGGACAACCTGAAGTGAAGAAAGCATCAGTATCATCTATAATATTTCTTAATTCTCTCTTACTTATATTAAAATTAATAAGATCTCCTTTCATATTAAAAGTGAAATCTTTTATATCTTTATCTCTATCAACAATAAGATATCTTCCTAGTTGTAACTTTCTAAAACTTAGAAGAGGTGGTTGACTTTTACTTTCTAGTTTTGTTCCTTTTATAGGTGTAAAGGCAAAAAGGGAAACTAAAATATGTAAACTATTTAACTCAATAATTCGTTCTATCACATCTTTTTCTGTTTCACCCAATCCAATTATTAAATGAGTACTTACAAAACCTTCTGAGAAAATTTCCAAAGCTTCCTTCAATTTGTAAATATGATCATCCCATTTATAAGGACCGTTTACACCAAGCCCCTTGATATCATCAAAAATCTCGGGAGTAACCCCGTCTAATGCTATCCCTACTCTTTCAACTCCAATTAATTTTAGTTCTTTCAGATTTTCCCTCGAAAGAGGAGGAATCGCAACTGAAATCGGTGTATCAGTATGTTTTTTAATTTCGGTAATGATATTTATGAGATCTGTTACATTTTCGGGATAATTAAGAGTTTGAATACATATTCTATCAAATTTTTGTGATGTGCGCAAATATTTCAACTTTGTTAAGAAATCCTTAAATAAAAAAACAGGCCAATTGATACGTGAGAGCATTTCCTCCGAACCTTTAGAAGAACGTGCTTGTGGACAAAATCCACAATTAGCAGTACAATACCCTTCTTTATAGGTCATTATATAACATGTAGTGGGAAGATCTTTGAATTTAGTTATTGAACCTAAACTTAAAACTGAAGCACTTCCAATAGACACTCTAATTTTTTCTATATTCATAACTCTCATTAGTAAGAATAGAAAATTAAGTTTTATTGCTTCGTATTATAATACACAAATTCAATATAATTAAACCTATTTTATGAAATATCCAGATTTTCCAACGGAAAATGTCTAGATAAAAATTTTATTGAACCAATTATTTAAATATTAAATAAGAAGTATACACCTCAACTTAAAAGAAGTGTTTTTGGTAAATGGTTGAATATGATGCTCAGAAAATAGAGTTAAAGTGGCAAAAAAAGTGGAAAAAAGATAAAATTTTTGAAGTCAAAGTAGATCCAAAAAAGGAAAAATATTATGTGTTAGAAATGTATCCATATCCGTCGGGTAAACTACACATGGGCCATCTGAGAAATTACACTATTGGTGATTGTTATGCCCGGTTTAAGCGAATGAATAATTATAATGTCATCTACCCGATGGGGTATGATTCCTTTGGTATGCCAGCTGAAAATGCAGCAATAGATCATGGAGTTAATCCAGAAGAATGGACTAATAAAAACATTGAAACTATGAAGGAACAACAAAAAAGGATCGGTCTGTCATATGATTGGACAAGAGAAATATGTAGTCATAACCCACACTTCTATAAATGGGATCAATGGTTCTTTCTTAAAATGCTTGAGAAGGGTCTTGCTTATAAACAAGAAGGTTATGTTAATTGGTGTCCAAAATGCATGACCGTATTAGCTAACGAACAAGCACAAGGGGGGAGATGTTGGCGCTGTACCAGTATCGTTGACCAAAAATTCCTTTCACAATGGTTTTTAAAAATAAGAGACTACGCTGAAGAGTTATTGGATGGATTAAATGTTGTGGAATGGCCAGAAAGAGTAAAATTAATGCAACGGAATTGGATCGGTCGTTCAGAAGGTTCAGTTATTAAATTCCCAATTGTAGGAGAAGACCGTACAGTGGATATATTTACTACTCGTCCAGATACACTTTATGGAGTCACATTCATGGTTTTCGCCCCAGAACATCCATGGGTCTTTGAATGGGTTAAAGATACAGAATATGAAGCAGATTACAAGAAGCTCTATGATGAAGTTATGCATCAAGATAAATTTGAGAGAACTGATATTGAGATCGAGAAAAAAGGTATGTTCATTGGGAAATATGCAATCAACCCTGTTACCAATGAAGAAGTCCCGATTTATATTGGGAATTTTGTAATTTATGAATATGGGGCTGGGGCTGTCATGGCGGTACCTGGTCATGACCAACGAGATTTCGAATTTGCCAAAGAATATAATATTCCTATTAAAATTGTAATCCAGCCACATGATTATGAATTAACTGCAGATAAAATGACTCGTGCATATGAAAGTGATGGAGTTTTAGTAAATTCAGAAGAATTTAATGATATAGAGAATATAAATGCTATTAATGCTATCACCGAGAAATTGGAAAAAATTGGAAAGGGATATGCAACTATCAATTATAAATTAAGAGATTGGGGTATTTCGCGTCAAAGATATTGGGGGTGCCCTATACCAGTTGTTTATTGTGATGAATGTGGTACTGTACCAGTGCCCTATAATGATTTGCCAGTTTATTTACCTAAAGATGTGCAATTTACAGGTGAGGGAAATCCTTTAGAAACAAGTGAAAGTTTCATAAATACAAAATGTCCTAAATGTGGTAATAACGCTAAACGCGAGACGGATACAATGGATACTTTCGTCGATAGTTCATGGTATTTCTTTGCATTTTGTGATCCTCCTTCAGTTGAAGCAGAAGTTCCATATCATAAAGACATAGTTAATTATTGGGGTAATGTTGATCAATATATTGGGGGAATAGAGCATGCTGTTATGCATTTAATTTATGCTAGATTTTTTACAAAAGTAACAAGAGATTTAGGGTTACATAAATTCGATGAGCCTTTTCAATCTCTGCTAACTCAAGGGATGATCAATAAACTACAACCTTATTGCTCGAACTGTAATGCTTTTCTAATGAAAGCCGACTTGGAACAAATGAAGTGTAAAATTTGTGGTAGAAGTGATTTAATCTATAAATCGGTAAAAATGAGTAAAAGTTATGGAAACACTGTAAATCCTGGGGAAATTATCGAAAAATATGGAGCAGATGCAGCAAGATTTTTCATTTTATTTGGAGCAAGTCCTTCCTCAGGTTTAGAATGGTCCGATGAAGGTGTTGACTATGCTTATAGATTCATAAAAAATACGTATATGCTTGTAACTGACCCTCCTGAAATAATGAGAAACAAAATAAACATTAGAGATAAATTAATCCAGTATTATTTAAATAAAACAATCAAAGAATTTACAGAAAACATGGAGAACATTGAAATAAGAAATGCGGTTAACAATATCATACAATTCACCTCAGAATTTAGTAAATATAAAAGTGAAGGTGTAAATGGAGATATTTATAAAGAAGGTATTGAAAATTTGATTTTATTACTTCATCCAATCGCACCTCACATGACTGAGGAAATCTGGGAAAATCTTGAGAAGAAGGGATATTTGAGCTTAGCAAATTGGCCATCTTATAAAGTAGAATTACTAAATAATGAATCAGATTATAAATGGAAGTTAATGAAGAATATTATAGAAGACATAAATAATATAAAAACTGTAATGAAAAAAGAAACCTTAGATACCATTTCATTAATCGTCGCTGATCCTTGGAAATTAAAGTTTTACAATGCTCTTATGATACTTTTAGAAGATTATATAAATCAAGGAGATATTATGAAAGAATTAATGAAGAACAATGAATTTAAGAAACACACTTCACAAATAGGTAAGATCGTAAGTAGAATATTGAAAAATATAGGAAAATATCCCAAATTTACACTTTCATCAAATGATGAATTTCAATTTTTCACTGAGATTAAGCCTATTATTGAAAATAAATTTGATTGTCTGGTTAATATTGTTTTTGAAAAAGAATCAAAGGAACAAAAAGCATCTCTAGCACTTCCTGGTAAACCTGCCATTGTTGTCATCTAATAAAACACATTTATATCCATGCTTTTTCTTAAATTACATATGCTTCTTATTAATTTAAGATTAAAAAAATTATTTTTATAATTAAAACATTAAATCAAATTAAAAATACCTGGGACTATAATAGACATGACAATATATGAACTTAGTATCATTTCAACTACAGGATTTCCATACTACAATCATATCATTAAACCCGTACCTGAAGGTGTAAAAATCTTTCTTAGATTTTTCGATTTCTCTAAAGATAAATCTATAGTTCATGAGCCATTAGACTCTGACTCAAAATTTGATCTTACTGCTGGTTTAATATCAGCATTATTTGAATTTGCTCGAAATATTGATAAAAAAATTGAAAGACTTGAATTTAAGGCTAAAAAAGTGTCTGAAGACTCCCAAAAGATCCAGGCTGAAAATCCTTTTGAGGGAGATGTATTAATTACCACTCAAACAGAATCGTTCTTATTGCACAAGTCCGTAAAGGAAAAAATAAAATTAATTTATAATAATTTTATAAATATCAAAACCCCACTTGATTCCGCTGATACAATTGTAGAAAATGAAGAAAAAAAAATAATAGATATATTAACTGATTCAAAAGCAAGAAAACATATTTCTGATCATCAAAATGATATTAAACGTGCTGCAAACGGATTTCTCAATGAAATGAAAGAATATGGACTATGGGGAATATGTTTAACCTCTTTTGATCTCTCACCAATTATTGCCTATGGGAAAAAGTATTCTTTAAGGGATGTAAATGAGATTCTAAGACACATCGGATTTATTCCAAATATAGCTCCATTAGAATGGATTTATAGAACTTCATTTTTCTCGGATGAACAGATTCAAGTCTGTATTATTAAATCAGGAGTGGGTATTACCGTAGAAGAATCTCTTTTTGAACCCTATTTCTATTTATTATTTGCAGATCCACAAAGCTATTTTGGTGAATTTCCAGAAAAATTAACAATAGTATTTAATAATATTCTTGGTTAATCTAATTCATTGTTTTTTCAGCGGCCTTAATAATAAGAGCTAATGAATCTGCGTTAAGGGATGCGCCCCCAACCAAACCACCATCAATATTCTTTTGCTTAAATAAATCTTCAGCATTACTTGGTTTAATAGATCCCCCATATTGAATCCTAATGGAATTAGCTGTCTCTTCATCATACTCTTGTGATATTATTTCGCGGATGAAAATATGAATTTCTTCTGCTTGTTGTGGTGTAGCTGTTTTCCCCGTTCCTATTGCCCAAATTGGTTCATATGCAATAACCGTCTTACTAATCCCTACTCTGTCAATATCATTAAATGTATTCTTAAATTGATGCAAAATTATATCCTCTGTATTCCCCGCTTCTCTTTCCTCTAAATGCTCACCAATGCATACTATTGGTTTTAAACCTATTTGTAATGCTTTCTTCAATTTTTTATTAACTAAATCATCCGATTCATTGAAAATGTTTCTTCTTTCACTATGGCCTAGAATTATATATTCCACCCCTATTTCTTTTAAAAATTTCGGTGAGATTTCGCCCGTAAATGCTCCTGATTCTTCATAATACATGTTTTGAGCACCTAATCTTATGTTTTTTCCTTTTATAGTTTTTTTTGTTTCGATTAAACTAGTAAAAGGAGGAGCAATCACAATTTCTACATTCTTAATCGACTTTACCAATGGAATTAAAGTTTTAAGCATTTCTTTTGATTCATTTGGGGTTCCTCGATTCATTTTCCAATTTCCCCCAACTATTGGTATTCTCATTTTCTATTTCTCTAATTCTTATTTAACTACTACTATTTCTATAAATAATTCAATTAAGGTTTAGAGAATATAAAATTCTACCGCAAATTATAAAAAATAAAATCAAAAAGAAGAAAAATGAGCTTACTCCGCTTTTGGGAGTTTTTCTGGTAATTTTGTTGCTTTTAAAAGTTTCTTCACTTCATCTACATCCGGAGCCATTATGGCCGGTAAGCCTAATTGAGTACGTCTCCTTTCTATAGCAGGTTGCATCGGAATTGCTTTGCCATGTTCTAGGACAGTCGATGCTTGGCCTGTATAATGAGCTGGAGCTTCTCCTCGTACCACACTCATATTTTTTAATATTGTAAAAATCTCTGTTAGTTCAACTTTTTGAGGGCACACCTCATCACAAGTATCACATACAGTACATCCCCAAATATTAAACGCATTTTCTGGCCCAAATATTTTTTCTTTAAGTCCTAATAACGCATCAAGAATTAGCCTTCTTGGATTATATTTACCCTCAGTTACTTGTGCCACAGGGCATGCACCACTACATGTAGCACACTGGTAGCAATATGCTAGCGTATTCCCTATTTCATTTCCAAGAATTTGGTTTCTAAAATCAAAATCTATAGTTGCCATATCTTTAATTCAGTTTATCTTAATATTAGGTAGTATAACTTATTGTCGATTTTAAAATTAATTCTTTTAATTTTCAATTTTTAAATAGCTTATATCATTTCAAAATTCTTTTTGTTAAGTTTTGCTTGATTACATTTTTAGTTTGTAAATGAAATTAATAAAAGGAATTAAATATTTATTATCCTAAATTAAATTCAATACAATCAAAATAGCTCAAAATATAAAATAGTATTTATCATGACACATATTGAGGAATTAACAGAATTTGGTCTTGAGATCCCGGATACAATGAAAGAGGGAAAAGTTATTTTAGATGTCTATACTGAATGGTGTGGTCCCTGCAAATTCGTGAGCCCAATACTAGAAAAGCTAAAAAATGAAGGCTTAATCAAGCTGTTAAAAGAGGATTTAGATAAAAATAGACCCCTTGGTGAAAAATTTGGAATTACAGCAATACCTACGCTTCTATTTTTTAACAATGGTGTACTCTTGAATCATCCAATAGAAGTTCAGGGACAGATGCTTGTACGAAACGGAATGATGGTTGGTGCTAGTGGGGAACAAGTCTTAAGAGAAATTATCTCTAAAATGTAGGTTTTTGAATACTTATACATTCCATTATTATATTTTTATTTCTTTTTCTTAAGTAGATTATTTAATAGGAAAAATAGTAAGTTGATGCATTTCGGAAAATATTTGAATAATTCAATAATTAAGAAAATCATACAAATAATCGATTAATTGAATTAAAAATTTTTTATTTAATGAAATTTTTACAATACTAAATTTAATTAGGTATTTTTAAATAGAACTATGAATTTTTCAAGAAAGGAGTTAATCCAATCAGATGCAACTATGAACCAGATGAGGAATGCCATTTATGAATTAGCTCGATTGATGGAAAGAAATGGAACTGCAGATTTAAGTAGTAGATTAAGGAGAATGGGACAAGAGATTGCTAAGACTTTTATTAATTATTGGAAACCTACTGAGAGTGTTACTCTTATTAACATAAGAGATTTAATTACAACAATTTATCAAAAAGTGTTGAATAGTTCAATTTCGATTGAAGTAGAAGAAAAGAGCAATTCAATAAAAGTTCGAGATAATAATTGTGCATTATGTAAGTATCATTATGAGGACATCGAAATTGCTGGTTGCGAAATTGTAATAGGGATGGTTTCAGAAATTATATCTCAAATAAATAGAGAATCAAATAAGCCATCCTCCCTCTATCTTGAACCGTTAGAAATAGAAGAATCTCGAGCATATGGTAATAATACTTGTATTCAAGTATATAAATATAAAATTGGAGGAACTGATTAGAAATGGGCGCTTTTCAGTGGTTAATGAAGAAAATTACAAAAGCTTTTGGACGTTCCACTAATGCTTTATTTTATACATTGCTTTACAGGGAAATTCTTAAGGAAATTAATGAAATTGCTAAAAATGAAGAAGAATCCCTTATTATTCTTAGAGAAATTGGAAAGAGATCTGCTTATGAATCCTGTGAAAGACACTCGAATATTTTCAAATTTATGCCTGGCTCACCAAAAAAAGTTTTAGATTACTTTGAAATCTTGTGGGTTGTTGTATTTGGGAGAGAATTAGATGATTATTCCTATGAAGAAATTCCCAAAGAAGATTCAAAATATAACGATTACCTCATAAAAATTAGTAAATGTCCAATATGTGTAGACTATAGTCAAGATAAAGAAGATACATTTGATTTTAGCAAGATAAAAAAAATGAATACTGAAGGACTGGCTTGTGGATTATGTGGTATGTTGGAAACCGTTGCTAACTACATATTGAAAATTAAAAGGAATGATTATCGCATTGAAATAGTGGAGCAAGCTTGTATTGCTAAGGGAGGAGATTGCTTACAATTTATATGTAAAATCCACGATTATAAAGAATGGAAAGAAGTCATGGATTCAAGAATAAATACTTTAAAATCATTAGGGATAAATCTTGGGGGAGATTTAGAAGAGCAAGAGATTGTTCAAGAAACTAAACTTGATATTATTGATAAACTCCAAGATGTTATATCAATTGATAAATTAGAAGAATATCTTGATGAACCATTAGAAACTATAAAGGAAAAAGTTTCTGATATTATAAGAGATAAACTAAGCATGGAACCGGAACATTTTTTCGACTATTTCAGAAATTATGAGGATGATATGATTAAAATTATTGGTTACTTATCTATTCACCTTTTAAATGAATATGGGGGTTTGTTAGAAAAATCTCTAAAGAACGAGTGGTTCTCGAAAGTTTTTGGTTATATTTTTAAACAATTTAAGGAGATGACGTTATTATTTATACCTCTTGATGTAATCCGAGATTATAACGAACTACTAGTTAGTTTTCTCGAGGATTTAGCACCATCAGAAATGGTTGATAACGTACGACAATTCACAGGAAGAGATACGATTAATTATTTATTTGAAGGTGCGCAGATAGCTCTTGAAAACTTAGGTATTGAATTTTCTGAATTAAAGGAAAATGTTTGGGAAGAATTAAAGAAAGAAAGAGAAAATGGGTTAATATCTTCTGAAGAATCTACAATAGATAAAACTCGTGAAAGGGTACCACAAATTATTAGTATTGTCCAGGAACTATTAATGATTATTAATGATATACTCACCTTGCCGATTAGAGTACTAATCTCTGAAACTCATTATGGACTAAAAACAGCCATCAATTCTGTTGTTTCTGAAGAAGAAGGTTTATATGGATCTATAAGAGAGCGATTTGATCATATTTTTGACCAAATTGAAGAAATAAGAAAGTAGATTTTTTTAATTTTTTTTCAGTCTTTCAATATGAAAAGCATACATCTGGTCTATCATATATTGCCAGAAAAATCTTTCTCTTAAGACATCATAATGGGATTTTCCTTTTAAACTCGTTAATTTAGCTATATCTTCTGATTTAATTTTACCATCTGCCACTAAATCCATGCGAGTAATGAACTGATCTTTAAGTTTAATATCTCTTAAAATAAGAGATATGGCTTTTGAAATCTTTTTAATTATCTCTGAAACTTCAGGATGATCTTTTTGTCGAAACTCATCAATCTCATCTAAAATTATTTTTACTCTTTCTAAAATTAAATTCCTATCATAATAATCAATTTTCTTTTGTGGATTCAGAGTGTCAGACAAATAATCAATAATTTTCTTAACAACTTCATCTCTAATGTTAAAATTTGACAATTCATTCTGTAATTTGATTAAAAATTTCCTTTTTAAAAATTGCTTAAATTTAATAACTATAGCTTCAGTTTCTTTTTGATCAGAACATATTTCAATAATTTCTCCTTTAGGGGTAGAATATGTGAAACCCAATCCTTGCGGACCTAAGCCTCCAATAAGAACCATTGAGATACTGTAAAATTTGTATTCTTTTTTACTAAATATTTTATCTTTATTCATCAAAATATTTTTTATCGCAACAAAATGAATTTTCCTCTCTATATATAGACGATCCTCTTCTAAATCATAGAAACGGTATTGATATGGGATCTCAAAGGTCAAATATTTATTTTCCTTGTCAAAAGATTTTAAACGATCTTTATCACCTTTTATCTTTTCAAAAATCTTAATAAACTGTCTTGTAGAGCTTAATTTTCTAACACTTAAACCATAAATAGTGTACTGGTTGAAAAAACGAGTCTTGATATTGTACATTAGATTGTCTAAATCAGAGAAATATTCGTTTGGAACCTTTTTGAGGTAATTATAAATAATACGTGGAAATTTTAAGTATACATAATAAATAAACGAGTCTGAGATCTTACCAAATAAATCATTTAAGTTCTCTAAAAATAGATTATCATTTTTAATTAAATTAACTCTATGTAATTCTTCTTTTGAGAGTGTATTTTCTAATAAACCAAATTCTTTACACTCTCTTAAAATATCTATTTGATCTCCTAAAGCAGATATTTGAAATTTATCAATTATTCTTTTAGTACAGTTTAAAAGCAATTCAGAAATAGATTCCATTCTTTCAGGAATTTTATTGACATCTATGAATATATCTAAATCAACTGAGGCATTGAATAAATCCTTGAAACTACTGAAATCACCTATTTTAAGAGTTCTTGCTAATGCTTGATAGTAATATTTTTCAATAGAATCTTTATCGTTTGAAACTGAAATGCTTACTTTGAGTTGCTTTAAAAATTCGTCTGAATGCTTCATAAAACTATTATTCAAATTAAAAAAACTCTTAATCTAATAGAGCAGCAATCTTTTGAGAAACACTCTGTATATTTAGAAACACCATCCCAAGAGAGGCATCAGCTTTGCATAGAGTGCATAATATAGCATTTTCTCCGCTTTTTGATAAGATAATGATCCCTTCAACACCTTCTATAAGTATACGTTTTAAGTCCCCCCTTGCAAGTTCTTCTACAGCACGCTCAGATACACTTAGGATTGCAGCGCTCATAGCACTCACGATACCATCGTTTACATCTCTTGCAAGAGCAGAACATATTGGAAGGCCTTGTACACTCACGATCGCTGAACCTTGGATGTCGGGGTTAACTGCTTCCATCTGTCTTAAAAGATCAGTGAGTTCAGCGATATTTTCACTCAAAAATTAATCAACTTGAATAAATAAGTGTTAATATTCTAATAATAAAATTATATTATAAAATTATTTTTATTTTTGATTTAATTTTAATGTTAACTTTAATATTAAAGTTAATAATTATTTAAAAAATATTTTTATCGAAATCCACATTAGTTATTTCAATGACTGAGAATCAAAATTCAAATAGTAAACCTAAAGAAGAAAAAAGTAAAGAAGAATTTGATAAAGAAGAAGAGAGAATTAAAATAGAATCTCTTAGAAAAGCGGGAGAAATAGCAAAGGAAGTTAAGAAAGAAGTTAAACCAAAAATCAAGGTAGGAACAAGTGCGTTAGATATAATTAATATGGTTGAAGGTAAAATTGAAGATTTAGGTGGTATATGTGCATTTCCGGTAAATTTATGTATAAATAATATTGCTGCACATTATACATCGCCCCTAAAGGACGATGGGTTAATTATTAGTGAGAGTGATTTAGTTAAAATCGATTTGGGAGTACATATTGAAGGATATATTGTCGATACAGCCTTCACAGTTAATTTTAATGAGGACGAATCACTTGAAAATATAATCCAGGCTACAGAGGTTGCTCTTGATGCAGCAAAAATGATGGTAAAACCCAAAGTAAATACGAAAGATTTAGGAAAGAAAATTGAAGATATCGTAAGAGGTTTCAAATTCAGTCCGATTAAAGAACTCGGTGGTCATCAAATAGAAAGATGGACTGTTCACGGGAAAAAACAACTGCCTGAATTAGGATCTCAAGGGGGAGATATAATGGAAGAGGGTGAAGTATTCTCTATAGAAATTTTCGCTAGCACAGGTGAAGGCTCAGTCCATAATACCCAATATTCACATATTTATGAGCTGAATCCATACTCTGGTAGAGTTCCATTACGGAGAAAAGCCTCGAAACAACTATTAGGTTATGTGAATAAAAATTATAAAACATTACCTTTTGCTGAAAGATGGTTAGCTAAAGAATTTAGAATGGGTGTAGCGTTTGGGATACATGAATTAGTCCAGCAAGGAAAATTGCAAGCTCATTTTGTCTTAGCAGAAAAAAAAGGTGTCTATGTGGCTCAATCTGAGGAAACTATTTTAGTCACAGAAAGTGGATGTGAACAGTTAACCTAAATCTAAAATTACTCAAAGCAGATCTTATAGTTGTATTTATTATGGATAAGTTAAATATATGTCTTGTTTCTTTAACGATCGCACCAGATAGTCAAGATGGTGCAGGAAAAAGCTTCAGAGGGATTTTTGACTATCTTAGAAAACAAGGACATAATGTGAAATTGATTACTGGCAAATGGAATACCGATTTAAATGATCCCGATATTATTCAATTAGATCTTATACCAAAACGGTTTCTTTGGGCACCTCAATTTATGTTAAAGGCAATAAAATACTTGTATTCTCATAAATTTGACATTTTTCATGGAAACGCACCTAAAGGAACGTTACCTATAATTTTATCCAATAAAAAAAAATTTCTAACCACAATACATGATATGGGACCATTTGAAACAAGTTTTACTAAAATCCCTATTGAAAAGTATTTAATAAAGCTTACCGTGCAAAAAGCAACAGTTATAACCACCGTTTCAAATTTTATTAAAAAGGAAATTAAATATTTTGTACCAAAAGTAGATAATAATAGGATTTTTGTTCATTATAATGGTATAGAAGAAAACTTCAAACCATATCCAAAAGAAGCCGACAGACTGAAAAAGAAGTTAAAGTTGGATGGGCCAATAATTCTATATATTGGTAGAATAGCCTTTTACAAAGGTGTTGAAGATATAATTAAAGCCTATAAAATTGCGAAAAAAAAGATTTCTGACCTTACCTTGGTCATAGGGGGAAAGCCTGATTTTCAAATGGAAAAAAAATATGATGAATGGAAAAAAACACATAAAGACATTCATTTCATTGGCTTTGTAGAGGAACAGGAATTACCTTATTATTATTCTATGGCCGATGTTTTTATTACCTATTCATACGCATCGGAAGGTTTTGGCTTAACTCCAATCGAAGCAATTGCCTGCGGGACTCCCGTAATTTGCTCTACAATGGTAGCTTATAAAGAAATTTTACATGAGAATGCGATATTTGTTCCCCCCAGAAGTCCCCAAAAACTTGCGTTAGAAATTATTAATTTATTAAGAGATGAGTTAAAATACAAAGCTTTACAAGAAAATGCTCGCACTTTTATTAAAAGATATACTTGGGATTCAGTAGGAAAGAAACTTGAACATGCTTATTCAAGACTATTGGAATAAACTTTTACTATTCATATAATTTGGTATTATCTATTTTGTACTTATCTTTCTTTTAATAAATTCAAAGCAAATTTCTATTGGATTTTCATATTGTTTAATTCTATCTTTAAATGAGTCTATATTGAACCTTCCTGGAAGGGGTCCCTGCTTTAGTATTTCTTTTGCCCTTTTAATTATTTCATCAGGTGCTCTAATATGTTCTAAAGGGAAACCATTCTTAATTAAAAATATTTCTTGAGGTGCTGAATCACCAGGAAAAAATTCAATACTTGGAACATTTAAAAGACTTGATTCCCTCACAATTGTTCCACCCCCACTTATAATTAAAGCACCATAGAAGCATAAATCCACAATATTCGGTAAATATTGAGTTATTATAATATTGTCACCCTTTTTTAATTCTTTTAATTTTCTAAAAAGGAATTTTTCTTGTTTTGATGATCGAACTAACAGAAGATATTTATGATTTGGGAATTCCTTATATATAGCTGGAAGAAATTTACTTATTAGTGTCTTATCAGGCTTTAATTTATTAATGAAATAACTAGCATAAGCAGGTTCGCTCCTAATTAAAACATAATTACCTTTTTTTAGATTGAATTTATCAAGGATTTTTGGATTAGGAGTATAATCTGAAAGCCACGCGATTTCATCTAATCCATTATATCTAATAATTTTACTTGGATCAGCATGGAGTTTAATATAATTTTCAATGGGTATACATTCAGGAGTTATAATGTTATCTAAGAAAGGATGAAGTAATTTACAAACAGGTTCATTACGGGGTTCATCATTCATCCCAATTGAGGGGATTTGTAAACCATATGCGATTCTAGTACCTTCAATTGATAAAAACGTAATGAAGTAATCAGGAGAAAATTCTGTAACTAAAGGAAAAAGATCCTTTAGTCTATTAATGTATGTTTCTAATTTATCTTCCAATCTTTCCCCACCATGTTTCCCCACCCTCCTATAGTTAGTTTCGTTATCATCTAAAATCTGATAGGTAGAGTCATAATCTCTAGCAGTCACTAAAAGTTCTGCACCCGCATTCTCAAATCTCTTTATTAAAGACTGAAACATTATAGCTGTTTTAGGTTGCTCAATATCAATCCATAGTTTCTTATTTTTAAGGGACATTTTGAAACCAGAAGAAATTTCAGAATTAGTTCAATATGATTATTTAAATTTGTAAAATATTGAGGACTTAAAGGATTTTCTAAAATTTTTGATATTATTATCAATAAGAGAGTTTCAAATATTTTCACCACAGATACAAGGATTTGAATTACACTTGATACATTTATATGGATATTTTCTTAATATCGCTGATTCGAGATCTATATCTAATAAATTTGCTAAAGATGTAGTCCAGGCTATAATATCTGCTAATTCTTCTGACGCTCTTTCTTCATCAATTTCTTGAGTCTTTAAAACATTTGCTAACTCCCCAATTTCTTCTATTAGCCAGATAAAAGTACGACTTTTTCCTCTTTTCTGATCTTGTTTGATGTAAAGATCTTTAATTAATTTCTGAAAATCTGAAATTTTCATGTAAAACTAAAATGGGTATTTAATTAATAATTATTACTCTTGGTTATTATCCTCCTCCTGGAGTAAATAACCAGTTAAAAATCCCAACATGTGCTAAAATTACTAATATTATTAGAGTAACCGCTAATATCATTGTACTTACTGGCCCAACCTTAATCCCTATTGAACTATCTTCAAAAAATCTCATTAATCCTGCACCCCCCATAGGCATAGGAGCGCTTCCACTTCTTCTTTTTTTCCGTCGTGATTGAGTGCTTCTTGTTGACATAATATAAAAAATCTAAATTATTTTGATATTGTTGTGTAATAATAAGTCAAAAAATTTAAAATTTTATCTAAAAGTTTTAAAAAAATATTATAATAAATCTTTATAAAAGCAATTCATTATTTTAGATAATTTTACGAAGATTTTATATATTATGCTAAAAAAAACTAAAGCTTTCATAGCTTTCTCAATTTGTGTAGTAATCTTTTTTAATTTCATTTTTCTTCCTAATTATTCTGATTCGAATCAAAGTATAAATGATAATTTTCAATATCCAGAAAATTCAGCAAATCTGGAAGGTATAGATAATATAATTGTAACAAATGTAGAAAGACTTGCTAATATAAGCGGATATGGAGTAGTAAGCTTTACAGATTATATTTCCATTAAAAATCTTAATAGTAATCCAATCACTTCAATGTTTATTGCAATACCGCTAAATTACTCAGAATTATTGATATATTATGAAGCAAAGGGAAGTGATGCTAACTCTTTACTCACAGAACGTACTCATCTAATAATGAATGGATTTGAAATGATAACAGTCTATTTTGAATCACCTCTTTTACCATATCAAACGAAAAAAATACTTTTTATACAGCAATTCAAAGATCTCTTGAAATATTATACACTTAACGAGCATCAGTTCATTGATTATAATGGATATGTTTTTCCTCTTTTACCATATAGATCTGAGAGAAAAATGGATGCCCAATTTCATCTACCGCTAAGAGCACAAAATATTGAAGGAGGATGGGGTTTTGAACAACCTGATCTATACTTCGTCAAGTATGATTTAGCCTATATTAAAGACTCTGTTGAGGGACCTTACATTGAGCCTTTCTTGGAAAATTTAGATGAATTTAAGAGAATTACAGTGTCTTTTTATCAAGATGATGTTACTTTATTAGAATTTGAAGAAATCGATAGACAGATTTTTATATCTCCTTGGGGTGTGATCAAGGTGACGGAAGAGTATATCATTACTAACTATGGTGTAACATCGAATCAATACATTTTTTTAAACCTTCCTAAATCCGCAAGAGATGCATATGTTTCTGATGATATTGGTGAAATATTAGGGATTAGAATTCTTAAAAAAAGTAATCATAAGGAACTAAGAATTAATTTATTAGAAAATCGTGTAAGATTAATACCAAATTCATCATTTCGGTTTAAAATAAGATATTATTTGCCTTTTGAGAAACACTATTCATTAAATTGGCTTCAAGAGTCAATTGAAATTGATCTCTATACCTCAACCTTCGAATATGCTGGGAAACAATTAACTATTAAATTAATTATTGATGGATGTTATAGTGTAGATCATATTACTTCATCTCCTGAATCAGTAAAAAAATCACATGGGAGAATGAGTTTAATTTTTACATCAGACTCTGTTGCCTCCTTAGAAGCCAAGATTATTCAGTTTACTTTTACGATCGATTTTTTTGATCTACTATTAAATCCCATCATTTATATTTTAATAATTGCCTCAATTGCATCTATTTATGTATTTATAATTAAAACGAGAAAGAAAGAATCTGGTACCCAAATATTAAAAAGAGAATTCATACCTGTAAACGAAATTCGGGAATTTTGCGCTTTATATGAAGAAAAAAATGCATTAATTTTAGAATTAAGGCAAGCTGAAGAGGATGCAAAAAGAAGGAAAATTGCAAAAAAGAATTATAAAAGCATTTTAAATAAAAATACAGCGAAAGTTGATGAAATCCAAAAAGAAATCGCACCTTTCAAAAAAATATTAATGGAAACAAGTGAGACTTTTGAAAATATTGTGAAAAGACTAGACGTACTTGAAGCGGAGAGAATCAGTATTAATGACAGTTTAAACCTATTAGAATCTAGATATAAAAGAGGTAGATTACCTTCTAGAGCTGCATATATGAAATTATCAGATGATTTCTTGAAAAGAAGGAAAAAAATCGACAGGACCATTGATAGATTTTTACAGCAATTAAGAAGTTACCTTCTTTGAATTTAATTTCTAGATATGTGTGAAATTTATGAAACCTTGGTTGTTTGACATTTTAGCATGTCCTATTGATAAACATTTTCCATTGAAATTGTACATTTTTTCATTTGAAACCGATTCAAACGAATTCAATTCTTTTTTAGATATTTTGGAAAAGAGAGACCTTGACTTCATCAAAAAAGAGGAAATTGTAAAAATTTATCAAAAAAATGATATCTTTTTCCTTAAAGATAACATTGTAATTGAAAAAACAGAACTTAAGAAGTATGTCGATCTGATAATTTCAAGTATTAACGAGTTAGATAATATCTATAATAGAAGTTCTTCAAAGGAAAGCAAGAAATGTTTTGAAATTATTGCCGCGCAAATAAAGCCAAAGATCTCAAATTTCAGAGATTTTCTTGATCCAAATAAATTAGATAATATACTTCCTGAGTTAAATTTCTTGAATAAATTTAAATTAGATACTGAAATTGATAGGGGTCTACTCTTCTGTACAAAATGTAACCGATGGTACCCCATAATTGAAACAATTCCCCAAATGCTACCAGATGAATATAGAGATGAGACAAAGGATATCGAATTCCTTAAAACCATTAAAAATTTAATTGATGAAGAATTTTTTAATAAAGATTTAAAACCTTTCAATCTTTAAAACCTTAATAAAAACACAGCCCGGTAGTGTAGAATAATACATTCATAATGTATTATGCTTAATGGCCAAGCATTTAGGGCTTTGAACCCTGAGACCACGGTTCGAAAATTTACGAGATTGCTCGTCAATAGAAACTCCGTGCCGGGCTATACTTTTTATTTTTTTTTTGAATTAAAAATTTCATAATATACCAAATCATATAACGTAAGAGAAAAACTTATTTTAACTACCAAATCTATATTCTATACAAAAAATAAGACTCAACTATTGCATATTACCATGGCTATCCTAACTAAGTTAAGAAATGATAAGATAAGACGTATTGTCATTGTAGCAATTGCCATTGCAATTGTTTCAACAGTGGCGCTAGCGATAATTTTTGCAGTGTTAAACATAAAATTTGTAATTGATGAAGGTGATGATGATGATGATTGCAAAATATGAAAACGGACGTTAAATATCAAACCATCTCTAAAAAGAAATGAATCAATAGATAATCAATTAATGAAGTTAAACGAGGAAACTTTAATAAATAAAATTTTTACAAAACTGGATGAATCTTGTAAAAAAATGCTAGTTACAAGAGGACAACCCTGTGAAGGTATTTGATTATAAAATTTTTCTTTTTTTACTAATCAATCAAATAGGTTTTTAGGTTTTAAATATAATCTCTAAATTCTCAGAAGTAAATTAAAACAATTTGATTTATGAGGAGATATATTGCTAAAAACACCAAAATTGCTCCATTCAAAAGCCTTAGTTTAGTGCGATGCTTTATTCGAAAATCATTTATTTTTGATGATTCTAATCCTAACCGAATTAATATTAATATTACAATAATTGGTAATAACATTCCTATAATGTATATAAAGATAAAAACATAAAGCAGTGGATTTGCATAAAGATTAGCAAGAATAGATAAGTAAATTCCCCCAAAACAAGGGATCTTAATTAGAACAAAAATAATTCCAACTAAAAAAGCATAAAATCCAGAATTTTTTTGTATAAAACTATTTAATACTGTTTTTACCTTCTCAGGCGTTCCAAAGATTAAGCTTTGTTCTTTTTTACATTCTACTATTTGCCACAATCCCAAAAAGATTAAAATCCCTGCGAAGATAAAACTAATAAAAATCAACTCTTCAATTAAAGGCAAAAACAGAATTGAAACTAGAATATAAGCAAGAACCATCCCAGTAATTAATCCTATTGAAATGATAAGAAATTTATTTTTCTCTTCTATTAGAACTACAGAGGTTCCAAAAACACTAAGCATTAATAATATACAAGGTGTAATCCCTACGGCTAAACCTGACAAAAAAGTAATTAGGATATTAACTTCTTCCATTACAGTATTCTGTTTAAGTTATATAAAATTATATTATACAATTGTTTAAGCGGGAAAATATAAAAAATTTATCACATCCAAACTAAAATTTTGGAAAATCAAATATTATTTCATTACTTCACAATCAAAAAATCAAAAATAAAAGAATTTAATATATCATGAATTTATTTCTTCATCGTTAAATTGAGACTTCGGATAAACGACTTAAGAATTAAAAAGATTGTATAAACTTATGAGACTATTATCTAAAATGAATTGGGGATTTGTAGAAATATTATTTCTAATAGTAATTTTTGTAGTGGGATTACTATCTACTTACTTTCTTCTCCCATATGTTATAAAATTAATGAAAAAGAAAAATTACATAGGATATGATATACACAAGAATTCTCGACCTGAAGTGGCTGAATCTGGAGGACTTAGTTTTGTTTTGGGATTTATTATTACTTCCATATTCTTAATGGTATTTTTTATTAATTTTTTGAGTGAAATTTTGATCTTTGTTTTAACAGTACTATTAGCTGCAATAATTGGATTTATAGATGATCGAATAAAATTAAAATCTCGCTATAAAATAATTCTTTCTATATTTTCGGGAACAATAATATTTATTGCAAATTCTGTTGGTTTTGTTAAGATATCCTCACCTACAATTCCCATACTAGATCGAACCAGATTGAGCATTATATATCCTTTTATGATACCCTTACTTGTTGCTATTTTTGGAAATACAGTAAATATGTTAGAAGGATATAACGGAGAAGGTTCAGGAACGTGTTTAATTGCTGTTATTTCTCTTCTCATTTGTGCAATAATATGGGATTCTGCTCAGGGAGTGCTTTTTTCAATTCCAGTCATTGCTGTTTTAATCCCTTTCTTTCTTAAAAATAAATTTCCCGCTCAAGTTTTTCCTGGAGATATAGGAACATTGAGTATGGGAGCAATGATTGCGTGTATTATGTTGTTTGGCTCACTCGAAGTTGCTGCTTTTTGTGCTCTTCTAATTCATATATTTAATAGTTTTTATGTAATTTATTCTGTAAGAGGTTTTCTTGAAAGTGATAAAATAAGGGAAGGTAAAGATGATATCATTTTACTAGAAAACGATTTAATCAAAGCATCTGATCAAAAAGATGCGGCATTAACATTGCCTAGATTGATATTAGCAAGAGGACCATTATCTGAACCAGAGTTAGTCAATAAATTTTTTATTATATCAATAATTTGTGGTATTTTTGCCATTCTTTCAGTGCTATTTACACAACTGACAAGGGGAATTTTAAACATCGGTCTTTTTATCATAATTTTTATACTATTTCTGATACCGATTGCATTTTTTTTAATAAAATACCCCAGAATTCGAGGTACTATTGTATTAATGGTAATTCTTTTAATTGCAGCTATCATATTCTTTCTTTTAGTAGAGCTTATTATAATGCCCTTACCAATTGCAGATATTAGATTAGGTATAATTTCCATCCCAGTAAATCTAATATTTACTTTGATCATCGGTCTTATTGGGTTGATTGGATGGTATTTTATTACGATTAAGTATTTTTGGTTTCAAATAAATTCTATGAAAAAAGAAGAAATGAATAAACAAGGTTAAAAATTTGAAGATAACAACAAGGTACTTACTTTTCTTTATTTACATATTCTGTGCCTTTTTTATATTTTATTCTCTTACTATTTTATTACTCGAAATCCCACTTCTCCAATTACTCACAGATTGGAGTTTTATCTTAACACTGGTACTATTTTTCTTAACTATTGAAGAATTTTATCAATGGGCTAAGAATGGAAAGAGGAGTGAAATGTCCGATATAGTAGCTATCTTGTTTTTCTTCTTTTTCATCTTCTTTTTTTCGAAAGATTTTCTAACCTCATTAATGGGGGCTTTCTCAATATATTTATGGATTGGTATTTTTGAACTAAGAGATTATCCTGTATTAAATAAAGTATTAATTATATCTTTAGTAACCTACAATATAATCTTCATAGCGGGTGTGCTATCTTTTTACCTCGATGATTCTTTTTTCATTGATACTAGTTTCGCCTTTTCTTTCTGGATTATTCTTATTATGGGATTTATTCTGTTTGGTAGAAAATATTTTGTTGTGTGGCGCTTTTTAAGCCCAGAATATTTAATACTATTCATATACATTATAGCGTGGCTAGCAGTGGTATTTGTCAATAGTTATACACCTATAAATTTTATAACATCTAGCCCATTTCGTTTACCTGAGTTTAAATTAGTTGACTTCTTTTTGAACATTTACATTATACTGATCTTAGTTAATTGGTTGGTATATTTTATTTCTGGACCTATTTTAGACAAAATGTTGGGAATTAAAACTGTCAAAAATACAAAATTATTAGGAATAGTTCAGAATGTAAAAGAACACATTGGAATATCAGGTAAAGTCAAAGTTGGCTTTGGGAAATATCCAATATTGAATGCTATGGCATATGGATCAATTTTTGATAAAAGGATAGCTGTTATTGCTGAGGATCTAAATCAAATTCCTGAAGACGAACTAAAGGGAATAGTCGCTCACGAATTAGCTCATACAAAAGGAAAACATACGCTGATATTGACATTAATTACCACATCTGATCTTATAATAAGAATGATTTTCGGGATTCCTGCAACTTATTACGATTATACTTTTGGTAATCCTTCAATTCCTTTATTCATTTTTATTCTATTAAATCTATTAATTTACTTTTTCCTCTTTATTTTTGTAAGAATTTTAGAAGGAAAGGCGGATTTAAGAACAAAAAAAGCAGGTTACGCTATTGAGCTAGCAAAAGCATTATACAATTTAGAAAGTTTTTATGCCTCAGGGAGAGAAATTGGATTTAATACTATGTTATTATGTGAAGAGAAAATTTCAAGGGACAATCTGTTATTAGATTATATGAACACAGCTACTTATTTATACAGTTCGATGATAAAACCTTCAAAAGCTTCTCTTTTAGGTACATTTTTAAATTCTCATCCCCCAAGTTACTTTAGAATAGCCGCAGTATTAGGAGATAAATTAAAACCGGGTAAAGAGGCTATTTTACCATTTATTTGCTTAAAAAAGGCAAAACAGAAGAAGTATGGCAGATTATTTGAGACTACTCGTCAGAGTTTTAAAATAATTGCTAACGACAAATTTAAAGAGTTTTTTAAAGTCAATCAAATTTCTTCATTACTAGATAATTTACAGAGAAAAGAAACCTATAAGTATGATCTCAAAAAAGATTACATTTTCATAAACAAAACAACAGACGACATTTTATTGGGACATCTCGAGGATATTGCACTGCAAGATGATATTTGTGCTAGTGATCGGTTTATCATTAGAAATTTAATTACTCATGAGGAACAAAGAATAGAAGCTATTAAATATTCACTTACTCGAGTTAATTTAAATGAAATTTATTATTTCCAAAATGAGACTCCACTTATCTTAAAGCAAATTGATATTAATGAAAATTCAAATGATTCTAATTATGTCTTTTTAGATAAGAACAATAATCAAATTCAAAAACCAATTTTAAAAACGAAAATGCCGAATTCAATGGCAATTATAAACAACTTAAAGAACACAGAGATATTTCTAAAGAGTAAAGGTAAACTAAAAATATTAAAGTGTGTGGATGTTATTAAAGCTACTAAATTGGACGATTATGAAATAATCCTTTCTGAATCTGGCGTAAATAATAACCAAAATCAAAAAAAATATACAATTAAAAACTTAATTATTAAACCTCAAAGGATCTATTTACCTATAAGCAAGGATCGTCGTTACAGAAAATCAGAATTGAGAATATTTAATTGGACAAAAAATAATCATATTTTACTTTATTTATATCTAAAAAAACCAGTGAATAATTTAGAAATTGGCTACGTTCAAGATTTAGATGTATTTAATGAAGAAATTCATAATAAATCTGAATATAAAGAAAGGACAAAAACCGATTTTATCCATCTAAAAAATATTTTTGGATCCGAGATTGATATTCCTTATGATAAGATAGAATCTATTAGCTTTAAATATAAGAGCGCTATAATACAAATCAAATCTGCAACAAGTCTTTCCAGTCGGTTAGGCTACAAATTATTGAAGAAGGTTAAACCTGAAAGAATTATAATTACTTAATAATATTTAATATTTATGTCTCTTTTAAGAAGTTAATAATGACGAGTAAAATTCGGAGTATTTTAAATCTCCTACGAATACGACAATATTATAAAAACACTATGATTTTTGTCGGAGTTTTTTTTAGTGAAAAATTATTTGAGACCTCTCTCTATTTTACTCTTATACTGGGATTTATTGTACTATGTTGTGCTTCTTCATTTAATTATATTATAAATGATATTAGGGATATTGAAAACGATAGATTACACTCTGAGAAGCTGAAAAAAAAACCACTTGCTTCTGGTGAACTCACCCTTTATTTTGCTATTGTAATTTTAATTGCATTAATTTTTATAATGGTTTTTTCCCTGATATTTCTCATTCCTAATTTAGGTTTTACGGTTATTATAATTTTAATGATTATAACCGGTCAACTCTATAATCATCTTTTTAAGAATTATTCTTTTATTGATATAATTATTTTATCTACGGGATACATTTGGAGAGCCTTAGCAGGGTGTGCTATCATTAATGAATTTGTTTCAGCTTGGTTATTTTTGGCTATTTTTGAATTAGCTATGTTCCTAAGTATTGCTAAAAGAAAAGGAGACTTAGAATTTCTTGGAAAAGAGAAAGCAGTGAATCATAAGAAGACCTATGACCAATATTCACTAAAACTGCTTGATGATTTTAACATTATCATAGCAGGATCATTATTTATGACATATGCTCTGTATCTGATAATTCGTTTCAATTTAGCCGAACCAGGAATCCCTGAGCTTTATGAATATATAGTAATAATCACTATCCCCATTTCTTTATATCTTCTTATGAGATATATGTATTTAACTTCAGCAAGACCAAAAATCGCTCGAAATACAGAAAGGGCATTTTTAGATAAAGGAATAATAATAGCAGGAGCAATATTAATGGGAATTCTCTTTTTTTCCTTTTATTTTGAATATATTTTTTAATAATGAATTTCTCAATTTATACCCATCGATTTCCCACGTTAAGAAAATTGATTCGATTCGTATAGTTAGATACATTCATTATCTTATTTACCTTTTTGACTAAAAATGAAATAAAAAAACCAACTTTTGAAAAACTATAAATAAATGCTTATGAAGCTCTAAACTTACTTTTATGATTTCAAAGAATAATGAGAAAAAAAGGATAAAACTTATAAGCTTACGAATTTAAAAACATATTTAACAAATATCTAAATAAAATTAAAAAAAATTTTAGTGAATTCAATATGGAAATGGAAAAGAAAAATTTGGCTATAATAATCTTAGCCGTTGTACTTGCCGCTTCCGGTATTGGTAATGTTATTCTTGCTGTAACTTCTGGTTTGGTTACTAAACCACCAAGTGGTACAACAGTAGTATATGGTTACGGCTCAAATCCCGCAGCTCTTGACCCTGTCGATACGTGGGATGTCCCTTCACATGTTATTCAACATCAGATTACCGAATCTTTAGTTGAATATGATTTATCCTCATATATTAGAACAGGTATCCATAATTATACCTTAAAACCTGTATTATGTGAATATTGGATTAGGGAATCTCCTACACGATGGTCATATAAGTTAAGAGAAAATGTATATTTCCATGATAATACAAAAATGACTGCGGAAGATGTAATGTGGAATTTTGAAAGGGTTCAATGGTTTATTAACTCAACTGGAAATCTTCCTGCAAACGCTACATCTTGGGAAGCCTTTCCATCCTCACTTTATTTCCTAAGTAATGGTGATCCTATTTTTGACCATTTTGAGGCAAATGATGCTGTTGACCCATACAACTTCACCATAGTTACAACCGCACCTTTTGGTGCATTAAATGACCTACTCGCTTTTGGTGCAACCAATATTTTATCCCCTGAATCTACTCCTTTCTATAAGTATTTAGATTTGGCAAAAGATAAATTAGTTGGTACTGGTCCTTATGAATATGAGCACTTTAAAAGAGATAAGGAAGTACGATTGACCAGAAGTAGTGTTTACTGGGGTTTTGCGGGATATTTTGAAACCGCAGTAATAAGAATCATTGAAGATGATACAGCTCGAATGACCGCAGGTTTAGCTGGACAATTTGATTATGTCGGCGGTGTTCCAAAGACATACATCGATACGTTTGATGCTGATCCTAATTTCCATGTAGAAGATGTCGGCGAGGATCTATGTTATTTCTATCTAGAAATTTACTGTGGTCCACGAGACATCAATGGAGATATGATTGTACCTGGTGATTATCAATATCAGAAAAACCCAGCATACTTAAGAAGGGCTCTTGCGTTAGCTATCAACTACACATACATTTATAATGAAATTCAGAGTGGTTATGCTGTCGAAGGAACAACTGCTGTTCCTCGTGCAATGCCTGGTCATAATGCATCAGTAGTTCAGGCGAGTGCTGGAGCTTATGCAACCAATTTAGTAGCAGCAAGACAAGTTCTCTTAGATAATGCAGGAGATATTCTAGCTCGAGGTGGTCTCGACATTAGTAGTTTTGATGTTAATACTGATTCCGACTGGACTGGGAAAAACATCATTGGCAGATCCTTAGAAATTAATAGACACTTTGGTTCTACCACTAATCTACGGATGAATCAATTAATGGAAGCTAACTTTGACTTGATTGGAATTCAAACTGTTGAGACGATAAGAGAATGGGGAGATTATCTAGATACAGGAGAGCAAACTCCATGGGAAATGGATATTGGGTATATTGGATGGTGTCCAGATTACCTCAATCCTTTCAACATGATAGATCCTCTTTTTAACTTGGC
This sequence comes from Promethearchaeota archaeon, assembly GCA_048938895.1. Taxonomy (GTDB): domain Archaea; phylum Asgardarchaeota; class Lokiarchaeia; order Sigyniarchaeales; family SOKP01; genus Loki-b32. Next base: position 60,052 of record JBHLLU010000005.1, read on the forward strand.
TTCTCATTCATGCTTTTCACGGATTAACGATACTACTCCTGGTACTGGATTAACAGCATTGATGAATGCTGCCGCAGCTGCTTCAGGTCCGACACAACTTGATTTATATGGAGATATTCAATCATTAATCTATGATATAAATAGACCAATAAATCCTGCAAGTCACGCCCATATCAGTGGTTGGGTATACTTAGTACAACAAACTCATAAGACTTCCTTAAAGGGAGTTCAATACAACGTTATGACAATGGTTGAGATTTCGAAGTGGTATAGAGAAGATTAAATGTCTTCTTAATATACAAATAAAATTTTTAATTATCCTTTTTTTTTCTTTATTTTTTCTTATTTTAGTAATTAGTTAATAGAGAGTAAGACGTTAATTTCAACCTACAAGCTTATAACAAAGTACCAGCCAATTTACTTCAGAGAAAATAAGTTATGAAATATTTAGCCCAACATAAATAATTACAAATGAACACACTAAAGTTATATTAAGCGGACTTTTCACAATAACTCAATACTTCTTAAACCAAATGGAATATTTAATAAGGGATCAAATCTAAATAATTATAATTTTCATATTACTGTAAAAATTTACGTGAAAAGATACATTTATGAAGTGAGAAAACGATGAAATTTTCAAGAATTAAAATCGGGAGACAAGGCAACTTTTTACTGGGGATTATAATGATTTTTTTTATATTTTTCGGATATATTGCTAATGAATACCCAAGAAGTTTTGAAGGAGATATTACGATTGGAAACGAGTTACTTTTCTTATATCAAGTACTTTTTAATCAAAAAACCTTTTGGTCTTTTGTTATTCTATTTGTTATCATGTTTTTCTTAGCATTGAGAGAATCATTTTACGAATATGCAATTAGAAATAGTATTTGGTATATTCCTGTAATAATTATAATATCGTGGTTTTGGTACTGGTTACTTTTTGGATTTGATCCTTCTGTATTTTATATCTATTTTATTACTATTGAAGGTTATCTAACAATTGCAACATTGTTATGCATTAATCTCTTAGCAGCAATCTCAGCATCTGTAATCAACGAAAAACGTAAAGAGTTATTACAAATTGAAGATTTAAAATAAAAATTTAATTAAAAAAAGGACTAAATTATCATGAGTTTGCTTAAATATATAATTAGAAGATTAATTATAATGATCCCGGTACTATTTGGAGTGTTAACTTTAACATTCATACTTTCTAGATTAATGCCAGGAGATCCTATTGCGGCACGATTAGCTGCTGCAGGAATTCATAATCCCTCGCAAGGATTATATCATCAGATGAAATGTCAGCTCGGTTTATGTGATCCAATAATAGTTCAATATTTTAGATATATGGGAGAGTTGTTTACAGGACATTGGGGTAAATCAGTGTCGATTGTAAGAAATCAACCCGTCTGGAATCTTATTATGGATAGAATGCCCTTAACTATTGATCTTACCATATTTTCATTAACAATAGCATCCTATTTCGGAATTAAAGCAGGAGTAATTTCAGCTACTCACAGGAATAAAACACCTGATACAGTTGTAAGAGGATTTGCTTTAGTTGGAGTAGCATTACCAGTATTCTTCCTAGGCATGCTTCTTCAATACTTTCTAGGATATCAATTAAATTGGTTTGAACCGACCGGATATTTGAGTGCAAAATACCAAGATCCTGAATATACAACGGGTTTCATAATCATTGATGCATTACTATCAGGTGAGTGGTATCTAATCGGAGACTATTTATGGCATTTAATACTTCCCGTCTTCTGTCTATCATTCATTATGCTTGCTTCAATTACACGACAAACTCGTTCAAGTATGCTGGAAGTACTAGAACAAGATTTCGTTAGAACTGCCAGAGCAAAAGGTTGTAAAGAAAAATCAGTAATACATTCCCACGCTTTAAGAAATGCTATGATTCCGACTGTTACCATAATAGGAATGAGTATTGCAGGATTATTGGGAGGCGCCGTTCTAACTGAAACCACATTTGGACTAACTGGGATGGGAAAATTATTTGTTGATGCAATTTTGTTATACGATTACTGGGTGTTATCCGCATTGGTCTTTATGATTACAATATTGTTTATCTCAGCAAACTTGCTAACTGACGTAATTTATGCTGTACTTGATCCAAGAATTAGATATGGATAAAAATTACTAAAAAAGATGTGATAAAAATATGGAAAAACCTTATGTAGTTGTTGAAAAAGAAATAGGAGAGGAACTATTAGAAGAAGAAAGCCATTCAAGAAATATTATATCTTGGTTCTCTAAAAACCTTAAGTTTCTTGTACTGCCAGGGTCAAGAATAGAAGAATTAACAATCCGCGAATTTGAATATGAGAAAAATATTAGCAAAAGATCCCTCGTTAGGAGATTAAAAAATCCTTTAACAATTTTAGGCTTCTCTATAATATTTTTTATTGTGACATTAGCTATATTTGCACCTTGGATTTCACCCCAATCATTTAATTTTGCATTATTACCCCAACCAGGTTCATGGAATCCACCATCTCCCGAACACCCATTAGGACAAACAGTAATGGGGGGAGATGTCTTTTCGAGGTTAATATGGGGTGCTAGAACTTCCCTTACAATATCCCTACCATCAATTTCTATTAGTGTTATTGGAGGTGTCGCTTTTGGAGTTATTGCCGCATATTATGGAGGGTGGGTTGATTCCCTAATTATGAGAATTTGTGATGTATTCCTTGCATTTCCTTCACTAATCCTCTCATTGGTGTTTATTGCAATATATGGACCTTATATTGAGATTATTTTAATGGTATGGGGATTTTTAGGAATTCCTATATATGCTCGATTAATCAGAGGAAATGTATTACAAGCTCGGGAATTACCGTATATTGAAGCAGCAAGAGTTGCTGGAGCGGGGAATTGGAGAATAATGTTTCGACATATACTACCTAATGTTATTCAACCGATTATTGTCTTCTTCACTTTCGATATAGGTGCTTACATTTTAGGTCTAGCAGGTCTGTCTTTTTTGGGCGTGAATCAATCTATATTAATTGAATGGGGAAATGATATCAATGTGGCTAGAGAAAATCCCTATGAGGCACCATGGGCGGGATTATGGCCAGGTTTTATGATATTTCTAACAGTATTAGGTTTCATGTTAGTTGGGGATGGTTTACGAGACGCATTGGATCCAAGATTGAAAAACTTATAATATCTTTAAATATTTTATTTTTTAACGATAGGAAATAAAAAACACAATGAACATTGCTGAAAATAATAAAAGTACTATTGGTACGGACACTAAACCTGATGCATCACAAAAATTATTAGAAGTTAAAAATCTAAAGACGTACTTCTATACAGAAGAAGGTATTGTTAAGGCAGTAGATGGCGTATCTTTCGATATTTATGAAGATGAAGTACTTGGACTTGTAGGGGAAACAGGTTGTGGTAAATCAGTGACAGCATTATCAATTTTACAATTAGTAAGAGCTCCGGGTAAAATTATTGACGGTTCAGTAATTTTTAAAGGTAAAAACCTTTTAAAAATGAAAGAATCTGAAGTAAGAAATTTTCGTGGGAAAGATATCACAATGATATTTCAAGATCCATTAAATTCACTTAATCCTGTATTTACCGTTGGAAGGCAAATTTCTGAAGTATTCTATTTGCACCAGGAAACAGAATTAAAGAAAGAATTAGACAAACTATTATTAGAAAGAAGAACTAGATTAGAAGAAAAGAAAAATCTTGAACAAACTATAAATGATGAAGAAATTCAATTAACTGAAGAAGAAAGAGAAGAAGTCGCTTCTAAAATAGAAGAATTAAAAGATCTTACAAGACATATCCCAACTTTAAAAGATGTTGCTCTAAAAAGATCAGAACAAATTATTAAAGAAGTAGGGATCCCAGATGCAAAGGGGATTTTAAAAAGATATCCTCATGAATTAAGTGGTGGGATGAGGCAACGTGTTATGATTGCTATGGGTCTTTCATGTAATCCCGCGCTTTTAATCGCGGATGAACCGACAACAGCTCTAGATGTTACTATTCAAGCTCAAATCCTTGATTTAATGAAAGACTTAATTAATAAATTCAGAACATCAATTCTTATAATTACTCACGATTTAGGAATAATAGCTGAATTGTGTGATAGGATTGCAGTTATGTATAGTGGAAATATTGTTGAATACGCTACAGCAGAGGATCTATTTAAAAATCCACGTCATCCATATACCAAAGGGCTAATTGGCGCAATACCAAGTATCGAGAAGAAGAACCAGAAACTGCAAACTATTCGAGGGATGGTCCCTAATCTTATATATCCTCCATCAGGATGCAGATTTCACCCTCGATGTGATTATAGAATGGAAATTTGTGATAAAGTAAAACCTCAATTGACAGAAATTGCTCACAGATATTTTGTTGCATGCCATCTTTTTGATCCTAAATACAAGGATTCACCTAAGTATGTTTGGACAAAAGAGGATGAAGTTTTATTAAAAGTATAATAAATTAAGGAATTAATAAAAATGACTACTCCAGAATTAAATACTAAAGAAACTGAATGGGATAAAACTAAGCGTATAAGAAAAAGGCAGGCTATTATTCGTGTTAAAGACCTTAAGACATACTATCCAATTTTAGGAGGATTGTTTAAACGTAAAATTGGAGAAGTAAAAGCTGTTGATGGAGTGACTTTTAATCTTTACAAAAATGAAACTTTAGGATTAGTTGGAGAAAGCGGATGCGGGAAAACTACAATTGGAAATACAGTTCTAAACCTGGTGAAAAACACTGCAGGAGAAATATATTACGGAGATAGAAGGGTTGATTTAGGAAGGATAGAAGGGTTAACAGAACGGATTCTTCGCAAATACAAAACACTTGTTCTTAATGCAATACCTAATTTGTATAAAAAAAATGCGAAAAATATCGAAAAAGTGATATCTAATAGCCCCTCATTTATAAAGAAAAGATTTCCTCAATACAAAAAACAATATCGACAGCTAGAAAAAGATTTTCTTATAGATAAGTTTTTACGTAAGAAAATTCAAATGGTATTTCAAGATCCTGATGCTTCTCTAAATCCACGATGGAAAATTGTAAATATTATCGGTGAACCATTAAGAATATTGGAAGGTCTAAAAAAAAGAAGAAAAATTCGGAAAAGAGTCTTGGAACTATTAGAAACAGTTTCAATGAAACCAGAACATTTAGATCGATATCCTCATGAATTTTCTGGGGGTCAAAAACAAAGAATAGTTATTGCAAGGGCATTAGCAAGCAACCCTGAAGTTATAATTTTAGATGAACCAACATCAGCATTAGACGTTTCAGTACAAGCTCAAATTCTTAATTTATTAAAAGATCTTCAGAAAGAATTTGATTTATCTTATTTATTTATTACCCATGATCTTAGTGTGGTACAACATATCGCGGATAGAATTGCTGTAATGTATTTGGGAAAATTTGTTGAAACTGGAACAGTTGATGAAGTATTTTACAACCCTACACACCCTTATACTAAAGCATTATTATCAGCAAGACCCACATTCGATCCTAGCTCAAAAACAAACCGAATAATCCTAGAAGGTGATGTTCCTAGTCCAATTAATCCTCCTGAGGGATGCGCGTTTCATCCAAGGTGTCCGGAAAAGGAAAATCATATAGGATGTGGTCTAGAAAATCCTAGAAAGATCCATCTTGGTGGAGATCATTATATGGTTTGTCTTCCCTTTAAAGACGAAACCAAGTCATATGAAGGTATGAAATTTATTTCAGATTAAATTAATTAATTTTTTTATCTTTTTTATTATTAATTTTCATTAGATAATTATAGTTCCTAGTATTATTTTATACATCCCGAATAATTAGACAACATATCTAAATGATGTCAAATAACTCCAAAATATACGTAATAAAAACTTCACCAGAAACTGTTTTAGAAGATTATCATAAGTTATTGTACTTAGCAGAATATCAAAAATACTTTAGTCCTCTAAATAAAATTATAGTGAAACTAAATTTAAGTTGGTCTAAATTCTTTCCCGCGTGTTCTAGTCCTCCATGGCAGTTAGAGGGAGTTATTAAAGCGATGCTTGAAGATGGTTATGATCCCAAGAGAATTTTTACTGCTGAAAACCGAACAGTTGTGACAAATATAGAAAAAGGATTGAAAGGAAATAAATGGAATCCAATTATAGAAAAATATAATGTTTGGTTTGTCCCATTGACACGCATTCCGTTTGTATCATATGAGTCACTTAGACCTAAGTTCTTAGATCTTAAAAATAAAAAACTTCACGCTCTTGATTCAAAAATATTTCCTGATGGATTTAAAATTCCTAAATTTTATGTAGGAAAACCAATAATTCATCTCCCAACAATGAAGACTCATGGTCATACTGGAGCAATAGGAGGGTCATTAAAAAAAACATCTGAGGAAATGAAACACGGAGGTATAACTTGTGCCATGAAGAACGCTTTTGGGGGGCTTTTGACAAAAAGAAGGCATTTTTCACACCAGTATATGTCTGAGGTCTTAGTTGATCTTTTAATTATTCAGAAACAAATTCATCCTCAAATCTTTTCAGTGGTTGATGGAACTGTATGTGGCGACGGAGCAGGACCAAGAACAATGATCCCCCGTATAAAAAATTACATCCTAGCAGGATATGATCAAGTTGCTGTTGATACTGTTGTAGCACGAATGTTTGGTTTTGAACCAATGGATCTCCCTGCTATCAAACTTGCTCATGATGAGGGATTAGGATGTGGTGATTTTGATCAAATTGAAATGATCGGAGAGGATGTTTCCAAAATTAATTGGGATTTTAAAGTAAAACGCAGTGTGGTAATTTGGGGAGACCAAATGGTAAGAAAAGGGCCTTTACAATTTCTTTATCCATTATTTCGCAGTGAACTCTTCTTTTTAGGACCTACTTATGCTTCTATGATATATCATGATATGATATGGTATCCAACAATAGGGAAAAGAAGAATTAAAAATTTCTATAAAACTAAGTGGGGCAATAAATTCAGAAATTATCCAGAAAAATAAGAAAATGTACTTTAAATTATGTCTGAAATAATTTTCATATAATCAAGATTCAATCCTGTTTCTTTTATTTTCAGATGAATTAAAAATTCAGTTGCGCCTTCTTTCCCTAATATCGGGGATTTAATTAAATTTATTGGAAAAAATTGATAATTAATAGCCCATTTAATTAGATCATCCAGAATTTGGTGAAGGTTTTGGGGATCTTGAATAAACTTTAGCTTAGATTTAGTATCCATTTCAGAATTAATTTCAAAAAAGGGTTTGATCAATGCTATTATATCTCCATTATCCTTTATTACCTGTTTTATGAGTGGTAAAATTTTCTTTAATGATACAAATGTGATATCTATAGTAGCTACATCGACTTTTTCTTTTATATTAATTAAATTACGCGCATCTACACCCAACATTGGAACCACTCGTCCTTGATTTTTTTCACATTGTAGTGAGGGGTGGAGTAAATCAGTAGCTTTATCAATAGCATAAACCCTTTTTGCTCCATGCTTTAAAAGGCAATCAGTAAATCCCCCGATTGAAGCACCAACATCAACGCAAATTTTTTCTTTAACATTTATAGAAAATTCTCTTAAAGCAGCTTCTAATTTTAATCCTCCTCTGCCGACATAGGGAAATTCCTTATTTAATACAATCTTGAGAGAATTATCAACTTTTTTTCCAGGTTTTAGAATTATTTTACTATTTACTTCAACAAAACCATTAGTAATTAACCATTGAGCTTTAACTCTACTTTCAACCAACCTTCTTTCTACTAAAATAATATCTAATCTCTCTTTCATTTACTTATTCTCTCAATGTTATTCCTATTCAGAATTTCTTCAATTTTCATGGAAATTCTTTGGCTAAGTCTTCCAATTTGTGATTTTATAGATGCATTTCTATTCCATTTCTTAAATATTGTCCTAAATAAAATACCTATTAAAAAGAATGCACCCATAGCAAAAAACCATATAGAAACGGGGTTCAATAGATGATAAAAAAGAAAATATAATAAATTATGTGATAGATAGATTGTCAAAGAATAATAGGAATAATAAAAAAAGAATTTATAACTTCTCTTTGTAGTCATAATGCCCATCCTTTCAATTTGTAAGAGAATTGAGAGTAAGACAATTTCAATTCCAAATGAATAGATTATCCATGAAAGACTTTCCCTCTTTAAAAATTCAGGAAAAAACAATAAAACTCCAGATAAGATTAGTAAAAAACCAATTATTAATAGATAGAAAAGGGTAACCTTTAATTTTTGACTAGTAGGTTCATTAATTTTTTCATAGATAATATCACCGATAACAGTACCAATGAGGAAAAATGGGAAGAAAATAAGAATTGGATCTTGATTAAGACCATTATAAAATACATGAAATAATAAACCAAAAAAATTTGATTGTCCTTGAAATGGAACTAATGTTGGAACAAGAAATAAATTTAGAGCTATAACTAAAATCGCAATAGTTATCCTAATCCACTTTAAAGTTTTTAATAACGGCCATGCTAAAAAAAGAGAGATTGCTGCAGTTAATAACACAAACCAAATCCAAATCATGCGAAGATCTTTAAAAGCTATTGCGGTTGGTATATTATAAATAAGAGCTACAATGAGAATAAAAAACGCCCGCAATAGGTAAGAATTTCTAGCCATTCGATAATTATAATTTTCTGAATTTCTAGCTCTATTTAATCGTTTTCTATATGATAATGCGATACTTACTCCAGAAACAAAAAGAAATCCTGAAGCACCAATAGAATCTACAATCATTATTCCAATTGAATGTAACCAACTAAATTCAGGTCTTAACCACCAATCTATAATATGGGTTAAAACCATCCAAGCCATGCATAAGCCGCGAAAAATATCAATACTTTTGAGCCTTTGAACGTCCATCCTAATAGATGATTAGTAAAATTTTATATTAAAATACCTAAGGTCTTTAAAAAATTTATTCCTTTCTATTTTTTTCTAAAAATCCATGATTAGAAACCTTGTTAACCAATTCAGAAGATTCACTTAAGGAGATCTCATTTTTTAATATTTTTTCTACAAATTCTTGAAAATTACTAAAATTTTCAATGCTATTTCGAATATTTTTAAATTCCATAATATAATTTGAATTTTGCATTTTAGCTTTCTTATATATCTCCAAAGAATTCCTATAATCTATTTTTATCCCTTTCCTCAGAGCTAAGATTAGAGCAGATAGTTCATGTTTCGTTTTGAATTTCTTTTTTAAGTTTTGGATTTTGAGTTTTGAAGATTTAGATTCATTAATTAGAAAAATGTTTAGATAATCTCCGTTTCGAAAAAGTTCCGAAATTCTTTCAATCAACTCAATTGTCATTGTCAAGAGACCACTTCCGAATTTAAAAGTTAATTTCAATGGATTAGGATTATCTGATTGAAAGCAATTAATATAATCCTTAACTATGGTAATAATTCCTTCTCTATCATAAAAAGTATGTGAAACAAGATAATAATCATCCAAAAAAACAACCATTCCTATTTTTTTCGAACCAGGGTCGATAGAAAATACCAATTCAGAATAAAATTCTTTATAGCCGATTCTATAGGCTGCTAGGATTTTATTTACGTAATGATTAAAATTTTCATGTTTACCATATGCTAGTAATTTTAATTTTTTATAACTTCCTTTTAAATTACGAATATCTTCTAAAGTTGTAAGAAGTACTACACGAAGATCTGGGATTTTTGAAGTACCACTTAGAATTTTGAATTGAATATTTTTCTTTTTTAATTCCCTATTTAATTTATAAAAAAAATTAAGATCCTCGGTATATAGATATAAAATTTTTTTATTACTCAAATTATAATTATTAATATTAAGTAAAATTAATAATTTTTAATTAGATGATATTCCCAACTTCAATATTAAATACATACTTTGAAAAGATTCCTCATTTTAACGGTATTATTTCGGTGTGGGGAGATTTTGGGGTTGGAAAAACAACATATGCACTCCAAACTACATTTAATACAATTGGAAATGAAACCAAGTCGATTTACATTTATACCAAACCTAGTTTCCCCTATTATAAAATTAGCAATATTATTAAAACATCAAAAAAGGATCTAGATTCTATTAGTTTCATAACCCTTGGAGAATTTAATGAATTACATAGCTTAGTTTTCAATCTAGAGTTTTTAATTTTAAACAATTTAAAAAGAAGGGCAATTCCTTATAAATTAATAGTTATTGATTCCTTAACCGATCTCTATAGGCTAGCATTGAATCGTGAGAAGAAAGATAAAAACTATAATCTTAATTATAATCTAAATCAAATTTTAGCAAATCTTCATTATTTAAATGAAACTTACAACGTCGAAATCTTAGTAATTAATGAAAAAGTTCAATCAAGAATAAATGATACAATTGTCGAACTCCAGAGTGGTGGAAAAGTAATGGACTACTGGGTCTCATTAGATATAAAAATTGAACGAACGGGAGTCTTGAAAGAGAGGAAATTTGCTCTCACAAATCATATAAATAATGATACTTTTGAATTTCTGTCTAATATGACTGAAAAGGGATTTCAATAATAATAGCAAAAAAGTATAGCAAAAAAATATCAGATTTAAATCAATCTTTATAGTATTATTTAATAGATGGATAAAATATGAGGAAAATTAATGAATTTTGATTTAACAACAATTCAGGAAGGAGGATTAAAGTTCTTAATCAATTCTGTTGATAAAGACTCAATTCCTTCAAAATCTATGGGAGTATTTTATAATCGGAAAATGGAAATTAATAGAGATATTACTAGTTTAGCAATTAATGCATATAACAAAACTATAAACCAAGATCCTCTTATAATAGTAGATTCTATGGCGGCATCAGGAATAAGTTCTATAAGAATACTGAAAGAATGTAATAACATTAAGAAAATGTATATTAATGACATTAATCCCTACGCAGTTGAACTTATTCACAAAAATTTATTATTAAACGAATTAAATAATCACCCTGCTGAAATAGAGGTATCCAGAAAGGATTCAAATTTCTTATTTTCTGAAATTGGACAAAATATTCTTAATTGCACTAAGTACGATTTACAAAAGCCAAATATAATCTCAATAGATCCATTTGGCACTCCTAATCTATACTTAGATGCTGCTTTTAAAGCAATACAAAGAGTAAACGGCTTATTATGTATTACTGCTACTGATACAGCAGTACTTTTTGGAGTAAGACCATTAAGCTGTATTCGCAAGTATATGTCAAAACCCTTACATACAGAGTATTGTAAAGAAATAGGTGCACGCATCTTATTATACTTTATCTCAAGAATTGCGAATATAAATAACCTGGGGATTATTCCTCTCCTTACATTTTATTCTTCACATTTTATTCGAGTCTATTGTCTAACTTTTAAAAATAGAAAAAGAATTGCTGAATTTTTTAAAGATTACAGGTATTTTTTACATTGCAATTACTGTGGATATCGCACAATTCTTTCGGATAATAATATTGAATTATCTAGAAATTGCCCAATTTGTGAAAAAAGTGGTGGTATCAACTATGCGGGGCCTATCTGGAATAATGAACTCCATAATGATGATTTTCTCAAAAAAATGATTGAAATAAATAGTCAATATCATTATAATAACAAGAATCGAATTCATAAGTTATTACACATCATTAAAGGAGAAATAGGTAAACCTCCATTCTATTATAATATTCATAAATTAAGTAAAGTATTAAAAATCTCAAATACTCCGAAGTTAGATGATATAATTACCCGCATTAAAGAAAAGGGTTATAGAGTTTCAAGGACTCATTTTGATTTCATATCAATTAAAACCAATATTGATATAATTTCGATTAAAAATATATTATTACAATTAGGAAAGAATTAGAGTGAATTGACGAACAATAAAACAAGCCATAAGCAAGATCCCCATTATCAAAAAGCTAAAAAAGAAGGCTATAGAGCAAGATCAGCATATAAATTACTAGAAATTCAAAAAAGATACAACATTTTTAAACGTGCGTTCTATATTTTGGATCTAGGATGCGCACCCGGCTCCTGGCTTCAAATTTCAAAAAAATTTGCTGAAGATAATTTAATTAAGTATGATGATCAATATTACCATCGTAATGAATATAAAATACTAGGTGTGGATTTAAAGAAAGTATCCCCTATTGAAAATATTGTTACTTTGCAAATGGATTTTACTAATCCTACGTTTCAAAACAAAATTGAATCTTTTTTTCATGATAAAATAGATTTGATTTTATCTGATTCCTCAATAAACAAAACTGGTAATAAATTTTCTGATCAAATAAAACAGATTAATCTTTGTTATAAAATTCTTGAGTTGGCAAAGATTTATTTGAAATTTAAGGGAGTATTAGTAATGAAAGCATTTCAAGGAACTGATTTTAACAGTTTTGTAGCAAAAATGAAATCTGAATTTAGATTATTAAAAACTTTTAAACCTAGTTCATCTAAAAAAAAAAGTAATGAAATTTATCTTATTGGGAAGCAAAAAAAGTAATTAGATGTCTTGTAGGCGTTCTTCTATTTCATCAAAATTTATATTATATTCTTTTCCATATGAAGTAATTTCAATCCATTCTGTTAGCCATGGGCAATGTAAGGGATTGAATTGATCCATATTAGTATCATTACACTTACTACGAAATGGACAGATAAAACATGGTTGTCTGGAAAACATATTCCATACAAAATCTTTCCGAGTCTTATCAATTTTAACACTTTTCACTTTTACTTCAATTTCTTCAATTGAATAAATTAGTTTCGTCCAAGACGCATCAATTAATTCGCGTTTGATTTTTACTTTTGATTGAAGTGCTAAAACATCCAGAATTTCTTCTAATTCATTAGATTCGATTTTGCTTAATTTTAGAAGATCATTAAAATAAATCTCCTTTTCTCGATTAATAATATTTAATACATTTTTCTCGTTTTTATGCAATGAACGCTTAAATTCTCTCTTTTTTTCTTCTATCCTTTCAATCCTTCGTTCGACGTCAGATTTTTCATCTACTGGACCTTCAATCCTTTCCTTTATTTTACATTTATGACGTGATAAATAAGCAAAACTCTTCCCGCAATAAGGACAAGTCTCTTTTTTCTTCTTAGCCATTGTTTTTAGTTACACAAATATTTTTTCATAAGAAATATGGACTGTTAATTCCATTTTAAGCACTATGATAATAATTTTATGTTTATTTTTAAATTAATTTTTCTATTTTAATTCAACTTTTCGAAGTAATATTTTATTGTTTAAGATGGTTTTTGCAAACTATATTTAAAGTTGATAAAACTTAATACATATAGATGTCACTCCATAAAATTTTAAAAATTAAAGAAAACCAAATCATTCCACATGATCAAATTATTTTAGGATCTGAAAATTTAAAGAAAGACAGGAAAAAACTTCATATAGGTTCTAAAAATTTTAATGATGCAATAGGAGGTGGGTTTTCCCCAGGAACGAAATATTTAATATTTGGTGCGAACAAAACTGGTAAAACCCAATTATGTCACCAAATTTGTATCCAAGGATATAAATTTTTTAGTAGGATTGTTAAAAAGCAAAATATCAAATTCATATTTTATTTTGATACAGAAAACACTTTTCGACCTGAACGACTAAGGGAATTGTTAAATTCATCTGATCCTAAGATTAATAGTGTTTTTAAAACCATTTTGGTGTCTAAAATTATGAGCACTTCAGCACTCAACCTTGCTCTAAAGGACTTTGATACTTTAGCTAAAAAGGTTGAAGGAGGTTTGTTAATAATAGATTCAATTAATAACCACTTTAGATCTGATTTAGGTAATAAAAAAATTTCATTTAATGAGAGCAAAAACATTTTTTTGAGCATCTTAAATAAAATAAATGAACTTACTGAAACTTCTAATCTAATTACAATAGTGACTTCTCAAGTTACAGCCAATTTCTCAAAAAAAGGGAATATTAAAGAAATACCTGTTGGAAATCAATTTTTAAATCACTTCTTCTCAGAATATATTTATTTGAGTAAAAAGGATAGTGAAACTAACCATGTACAATTAGTTAATTCATTGAACTACCCTGAAAAAAAGCTTTTGTATAAAATAACCTCTAATGGGATTCAAGATTATAAGATTTGATGCTTTACAATTTGTAGAAAGTGTTCAATCGATATATAATTGAATTTCTTAGATATTTTCTTAGAATTCACAAAATATATTTCATTTTTTATTTTGGGAATAATCCACTCCAATAACATAATTCCATATTGAAGTTTCTTCTTCTTAATCATTGTCCCTTCTAGATTTTCTTGAAATTCTAACTTAGAATATTTTCCAATAATATTCTGAAAATCCATTCCAATAAGAAATAATTTCTGTGAAGGATTAATTAATTTATGTAAAAAATAAATAATTCTATCTCCATCTGTAAACCCTCCTGGATTTATTACATTATCTAGGGGTTCTACTTGAGTTGTGCCTATAATATTGTGAAAATTTATAATATCATTCCCAAAAATCTTGAGTTTATCAATATTGTCACCGTGGGCATGAACAATATTAAAATCTGAATAATTAAATTCTTTTTTAGTAATTCCATCTAGATCTGTGAATATAGCATCAATTTTTATCCCTAGTTCCCGTAAAAAGACAGCAGCTCCGTCAGCTGTGATATTTATAAAACTATTAAAAAAAACTTCTTCCTGTTCTCTCAATATTTTGTTTACAGTTTCCTCTAATGAAGGACCACACCCATAAATCAAAATATCTGTTTTTTTTGTGAGTTGTTCTTGAAAAGATTTTATAACATTTTCTAAATTCCATATTTGACTTTTATTAGTAAGTATTTGAGAAAGATAATTACGCGATTTACAATCTTCTTGATAATCGAATCCAAAATCGCTTATAATCTGAAAATATAATTCTTTAAATTCATGAAAGTAATTTAGGTTATTCTTTAGGCTAGAAACCATATCATCTGATAAACTTAATTGTAAATCGCAATAATAAAATTTTATATTCTTACCTTAATTAATAAAAACATACTATTTAATTCAATATTATTTTAAGTCATAAACAAATTAAATAGGAGTTAGTTAAAAATGGTTAAATGGTTTACTAAAACACACCAATGGTTTGATGATGGAACAAAAGAAGTAGGAATTACACCTTATGCTGCTGAGCAGTTAGGTGAGATTTCTTTTGTTGATGTTGAAGGTCTTGAAGGTGCTGAGCTTGAACAGGTAAAAATGGATGGTGATGAACCTACTAGCGACCCTATTGATTGTACTGTAGAGAGTAGTAAAGCTGTTGGAGACATTTATAGTCCCGTCTCAGGTACAGTCACTGCAGTTAATTCTGATTTAATGGATGAACCAGAAAAGATTAATGAAAATGCTTTTGGAGCCTGGCTCTACAAAATTGATCCATCAAACTGGGAAGCTGAAAAAGGTAACTTATTAGACGAAGCAGCTTATAACGCTTTTATTGGTTAATCTCTTTAAAATATTTTATTTTTTTTTTTAATCTTTTAATTTTTTGAATTATATGTGAACTAATATATTTCATTTTAGATCTGAAAGCAAATTTTACTGCTTTAAAACTCCTGTTTTTACTGCTATTATATACTGAAGTCCTATAAAGCAGATTAATATAAGCAAAACACCTACAACTAGATACGTGACTGCCATTTTTCGATTATAAACATGTTTAGAAGCTTGAAACAATAATACAAATCCCGTAGAGCATAATAAAATTAGGATTGAAGCCACAATGCTTTCGATAATAAAAGCTTCATTAATATCGGTAAGAATAAAAATGGGATCACCTTGTTGTGTTGCTCCTAGTGCGGGGGGTTCCCTAACAATTAAATAGGCTATACCCGTTTGTAGAATAAATAAAATTATAAATATTGTGATTACACTTATTGCTCTTGATGGCATCGGAAGTGATAATCTTGGAAGTCTAAATTTAGGAAAATTTAACCTTGGCTTTCTAAATGATTTTCCAAAAATCCACGGTGTTTTACTTTTTAATTTCTCAAACACCGTCTCAGAACCAATTATTTCTTCTTTCTTTAATGGTTGTTTTTGCATAATCTACAATAAAAGAATTATTAATTACAATTTAATAATTTTTTCAAATCATAATATCTTTTGTTAATATTCTAATTTAGCTTTCCTAATAAGGTTATTAAGAACTTCCAAATTTTTTCGACAGATTTTACTGACAGTCTCTCGTCGGGTGAGTGGGCGCCTACATTTGCAGGGCCGATTGATATCATATCCATATTAGGAAACTTTTTCTTCAAAATTCCGCATTCCAAACCTGCATGAATTGCTTTTACCTCAATATTTTTATTAAATTCCTCTTTAAATGTCTCTTTTGTTGATTTTAAAAGATTCGAATCGAAATTTGGCTGCCATCCAGGATAATCAGAATCAATTATAATATCTATCTCCAAATCTGTTAAATTAAACAAAGATACAGCTTTCTCCCAGATGATTTCTTTAAAATATTCACTCAAACTCCGTTGACTTAACTTGATCTCAATTTTTTCATCATCAGTATTTATTACACCTAAATTTGATGAACTAAAGACAAGGCCCCTGATTTGTGGATGCATAGAGAGGGGACCATTAGGTATTGTATATAATATATTAAGGATATTATCTTGAATTTTTTTTGTAAAGACATTGTTCTCCTCAAATGTTTTCAATTTTTGAATAGAAATATTTATATCAGGATCAATTCCATTAAAAAGAACTGTGATTTTTGAAACAAGTTCCTCAATAAATCCCACTATTTTTGAAATTTCGTCTGTTTGGATAAATAAATTTGCACTAGCTTCCCTAGGTATCGCGTTAGTTCTATTACCTCCATTTATAGAAGAAATAAAAACTTTAAACTTCCTATTTAGTTTCCAAAGTATCTCACCCATAATTTTTAATGCATTTCCTCTACCTAGATGGATATCTGCTCCTGAATGCCCTCCATTCAAGCCAGATATAAAGATTCTTAATGGAATCAGATTTTCTTCCTTATTTATCTTAAAGGTTTGTTTTTTTATTTGAAACAAAGTCACTCTTCCTCCCGCACAACCAATTGTTACAGAATTTTCGTCTTCTGCATCTAAGTTAATAAGATATTTTCCGGATATTAAGTTTTCATCAATTTTAAATGCCCCTCTTAAACCCATTTCTTCATCAACAGTAAATAAAAGGTCAAATCCAAATTTGAAGGATAATTCTCTTTCAAATATCTTTTTCATTAATGTGAGTATGTATGCTATACCGACTCCGTTGTCAGCGCCTAGTGTCGTTCCAACGGCAGTGACCCATTTTTGATTGTCAATTTCTAAGATTTCTAATTTTAAAGGATCTTTAAAAAAATCATGAGAAATCCCATCATTTTTTTCGCAAACCATATCTAGATGGCATTGTAGAACAACTTTTACACCTTGGTTATCTTTTTTAGGAATTCTTACGACAAGATTTCCTGTATTATCTACCTTTGTATTAAAACCTAATCTTTCTGCTTCTTCCTTTACATATGATCTAACTCTTTCCTCATGCTCTGAACAACGAGGAATTTTAGTAATTTGTTCAAAATACTCCCAAAATTCAGAAGGTTTTCCTAACTCATTTAATTTTGACAAAAACTTCCCTTCCACTTAAAATATATATAGTATTTATTTTATAATAATTATAAAATAACACTAAATTCCTTATAATATTATTTAAAGGCTGTTTAAATGAGTTTGAAAGATATTTATTCAGAAGTAAAGAAGCGCAAGATGGAAGCTCTGAATAAAAAGGATGTTGTTGAAGCAGTAGAAAAACATGGGAAAATTTTAGCAATTAGTGGACGGTATGAAAAACCTAAAAAAGTTGTAGAACATATGTATGCTTCGGTGAAAAAGGTTGTAAAAGAAAGAGAAATTATGAAAGAAAATTTATCACAGTATGATGTTGTGCTTATAGGCTGTCCAGGTAGCGATATTCCTCATGCTTCCTATCCAAAAGTCAAGGATTTTGTCACAAACGGAGGATGGTTAATAACTACTGATTGGGCCCTTCAGAGCATTATAGAAAATATTTTTCCCGGATATATAAGGTGGAATCGGGCAAAAACAGCTGATGCTGTTGTTCCATGTCAAATAATCCAACCAGATCATCCCTTTTTAGAAGGAGTTTTAAGTGAAATTCAACAGAGCAAATGGCAAAAACAAACTGTAAAAAATACGAAGAAAAGTGAATTCCGTTGGTGGTTAGAAACGCGATCATTCCCAATCCAGATCATCAATCATGAAGCAGTAAGAGTATTAATTAATTCTTGGGAGATTCAAAATAAATGGGGAGAATCCCCTGTACTGGTTGAATTTGATTACGGTAAAATGGGGGGGCGAATTATTCACATGATAAGTCACACTCATTTACAGAAAGGAGGTGCAAAAGGTAAATATGCATCAGCGTTAATTCTTACAAATATCCTAGATGAAAAGGTTTCTCAAAGAATGGGATTTTCAAAAAAACCTACATCTGGATATGTATCTGATTGGGAAACACCTCAAACTCAACCACAATATTTTCAATCAACTACAGATACACAACAGAATGACTATATTACTCCAACATCGAGTGGTGCAGGACTCACCGGAACTTCTCAAATTATTGAATTAGACGTGAATAATTCTGCCGGATTTTCCTACACTAGTACTTGTATATATTGCGGATATGATTTTACAGAGCATATGGGAAAGATATTTTTATGTAAAGAATGCAAAGCTCCATACCATGAAAGCTGTATTAATATGCAAATAAATGAAGGTACTTGTAAGAACTGTGGCAGAATTTTATTATGGTAAATTACTTTGCAATGCTTTTTCATAAAAATTAAATTATATTAGACCTTTTCCTTGATATTAAGATTCAAATCATAATGGCTTTAAAATTTGATAGATTTCAACCAAATTTTTACTGAGGTAGATAATTTAGACAGAGATAAAGTTTTGGAGATGTTCCAGACTCTTATTAATATAGATACCACCAATCCTCCCGGAAATACTTATCGTAATTATGTAGATGCAATTTCATCATACTTTAAAGATTTAAATTATGAATTAGAAGAAGTAGTCGTTCCTAATGAGTTAATAGAAAAAATTCCATATCCTCTTGAAGGTCCTCGAGTAAATCTCGTTGCTTCAAAAAATTTTAGACAGAATAAAGAAATAACTTTTTGTGGACATATGGATGTAGTAGCTGCACCAAACAAAGGAAGCGATAAATGGAGATTTCCCCCATTTGAAGCGACCATGATAAAAAGTGGAAAGATCTATGGTCGAGGCGTTGGTGATAATAAAGGAGCAATGATTTGTTTAATTCTTGCTCTTAAAATAATAGAAAAATTGGGTCTTACTCCTAAATATAATATTAACATTCTTAATTGTACTGATGAAGAGATTGGTTTTTATCCCGGTATTCGCTATTTGACAGAACAAGGATATGTGAAAGGAACAATATACTCCATAGATTATTCCATAGAGCCCATCATTTTAATGGGGACTGCAGGTGATTTAGAAGTTGAAGTTGAAACTATCGGTAGAAGCTCTCATTCCGGACTTAGTATTTTAGGTGTTAATGCCTTAGAAGAAATGATCCCAATTTTAGTAGAACTTAAGAAACTTAAGGAAGAGGTTGAAATACGTCAAAGTAACGATATTCCTGGTTTTCCAGATCCTAAAACCAAGGAAAAAAGAAATCTTAATCCTCTATTCAACTTAGATGTTATTAGATCTGGTGAAAAATCAAACATTATCCCAGATCTTTGCACTCTCATAATCAATAGACGAGTAATACCGGATGAGAGTATTGAGGATGTTAAGCAAGAAATACTTAATGCAGTCGATAGGGGAAAAATAAAAAGCAATGCATTAGATGTAAAAACAACCTTTAAATACTCTTACCCTCCTTTAAAAGCAGATATTAATAGCCCAGAGATCCAGCGAATGAAAAGAGTTATACAACTGGTACATAATATCCCAGAAGAAAGGATTAAGATAACAGGAATGTCGATGACATTTGATGTGGGTTTTGTAGCACAAATTCTAAATACTAAAGAAATTATTCTTCGCGGGGTAGCTACTGGGGGTTCAAATACTCACGGTGTAAATGAGACAATTCGATTAAAAGATATTAAAAAATTTATAAAGGAAATAATCGTCTTTCTATGTGTTGATATGTAATCTATATTCTCCAAAATAATTTAACTAGACAAATCTTAATAGATTTATATGGTTTATTTTGCAAACCTAAAGATTTTACCAAATAATTGGCAATTAAAGAAATAAAATAATAAAAAAAATAAAAATAATTTGCCCTTTTTCGAAATTCAGTTCTCTATAATCTCTATCGCTTCTTCTGGGCATTGTGTTTCACATGCCCTACATCCTACACAGTCTTCTCTGTTTTCTTCTATAACGTTTACTTTTCCACCCTCAGGTTCCCCAAAACATTCAGAAGGGCATACTTCATAGCATGTGCCACATCCCGTGCATGCATCTTTATCTATATTAATATCAAAACTCATTTCCGTTAACCTCTTTAACCAATTTTAAATCATCATTAAATATATAAAACCTTAAACCAGTCTGGTAAATTATTTTATAAATTTAATTTATTTTTCTTCTTATCTAGTTTGATTATTTTTAAATAATCCTATGTGTGATAATAGTATAAAAAATATAAATTTCGTTTTTATTTACATAAGTTATCATTAAAAGATTTATTTTAATTTTTAATTTTTTTATCAAATTAGTACCATAAAAAGTACCAAGAAAAGCGTATGGCGAAACAAAGAACTGCGATCATCTCTTTTAACTCCTAAACTTTGAATAAAAATATTCTTTTTGAATATTAGACAACAATTTTTAATACAATAGAATGGTTTTAATTGAATAATTTTTTAACAATTAATATTAATCTTATTTATTATAAAATTTATAATTAAAACAATAAATAGATAGAAAGGAAAAATTAAGGAGTTGAACCCTATTGGCAAAAGATAAAGTCATCGGAGCAATCGTTATGATTGTTGGGCTCGCTATTGCTGTAATTTATACAATGGGAAGTATCATAGATCTGTTGATGAATACCCTCTGGAACGATCCTCATTGGGATGATTGGAGCAATATACTCGATATTGATTGGTTAGATTGGCGACTCTTCACGGTTGCACCACTTTGGCTGCTCGTAATCCTAATTTCTATTATAGCAATCTGGATAGGTTATAGTATGTTGACAACCCCTGCGCCTGTTCCTCTAGAAGAGTTAGAAGAGGAATTAGCAGGGGAGGAAGATTCTGACTGAGCAGTAATTAAAATTATTATTTTTTTTCCATTTTTCATTTTTTTCTTAATCCTTTTACCACATTAATTTCATCAACCATTAGTTAACAATAACTAAAATATAATGTTCCCCAAAATAATTATATACATATAAGAAAAATCATATTTCTTCACAAAAATTAGTTGATTTAGTGTGCACCAAAAACTCAATTATGTTTTGATAATTGGTTCAAGTAATATGGATTTAAATATTTATTCCAAACGATTCCCAAATCCCGGAGAGACAGTCACGGGAGGAACATTTAAACAATTTTTAGGAGGTAAAGGTGCTAATCAAGCTGTTGCAGCAGTAAGATCAGGAGCAAATACTATTTTTATAGGTAAAATTGGTATGGATATTTTTGGGAATCAAATGGTTTCTCAGTTGACTAAAGAAGGGATTAATACAAAACACGTCATAAGGGATAATGAAAATGCAAGTGGTGTAGCCTTCATACTAATAGATGAAAAGGGAGAAAATATGATTAGTGTAGCCCCAGGAGCGAATTATCAGTTAACTGCAGAAGATGTAAACTCTAGAGCTGATATCATTAAAAATTCAAGAGTATTGGTCGTTCAAATGGAAATCCCCATCAAAACTATTGAAGAAGTGTTTAAAATCGCATCAGAGGGAGAAGTTTTAAAAATTCTAAACCCTGCTCCCTTGAAGCCTATTCCAATAGGAGTTTTGGAACAGGTTGATATACTAATACCAAATGAAGGAGAGTTATTTCGCTTATATTCTTTTTTAAGACCTCACGAGGAAACTAAAGATAACAATACAAAAATTAAGTACATTTCAAAAGAACTTGTTAAGTTAGGAATAAAAAATATTATAACAACCTTAGGAGATAAAGGATGTTTAATTTATCTTGGAAAAGAAGATAGATTTGTAGAAGTATCTTCGCCAAAAGTTAATACCGTGGATACAGTTGGAGCAGGAGACTGCTTCATTGGAGTTTTAGCTAGTAAACTTAGTCAAGGTGAAAAAATTATTAATTGTGTAAAATTCGCAACGATAGCAGCTTCTATTGCTGTTACTCGAAAAGGAGCTCAGGATTCTATGCCCAGATTAAAAGAAATTGAAGAAAAACTTAAGAAATTAAACATTGAGATAAACTGAATGGAGGAATCATGATCTTCAAAGAGAAAATATTGTCAGGAAGAAGTACTTATCTTAGAAAGAATAATTCTGAAAAATTGATTCTTACCATAAATTCTAAATCCTTAGATAACATTTTTCTCATAAATGGAAATTCGTTCAAAACTGAAGAAATAAAAGATTCTGATTTAAAAATCAAATCTTATGATTATTATATGATTTTTAATAATGGAAAAGAATCAATTGATATTTCTTATTATCTTGATATTTCAAATCACGAAATTGTTTATGATCCTTATGTATACGAAAATTCGGAGAAAATTCTTTATACGGAAGACCAGTTCATTAAAAACTATGATATTCCAAAAGGCTATATTGACATTCTTTCTAAGTGGTATAGCTTTAAGTTTACTTACCCAGATTATAATCTGATCTTTGTAAGACCAGAATTTGGATTATCCATTCAAATTCATAAGAATAGAAATGAATTTTGGGAAATTTTAGAGGGCAACCCTATTATCATTAATGGGAATAAAGTTTATTATTATGTTGAAAGTGGTTCTAAATTCCAAAATAAAATAAATATGTTTCATACCGTTATCAATCCTAATAAAGAAGCAGGTAAATTTGTTTTAATAAAAGAAAGATGGAACGGTGAATTTGATGAAAATGATATTATTCGTGTTTTTAATCCTAATCAATACTTTTGAGATATAGGATTATGTAAAAAATACCTTATAAAACTTGAAAAGAAATGAGAATCCAAGATTCTCTTGAAAACTACATCTAAAGCTTATAAGTTTTATGATTTTCACTTCCTTAACCTAAAAGTTAAAATTAAAAGCAACACTAAAATCCTTACCGTATGAAGTTATATCAGAAAAAATTAACAGAATTAAATTAAAGAACTAAGCAGATTGATTGAAAAATGGCTCCTAATGAAGATACCAATGAAGAGTTGGAAGAAGAATTAGAAGAGGAAGAACCTTCTGAGGAAATAGTTGAAGAAGTAGAAGAAGAAGAAGGTGATGAGGAATTAGATGCCGAAAAAGAGTTAGATAGATTAAGATTTCATTATCGAGGATATACATTAGAAGAACTTAAGAAAATGAATATGGATACGCTTATACAATTATTTCCCGCCAGAGCAAGACGATCATTGAAACGAGGGCTTCCTCCAAGGCAAAAAAAATTGCTAGAACGACTTAGAAGGGCTTATCGTGCAAAAAAACGCGGTAAAGATCTCATTACTAGAACTCATGTCAGAGATATGATCATTTTTCCAGATTTTGTTGGACTAAAAATTGGTGTTTATAACGGAAGAACATTTGAAGTGATTGATATTAAACCAGAAATGATAGGCCATTACCTTGGTGAATTTGCCTTAACACGGAAGCGAGTATCTCACGGTTCTCCTGGAATTGGGGCCACAAGAAGTTCAAAATATGTGCCATTAAAGTAATTTATGATAATAAAATTAATGAGATGAAAAAATATGCCTAACTGGGGTTATTCATTCATAGAACAAAAATATGATACTGAAAGACTCGCAAAAGCTTCTGGAAGAGATTTAAGAATTAAACCAAAGCACGCTAGAGAGATATGTGCTGTAATCAAGGGAATGAAAGTAGAAAGAGCAAAAGAATTTCTCGAAAATGTTATTCAAATAAAACAATCAGTCCCTTTTAGAAGATATAAGAAAAAAGCACCACATAGAAAAGATTTAAAAGAATTTAAGTGGTATGCTGGGAAATTTCCTCAAAAAGCAGCTGCTCGAATCTATGAGATTCTCTCTTCAGTAGAAGCCAATGGAGAATATAAAGGATTAGATATTGAGAGTTGCAGAGTTATTCATGCTGCCGCCCATCGAGGAAGAATAATAAAAAGATATACTGAACGAGCCCGAGGTCGTAGTACGGCAAAATTTAAGCATCTCACTCATGTAGAAATTGTAATTTATGAATTTCCAAGTTAAGTTAAAAATAGAAGTGTTAATATAAATAATTAAATAAGTGAAACAGAATGTCCCCCTTAGTTAAAAATTTCATTGAACAGGGTATTAAATTGATGCAAATCAACGAGTACTTGCGATCAGAGTTAGTAAGAGCAGGATTTGCAGGTGTAGATGTTCAGAAGACACCATTAGGAGTCAGAATTACATTAAAAACGAGTAGACCAGGGCTTGTCATCGGAAAAGGCGGAAAGCGAATCCAAGAAATAACAGATGTACTTCAGGATAGATTTGGATTAGAAATGCCGCAGATTGAGGTTGAAGAGGTGGCTAATCCAGATCTTAATGCACAAATAATGGCAGAACGGTTGGCGTATAGTTTGGACAGAGGTCGCCACTATAGGAGAGCTGGTTATTATATACTTAGAAAAATCATGGACTCTGGGGGAGCACTTGGAGCAGAAATTAGGATTTCAGGAAAAGTAACCAGCCAAAGGGCCAGAACGCAAATTTTTCGCGCTGGGACAATGACAAAAAGCGGTCATCCTTCACAAGAAGGTGTTGATAAGGGTGTAGCACAATGCATTCAAAAATCTGGTGTTTTAGGTGTGGTAGTAAAAATTCAACATGCTGATACAAGGATGGGTGATGAGGTTAAGATTAAAAATGATCTATTAACTAAAGCTCAAAAACAAGCCGAAGCAAAATTAGCTAAAACTAAGGCTGAATATGTTATTGAGGAAGAAACTGCAGATATCATTAAAGAGGATAAGAAAATTATTGATGAAGTAGATGAAGAGGCAATATCTGAAATTTCATTAACTCCGGAGGAAGAAGAAGAAAATTAGGATGTGAAATAAAATGGGAGATATATTAAAAGCAAAAATGATAAGAGAAATGGATGAAAGAGAACGAGAGAGAGCTTTGTTAAATTTACGAGAAGAATTAATGATGTTATATTCAAATCAAACTGGTGGGGGTGTTTCTGACAACCCTGGAAAAGCTAAGTTATTAAGAAAGCAGATCGCGAGAATTTTAACAGTATATAATGAGGAAAAAGAGTGATAGATCCAAAATATTTAATTTACCATGATTTAATCGGGATAAAAGCTTATGCGAAACTTGAATCAAAAAAAGATAAATCCGGATTTTCGGATATTGGAATCATTATTGATGATACAAAAAACATGTTAATTGCCCAAAAAGAAAATAAAGTTAAAAAATATATAAAAAAAAATTATGTGTTTCGGTTTGATTTACCAAATTACTCGGAAAATAATGAGGAGAATTATATAGAAGTACAAGGGGATGATATTGTTGGTTTCCCCGTAAATAGATTAAGAAGTTTAAAGAAGAAGAGATGGTATAAAAAATGAGCAGAAATATAGGAATTCCAGGTATAGTTCCCCCTAAAGCAAAAGCTGAAGATTGTAATGATGAATCTTGCCCTTTCCATGGAAAAACAAGAATTAGGGGAAAAATTACCCAAGGAGTTATTGTAAGTAAGAATTCTAAAAATACAGTTATAATTAAAAGAGATTATGTTCAATTTGTTAAGAAATATCAACGATATGAGCGTCGAAATACTCGACTTGCATGTCATTTACCAGAATGTTTAACTCATGAGATAGAAATTGGAGACCTAGTTCGGGTTGGAGAATCCCGAAAAATTTCTAAAACAAAGGCGTTTATTGTATTAAATAAAATAGCAAGCGGAGGGATCTAAATGGGTACTAGACGAAAGATGGGAAGAAAACGAATGACAAGGCACAAAACAAGTTATGGATTGTGTAATGGGTCAAGAATTCAGATTACAGATAATTCTGGGGCAAAAGTGGCCCAAATCATTAATGTAGACCACTTTAAGACAAGACAAAGAAGATTACCAAAAGCTACAGTAGGCAGTATTTGCACTGTCACGATTAAAAGAGGAAGACCTGAAATGAGAGGAAACATCCTTAAGGCTGTAATCGTCAGACAAAAAAGGATATTTCGTCGATTAGATGGTACACGACTTTGTTTTGAAGATAATGCGGGTGTAATTGTAACAAAAGAAGGTGAACCCCGTGGAACAGAAGTGAGAGGTCCTATCGCTCGAGAAGCTGCTGAATTATTTCCTAGGTTAGCATCAATTTCTTCATTAATAATCTAATATTAAAAGAAAAGGAATTAAATATGAAAGTACAATCAAAACAACCCCGGAAGCAAAGAAGAGCACTATATAATTATAAGAACCATGAGCGTTCAAAATTGTTCACTACAAGGGTAGTTGATTTTCTTCGAGATGAATACGGGATAAAAAAACTCCCAGTTAGGGTTGGAGATCAGGTTCGAGTTTGTAAGGGAGAATATAAAGACTTCGAAGGTGAAGTTTTGGAAATTACAAAAGATTTAAGATGTAAAATAAAGGAAGCTCAATTTGAAAAATCAGACGGGACACAATTTCATCCTGCGATACATGTTTCCAATTTAATTATTACCAAACTTGCTAAGGAAAAAAAGTTGGATCCTTGGCGAGCAAAAATAATAGAAAGAAAAGCTTTATATGGTTTTTATGAGGAAGAATTAACTGGACCAAAGAAAGGAAAGGAGGTAGAACAGATTGACTAGACACGGAGGTCAAAAAATCCTAAAGAGACTTAATACACCGGCATTTTTACAAATCAAGAGGAAACATGGTAAATTTTTTGTTAAACCATCGCCTGGACCTCATCCAAGTAGATTTTGTTTACCACTCCTTCACATTGTTAGAGATTTATTACAAGTTGTAGATTCTCATAGAGAAGCAAAGAAATTAATTGGTTTGGGATATTTTAAGGTTGATGGAAAAGTTGTAAGAGATAAAGCATTCCCTGTAGGATTAATGGACGTATTATCAATAGAAAAAATGAAAAAATATTACCGAATACTCCCAGACTCCCATTATGGATTAAAATTGCATGAAATTGGTGAAGATGAGAGTTTATTTAAGTTATGTAGGATCACTAACAAAACTAATGTAAAAGGGGGTCATATACAGCTAAACTTACATGATGGCAAAAATATTTTAATTAGAGTTAATGATCCAAGAAATCCAAAAGAAGATGTCTATAAGCGAATGGATGTTTTAAAAATTTCGATTCCTGAACAAGAAATCAAGAAAATCCTAAAATTTAAGGAAAACAACCTAGCAATTATTATGTCAGGAAAAAATATAGGACAAACAGGGAAAATTATTAATATTTTAAAACGATTTGGTCCAAAAGCAAGTACAGTTTCAATTCAACATAATGGAAGCCATACAGAAACACTATATGATTATACATTTATTATTGGAGAAGATCAATCCGAAATTGATTTACCCAATTTAAATTAAAAATAATTAGGAGGTAAATAAATTGTCAGCCACATCCAAAAGGAATGCAACAAGCGCCCAACAAAAGGAATTTGATGAAAAATGGGAAAATCCAATGAAAAGGCCATTCCTAGAGAAGTTAGTTTTGAATATAGGAGTTGGTGCAGGGGGAGAAGAATTAGAAAAGGCAGTAACCGTATTAGAGCAAATAACGGGAAGAACTCCTGTCAAAACTCTATCTAAAGTTAATGTGAAAGAGTTTAATCTTAGAAAAGGGCGTCCTATTGGCTGTAAAATTACTATTAGAGGTAAAGACGCAGAAAGATTATTAAAAAGATTATTGATAGTAAATAACAATAAAATTTTACAAAAAAGTTTTGATAATTTTGGTAATTTTGCATTTGGTATAGATGAACATATTAAAATTCCTCAGACTGAATATGAAGCCAGTATTGGTTTGTGGGGATTAGATATATGTGGAAGGATCGCAAGACCAGGAATGAGAGTGAGATATCGAAGAAAAGGAAGAACGAAAATTCCCAGACATCACTATATATCCCGAGCAGAAGCCCAATATTTTTTGAAACAAAATTTTGGAGTTGATATTGTAAAAAAATTAGATTTAGAATATATTTAATGAATTTAAGGTGATAAAGTATTCCACAAGGAAAGCGTTATGGTAAAGGACAGAGAGAATGTCGAAGATGTCACACTCATAGAGGTCTAATTAGAAGATACGGTTTGTACATTTGTAGACGTTGTTTTTACGAAATAGGACAAAATATTGGATTTAAAAGATATGAATAAGAAAAATTAAAGAATATAATAAGGATGTGAAAGAATTTGGTAAATATACTAGCAGACGCTTGCTGTGCTCTTAAGAATGCTGAAAGAGCGCGTAAAAAGGAAGTTGTTATAAGTCCTGCATCGAAAGAACTTCAGCAAATCCTCCGTATCTTCCAAAGACATGCCTATATCGGTGAATTTGAAAGGTATGACGATGGTCGTCAAGGAAAGTTCAAAATAGCATTACAAGGGAAAATTAATGAATGTGCTGGCTTAATAAGATTAAATTATAAAGTAAATCAATATGAATTCTTGGAAAGACGTTTATTACCCGCACCCGGTTTAGGATTAATTATAATGACAACAAACCAAGGAATTATGACTATGAAAGAAGCTGAAGAAAAAAATATAGGGGGACATACTCTATGCTATATATATTAATAAAACTTAGAGGTAAATAAGAAATGGTAAAGATTGCTTTCTTTAAAGAGGAATTGGATATACCTGAAGGAGTTAAAGTAACATTAGAAGGAGGACATCATATAAGAGTCAAAGGTCCTGAAGGAGATATCATAAAAGATTTTTCTCATGTGAGGGGTATAAAAGTAGCGATAGAGAAGAATAAAGTCATCTTTTCAACTAATTTCCCTAAAAGTGGTACATTGGCATTGATCAAGACTATTGTAAGCATAATTAACAATTTGATTATAGGAGTGCAGACAAATTATACGTATATTTCCAAAATAGCCTATTCTCATTTTCCATGTAGTGTTCGAGTGGATGAGAAAGACAGATTCATTTATGTTGAAAACTTCCTTGGAGAAAGAGCACCAAGAAAAGCAAAGTATCCTAATAATGTTAAAGTTGAAGTGAAGGGTGATGATGTTTATTTTATTGGCCCAGATAAAGAAGCTCTTGGTCAGAGCGCCGCAAATGTCAAAAGAGCTTGTCGGATAAGAAAAAAAGATCCCAGAGTATTCCAAGACGGAGTTTATTTGTATCGAAAACAATTAGGAGAACAAGTAATCTGGGAAATTAAGTAAAATGGGGTTATCATTATGGTAAATGACAAAAGATTGATGGAACTTAGAAAAAAAATTGAAAAAAAAAGACCCTCCTTCAGACGGGTCGAATCCTGGAGATATAAAAGAGTACAAGACTCTTGGAGGAAGGCAAGAGGGATAGATTCAAAAACTCGAAAAAAAAAGAAATCAGGAGTTAAATCTCCAACGATTGGTTATAGAACTCCAAAAAAAGTTAGAGGTCTACATCCTTCTGGGTATAGAGAAGTTTTAGTCTCTACTATTGATGATTTAAAAAATTTAAATAAAAAAAACCACGCTCTTAAAATTTCTGGAAAACTAGGAGCTAAGAAGCGGATTGCTCTAACCGATTACTGTCAAAGAAGAGGATTTAAAATCTTGAATCTAGGAGTTTCTCAAAAAGAAATTGAATTATTAGAACAGATGGCAGAAGCACCAATCGCGGATATAGAAAGTGATGAATTTATCGATATAGATGAGTTAGAAGATTCTATTGAATAAGATAATGATAATTAAGAAAAGAGGTATAAAATAATGAATTTAAAACCACAGAGAAGAATGGCTGCTGAGATTTTAAAATGTGGAGAAAATCGAGTATATTTTGATCCATATTTAATTGAAGATATTTCATTAGCTATTACCCGTGAAGATGTTCGCAATTTAATAAAGCAAGGTATAATCCAAAAAAAATATAAACAAGGAAACTCCAAATATAGGAAAAATGTACGACATGAACGAAAGAAAAAGGGAAGAGCAAGAGGATTAGGGAAAAGAAAGGGGACAAAATATGCTAGAACTCCGAAAAAGAAAACCTGGATTAAGAGGATTCGTCCAATAAGAAGAGAACTTAAAAAGCTAAGAGATAGAAAACAAATTACAGTTGCAAATTATCGAAAATTATATAAAAATGCTAAAGGTGGAATGTTTACTAGTGTTGCTCAATTGAATCGTTATATAAAAGAAAAAGAATTAATAAGACGAGGTAGATAAAAAATGGCTCATGGTCCAAGATATAGAAGACCCCCAAGACGTAGATTTGAAGGAAAGACAAACTATCATAAGAGAATAAAATTATTAAAATCGAGAAGACTAAGAGTTGTTATCAGAATTTCTAATAACCATACAAGAGTACAAATCGTCCAATCTAAACTGAGTGGTGATATGGTCTTGGTTTCAGCTTTCTCAAAAGAATTACCTTTAAAATATAGTTGGAATGCAAGTACGGGAAATATCCCCGCATCCTATTTAACCGGTTATTTAGCAGGTTTAAGAGCAAAAAATAAAAATATTCAAGATGCGATATTTGATCTTGGTATCTTTTACCATAGAAATCGAGTACTCGCAGCTTGCAAAGGAATAATAGACTCAGGATTGCAAGTTCCCTATCATGAAGAATTTTTCCCTGATGATTTAGATGAAAGAGTAAAAGGTACACATATAGAAAATTACGCTAAAAAATTAAAATCAGAAGACCCTGAAAACTATGAGCATTTATTTTCTGGGTATATCAAGAAAAATAAGATTAATCCTCTAAAGATTAGTCAGGCATTTTCAGATTCAATTAAGAAAATAGAAAGTAAAGCTTAAAAATTGGGATTGAAATGAGTAGATTAAGAGAAATTGAAGAAGAATGGATCCCTAAAACTCGTTTAGGAGAATTAGTTAAACAAGGACTCATCACATTAGACAAGATCTATCAGAATAATTTAGTAGTTAAGGAAAAAGAAATTATAAATACTTTACTCCCACAGGTTAAAGAAGACGTTATACATATAGCAATGGTTCAACAAATGACAGCAAGTGGTCAACGCAGCAGATTCAAAGCTGTAGTAATTGTAGGAACAGATGGTTTTATCGGGATTGGATCTGGAAAAAGTCGAGAGGTTGGACCTGCAATAAGGAAGGCAATTGATAAAGCAAAACTTTCAATTGTACCTGTACTTAGAGGCTGCGGAAGTAAGGAGTGTGGTTGCGGAGGAACTCACAGTGTTCCTTTTAAAATAGAAGGAAAATGTGGATCTGTAAGAATTCAACTTATTCCTGCCCCAGTTGGAGTGGGTTTAGCCTGTGCTGACAAAGTAAAGCAAGTACTAAAATTATGTGGTGTCGAAGATGTCTGGAGTAAGACTTTCGGTGATACTCGTACGAGTGAGAATCTTGTGAAGGCAACTTTTGATGCTATAAAAAACGCTCATAAATATAACTTCAATCTATAAGAAATCGAGTGGTGTGAATATGGCAATGGCAAAAAAGAAAATTAAATCAAAAGAAATAGAATATATACCTAAGCTCTATTTTGCAGTTCGTGTTAGAGGAGCACCAGGTATGAAACGTAAGATTCTTGATACCCTTAAAATGCTAAGAATGCATAAAGTAAATCATGGGGTTCTTATTTGGGCAACGAAAAGCTATAATGGAATGTTAGTAAAGTGTAAAGATTACATAAGTTATGGAGAAATTGACGAAAAGACTCTAATTAGATTATTGCGAGTAAGAGGAAGAGTTGAAGGAAATAAGCCACTCACGGAGGAATATTTGAAAACATTAACTAATTTCAAGACTTTTAAAGAACTTTCTAAGGCATTATTAAGTGGAGAAACTCAATATCGACCACAAGATCTATATAAAATCAAACCTGTATTTCGATTGCATCCTCCAAGAAAAGGATATCGAGGGAGTATAAAACATCATTATTCAGAAGGCGGCACTTTAGGGTACGTTGGTGTTTATATTAATGAATTAATTCATAAAATGTTATGATTTAAGGTGATTAAATGAGAAATCATCCCAAAAAAGTAAGAAAAATGAGAGGAAGGAGAACTCATGGGTATGGCAGAGTAGGGCAGCATAGAAAAACAGGACAACGCGCAGGGAGAGGAAAAACAACTCAATGGAAAAAGAGTAAAAAAAGTTATTACCTAAAACAAAAAGAATTAGGATTTCCTGATCCTGACTGGGATATTGGAAAAAAAGGTTTTAAAAGACCACAAGATATCACTCGCATTTATCAAGTTAATACTCTTAATGTCAAAGATTTAGACCATAAGATTGACTCTTTTGTGTTAAATAATAAAGCTACTAAATCAGGAAATACATATACTATTAATTTAAACGATCTTAATATTCAGAAAATATTAGGACGTGGGGAACTTAATAAAAAAATTAATATCACCGTTAATAGCGCTTCTAAGAAAGCAATTGAGAAAGTAGAAGCTGCGGGTGGAAAAATCGAGTTACTTGCAAAGATTACTTAGACTAGGAAATTAGGTTTTTTGCTACTTCTTCATTAAAATTCTATAATTACTTTATATCAGAACAAGTATGGACTCTAATCAAAATAACGGACCGGACGAAATTGATTCAAAGACAAGCAACAATAATAAGAAAAGACGGAATAAATGCCTAATCATTTTTCTAGTAATTTTAATTGTAATGATGCTTCCTTCTACTTTAGCTTTCCTTGCTATATTTTAATAGATCATTTTTTGGACTAGTTGGATTAATCCCGGCAGAATGAAAATAAATCCGAGGGTATTTCCTACAAGATGTATAATTGTAAATGGAAAAGCAACAGGATTAAAAAAATAAGGTATAAATGCTTTAATTGTCCCATAATTCGTTAGAACATCCACTAATGCTGCAAAAACTTGATAACTTGTAGTAATCATAAACCCAAGAGAACCGAAAAAAATCATCTTTGAAACCGTATAGAATTCCTCTTTTTCTTTTAACGCCTTTCGATCTCTTAAGAATTGCTTTGAAAGTGCTCCTAATAATCCTGTTATTGTATAATGTACTAATTGAAATGCATATAAAGGTAAGTAGTAACCATATGGGTTGAAAAAACAAAATATTGATGAACTCAGAAAGCCTACTATCATTCCATCTCTTCTTCCCATTATAAATCCTGATAAAAAGATCATTAATGTTACAAGCTCAATGTTGGTAAGTTCAATTAAAATATATCCCAATATTATCGATAAAGCTGAGAAAATACTAATCAAAGTCAATCGAAATGATTTTCTCTCCAACCAAACTGAGTGATTTTCTGTCTCTCTTTCTAAATCTACAATTTCAACAGATACTTTGTCTTTTTTTATTGATTGTGCTTCCAATTTCTCCAATATAAATCTCTGAAAAATAGTAATCTTCTATGGTTACAATAAGGAAGGAACCTATTTAAAGATATGGAAACTTATCCTACGAGACTAGAGCTCCTAATCATAATAAAATAAGTCAAGGGAAAGATAAGGTTTAAGGAAAATAATACTTAAACTAATTTTCAATAATCAACTTTGAAATATTTCTTTAGGTTCTTAATATCAGTTTCTGTAGATTTTGGTTTTTTATTATAAACTTCATTAGGATAATTTTTTAAAGAATATTCAGCTAATTGAAAAAGAACCTTGTTAAGAGCTTCCCCTTTTTTTGTTAAAGAATAATAAATCTCTACTGGGGTTGTAGAATAAATTTTTTTCTCAATTAATCCTGAATTTTTTAATTCTTTTAACCGTAATGAGAGCATTTTTGTGCTAATTTGAGGATTTGAATCTAAGAATTCTGAAAACCTTTTTTTACCTTTAAATAAATCTCGGATTATCTGCATCGTCCATTTTTTACCTAAAAATCTCATTGCTACTTCTATAGGGCATTTCTTCATATTTTCTAAATCTTCCCAGACTTCCATTTTTCTCACAATATTACTTATTAGTATCTATTTAGTTTAAATAGTATAAAAGTTTGTTACTTTATCATACTTTATAACCTTTTGTAATATAGAAAATTACCTTATAAGTGTTTAAAATTGGAAAATATTATTCTGATAAAAGAAGAACTAGATTGTACTACCAATATAGCTTTTGAAATGTTTACTAAAAATACGTTTTTGGAGAGATGGTTAACTGAAAAAGCTGATGTAATACCGAGAGTTGGTGGCAAATATGAACTCTATTGGGAACCGGAAAATAGAGACAATAATAGTACTATTGGTTGTAAAATTACTGGAATTGAGAAAGGTAGATTTTTATCATTTAACTGGAAAGGTCCAGTTCAATTTAAATCTTTTATGAATTTTGTTGATCCTTTAACTCATGTAATTGTATTTTTTACTCAAATTTTTTCTAATCCAAAAAAAACTACCATTAATCTATTCCATACAGGATGGAGAAAGAACCCAGAATGGCAAGAGGCTCGAAATTATTTTGAAAAAGCTTGGACAAATGCATTAAAGAAATTACAGGAAAAAATTAAAAACAAAACACTACCCTAATTTACTACGCTTCTTTTTATTAAAATTAACTAAAACATTAAACAAATTTATTTAGTTTATATCATAGTGTATACATTATATGATTAATGATCTGTTAATTATTAACGAATCTGGAGCGTTACTGTATAGTTGGCACCCACAAGGTCATGAAAGTAATGGTAAGGAGGATTTACTTAGTGGATTTTTAACTGCGTTGAACAGTTTTGCAACTATTGAACGTGGAGAAGATATCAAATCCCTTCAATTAAAAGAAACCAAGATCATATTTGAGAAATATGATAAGTTATTCCAGCAACTTACTTTTGTCATAACGACAAAAAACGAAGAATTAATTGAACTTCTACACGCTTTACTCCATCAAATAATGAATAGTTTTACTGCTAAGTTTATGGATAATTTAAACAAGGAATTTACTGGATCTATTACAGAATTTCGAAATTTTGACCAAGTTATGGAAAGTATCGTAAGTTCATATGGTTTGGATGTAATTAATGGTCTCATAAAGCAAGTTGATGAGGGAGGGGTCTTAAAATCAGTTATTTTTCTAGATGGAAAAGGAGGAAATATATTCTATATCTATGCTAAACATTATGTAAACAAGGATAAAATAAGTTTTCTCATACCATTAATTATGAGTTCTGCAAAATTACTCTATCAAACAAATTTAAATGAAAAATTGAACTGGATTCTACTTACTACGGTTCATAATGAAAACTTATTAGTAGAACCGAGAGATAGAATACTTATTGTGAAACAATATCAGCTAATGGAAGATATTGAAGAAGATCTTTTATCTTTGGATTTTTTCAAACAGAATGAAAAATATCTTAAGAAACCCAAAAAAATTGTAGAAAAATTTGAGATTTTAAAATATGATCCAAAAATTAAGCAAATTTCTCTTGTAGATCTATTGGGAAAAGTTTTATATACTTCTATTTTTGATGCCAATTATGATTGTTCAGAATTTATACCAGAAACAATAAGTTTTTTAACTTCTTCTAAAAAAGCCAGTGAAGAAATTTATAATAAAGTACTTTTTAACGGTACCATTGGTGGTAATAAAATTACAACTATTTGCATAAATTTTAATAATTTCTGTCTAGTACTAATAGGAAGTGTCCAAGATTTGCATGATTTTAACATGATCCAGTCTATCTGTATGGATATCTCTAAACAATTGAAATAATTCTACATTTTTTTAATTCTATACATTTAAAATATAAATGATATATTAATATTCAAAAGATAATGATTTTCTTTAGTTATATAATCTGGAATATACACATGTGATTTATATGGGAATGGAATTATGGATAGAATTTATGATATTACAGACAATTATTGGATATTGTTTTGCCCTAGCAAATGAGTTTATAGGATTATACAATATCAAAGATTTGAATTTAATGAAAGGGGATTTTACTATTGTAAAATTTCATAAGAGGTTTGGTTGGGTAGAAATTTTTATATTCTATGCTATAACAATTCAATGTCTTTATATGTTCTATCTTCATGTAGATGCTTTAGATCCAAATTTATACCGACCTTCTGGAGTGTGGGCTCATTCTTGGATTGGTGGATTTATAGGATTTGTTCTAGTATCTATAAAATTTGTAATAGCAAGATTTAAAAAAGATCAGATCTATAAATATGGACAATATCTTGGACCTATCGGTTTTTTAGGATGGAGTGTAGCACATTGGACAAGCCTTTTTAATTTCTACACGGTAGTAGTACCTAATTGGAGATCAGGTGGGTATAATGCCCTTTTTGCACCAATAACCTTTTTATGGGCAGCTATTATTCCTTTTATAGGGGGTGGGACACTTTTTCTAATGGTACTTCTCAAAAGAGGATCAACAATGAAAGAAAGAACTCGTTTTACCTTTAATCAACTCGCTTTTGTTCTCCATGGAATTACTTTTGGATATGAAAAATCTGCAAAAGAATTACTCGGTACTCCGACATTATTCAAATATGTTGTCCCCCAAACTTATGAATTCATCACAAAAATGATGACGATGTCAGGATTTGATATGGACGATTTTGAAAAATTGAGCCTTTCCGATGCGATGAAAGAGTTTAAAAAGATGGCAGAAAAAATTGGGATGGCTGAAAAAATTCAGATCAATTGGGAATCTGATAAAACTTTTACAATCGAATCTGTAAATTGCTCTACTTCCCAAGTTAGAAGTGTAATGACTAAAAAAGAACTAACTAATGCAATTTGCCCTTGGGCAATAATCGTTGCTTCAATTGTAAACAAAATAACTGGGAAGGAATTAAAAATGGAACCATCTGAGTTTAATGAAATCGGTGCTATAACTAAGCTTACTCTGGTAGATTAGAAAGCAGAATTCATACCTTGGGTTCTAACTTTTATATATTTTGATTCTTGTAATGACAGATGATTATCTGTTCTTAAATTGAACAAAATAATTTTTAAAACGTTAAGATTCAAAAATATTTCGAAATCTTAATAAATAGAGGTGTTTTTTTTATTATAGGAATATTATCCTAATCAAACGTTTATTTCTTTAAATAAACAAATATCTAAGTAAAAACAAAATGAAAAAGATGAAATTATTTAGAACATTCACAGGTATCATCATTTATTTGTTTCTTCTTCAAGGCATTATTCTCTTTATAAGCCCAACTGTAAAAGCGAATGATGATATTCCCAACAATTTCAATAGAAACTTGAATTTAGAGGAGGTTTATGTGTATAATGTCACTGCGTTCAATACCTCAAAACCTCTTCAGTGGTTAGATGTCGATTGGTTAGCTCCCCCTAAAGGTTATGCTAATACATCAAAAGGAGGTCAGATTAAAGTTAACTTCACAGGATTTTATGATAAAGATCCAAATGATTTTTTCAACATTTTTAGCAGTCCGATGCCTTATATGGATATTGAATTCGTCGAAAATAGATCAGGGATCTTAGTATCTAATGCTACTTTTTATAACGTTTCAAATGGTGAAGCAGATCTCAATTTATTATTTGGATACAACCAGTTTAAATCTGGTTTTTTGATCCCAACTAACAATTTTACCTGGTTAAAACAGCAAGCCTATGCTCAGGATCAACCTCCTTTTATGAATGCTACTGTTACAATTCAAGAAACAGCTGAACGTATAACATTCGAATTTCAACAGAAGACATTCCTCCAACAAACAACAAAATCAATATATGATAAAATCTCTGGGCTGCTTGTTTATACAAATACCACATTTGGAAACTACACCCTTGAAATGACAATTTATAATCTCCCAACATTCCCTACAGCAGAGACAATTTCTTCCTTTCAAGTCTACATCATTTACGGAGTCATTAGTATTATAACACTAGTATCAATTTTAAAAATAAAAAAACGAATAAAACACAATTAAATACTTATATTTTTTTTTCAACAATCTCCAATAAGCAATGAAGAAAACTAAAAAGTATATCTTAATTGGTATTCTCGGTATTTCAAGTTTTACAGGTCTTTTATTATTCAATTTCATTATCCTTCCAAATTTAGTATCAAAGGGTAATCAAATCAATTATAATCGGGAGTTACAATTTGAAGTTGTAAATATTTCTTTGTCTATTGACTATTCTGGAGAAATGACTAATGATTTATTTCAAAATATAAATTTGACAAATTTTAAGACAACAGCATATCACGTCTTATTGAATTGCTGTGATATACAAATTAGAAATGATCCCATGGGTATCTATGTCAAAAAAATAAATGGTGTGGGAGAAGGTTGGATCTATTGGATTAATGATGATCCCCTCCCAAATATCCCATCAAACTTTTTTTATCTATTGGATAATGATACTGTGTATTGGAAATATGTTGGGAGATAATTTGGACTAATTTAATATCGTAAATATCACAAAAATCTTAATAATTCCTTTCTTTTGCCTGGATTTTTTTTAAAATGGGTTCTATATCTCTAAAGGATTTTCGTATTTTATGAAAATAATACCCTAATTTATAACCCTTTTTACAATTGGTAAATAACATAAAATCATTATCTGCATCACCGACTAATATAATCGTATACCCCTTTGCCCCTCTAATAACTGCATCTCTAAGCTCACCTTGTTGTAGGCCTTGGCTAATTTTTTCACCAAGAGAGATTAATGTTGCAGGACTTGCACTGTAAATATCTGCGATAACATCTGCAGTTTCTGAACTAGCAATTCTTAAACCAGTTTTCGATACAATAGCAGTTCCTTCTAAATCAGTAGAACTTTCTAAGTGTTCTAAGGATCTCATTAACTCATCTAAGATTTCTTGACTAATTTCAATTTCAGAATCTTTAACATTTTCCAATTTTCACACCTATGTTATAATTATTATGAATTTTAAAAATTTAAATATTTTTTAGATGAAAACTTCGCAATTCTTTTAGATAAACTGGATCTCCCCTTTTCACATCCTTTTTATTGTTTTGACATCCAATAATTACAGCTCCTTTAGTACCAAATGTATTCAAAACTTTAGTAAAAGGATCTACTAATTTTTTCCCTACTATTTTTTTTGCCCCAGTACTACTCTGAGCTAAACCAGTACATATTATACCTTGGGAGTGATCAGGATTCTTAATAATTCCTTTCTTAATTTTATATTTATAAAAAATAGGATAATCTTTGTGAATCTTTAAAATTTTTGCTGACCCTAATATTCTAAGAGATGAAGGTGGTAAATCTAATCGACTTATAAGTATTGTCATTTTATTCTTTCTGATCAAAACCTTCTCTTTTAAGACTAATATGGCTTTAAATCCAATATTTTTATTTGAGATACTAGTTTGAATTTTCTTTTGTTCCTGTTCATAAAATGGGAAAATATTTCCAACAACGGTTAACATTCCAATCGTAATGTGTACTTGTGTCCCAAAATCGGTTTTGGCTTTAAATAACCTATTATTATTAACCTCTACTTCAATAATGTCAGAAAAATCAAAAACACTAGGATTATTTGTTGCATAGCATCCTCGATATACTTTTTTAACATCTATACCTTTTACATTAACTCCTATTCTATCACCAGCTTTCGCAGATTCTACATTTTGATGAAAAATCTGAATGCTTTTTACACGTCCGGAAACATTTATAGGCAAAATGTCTAAATTTTGATTTAATTTTAATGTACCACTTAATAATGTCCCTGTCAAGATTGCTCCCATACCTTTAATTGGGAAATGATGATCTATAGGCATTATGATATCTTCTTCAGTATTTCTTGTAATTTCTATTGAATTTATTATTTCTAATATTCCTTTTTTCAATTCCTCAAATCCAGATTTTTTTTTCGCAGAAACAGCATAGATTGGTATATTCGAACCATATGATGTAGAATCAAAAAAAATTTTTGTTTTTTCTATTTCCTCTTCAATCTTACCTGAGAAAAGATCGATTTTATTTAAAATCACAATAATTTTCTTAATTCCAAGTGATTCAACCATAATGATATGTTCACCAGTTTGTACTTGAGGCCCTTTATTGATATCAATTACAATTAAGGCACAATCGATAATCTCTATTGATGAAGCACTAATTTTAATAAGATCAGCATGCCCAGGACCATCAACTAAAGTAACTAAGTAATTTTCCAGTATGAAACTTGTAAACCCTATATCTATTGTAATTCCCCTTTCTTTACTTTGAGGATGAGCGTCAATACCTGCTGTAGAAATAATATCACTTAGACCTTCAGCAATTTTAGTCTTCCCAGAATCAATATGTCCGAATAGACCGATATGAACAGGAATTTTATTGATAATATCCATATTTTTCTAATTTAGTATATGATGTAGTATATTAATTCCTTATTTTTTGAATTTTAAAACAAATAGACATTTTGGATGAAAACATCTAAATTTAATTATAGCTTTTTTCATCCTAGTTATTATTTTTTAAATATAATAAATGAATAATTGGAAAATACTATGAAATATAAAGAAAATTTCATGGAATGGGAAGATCCTGGTGTTGCATTGATCACAGGTGCTTCTTCTGGAATAGGAGCAGAATTCGCACGACAATTAGCTTCTCAAGGATTTGATTTAATTCTGATCGCTAGACGAGAAGAGAGACTAGAAACATTGAGTAGACAATTACAAGAAAGATTTTCAGTCATCGCAGAAGTATTTGTTGGAGATTTATCAAAGATGGATAATAATTATAATATTGTTTCAAAAATAAAAGAAACTAACAATCTTGATATTCTTATAAATAACGCGGGTTATGGGATTAATAATACCTTTTTAAAAATAGAAGTTTCGGAGCATATTGACATGATAAATGTCCATTTTACTAGCGCTGTAATGTTTTGTCATGCTGCTCTTCCAGGAATGATGAAAAGAGAAAGAGGAGTCATTATCAATACATCTTCGACAGCTGCGATTCACAAAAGTCCTATGAGTGTTATGTACACGAGTACAAAATCTGCTCTCACTGTTTTTAGTGAAATTTTGCAGGAAAAAGTAAAAAATTCTAATATCTATATACAAAGCTTATGTCCTGGATTCACTTATTCCGAGTTTCATGACACAGACTCGATGCGTGGTTTTCAACGTAGTTGGTTTCCTAAAGAATCTTGGATGGCATCAGAGGATGTTGTACGCTTATCTCTAAATGCTGTAAAAAATGGGGATATTGTGTTTGTCCCAGGAGATTTAAATCAAAATTACACCAAAAAAGTGCGCGAATCCACAGTAGAGCAATATCTAAATGGAAAAAGATTATAAATTGGCTTAGAAGTTTCCTTGAATCTATAAAAATTGGACTCGGTTAATTTTATTTATTACATTCATTATAAATATAATATAGTAAAAATTTCATATGTGAAGTTTATGGCTAAGTTTTGTCCCTATTGTGGTTCACCTGTTAAAGCAACCGATAAATTCTGTATTATTTGCGGTAAGCCTCTTCTTACAGATATCCCAAAACAGGAAAGTGACTCTAAAATTAAAGTAACTAAGATAGAAGTAGAAAGAGAGAAAGTTGAAGAGAAATCAAAAGATGATGTAGCAAAGGAAGAAGTTGATAAAGACATACTTGAGCTTGAAGAAGCAAGGCAGGAGAAAAAGAAAATAAGGAAACCAAAAGGTTTAAAAGATGCAAAACCACTTCCTGAAGATGTTAAGGAACAGATGGTATTTTATATTGAATATAATGATATTCAATTAAATAAGAAAGTTTTGCTGGAAAGGTTAAATGAAATTTCGAAATTAACTAAAGATCCAAGATATGAATATGAATTAGAATATAAAAAAGAAGTTAATATAAAACTTGAAGCTATTAAAACTCTAATTGATGAAATGAAACAAAAGGAAACTGTGATT
Organism: Promethearchaeota archaeon; assembly: GCA_048938895.1. Taxonomy (GTDB): domain Archaea; phylum Asgardarchaeota; class Lokiarchaeia; order Sigyniarchaeales; family SOKP01; genus Loki-b32. Next base: position 102,345 of record JBHLLU010000005.1, read on the forward strand.
AAGCAAAACTTAGAAGAACCATTCATTGTTCAACGAATAAATTCAGATATCGAGACTAAGATATTCCAGCTTGAGAATTTGACTCGTGAACATAAATTACACAAAGTGGATAGAGAAACATTTGAAAAATTGCGAGAGAAATATAAACAAGAGAAATTAGAACTGGAAACCGATAGAGAAGATTTATTAGAAGGAATGAAATTATGGATACAGGATTTGAAATTAGAAAAAGCAGAAATATCTGGTGAACGCAAACTCAATAAAGGACAATTTCATTCAAAAGAAATCTCAGAAGAGGAATATGATAATCGAGATAAAGATTTAGATTTAAAAATTAAGAAAATTGATACTAAGATTAAAACCTTAGAAAAATTAACAAATTAAAAATATCCTAAAACTATTTTTATAAAGAAATATTTTTACATTCAATAATCATGAGAAACAAGATAATCGGTATTATAATACTTCTAATAGCGTTTTCCTTATTAACAATAGGGATAGCTCAAGGGCAACAAAATATTATTAATCTTCTCTATGATAAAATGGTAAGTATCCCTTAAATCTCCCATTTTCCCTTTTTAGAAGCGGTTGTGTTATCTAAAAAGCCCTTCTTCTGCAAATTCTTTTCTTGGGATTTTCGAAATTTATTAGATTGACTATAATGTTCCTTACATAAGTAAATTCTACGATTAGAGCTGTTTTTAAGTTTTAATCCTGCTTTTTCAATATATTTCTCCCAAGCATTCTCTGAAAGAGAACGAATTGCATTCTCATTACAAGTTTTTACTGAACACTTTCGAGTTTTAGTATTGCCCCCCATTTCTCTTTTATCTCTTAGTTCCTTCGGAAGTTTCATCGATATACACTTGGTAAAAACTTTATTAGGATTAAATATTATGTAGAGTAAAATAAACAATATCTTAAAATTCTTTGCTAAAACAGATGGATAAGGTTAACTTAATTTTCGATGAAAGTTTAATAAAGACCAAAATTTTTCCTTGCGATTCTGCTTCAAGGACTTCCCTTGATGATAATTTTTTTACGAAAGCAGCTGTTCTTTTCTCAATAGTCCCCCACGTAAATAAGCCCTATGAGCTTATATTAATTCACCGCTCAAATGAGGGTAACAGACATAGGGGAGAAATGTCTTTTCCTGGAGGGAAATTTGAACCGAAATTTGACAAATCTTTAGAAGACACAGCTTTAAGAGAAACGGAGGAAGAAATTGGTGTACCAAGAGACAAAATTAGAATCATAGGTTGTTTGGATGATTTTCCTACTATTTCGAAATTTATTGTCACTCCTTATCTTGGACTTATAAATAAAGAACAAAAACTCATAAGAGATGAAAGAGAAGTTCAAAAAATCTTGAAAGTCCCGATTGATTTTTTTATAAATAAAGTGAATTTCACTGAGCAAGACTTTAGTGTAGCCGATGAAAGATTCCCTGTTTTTTATTATAACTATTTTAACGAAGAAAATGGGCAATTCTATACTATTTGGGGGGCTACTGCCTTTTTAATAACACATTTTCTTGAGCGAGTCTATAATATTCAAATCGGGACAAATAAGGCAAGACGACCTTCTCTGGAAGATATAATCAGAAGACATCAATATTTAAAATAAGAGATTCTCAATTCTTGGAGCTAGAATTGTCATATTTTATTCTTACCAATTTACTTCCATATTCGGAACAATTTTTGCATTCGGGAATTTTACATAAAAAACTAATTTTTGGGAGTGAACAAGTTTGATAAAATGGACACTCAGATAAGATAAGAATCCTTGAAAGTATTGAATCACTAATCAAAATTCAATCTCTTTTTTTGTGATTTTACACAAAGTAACTTTTGTTTATTTAAAAAAAGAAAAACAGTTCAAAATTAGTAAATCACTATCCAAATTAGTCTTATTTAAAGGAAAAAGAATCATAAGACAATATAATTTCTAGAAAATATCTTTTTTTGATAAAAATTAAGAATAAAGTTCAATTAAAATTATAAATTTAGTGTATTTATTACATTGAAATATTGAAGGTATTTAATATGAAATATAGAAAAATGGGTTCACTTGAATGGGAAGTTTCTGCTCTTGGTTTTGGAGCAATGAGGCTTCCAGTGAATCAAATGATGCAAGTAGATGAAGAAGAATCGATTAAAATGATACGCTATGCAATTGATCACGGAGTAAATTATGTTGACACAGCTTATCCTTATCATAATGGTGTTAGCGAAGTAGTAGTGGGTAAAGCCTTAAAAGATGGGTATCGTGAAAAGGTTCATCTTACTACAAAATCACCAGTCTGGATGATTAAAAAACCAGAAGATTTTGATACTTTTCTGAATGAACAGATTGAGAGATTACAAACAAATCCCGATATTTATCTTTTTCATGGGTTAAACAAAAATAGACTTGAGAAAATTAAAAATTTAAATCTAATTGCAAAAATGGAAGAAGCTAAAACCAAGGGATTGATCAAATATATTGGATTTTCATTTCATGATAATTTAGAAGCGTTCAAAGAAATTATAGACTATTACAACTGGGATTGTTGCCAAATCCAATATAATTATCTTGATATTGAGTATCAAGCTGGAACAAAAGGAGTAGAATATGCTGGCTCTAAGGGTATTGCATTAATAATTATGGAGCCAATTCGCGGTGGAAAGCTAGCTATTCCAGATAATGTTTTAGATAGAAAACCCGAAATAAAAGAAGTTCTTGATAAATCTGAAATAAAAAGAAGTATGCCTGATTGGGCATTACAGTTCGTTTGGAATCATCCAGAAGTTTCAGTAGTATTAAGTGGAATGAGTAATATGCAACAAGTTGTTGAAAATGTTAAATCTGCAGAAAATTCAGGGATAGGTATATTAACAAAGGAAGAATTAAAATCTATTTCTGAATTACGTGAGTCTTATAGCAAATATATTATCATCCCATGTACTAGTTGTAGTTATTGTCTTCCCTGTCCTAACGAAGTCAACATCCCCCAAGTTCTTAGATTGGTAAATGATCTCTATTACTGGGGTGATCGAGGTAAGCCTAGAATTGCTTTCTTCTATAGTAGAATGGCAAAAACAGAAGAAGATTATGAAAAAAGGAAGGCTCAAGGAGAAGAAGTTGAAGGTGCGGCAGCATTATGTATACAATGTGGAGAATGCCTCGATAAATGTCCTCAGCAGATTGATATTCCACATTGGATGGAAAAAGCTAATGAATTGTTTGAAGAACAAAAAAGTGTATCAGAAGTATTTGACTAGTATTATTGGCCCTTGACGGTTGGAGTGGTCTCTGACGCTGGGCTTCAAACCCAGTTATCCTGCGGAGGGATAGGGGTTCGATTCCCCTCGAGGGCCGCCAATTTGATTCCAAAAAACTAAATTTTTTTTCATTATTTTATTTAACTTTATCCTATGTAAAAATAGCAAAAGAATTATTTGAAAAATGCTTTATTAATTTTATTTAGCTTGTATCATTTGATAAGTGATTTAAAGTGGTTGATTTTAATAAGATTAGTGAATTTTTTAAAAATACTCCTATACCTCAGAATATGTTAGATAGAGGGCAAATTGTTCTTAAAAATTTCATGAAACCAATAAAAAATTTATTCGAACAAAAGTGCGTTCCACAGAATGCATGGAAAGATGAACAAATTGAATTCCTGTTAGAAACACTTTCAAATATGGATACTGACAAAGATAGTGACGCGGCTAGAGTAGGAGAAAGAGAAGCTAGAATCGCATCGAAACTACATTTGAAAACATCAGCAGGATTCTGCCACGGAGTTGGACGGAGTGGATTTCTTACTGCCCCTCAACCGAAAGCTCCGGGAGCCTCAATTATGTATGAGCTTTCTAACTATTTAGCAAGAGACATTTTAAGAAATTTTGGTTTACCAAATATTACAGAAGCAATAGTGGTTCCATTATGCACAGGGATGTCTCTATCTTTAGTACTAGGGGCTTTAAGACCAGAGGAGGAAAATAATTCAAATATTAAAAGAACTGTTTTAGTTCCTCAAATTGACCATAAATCACTGTTAAAATCGATAGAATTTATGGGATTAAATCCTAAAATTATAAACGGCAGAATATTTGGGGATGCTGTAAGGATCCCTATTGAGGAAATAGAAACTAATATCGATAACAATTGTTATGCAATTATTTCAGTTACAAGTTTTTTTCCACCTCGAGAACCTGATAACGTTAAAGAAATAAGTAAATTAGCTAAAAAAAATAAGCTCATTCATATTATCATCAATGCATATGGTGTTCAAAGCCCAGAATGGATGAATTTAATACGTTCAGCAATAGATGCGGGGAGAGTTGATGCAATCATTCAATCAACTGATAAAAATTTTCTTACGCCTGTAGGAGGTGCTCTAATCGCTTCACCAATTAAAGAAAATATAAAAAAAATTAGTCAAACATATGCTGGACGAGCGTCTGCTACTCCTGTTGTGAACTTTTTAATCTCTATGCTCTCTTTAGGGATTAAGGGTTATCAGAAACTAATTGAAGAACAAAAAGAAAATCGAAAATTACTAGAACAAAAACTATCGATTGTAGCAAAAAATATAGATGAACAAATATTAGAAATTTTTAATCCTGTAGCGGTGGCATTATCTCTAAAAAATCTAAAAGAAGAACATTTATATGCCATAGGAGGTGCATTATATAATTTAAGAGTTACTGGTCCAAGAGTATATAATCCTAAAGAAAGTGAATTTGGTACATGCTGTAAAAATTATCCCATTCCTTACATTGTTATGAATGCTGCAATAGGGTCAAAAAAGGAAGATATTGTCTCTGCTGTTGAAAGATTTGAAAAAGCATATAATCAAATAACTCAAAAGTAGAAAACCTCTACAATTTTAAAATTTCTAATATAACAGAAATAAAAATAATTAAAAACTAGAAGTACTATATTTTAATAAAATTTGTTCTAACTTATCACATACAAATTTTTAGCGATTAGTTATGGAAAACCGACTTTTATCACAATTTAACGGAGTTATTACTTCACAGTGGCTCTCTAAGTATATAGAGGAACCTTATGGTTCTTTAATCCCAAGAGAGTTGTTTGAAATCGCGTATCACACCTGCAATTCCGTGGCTATGAGGAATATTTATATAAAATTAGCATCTAGTGAAGAACAAGCAGGTTCTAAAGCTGTTTTTTACTCAAATACAAAAAAATTTACCTCTATAGAAGCCTTAGAAAAGGGAGTAAGAATTACAAAATACTTTAATCAAGGGGAAACCGGGGATAAAGTTGAAACTGAAATTCATCCAAGTCTTAAAAAAAGAAAAGAGGTTTATAATTCGAAAGATCAAGACTTAAAGACCCAATTATTAAAAAGTATTTTAGTTGAGCGAAAACTTGATGAATGTGCTAATTTAGTAATGTTAAAGGGTAATAATCGAAAAGTATATTTTGCCATTGGGGATGCTAGAGAATCTGCTGCTGTGATCCCAATCTTTATGGAAGCGGAAGGTGCTAGTTTGGTTCAATTGGCACTGAATAAATGGATGGAAACAGCCCAAAGATTGAATCACGAACAAAATTTCCCGGAGAATCTAATCCCTGGTATTATTAAAAACCTTACTCAAATAAAAAGATGGCTTCTTGACCTAATTAGTGCTAATTTAGATAAGTAAACTACTTTTTCAAATTATAATTGATGCATCATATGCAAATATGAATGGAGAGAATATTCTTAGATATATAAAAAACCGTGAAATTGCGGTTTCACGAAGTTTTTGAATCTTGAAAATAAAAAGAATATAAATATGGGCCATCGGGGATTTGTTCTGATGAGGGGAATCCCAATCATCAATTGAACCCCGGATTTCCTAGTCAAAAGGGATAATCCCTTTTTATCTCAGGTTTTTACTATCTCGGACAGTTCTTTTTATTGTATGTCCGATGATCATTTATAAGACCTGCGCTTGTTGACCAAGCTTTTAAAACCTTGTTAACCAGGCTAAGCAAATGGCCCTAATTATTACAAACACTAATTTACATTTTCTTATATCTTTTAATATTAATCTACTATTTATTTTAGTTAATTGTATAGCTATTAATCTTGTATGTGTTTATATTCTAATTAAATAAGAAAAAAGATAAATATTTTTTTATTGGTTATTTTTTTATTGATGTAATCTGTTATATTTATAATTAAAGTAACAAAAAGAGACAATAGAAAATATTAGTTAAATTTTGGAAAAGCTGATTATCCATGGCTGAAATGTTAACCGATCTTTTACAAAATATCTATAAGCGTATAGCCCAGTTAGGCCAAAGCATCCAACAGTTGAATGAAAGCTTAAATTCACTCAACAAAAACATTGAAGATAAGATATCTAATTTAACACAGAAATTAGAGGAATTTTCTAATGAAATTAATGTTACCCAGACTAAGCATATAGATGCTGTGAAGGAAATTGGTGGGGAAACTACAAAAGAATTAAAGATAATACAAGAAGGATTAGGATTAGAAGCACTCAAAACTCTTATTAAGAAACTAGAAGAATTTTCTAATCTTTCAGAAGGGATACTTAATCAAGACACCGTGAATTTATTATTATCAGAAGCTATCGATTCCGTTAAAATTTTAAAAGAATCAGTCAATAAGGAAGAGGTCATAGAATAAATCTAATTAAATAAAAATATAAAGGTGAAAAAAGATGGCAGAACAATTATTAGATGAGATGATTCAGAAGATTAATCAAATTATGAGTTCATTAGACGGTACAATAGCTCAAATTAACCAAATGAGCCAATCTATTACCCAGATGAGCCAAAACTTCTCTGAACAAACCGTTTCAATGACTGAAAACATTAGATTAATTGTAGAAGTTTTAAAACAATTCAGAATTCAATCAAGCAACAGTTTAAAAGAATTATCTGATGATTTTAATAATAAAGTAAAAGAACTCTGGGATAAAAAAGCAATTGAATCAATTACAGAAGAAGAAAAAAAAGCTATTGAGACCATTAAACAGGCATCAAAAGCCGTTACAGATAACCTTTATTTTGCTCAGTTACTTAACATAATTCAAAGCATTAGAGAAGAAACTAATAGAATAATAAGTAGCCAACAATCCTAAATTATAAGTATTTTTACATAACTTATTTTATAGTAAAAAAAATAGAAGGTGCTAATTTAAGATGCCAAATGGATGTTTTGTAGTATTAATCCCAACTGATGCAGATTATAAAGTTATGGGATATTATTTCAAGGAAGGAGAATCGAACTTTGAAATAACTAATGATCTGTTCTTAAGACTTAATCTTGATCACTCGAAGAATGATTATAACTTGCTTAAATTAAAAGAAGAGAGAATTCTTTCATATATTTATAAATTAAAGGGAAAACTTGCAAGAAGAGCTTCTGGAATTATAATTGGTTTGTTGATGACAGAAGAAGATGAAGTAGATAAATTCAGATCCGCTCTTAAGGAGGCAGCTGAAGCGCTTGAGATGCCAAGTCTTAATATTTTAACCAAATCAAGAGAAGAATTTGAAATAATATTAAAAGATATTTATTTTGAACATCTGGAACCTTTAATTGATATTCTTCAACCTGAAGCCTTGAAAAATAATATTATTAATATAACCAAGTTTATGTTAAGTGGTGGAAAAAAAGAAAGAAAAATAGCTCAAGATTTGTTAATAAAAGTTGAAAATGGTGAACACGTAAAAATCTCTGATTTTTATAAAATAGCTGAATCTGCTATAAAATCTTTAGATTATGAAAAGGCTGCAAAATCATATAAAAAGGCAGCTGAATTAGCAGAAGAATTATATATAATGGATATAGCAGCTTCTTTGAAAGAAAAAGGACAATTCTCTCAAAATATTCCAGAATTATCGAGAGAAAGAGAAAAAATAGTACAAGAAGCCCGTAACGCCCTAAGAAACGAAGATTTTCATACAGCTTATACTTCTTACAGAAAAGCTAGTGAAATCTCTAAAAAATTAGTACAATTTGATAAAGAAGAGGAATTTCGGTTAAAATCTAAAGCTCTAGAAGATTTTTATAAAATAGATCAGAAATATAAAGCAGAATAATTATCATAAATTTTATCTGTTAAAACTGCTTGATCTGTTCATAAAGTAGCATTATAATATTCTCTTAAGTAAATTCAATTACACTTTTAAAAAAATGGGAAGAATAATAGGGTTAGTAACTGATTTTGGGCAAAAAGGTCAGCATTACGTAGCTGCAATGAAAGCTGTTATTCTGAAAATTAACCCTCTTGTAAAGATAATAGATATCTCTCATATGATTACTCCATATTCAATAATCGAGGCATCATATATTTTGAAATCAACTTATACATTTTTCCCCCATGGAAGTATATTTATAACTGTAATAGATCCCGGTGTAGGGAGCTCTAGGGAAATTATAGCATTAAAAACAAAATCAAATCATTACTTTATTGGACCTGATAACGGGATTTTTCCAAACTTCCTAAGTGCTCAAGAAATATCAGATTGTAGAAGAATTCAAAATAAAGATTATTTTAATAATCCGATTTCTCCTACGTTTCATGGACGAGATATTATGGCTCCAGTAGGAGCATATATAGCAAAAAATGAAGATTTTCCCTTATCTGATCTTGGATCAATAGTTGAGTTTAACAATCTAATTAAAACACCAGTAATTTATGAACTAGATTTGGAGAATAGTATAATAACTTGCTCAATTCAGTACATAGATTCTTTTGGTAATGGAACAACCACTATCCAAGTAGTAGATGATAAAATTGGATATTTAAACAAAACAATAGTAGAGGGTGCAACAATCAAATTATTTATTAAAGGGGAAAAACATGAGGGAATTTTTACTTCCCATTTTTCAAGCGTTCCTATAAATACCTTACTATTCCTTGTTGGATCCTCAGGGTTTCTTGAAATCTCCTTAAACCAAGGAAATGCTTCAAAAAAATTAGGTTTTAAATCAGGAGAAACTATATCTGTACAAATATAATTGGAGATACATACTATGAAAAATGAATTATTGGCTTGTATCAAAGATAGAGATATAAAATATTTACATTCAGGTCATATTTCGAAATATGTATTTCCAATGGATAGAAAGGAAGCACATGAGAAAAATATAAGTCACCTCATTACCCGATTTTTTATATTCACTATTTCCCCTTCGGGAGAAGTTTATTATTTAGTACAAAAAAGAAATAGTAAAAAAAGTTCATATCCTGATTATTTCACAGATTCCTCTTCTGGACATGTTCTATGGGCAGAAAATTTAAATCTCAGTAAAATTAAAAAGGATGCTCTAAGAGAATTAGAAGAGGAATTTGGAATCCCACCTAAAGCAATTCAAAAAATTAAATTTTATGAGTTAATTGATGAAGAAGATAATAAAACAAAAGAAATAGCTTATGTCTTTTTTGGATTAGTGGAATATGGAATATCCCTAAATCCCGATCCTGATGAGTTAGATCCTAAGTTTAGTAGATTTTATAACAAGAATGAACTGGAAAAGTTATTAGAAAATGAAAAGTCAGTAGATTATAGTAAAGAAATATGGAGATTTATCCTAGATAATAAAATTACCTCACTTTTTAAAAATTCAAAAGATTTCAACAAATCTTTTAATCATGAGATAGCATTATTCATAGGTAGGTTTCAACCCTTACATCATGGACATATATATGTGCTACAGAATATTTTGAAATCATACGATAAAGTAAAAATTGGGATAGGAAGTTCCCAGTTATCAAGTACGCCTAATGATCCATTTACTGGAGATGAAAGAGAAGAGTTCTTAACTGCTGCATTGAAGATGCGCAATGTCCCCTCAAATAGATACCAGATTTATAAAATCCCTGATATATTTAATGCAACTAAATGGGTTGAGCATGTTATCAATATTGTAGGAAAATTCAGTGTTGTTGTGTCAAATAGCGATTGGATAAGAGAACTTTTTCAAAAGGAGGGTTATAAAATAGAAAAAAAAATCGAAATCTTCAAAAAAAAATACAACGGCAATAATATAAGACAGTTAATCGTAAAAAATGGTAAATGGAAATCATTACTACCAAAGGAAGTGGTTGATTTAATTGTTAAATTTGATGGAATAAATAGAATAAAATCCCTCTCAACTACATCTTATAAGTCATGATTGAGAAAAAGTTTTTAGAAATTGATGGTTCTTTTGGAGAAGGAGGAGGGGCTATACTAAGACTCTCCGCAGGTTTAGCTTTTCTATTTAATTGTCCAATTAAAATTACAAAAATCCGTGCCAATCGTCCTAAACCAGGACTAAGAACTCAACATCTACTTGGTCTCAGAACAATCACTGAGTTAACAAAAAGCCAATTGAGTGATTGTAATATAGGATCTGAGCAAATCAAGTTCATTCCTAACCCAAAGAAAGAAATTATGAATCAAATTCACGTGAATATCAATACCGCAGCAAGCATTGGACTTTTATTACAACCAGTTCAAATAGCAAGCTTAGGGATTAAAAATTCTGAGAAAATTAGACTTTCTTTAAATGGTGGTGGTACGTTTGGTAAATGGGCACCAAGCCTTAATTACCTTCAAGAAGTTACTTTTAAGCTTTTTAATCAATCAGGGATTAATATTAATATTGAAATAAATAGACATGGATTTTACCCTAAAGGGGGCGCTCAAGTGTTATGCACTATAAGTCCTTCGAATACAACATTGAATCCAATAATTCTAACAGAGCTAGGTACTGTAGATTTAATACAAGGAGAAATTGTGATAACAAAGCAACTTATGCGAAATCGAGAAAATATAGGAACTAGAATTGGAAAATCTATTAAACAACAACTAAAAAAAAATTTGAACCTTGAAAGTGAAATAAAATGTACCTGGGTAAATTCAGCAAGTCCGGGAGTGGGTCTTTCTTTATGGGCTCATTCAGATACAGGGGCTATAATTTCTACTGGAACAATACTAGGTGAACAAAAAATAAGATCCGAAGAATTAGGGAAAATCGCTGCAGACAAGATTATAGCATACCTCAATAATGATATTCCCGTTGATAATTATCTAAGTGATCAATTAATTCCTTTAATGGGCTTTATCAAAAAATCTTCTAGAATTAGAGTATCCCAAATAACAAGTCACACCCAAACAAACCTGAAATTGGTCAAATTATTTACTCAACGTGAGTACCTTATAACTAAAGAAAAAAATAGTTTTATCATAGAATTTCCTTAAGAATTTGGCATTAAATAGCTAAGACCAATTAATAAAAATTGTTAAAATTTGAAAGAAATTTTTATAAGATTAATTTATTATATGTTTATTATAATTAATTTTAGAATGTTGTAAAAATAATGTCTCAAACAGTAGCGGCATTTCAACGTTGCCCTAGATGTGGAAATGAGAATACTGCTGACAGTTTTGCTTGCAATTTCTGTGGATTTCGACTTAAAATTGAGAAAATTGAAACAATTCGGTTTTTTAGAAGATATGAGGCAGAATGGATAAATCCTTACCCTTGGTATTTAAAAATACTGTATCTTTTTATTAATGTACCAAAAGCTTTTTGGGATATCAATCATAAAAGAAGTAAAGCTCCTGGTTGGCTAATCTTATTATTTTCTTCATTACTTTATGGGCTTATGGGTTTGGCTTTTTTTTCTCATTTTCGTTTAGTGAATGTAGATATCTATTCTTTCCAACGATTTCTCTATAATACAAGTGTCTTTGCGACTTTTTTCGCATTTGGATTTATTTCTCAATTAGTATTTTTTGCTGTTTTAATCTGGTTATTTACTAAGGGAGCAAATGCTGCAGTCGGATTCACTCAAAGATTAGAATCTCGTTTTGGGGGTGTGAAAGAAACCCAAGAGAAGTATAAAGAAGCAGAAATTAGCCCTTTCAGTATCTATAAAGGCGGTACCATGCTGGAACTGGAAGGTTCTTATAAATTTAGAATGATGTTATGTGCTTTTACTCCTTTCTTATTAATTAATGCAATAAAAATTCTTATTGTTCTTGCTGGATTTCCAAATGTAACTGCTTCTACTACGGAGCCTTATGATTTTTCTGTTTTTGACCAAATGTTTTCTTCAAACACCTGGGCAGTTTTAGATGTTCTAGATGCAATAACTATTGCTATTTGGGTACCTATCTTAATGACAATAGCAATTAGGGAATTAAGTAATTCTTCTACTAGTCGTGTATTAATTCCTACAATTATTATAGGTGTCGTTGTTGCTATTTTATTTTACTTCTTAAGACCAAACCTATTTGGTTAAAGGTTGTGATTATAACTTCAGAATTTAAAATTAATTAAGATAAAATAAAGATGGTAAAAGAAGATAAATTAGATATTGAATCTGAACTATTTGCTTTAATAACTACAATTCTAAATGCATATAGCAAGTTTAAAGAAGGTATACTTAAAGAAAGTTTTTTTCAGAAGAAAGTACGGACCACTATTAAAGATTTAGTTAAATTCAATATCTCTCTAGACGAAAATAATATCAACCTCACTGAACTTCTTGAGATTATGAATTTTAATGAACAATACTACAAAGCTATTGAAATAATAAATAATTTATCTGCATTAGAACTCTCAGATACCTTAAATGAAGAAAAATCCCAGGATGAGACTATATCCAGAATTACAAGTTCAACGGTATTAGAACTACCAAGCATCACCTTAGAAATTACTTCAAATTTTATAACATTAATGGATATTCTAAAATTAAAAGGTTTCCATGAAATTGAACTAGTTGATAAATTATTTAATGATTTAAATCTTAGCTTAGAGAAATTTCCGGGTATTGATGATCTCAGAGAAAAGGTTAAAAAAATTTATAAACGAGCATCTAGTCAATATAAGGTTGAAGAAAATGGTAATCGTTTTATTGAGGAAATTGTAGATGAAATCTATCAAGCATTTCAAGAATTCCAGAATAAATTAAATCTAGAAGTCTAATTAAAACAATAAACTTAATATTATTTCTATGCTTTAAAATTATATTAGCTTAACGTGATCACTAAAATTAAAGTTAGAAGGTAGTCAATATGCCACGACCAGGATTACGATCTAAAGCACAAGCTAGGAAAATAATAAGAACTCCTGGAAATGAAAATGTAACCCATTATTGGAGAAAGAAACCTACTAGAGCACAATGTGCTATGTGTAAAAAACCCCTCCAATCAATTCCGCGATTACGTCCTTCCGATATGAGAAAAACAAATAAGACCGCTAGAAGAGCAAATAGAATAGAAAGCGGTAGATATTGTGCAAAATGCCTTCAAAACTTGATTAGGGAAGAAGTCTGGAATCAATAAGCTATTTCTCATTTAATCTTGTTTCTTCATTTAAATACAATACTTTCATTAATTGATTTGAAATATACTTAATTTATTGATTTAACATAATTATGATATTAACGATCTCTGGTCTCCATGGAACTGGTAAAAGCACTATTGGAAAGCTTGTAGCTAAAAAATTAAGGATCGATTACTATAGCACAGGCGATGCTTTTAGAGATCTCGCAAAGGAAATGGATTTAACTCTTGAAGAATTTACCAGTTATGTAGAAAAAAATCCTGAAATAGACAAAAAATTAGACATTAGGATCAATAAAATTGCTCAAAAAGGTAATATCATTATTGACAGTCAACTTAGTGCTTTCATATTGAAATCGATTGCAGATTTAAAAATTTTGTTAACCTGCCCGTTAGAAATACGTGTTCAAAGAATGAGCGAGAGAGATGAAGCTACATTTGATGAAAAGTTAAAGGAAACTAATGTCAGAGAAGAATCAGAATTAAACAGATTCAAGAACCTCTACAATTTTAATCTAAATGATTCAAATGCATACAATTTGGTTATTGATACCAGCAATTTAAGTATTGAAGAGATAGTTAATATCATCCTTACAGAGATAAAAAAAAGAAACTTGAAGTAAGTTTCACTAAAATCAAAAATAATTTATTTTTGATTTAATTAAATATCATACTAAAAAATGGAATTGTTTACTGGTGTAATACATACCAGTAATAAATTAAATAGTTTGGTGACAAATTATATGAGCGTATATGATATAGGACGAGTCTGTGTTAAGACTATGGGAAGAGAGGCGGGTCACTATTGCATTATTGTTGACGTTGTTGATAAAAATTATTTATTAATCGATGGTTTAAAAGTTAAAAGAAGAAGAGTTAATTACAGACACATAGAACCATTAGCTGAAACTATTGAAATCAAAAAAGGAGCAAAACACGAGGATGTTGAAGCTGCAATCAAAAAAGCTAAATTAGATAAAAAATTGAAGGAAGCCATCTCCATTCCTGTAAAATAAAAGATATTTTTTATATTTTCTTTTTTTCTTTAATTTTTTCTTAACTAAGAATTATATCTATTCTAAAACCTGAATGAATGAACTTATATTTAACATTTAACGTAGAGACTTCTAAGTTTATCATGCTCGAGTATGTCAAATGGTTAGAGCAAAAGATATGGAAAATTTAAATCTTTCATTTTTTTTTATAAAAATTAAATCAAGATACTGAAAGTCTTTAAATAGTAGAATAGATATGTGGTTATTGTGAAAAGGAAAAAAACCATCGTGATAAAAAATCCTAAATTAAAAAAAGTACGAGATAATCTAAGATATGTCCTTTCAGAAGCTTTAATTGCTGAGACAGGAAAATTAGTCCGTGAAAAAGCTAAAACTGATATTAATGATAAAAATCGACCGTTATTAGCTGATAAAAGGGATAAACTTGATACAGCTTGGAAAAAATCGATTTGCGTCTGTCCCCTGTGCGGATCTCGAACCAGCGACATGACTTACAATCCCTATGATAATTATTGGTATTGTGTTAAATGCTATGGCGAGAATCAGGAGTTTTTTAGGGATCGCAACGAAGGTTTTAAATATCCATGAAATCCAGTGCTTCTAATTATAAAACATCTTGAAATTTTTCAAAAAAACGCAGACGGAGGGATTCGAACCCTCGAGTGCATTCACACACTGGCTTTCTGGGAATGTCCGCTCCAAGCCAGCGCCGTACCAGGCTAGGCAACATCTGCTGAGCATTTCGGTTAATCCTGGAGAAGATAGAAAGCAGTACCTACTCCTTTTTTTACCTTTTTTATATTTTTAATATAAGGAACCAAAATTTTAATACTTTATTACAAATAACTTTCAAAAGAATTAGAAAAGAATACGCAAAAATAGTTGATACAATTGCATAATTATTAATGCTTACTTTTTTAAATAGCGTCTAGCCATGAGAGGATCCCTATAATGAGCCCATCCATCAATCGATAATACTCCTTAAAGAAAGGGATATCTGTAAAAAAAATTATGATGAATTAACTTTTTTTAGACTATGCTTGTACAAAAACGTTAAATATAATTATAGTATATTTGTTCTTCGATCCAATGCAATTAAAATCATACATCAGGAAATTCCAAGGATTTCGCTTTAGAGGTACCCATCATCTGTCCCATTCCTCCAGATGCTTGAGTTTGAAGTTTAAGAATTCTTTGAATTAAAGTATTAATCCCCAATGAACATAAAAAATACCATGAGGTAAAATTTAGCCACACATTTCCAGCTCTTATGAAATTACCTATAAGCGGTATATCATTTGCATTCATAGGACTTAAAGCTACAGTTGCTCCGCTAAAAATCATATTCAATAAAGCAAATATAACAATCATTGGAAGAAAAGTTACGCATGTAGGTTTTAATCGTTGAAGAGCCATCTTTTGTTGAGTTTGCTTCAACATCTCATCCTTACGCTCCCATTTTTTCCTTTGTTTTCTGTAACGGTCTGGATCAACCTCTGCTAAATCAATTATTTTTTGCTTTTCTTCTCCATGTGCCTTAATTTGTGTTTGTTTACGCGCAACCTCTTCAGTATCGACTAACCATTTTGTTAAACCTGCACTAATTAATGCTGTAGTTGTTGCTAACAATAACACAAAAAGCATTGAACCTGGAGGGGTAGAAATCAACTCCTCAAAAGCATTTTTAAAAATTAATAACAACATGTCTATAATTACATTATATTGAAAACATTTTAAACTTTTTTTGAAGGAGATTAAGAACAGATGAAATCATTACCCGTATCAAACTTAAAAAAATAAGATGAATTTTATCTTATTCATAATATTTAATGGTTAAGATTGTCCTGGATCCCTTGTAATTATCACTAGTCCATTCCAAGCAGTCCTCTGAGTCCTGGATACTGTGCGGCTGCCATCTCTTTTGCGAGAGTTTCTCCATATTGGTGAATAATCCCAATGCTAATCAAAAGTCCAGTGCCAGAGGTGAGTGCCCCCAAACTATCTGCACAGAAGCTGAGGAATGCAATTAGAATACCATTAATGATTACTAGTGTCGGAATATAACGTTTGAGAATGCGCTCCAATATTTTCTCGGAGCTTCGAAAACCTGGAACCTGCATCTGTGAATCGATTATCTGTCCTGCGATATCGCGCGGAGCAAGCCCACTTACTTCGACCCAGACCCGTCCAAGCATTATACATAAGCCGATAAAAATGAGTAAATAAAACACCGCCCTAAATGGATCTGAAACTAATTGATTGAGCCCTAGAGGCGGTGTAAGAAGATAGATAATACCCGACTTAGGGATTAATTGTTGCCCCAAACCACTCGCTTCATTCGGTGTATCAAACGTTCCAATCAAATTGATCCAAAAATCATACCCATGACCCCGTAGAGCCGAATCTGGTCCAGCTAGTAATTGCCCAAAGAACAGGATATTTGCATACAACGCGTTTACCAATATCACAGGGATATTGGATACATACAGCAGTTTCATTGGATATTTCCCTTTGTAACCTCGATAGCCTCTGTAAGTAAGTGGGATTTCAACGCGCGTTGACTCAAACCATACAACAGCGAAGAGAATAACAACGGTTGTGACTATCCCCAACAACGATGGAAGTTGTTGCCGTACAAGGATATCCCCTATATTTGTATCGGGCTTACCATCAAATAGTACTGAAAAGAAGGCTATGATAACTCCTCTAGGGATTCCATCCGGACCCTCAATCATACTGAATGTATTCCAAAAGATTTGACCTGCAACACCAGCAGCTATAAATAAGGATACACCACTACCAAGCCCCCATCCTTTTTGGAGTAATTCGTCAAGAAGAATGATAAC
>JBHLLU010000100.1:0-10094 GCA_048938895.1 Promethearchaeota archaeon
AATACACCCTCAGTATTACGAATGATATCTGCATCGGGACTACAAATTGGAAGAAATCACTTATCTCCTATTACCAATGACTACGAACCGCCTTTTAAATTTAAAGGTATAATTAAAAAAGTAAAATTTGAGCTGTTGCGATACATCCCAAAACCAGAAGATAACCAGAAGAAGTTTGAAGCAGAGATGATAAAACAATAACTCGATTTTTTTCTATTTTATATTATTTAATGCTCCTTTTAAGACATCTTCAAATTTATTGCAGATATAATCCGTATCTTCTTCATTTATGATGATGGGAGGTTTTACTTTAATCACATTATGCATTAATATTTCTCCGGTAGTAGTCAAGTAGGGCATGCTTGGACCAAAAAGAATGTTTTGTCTCATTCCCTCTGCAAGCATTTCATTCATCAACTCTGAGTAGGGTTCTCTGGTGTTTTGGTCTTTAACTATTTCTACACCAATAAATAATCCTGGTCCTCGAATATCTCCAATAACTTCATAACCCTCTTGAAGTTCTTTAAACCTTCTTGTTATTTGTTTTCCTCGTTTCTCACAATTATCTCCATATTCGGCTTTTTCAATTACCTTTATGGATGCCAATCCAGCCGTTAAACTTATCGGAGTATTACAGAAGGTTGTATGATCTTCTGAAGGAGAAAATCGTTTTCGCATCTTTTTGGAAGCAATCATAGCTCCGAGTGGAAACCCACCACCGATTGCTTTCGTAAAGCACATCATATCTGGTGACACATCGAGATTTAATTCTTTTTCATATCTTTCAGTTAAGGTAAAATATTTTCCTGTCCTCCAAACTCCCGTCTGGCACTCATCATATATCCTAAAAATCTTCTCTTCATCACAAACTTCTTTTAATTTCTCCAAATATTCAGGTGGAAAAGGAATATGACCTCCAGGACCTTGACAAGGTTCAAGTAACACCGCTGCTAATTTTCGTGAGGCTAATCCCCTAAGATATTTCTTTGCTAATTCAAAGCACTCCAAATTACATTGAGGATCTTTACTACCATACAATCCCTCTTTATAGTTCCATAGGCATCGATAACAATATGGCTGAGGTACTCTAGGAAACACATCAATCCCAAAGGCTCGAAAACGTGTAACCGAATGAATGGGATGTGAAGCAGTTATCATTGCCAAGCTGTTCCCATGATATGCTCCTTCAAATGTGAGGACCTGTTCACCATCTTTCGAAGCAATTAAGGAAAGTTTTATTGCAGCTTCGATGGCAGCACCACCACCAGAATTATTTACATGTACTCTTCCTCCCTTTAATCTTCCTGGTGCTAATTCTGCTAACTTATTCACAAATTTCACCCTTGCTGGTGAAATTCCACTTGATTTGATGTGAGTAAGTCTTTTCATTTGTTCTGAGACAGCATAGTTAACATCAGGATTCGCAAAACCTAATGCTAAAACCCAATTTTGAGAGGTACAGTCAAGCATTTCTGCCACTTCATCATGTTTGAAATTTTTTACCACCACCCAAGGAGATCCCGGTTCTTTTGCTTCTATAAATACGTTAGATTCATAGTGGACATTTAGACAATGGTCTTCAAAAAGTCGCAAATCTTCCTCATTTAATCCTGCCGAAATATTACTCAAATCTTCCTTACTCAATATTTTTGGATTAAAATCTACCATAATTTTATTACCTTTTAAAACAGTTTAAATTAAAGATTACCTAATTCAAAAATCTATTCATTCTGTGAAAATTGCTAATTCAAGAATAAATCTTTAAAAATTATAATCATATAATTAGAATAACAAAAAATTTTTGAGGAATTAAGATTGACAGAAGTAGAAGAGAGTTATGAACACATTCGTAATTTATTTAATTCTGGTTTTGCGACTAAATTACCAAAGCATGAACTCACCCACAAGTTAATCAAAAACATGTACCATGATGAAGAAGCTTTAATGATTGCATCTACTTTCAAAGAAATTAGGGAATATCTTACTGTTGACCAGATTAGTGAAAGATCTGGTATAATTGATAAGGAAAAACTAAAAAAAATGCTTGATCATATGGTTTATAAAGGATCTCTTATGAAAGGAAGAGATGAAACATATTATATGTTTACTTATTTACCTGGAATGTTTGAAGCCTATTTCACAGCTGTAAGAGATGATCCTGAGAGATTGAAAGAAGCTGGAAAAGCACATAGAGCGTTGCGTAAAATAAATTTCAATCCCTCGGGAAAGTGGCCAGTTGAGTTACCAACCAAATTTAATAAGGAGAGCGGATGGAGATTTGCTCCCGCTATGGGACCTGTATCAAGAACAATAGAAGTAAATGAAAAATTAGACGTAAAGAATGAAATATTACCATACGAGGTTCTTGAAAAGAACCTATCTATATATGATATCTTTTCAGAGACTCCTTGCAGTTGTAGAGAAACGGCAAAATTAGCTAATGAGCCCTGTGAGAGAACAAGTGAAAACTTCTGTATACAAGCAGGAGATTTTGCTGAAGGTGCTATTCGTAATGGAACAGGAAAAAAGCTTACATATGATGAGGCAATGAAACGATTGAAAGAAGCAGAAAAGCGAGGATTAGTCCATTCAACAACTAATAAATTGGATCCATCAATGTTTGTTTGTAATTGCTGTCCATGTTGCTGCATGGCCTTGGCTCCTGTTGTAAAAGGATTTCGTCTTGGTGTAGAGCGATCGAATTTTGCCCCTATAGTTGATCATGATCTTTGTATTTTATGCGATACTTGTGTAGATATCTGTCCAGTGGGGATTATTGAACATATAGATGACTCTGATGGTGAAAAAATTATTATGGATCTTGAGGGGTGTTTAGGATGCGGTTTATGTGCCTCGAATTGCTCAGAAGAGGCTATCTCTTTGGAAAAGGTTAGAAATCATATTCCTCGTCAATCCATGGGGAATTTATTTGGTTAAATTGACTAACTTCTTTTTCTTATGTTATTTTTAATTTTTTAAACTTTTATTACCAATTTTGTTTTTTCGAAAATTTATTGCTGTTTCATCCACTCGATAAACTCTTTAACATAGATCGAGGATTTTTCCATTTCTTCAGGATAGATTGGTCCTTTTTGTCCTTCAACTTGAGCAGTTAGTAATTTGGAATATGTGTTCTCAATCATCGATGCTCTTGCTATTTTACCTAGATACCTTGTGGCATAACCTTGAACTTTGTTTGTGGGCATCGCATGAGTTAAAAAACCGGTTCCAAATTGAATCTTGTTACCAGATTCTTCAAGCATTTTATTTAGTCTTTTTAACCATCTCTTCGACTTTGGGTCACTTCTGAAAATCCGTATTGCTCCCCCTAAAATAAGTGCATCGGGAGCTTCTTCCGCAACTTTTTTAGGAGAAATATTCTTTATATCAGCAATATTAACACTATCTTCTGCAGAAAATTCATTCTTAAGTGCTTCTGCTAACAATTTTCCATTTCCATACCAAGTATGGGTCATTATTTGTACTTTCATATTTTGAAAAAGTGAAATATAATTTAATAAATTTATATAGACCAGTTTTATCTTATTCGAAATAATCATTTTTGTAAATCAATTGGAATTACCCAACTTCAACCTCTGCTTTAACCAAAATTCGATGGTGCTATATTAAGTTTGCGTATATACTTTATATTGTTTGTAATGTTAACTAAACTAATTGTTTCCATATTTGTTTGAAGATGGTCATAAATGAGTAAAATAAAGTTTGGGGTTACGATTAATGCCGCCCCTGATATGTTATATCGCTCCGATTACGATTCAATAAAAAATTTAGCTTTGGAATGCGAAAGCTTGGGTTATGATTCTATTTGGGCTATGGATCATCTTATGTGGGGTATTAACGAGAGTGGAAGTGTGTTCGAAGCGTGGGCACTACTATCAGCTTTAGCAGTGGAGACTAAATCTATCAAGCTTGGGCCATTGGTAGGATGTAATTCCTTTAGAAGTCCTACACTTACAGCTAAAATTGCAGCAACTTTTGATGTTATTTCTAAGGGCAGACTCATCTTTGGTTACGGTGCCGGATGGAAAGTTGACGAATATAACGCATATGGATTTCCGTTTGAAGATCCAGTTACAAGATTGAAGAAATTAAGAGAAGGGATAAATTTGATAAAAAAACTGTGGACTGAAAAAAGAACAAGTTTTCAGGGAGAATTCTATGAAGCAAAAGAAGCGATTTGCAACCCAAAGCCTTTACAAAAACCACATCCTCCTATAATGATTGGAGGGGGAGGAGAAAAGTATACATTAAAGATAGCAGCTGAATTTGGAGATATATGGGACAGATGGGGTGCTTCTATCGAAGAGTATACAAGAAAAGTCTCTATTCTCAAGGAACACTGCGATGCAATCGGTAGAAAATTTGACGATATAAAACTTTCCTGGAGTGGTAACTTTTTAATTGCGAAAGATAAAATGGGATTAAATAAGACAATCGGCACATTTGGTTTGGAAAGGGGTATCTATTGTACTTATGATAATTGTATAAATGTGCTGCAGAAGTATATTGACTTAGGTTGTACACAATTCCTTTTTGTTATAAGTGGTTTTAACCATGAAAAAGAGACCTTTATGAAAGAGATAGGTTCATCATTTTAAAGAAATTCATATAAATTAAAAGAGAGAAGGAGATATTTTGAGTAAAGGAGAATTCCTTTGGGCTATTGGAGGAAAAATAGAAAATAAATATACTGTTGGGGATACGACTGTTTATAATGTCAATAACAATGAATGGTATAGTAGTGAAGAGAGTCAATTAAGTCCAATGTCTCATCCTGTCCAAGGTGCTGGATGGACTTTATTTAATAAAAAGATCTTTTGCTTTGGAGGTAAAAAAGAGCCCCATTCTGGATGCTCTGATTACGTTCAAGTATATAGTATAGAAGAAGATTCATGGGAAGACTATAATACTATGCCTGAACCACGGAGTAAGTTAGGAAAATTTTATCCAGTTATCAATAATCGCTATTTATATCTTTTTGGGGGAGATAATATTCAAGGGACATTTAATCGTGTGAATTGGAACTGGAGGTATGATCTATTAAATGATGAATGGGAAACTGATGTTTCAGATGCTCCTTTTTCACAATCATTTCCTCTTCCTAGTTATCATAATGGATGGATCTATTATTCCTCGGGGAATACAGGAGATAAATTTCTGAATACCTATGAAGGAGCCTTAAATCAGCGATATAATCCTAAGACAGATGAATGGCAAGTAATGAATCCTTGTCCAATTCCTACTACAGATGGATCTGGAGATATATGGAAAAATGAATTACATATAGTAGGTGGATGGAATATAAATCCTGAATATTATAACAGAAACAAAGAATTCTATAGAGGTTCTGTTAGAAAACAGCACTTAGTTTATAACTATGATTCCGATTCATGGCGATTTGAACCTAAATTACCAGGACACTGGCATCATGGTGGCTGTCGTGCTAGTAAAGACTTTCTTTGGAGATTTTTAGGAACAATAGATGAAGATATTAATATTAAGTCATCTAACCCTCATTCCAATAAGATTTTTCGATGGGATGGAAAATCATGGACAGAAATGAAAGAAGCTCCTGTTCGAAAAATGAATTTTGGGATGATTCATACAGCTATTGGACCAAAATTTTAAAAAAAATATAGAAAAAGGAAAAAATTTTTTAGATGAATCAAGAATGGAAGAAATACCACCAAACTTAGCAAGTTCTGGAGCAATTGAAATCGCTGATAAATTGAAATTAATATTTGGAGGTAAAATGCTGGATATTGGTACAGGAGATGGAGATTCTCTTAAATTCCTAATCGATTTTTTGAAAGATTATGAATCTGCGGTGGGGATTGATACAGATAGAGATTTGTTAAATAAAGCAAAATCAAGATTTAAAGAAAAAAAAATCACTTTGAAGGTAATGAACGGAGAAAAGATCGAATACCCTAATGATACATTTAATCTAGTTCATATAGCATTTTCATTACATCATATGCAGAATTTGAATAAAACTTTGTTTGAAATGAAGCGAGTTCTTAAAAATGGGGGCTATTTTCTAGTCCAAGAGATGTTTAGTGATGGTATTCAAACAGAAGCTCAAAAAAATGACAAAACTGTTCACGAAATGGCAGCCAGAATTGATAGAATGGAAGGGAAATATCATCGAGCAATATATACTCGGGATGAAATTTTAAATTTTCTTTCTCAACTAAAACTAAAAAATTTGGATATTTTTGAATCAACTAGAGACGTTAAATGTCTTAAATGTGAAGAAAAATTTAACTGTGATGATCCGTATCATCCTGACATAATTAAACCTACCATAGAAGGGATTGAGAAGAAATTAGAACAAATTAAACAACATAAAGAATACTCTGAATTTAAGAAAAGAGCTGAAACTATTAAAAAGAATGTTAGAAAGCATGGAATAACCAGTACTTCAATTTTATTCTGCATTGGAAAAAAGTAATTAAAACTGGAGGAGTTTATTAAAAAAAGTTAATAGAATCTTCCTTTCAATTCTTCTGCTGTAAAGGATTTTGTTTGACCAATTAAATCATAAGCATCGTCAGTTTTTTCCCAAATATTCCATAGAAGTACTCCCTTCACATATCCCTCCTTTAAGTAATAGATGACTCCTTCCTCAAATTCTTCTACCCAATCTTCCATAATATCAAATTCAGGATTTAATTCACCAATAGCTTCATAACCTAGTTCAAATAAATCTGAATAGAAATAGGACAAATGATCAAAAGGAATTTGTTCGCCTGTCATGTTTTGACCTGCAATCTCTCCCATGTTGAGAGCATTATCTTCATGTTCTACACGAATGTATTTTTTGAGCAATGAGTTATAATAGGATGCAACATCACCAGCAGCATATATATCCGGATCATTCGTTTGGAGGTAATTATTTACCACTATTCCATTATCAACTTCTAAATCTGCAGCTTTGGCGAGTTCAATATTAGGTTTAATGCCTAATCCCGCAATTACCGCATCAAACTTTAGTTTTTTTCCACTTTTTGTTTCCACTACAAATTCTCTACCTTCTTTTACAATGTTAAGTACTAACTCATCATTTAATACCCTAATACCATTCTCTCTATAATATTCATTTAAATAATCACTTAACGCTTTTGGGAAGATTAAAGCACATATTCCACTTTCCGGAAAAATCATAGTGACTTCAGCATCTTCGTTATACATTTTAATTCCCGCTGCTATTTCTGATCCGATAAAACTTCCTCCAATGACGGCAAATCTCTTGCTATCATCCACATATTCTTTGAGTTTTTTATAGTCTGAAAGAGTCCGATAATATATTATATCTTCATCCTTAACTTTTGGGAGTTTTCTAGGGCTGCCACCTGTAGCAATTAGAAGCTTTGAATATTTGTATTTTACTCCTTTATCATCAATAACATATTTATTAGTTTTATCAATTTGAGTCACTACCTTCCCTAGATGCATTTCAATAAATGTTTCACTTGTATCCAAATCAATATCTTCAAGTTCTTCTTCTCCAGTCCAAAGACCTTTAGAAAGAGGTGGACGGGCATAGGGAGGATCTATTTCACTGCTAATCAAGCCAATAGTTCCATCGGCATCGCTTTCGCGGATACTATGAGCAGCAGCATCTGCAGTCATTCCTCCCCCGATGATTAAGTATTTATAACTATAATCAGTCATCTTATTCAATAACAACTCCTTACTTTTGATTATGAACTAGAAAGTCTTATTTATTTATCTATAGATTATAAAATATTATCGAATTTTATTTTTTCTTAAATATTCTAAATATACCCGTTCTTTCTCTTTATGAATCTTAATAATTTCTTCTTTTTGAGCGAGCCATTGAGGACCATCTAATCTATAACGAAACATAACAAGTGCACCAATTATCATAAAAATCGAGGGAATAAGTGAAAAACCCAGCATAATTCCCAATCGTGCAGGAAAATCTTGAATAGTTTGGTCTGGATCAAACTTAAAAGAATCAATTATCAAAAGAAATAGCCAATTTGCGAGTGAAATTCCCGGTTTGGTTATTAGTGCGTTTATTCCTGAATAGGTCGTTTCACGTCGTTTTCCTGTTCTTATTTCATCGTAATCAACAATATCAGCAAAGAGAACCTGGTTTATCAGCAAATAACCTGAGAATCCAACACCAATAATTATGAACCCAATTAATGCAGAATATAATATCCATCCGAAAAAAAAGGTTAAGAGAAACCCACTTCCCATTAATAGATTTGCGAAAATAAAAGTTCTTTTTACATTATACTTTCTAAGTAATTTATTAAATACTGTTAAAAAAGCAAAAATCATAAGGAACACTAATGCCAATGGAAGTGAATTTAGGAAACCTGGCAATCTTAACATATAATCCGCGTAATAGTAAATTGCAGTAGTAAGTATAGTTTGGGCTATGGTAAAGGAAAAATTCGCAACCTCATAAACCATAAATGGTTTATTTTTAAAAGTTTCTCTTATTCCTTGTATAATAGGAAGCGTTTCTTCCAATTGTGTGTATTTATTTTCTTTTAGGTGATAGCTACTTAAAAATAAAATTAGAGCAGCGATGATACCCACGATCACCATTGTAAAAATAAAGATTTGTGGTTCATCTGGAGCCTGAGGTCCCGTTAATAATACTAAAGGTAGTATGAAAGCAATTATATATGAAGTAGAACTCATAATGGTCCCGTATAACAATAAATTTGCTCTTTCTTTTGTGGTTATTGCCATTTCGGCAGGTAATGTGAGATTTATCAACCCCAGAATAGTAAATAATGTATCAAAAATGAATAAAACTATGATAAAATTAAAGAAAAGTGTTATTTGACTATTTATGTTCAGAAAAGGAATCCAACATAAGATAAAAGTTAAACCGTATAACGGGGCTCCAAATCGGATATAAGGAATTCTTCTACCATATTTTTCTGATTTTGTATTGTCTTCGATAAAACCGAATATAGGGTCGTTAATGGCATTCCAAAATGAAAAAATAAGCCATGCGATCCCAAGTGATTTAGCATTCAATCCCAATGTTGTGTTATAGAAAAAAGTTATAGCCGTAAAAGCAATCTGGGATGGTAAACCAATACCAGCTCCGAACCCCCCATAAGCCATTTTCGATTTAAGTGATAATTTCTCTTTAACCATAACTTAACACTTATAATTTAATATCAGATTTAATATGATTACCATCTACTTTTATAAATTATAATGTTGAGAAAGAAATAACTCCTACAATTTATGATACTAAAAGGAGAGGAAATTAAATGGAGATTGAAGAATTAAGAAATATATTAGGAGGAGAGTTTGCCTTCATATTCAATGAGATCAATCCCGTTATTCAAAGTTTGAAATTAGAAAAAACAGCACATATCCTAGACATTGGCACAGGAATGGGCTGGATGGCAATAATTCTTGCTTTGAATGATTTTAAGGTAACTACAGGAGAACCTGAAGAGGATAAATCAGAATATGCCAAAAAAGATTGGTTAAAATATGCTAAAACAGCAAAAGTTGATCACTTAATTACCTATACACCCTTTAATGCCGAAAAAATGCCCTTTGAAGATGCTTCTTTTGATACTATATTTCTTTTAGGTGCGCTACATCATATTGATGATATAGATAAAGCTCTTAAGGAATCAGTGCGTATATTAAGGAAATCGGGGATTATTTGTATTTTTGAACCAAATAGTAATTTGATAAAGATTATCCGCCAAAATGAGCACCCTACTCACCCTGATGCTATTAATCCCAGAGATTATGCTCAAAGGCTTCATTTATCAATGGAATTAATAGAACTACCATTTTATAATACTTATATTTTAAGAAAATAAACAATTATTGAGAAGGTGACTAAAAATTATGTCAAAAGAACCTGAAAACGAAACGATAGATTTGGTTGTCGATCACACCTTAATGGGGGTAACCCCAGAAATGTTAGATTGGTGGTGGGGTAATATTGATACCACAGAACGTTATAAATTATGGCACCCAAAAGACCATAAATCTTTTGAGTGGGAAGTTCCTCCTAAACAGGGTCATTTTGGGGCTATTCATAGAGTAGA
>JBHLLU010000006.1:0-118366 GCA_048938895.1 Promethearchaeota archaeon
TCTCAAAAATTCCTCCAGCAACATTCCGTATCGACCAGTGGCAATCTGCATCATACCTGAAAAAATAATCTATGGTGGAGAGGAAATCTCGCTTTTTTTTCATCGCACTTTTGTAATAAATATCGTAGAAATATTTACTCTTGTAAGGAGCTTCTTTCTCATCAACGAAGCTGGCAACGCAGAGCAAGTTCATATTCTCGGAGAAGATAAGCCCGTCCATCATTTCAATATCCTGCTTTTTGTAGTGTTGCTTGATAGCTTCCATGTATTCTCTAAAGGTATCGTAACGGATGTAATCGATGCGGACGCACTCTTTTGCTGGAACGAGTCTGAACTTCAGGAGCGTGATGATTGCTATCGTGCCGAAACTCCCGTGCAGCATCTCGAATATTTCATGGTTATCACTTTTCGTGCATAACATTATGTCACCTGTTCCTGTCACAATCTCTATTTCTTCACAGGAATCGAAAAATCCCCCATACTTGAAAGACATGGATTCAACTGAACATCCTGCTACTGCCCCGCCTATCGTGATTCCCTTGAGCTCGGAAACACATTGCGGTACAAGCCCATACTTTAAGGTTTCTCTTGCAAGCCTAACAAAAGTAACCCCTGCTTCTGCAATACACGTCCTTGTATCCGTGTTTATCTCAATAATGTCTGTAAGTGACTTCACGTCTATCGGCTTGTCACTATAGATCGGGTTATCCGGCTGTGGAGCCATGTGGGAAACGCTCGCCTTTTTTAGAGAGAAATATTCCCCCGGCTTCGCGTTATCGTACGCATTTCTAACCATTTCAGAGATCGCTTCTACTTTTCTTTTATGTATTGCTAGTTTTTCTTCGCTCATGTCGAACACAGGGTTGGGATTATTGCACATGCAACATTAGTTTTCTTGTTGATTCAGGTTAAGATAATGAATATTATTGATTGTTGTTTAAACTATTGTTTAAATAACAAAGCAAAAAATAAAAAATTACCTATTTGAAACTAAATCTCAAAAGTATGATTCTCTTATTAAAAATTTCAGCTATGATTAATAAAATTACATAGCATACAAAATAATCTCACGTATTTAGAATACGGTTGAAATACAAAACTATAATCTATTTAACAGACATAATAATTATCTCTTTTTGTCTATAAAAACCTGTTTTTCACTTTTTACTTAGTTCGAAGTTCTCGGAAAGTTATGAAATATAAACTATAAATGGAAGTGTATCTAAATTAAAATTAAGAAAAGAAAAATATTAGTGAAAAAAAAAATGGCTGAAAAAATAAGGTCGGATATAAGATATTATGAATTCCTTTATGCAATACAAGATATCTCTCAAAATTCACATTCTATCCAGAAAAAAGTCATAACTCAAGTTTTCGAGAATTATGATGTTTGTCATTTTATTAACAAGCTAAATAGACAAATTGCACATCTTGATGGATTAATTTCTATATAAAAATCATATTAATTTAAAATTACAAAAAAAGAGGTGGTATGAAAAATGTTTGCTTTACTATATTACATCATACTTGTTATCGCCGCAGTATTCTAAGAGTACTGAGGGAAGCCTTCTAGTAAAAAAAATTACTAGAAGCTTATCTTTTTTTTACTTATTTTTTATTCTTTTTTTAATTGTCAAAATATAGATTTATAAATGTTAAAAGCATAATAATTTAATTAAGGGTGTGCTCAATTGAGAAAGGCTATTCAAAGATTTTTGATTATAAGTATAATAATATCAAATTTTATGCTCATTCTTTCACCAGTATTGGCTTTAGAAGAATCCATATCTTTTATAGCAATTGAAGATGCAACAGTCGATAAAAACAATCCTGATACAAATTATGGTGGTGAAAACGATCTAAAAGTTGCTCATGGTACAAATTGGTATGAATCCTTCCTGAAATTTAATTTAACTGGTGTTCCAGATAATTTCACAAGGGCAGTCTTAAAAGTAAAAATCATCTCGTTTGAAGCAAATAATACTTTAAGGGTTTTCAGAACCGGGAATGAATGGAGTGAATTTAATATTACATGGAATAACCGACCTTCAAAAGAGATCGGCATTCTCCCGCCTAGAAAAATTACTAAAAAGGGTACATACTTAATTGATTTAACATTTGGATTTGATTATGCAATGCTTGGATATCCAAGTACTCTTTTGCTTGAATCATTAATTTGGTCTATTTGTATCAATACAAATGATGATAATACCATAAGCATGGCTTCAAAACAGGGAGATAATAGATATTTTCCTCCTAAATTAATTTTTTATTATGAAGTGAGTAATATCCCTATTTTTTGGGGGGGAACTATTGGAACATTGATTATAATAGGAGTTATTCTTGGAGTTAGTTGGTATTTCCTGAAAATTAAAGGCTTGAAACGAATTTCTCCATTGGATCAGCAACCTAAAGCATCAATCCAGCAATTAGATACTCAAGAAATAGAAGTTCAGGAAGAACTACCGAAAATAGCAACCAAAGACTTGATCTCTAACAAACAAGACAAACTATGGCCTCCAAAGTTTTCCATAGGATTACCACTCATAGCTACTTTGGTAATGAACCTCGTACTTTTAGGATTATTGATTATATTGGCACTTATTTGGTCCAATCCAAACGTTTTAACCCAGTTATCCTTGCTTTCACCTTTTGTCTCAGTAATATCTCTATTTTCTATAATTTTCGTAATCTTTCCAATATTACATGTACGAAAGTATCTTGAAGAACCAACAGTTAAAAATAGTCTAATTTTACTAGGATTTACCTCAAGAGGATTTACTAGAAATGGAATCATAAAAGAAATTTTAATGGGAATCGGTTTTGCAATACTAGGATTTTTAATGGTATTATTGATTCAGAATTCTCTCTCTCAATTTATAGAAATTGTATTTGGGATTGAGTTAGAGAAAGAAGTTTCAGATCCAACGGTCGCTAGCCTACCCAATGACATACCTAGCTTAATATTTTCTATAGTAACAATATTATTGATTGTAGCACCCACAGAAGAAATTCTATTTAGAGGTTTTATGCAAAAAGGATTAGTTCGAAGAGTGGGAACAATCTGGGGAATAATTATTACAGCTTATATTTTTTCGATGATACACCTTTCTGGCGTATTTTTACTTACATATGAAAGACCTTTAATTCTCCTCCTTTCGTATATAGCAACATTCTTGCCCTATTTTTGTATTTCTTTGATGCTTGGGTTAATTTACCATTGGCGTAATGAAAACTTAATAGCAGTTATAATTATACATGGACTTTATAACACTATCACTATTATTTATGCTGTAATTTTACTGGGTCTCGTTTAACAGTAAGAATTTGAATTAATAAGCAGTGCTACTCTATGGTGGAACAGTAATATATATTAGGTGTAGAGGCAAAATCAATAAATAAAGGGAATTCACCTATAATTCTCCTATAGAAAGGCTCTAATTTAGGATTACTTATAGTTTAATTGTACAAACTCTATAATATAACCGAGGGTGTCTGTAGCATCATAGTATACAAATTTTGCCGGTCCAATTATACCTTTATTCACTTGTTTAAAACCCTTTGAATCCCATTCTTTAATTTTCTCATCAACATCATCAACTTGAAAACCTATATGATGAAGTCCTACATTCCCGTTCTTCAAAAACTCATAAAAAATTGAATTTTCGTCTTGAGGTTCAATTATATCTATCTGCAATCTTCCAATCATAGCTCTCGCAACTTTAACAACAATATAATTAAATCGAGCAAACTCTTCAATACTAAAAAGATCCTTGAATTTTTTTATTGCTTCTTCCCCATCTTTGTATACATATCCAAAATGATGAATTTCACCAAACATAATCAAAACTCACTTTTGTTTTAATTCAGACCCACAATATTCACAAATAAATTGATTTGGATCAGAACTTCTTTTCCCACAATAAGAACATATAAGAAATTTATTTTCTCTGGCAATTTGAGGTATAGGTATCTTGGTTTCTTTAGGTGCTAAAGAAATATATTTATTAAAACTGGCTTTCTCCCCCTCTTTATGTGATGCAATTATCACTTTATGAAATCCTGGAGTAATATTTGGCCGATTAGGGACAATCAATCCAAATTTATCTCCAATCTTCAAGGATTTATCATAAATTTCTAAAGTTTCTTTATTAGGATAAATCTTATCATCCAATTTAACATCGTAATCAAAAGGAAATGTGGTTGCATCATATATAACAACATCATTAATTTTTAAAATCAAATTTTCTAAATATTCCTTCAATGTCTGATTTTGTATAACTGGGGGTAAATCAAATTCTAATGAGTCACCCAAAATGGAAATATGTACCCATCGTTTAGTAATTAAACTAGGTATTTTTTTAACCCTTTCTCGGATATTTTTAATATTCTCTATAAACTTGGACATATGCATAGGAAATCATTTATTTTGTTAAAATTTTACCCCATCATTCATTCGTTTTTATTAAAAAGTGACTAAAACTTGGAATTATTTTTTATCTAATAACACAGAATAATTCTGCTCAACTTAAATTTAAAAATGCAAAATACCATGTATCTATAAAGGCTTTGTTCTTAAGAATATATTTTGTGCAAATTGTGTATTTATTAGTCAACAATTTTTTTAGGATGAAATTGAAATGAGTAAAGTAGAAGAAGTAACAAAAATTTTACAGGAACTTGAAGGAAAAGTGTCTGATATAATTGGTTCTGCTGTAATAAGAACAAATGGATTAGTGATTGCTTCAGCATTACCAAGTGAGGCTAATGAAAGGATGATTGCGGCGATGTCAGCAGCTCTTTTAGGTACATCCAAAAGATCAGCAGAAGCACTCTTTAACGGTAATTTTGTCAGTTTGAACTTGGAACTTGACAAAGGAAACATGTTTCTAATTGGAGCGGGGCGTGTTATTCTAGTTGCAATAACAAGGAAAGAACCTAATATTGGATTAATTACATTAGAAATGGAAGATACTAGTAAAAAAATAAATGACATATTTAAACTGGAGGAGTGAGAAATCTTGAGTGAAAGACTAAAGCAAAGATTAAAACAATTAAAGTTTATATCATCGATGTTTAGTATGGCTATGGATGAGTTTAATAATGTAATGGGACCAGAAACGATACAGACAATTTTTAGGTTAATAGGCGAACGTCAAGGAGAAGCTGTTGAAAAAAGATTGAAAGAAATATATAATATTGATAAATGGACTCCTGAGTTATTTGCTGAAAAGCTAACTCATGATATTATTGATCCTGCAGTAGGAACTGGGGCCACTGAAATCAAGGTAGATGGAAATGAATTAATAGTTACAATTAAAGATTGTCCATTCAAAAGGGCAGGAATTAGGATTTCGAATAAGTTTTATTGTACCTACACAGAAGGATTAATTGAGACTGCTGTTAAGCATGCATTAGAAAATATTGAGTTTAAGAGTTTAAAACTAAGAGCAGTCGATAACTGCGATTGTAGTTTTCTTATTAAGGTTTAAACTATAAATTTTTTAGATTATAACTTTAAGTTTTTATTAAAGTATTTTTTTATTTTAAATTTCACATTTAATACAACAATGATTCTTGCGATTTTGATTTTAAAGAGAACTGGAGAGAATATATGTAGCCGATCATACGGTCCTACAAAATGGGATGAAACTTTAACAAGTGGATTTATTTCTGCAACGTTTGATTTTACTCAGAAAACTTTTGGCACTGAAATTCAAGATATTGAATTAGGACCATACAGAATTTCATTTGAACTCACAAAAGATTTCATTATAGTGGCATTTTATGAAAAATCTGATAGTATTATAAATATTCAAGAGAAATTGCTTGAATTAAAAGATAATATTTATACACAGTATAAAGATGTATTAAAAGATCCTTCCTGGTGTTTGGAAGATTTTAAGGGATTGGGGGAGATAGTTGATAAAATTATAGCTGAATATTATGATATTGATATTGAGGAAGATTTAAGAAAACAATATAGAGATATTTTAGATAATTTTCGCTCAAATGCAGAAATCTTAGATTGTGATTTAATAACAAGCTCAGGAGTCCCCTTAACTAAGGAATGGAATAAAGAATTCTTAGATCTATGCTTAAGAATGATTGATGCATTTTGGAAGTCTCAACAATATGTATTGGATCAAATTATTCTCTCTTACGAACAACGAACCTTAATTTTACATAAAGTTAATGATAATTTTGTACTTTCTGCACTCATAAGAAGAAATACCCCAATTGGGATGGCTACATACTTAGTAGAAGAAACTTCAGAAAATATTGCAAAATTGGGGTAAATAATTAAATTATATGGATAAGGTAATCAAAAATGGGATTTTTATCAAAAATTTTCGGTAAAAAAGAAGTAAAAGGTATCCAGGAAATTGAATTGGAAATGCAAAAACTTAAGAAAAAAGTAGATGCTGAAATGATTGCTATAGTTGGAATTGGAGGACGATTAAAAGGCTTACCCCTAATCTATACCTCTGATGATGATTCTAACCTTAAGCAGATATCTGCACGATTATATGAAATAATCGAACCATTGAATAACCTTGCGACTGAGAGATTGTTAAAAGATCTAATAATAAATTATGATACCTCTACTCTATTTTTTAAACAAATTATGAAAAATATTGGATATTTTGTAATTTTTCATGAAAAAAGTAATCTTCTAACCTTAAAACAATGGATTTATAAAAAAGAAGAGATTTTGAAAGAATTGCTTCACGATTAGATCTTTTTCTTCTAGAAAGATCGTACTGTTCTTAGGAAGGTTATTGATATAAAAAATAATTTAAATTTTATTCATATAGTTTAAGAATGCCTTAACAACCATGTGAAATTTCGGATCAGGCACAACGGTTAAATGATCTTTCCCTTGGATTTGAAAATGACATGCATCAGGAACTAATTGAGCTACTAAGGTTTTATTTCCTGGTATAGTTTCGTTTGATCCTACAACTGTCAATACAGGAACATCTAATTTTTTCAGAACTTCTTTAATCTGGTCAGAAGAAGCTGCAGTTTCAAATTGTTCTAGAGTTCCACCTTCCACAGCAGCTAAAGCAGCTAAATCATTCCCTCGCATTTCTGCATATTGACGAAATTGACGTGCCATAGGATCCTTCACTAGTTCAATATTATCCACTTTAAACGCTTCGATTCTTCTTTTTATACCTTTTCTAAAATCGTTTCTTGCTTTTTCATCCTCTCTTAAGTTTAAAACAAAACCTCCAAGGATGGCAGAAATAAAGATCTTTGGTTTTTTTAACAATAATCGATATGTAATAAGTGCACCCATAGAATATCCAAATACGTTAGCTTTCTCAATAGAAAGGTGTTCTAATAACTTTACGGCATCATCTTGCATTTTTTGACCATAAGATGCTTTATTATAAGGTTTATCACTTTTTCCATGACCTCGACAATCTATAAGAATAATTTGATAATTGTCTTTTAGAGCTTTTACCCAACCTGTCTGTTTCCAATTGAGATCCATACTTGATGCAAAACCATGGATTAACAATACGGGAGGACCCTCTCCTTCTATTTCATAGTAAATTCTCACATCATCATTAGTAAAAAATGGCATATCTTCAGATCCTCATTCATCTTTAATTCTTTTTAATTCAATTTTTACTAAATTGTATTTATCCATACATTCGAGGTTAACAATGTCTGGATCCCCTCCCCATGTTTTAGGAAATGATCCCCCAAATTGAAGCATTATTATATAAGGGAATATATCATGATAAAGGAATCCACACAATCCGCCAGCACTATGACCACTCAATTCTATTTTATCTCCTACTTTATGGCCGGCATTACAACTCCCTTTTACCTCTTTAATGGTTCCTACAACTCGATATCCAACTTGACTCATAAATTTTACTCCTATTTTTAAATTTTTAAATAATTATAAGTTAAATTATATCTAGTGTTATTAGTATACAATTTATATAAATCAACTAGATTATCTCTAGTGTTTAGTGATTAAAATGTCAAATTTAAAAGAATTAGGAGAACCTGAAGAATTTTGGGATTATTTCGAGAAAATTTCGAAAATCCCTCGTTGCTCTAGATTTGAAGAAAAAATTAGAAATTTCATCGAGGAAGAAGGGAAGAAGTTCGGGTTTAAAACTAAAATAGATAAGATTGGTAATCTGGCAATTAATATTCCTGCAAAATCAACTGAAAAAGAAAAATTAATCTTACAATGTCATATGGATATGGTTTGTGAGAAGAATGATGATGTAATTCACGATTTCTCAAAAGATCCATTGAAATTAAAGATTATAGAAATTGGGAACGATAAGTGGTTAACTGCTGAGGGTACAACTCTTGGAGCTGATGATGGAAATGGAATATGTTTTAATCTCGCTATTATGAAAAATTTACACGAAGGAACGTTGAATTTTGAATCATTGAGTTTAACACTTTTGTTTACTGTTCTCGAGGAATTCAATCTCGGTGGTGCAAAAGGAATTGACAAAAACTTGGTTGATGGAAATATGATTATCAACCTCGATTCTGGAGGAGAAGGGATGATTACAAATGGCTGCACGGGAGGTATTGGATTCATTGCAGATATTAAAACAAAACCAGTTCCTGTTGATAAGCATAAAGGTAAACTTACGCTTTTTAAATTATCCTTGAGTGGTTTAATTGGAGGTCATTCTGGAGGAGATATCAATCGTGGAAGAGCAAGCGCGAATAAATTATTATGTCATATTTTGTGGAAATTACACCAAAATCACTTGATCTATATCAATTCCATCAATGGAGGATTAGCTGCAAATGCTATAACGCGAGAATCATATGCGTTAATTTTTGCAAAGGAAGATGAGTTGTTTGAAATAAAATCTACAGTCCAAAATTCCTTTACCGAAATAAAGACTAACTACAATGGAATTGAGAAGGATATGAAAATATCAATTGAAGAACTAGAAGATCAAAATGTGGATACTGTATTTTCGAGAAAAATCCAAGGAAAATTACTTGATTTATTATTTATTCTTCCAAGTGGTCCTCTATCTATTCATCCAAAGATTAAAGCATATGCATTTGCCTCAACTAATATAGGGATATTAAAAACAGAAAGTGAACACATTAGAATACGAATGCTTCATAGAAGTTTTAATAAATATTTTAATACAAGCACTTATGAGCAAGTTTTAACATTATTAAAAATGTCTGGTCTTGAAATGGAAACTACAATAACAGGAAGTTATCCTCCATGGGAACCCAAATTTGACTCTAAACTTCTAAATATAGCAAAAAGTGCCCATAAAGAATTATTTAAAACAGATCCAATAATAATATTGATACAGGGAGGTTTAGAGTGTACACTCTTAATAAATCTAAATCCCAATATGGAAGCAATAGCAATGGGTCCCACAACAGTAGACGTACACTCACCCAATGAGCGTTTGCGAGTAAATTCTGTTGAGAATACATGGAAACTCCTTTTAAATATTCTAAAAAAATTAGATTAAAAAAGTAAAATTCTTTTTCACTATTATTAAATTTTAAGATGATATCAGTTGACAGAAACAACTAAACTAGCTGTAATAGCTGACATTCATGCAAATAAATATGCTTTAGAGAGTTTTCTTCAATATAATGAAGAACATTTTCAGGCAGAGAAGATATTAAATTTAGGGGACTTTGTCTCAATTGGTCCACATCCTAATGAAGTAGCTCATATTATTTTCAATGATAAAAGATTTGAGAATATACTTGGAAATAATGAAATGATAATGTTGGGAAAACGAAAAAGTGAATGGCGTAGACCTTCTTCACCTCATCACGAATGGATTGCTAGCCAACTTGGCAAAGATTTAGTTGAAGTAATAAAGAAGATGGCTTCTTTAAAATATCTTGATATAAATGGAAACAAATTGCTAATGCTTCATTCATATCCTTATGATGATCCAAACAGGACAATTATGGACAATCTTTTAATCTATCAAGGTAAGTCTCTTGAAGAATTTGTAAAAGATTATCCTGAAAATGTTGACATTATATTGGTTGGCCATTCTCATTTGCAATTATATATTGATTGGAAAGGTAAGAAAATTATAAATCCCGGCTCGATTAGCATCAATTGGAAACCAAGAGCATCTTTTTGTTTGTTAGAGATTGATGATGATAACTTGAATGTTAATTTCAAAAATATTCCTTACGATTTTTCCAAATTAAAGCACGATTATGATAAAAATAAAGTGGTAGCAAAAGATTTTCTTATTAAATATTTTTATCCATTTATCTAAAGTTACTTTCAGAAATAAAAAAAAAATATTTTTTTTGGATTATATATATTAACAAAATTTACACCATGGAGTTTTAAAGATAACTTTACGACCTGTTGCGATAATTCTTGATCCTTTTTTGATCACAATCAATGATCCAAGTTCCCCTCTACAAATATAGATCTCCGTATGTTTTGTTTTCCAATGTCTACATATATCCCATTTCAACCATTGACCTTCAAAATTCAAGTAAATACCATTATCATATATATGCATCTCAGCTGGGCCATTATATCTCATACCCCATTTTTTAATCTTGGCATATCCATCGAATATATTCGTCTTAGGTTCTACAACAGGGAGTATTATATATGAAAAGAAATTGTCGTCATGAAATATAGTGTTAAGGGCTATTTGAATATCTTCTTCTGTCTCAGTATATAAATCTCCTCCTGTATTAAGGTTGCGATCATGTTTAGGAAAGTTACTGCTAGAAATATCAACTTGTATGCGGTGTCCTGCTAAAAATACATGACTCATATCACCTAAATTAATTTCAAAATTATAAATTTCCCCAGGTGTCATTAAAATAGGATCACTCATCGATTCTCGAAATCTTGCTCTTAGAATACCGTCACCTACTAACATAGCACTTCCATCAGGATGAACATCTATCAATTTAGCTGTAAAATCCGTGTCAGTACAGTTTGATGAAGCACTTAAAACTACCTTAAGTGGCCCAGAAATTTCAAGATTTTCTTCTAATTCTTCACTAGTGTAGATGAGCACATCTTTTCTCCCCATTTCTACCGGTCTCTGATCAAACGAACCCGCTGGTAGTCCAAGATTTCTTCCGCCCCAGGTTAATACTGGATTCATTGGATCATAAAGATAACTTTCCGATAATTCACCATCAGAAGAAAATTGTGTACTAAGAATACCTCCCTCATGTAGGTAATAATTAGTATATTCTACTCCTCCTAATGGCCACTGGTCTGCCCATTTCCACTCATCTAGACCATGAACATAGTAATATACGGAAGGCTCATCCATTATTCCTGTATCTTCACCTTTTAACCAATAATCAAACCAGTCATAGTACATACTATAATAAAGTTCTGAAGGAAATCCTAATCCTCCATGAGTTCCCGGCGCTACATACAGTTTCTGGTTTCCCTTGTCTTGTAAAGCTACAAACGCATCTATTGATGGTCTAGAGAAAAAGTCATACCAACCCGCTACGTGGATCATAGGAATATCTATAGTGTCTTGAACATTAATTTTATTTCGAAACTCATCTTCATTTGGATGAGATAATATTTCATCACCAAATGGCTGTAAGGCACTAAAGCTAGGATCTCCCCCATTCAAAGGAAGATTTGTCCATGTTGCAGAATCTAGAGGAGTAGCCCCTGGTGCTAAAGTCACATGTGAGATCAAATCCATGAGACTAGTATACACACTCCCTAAATATGCTGGAATATTCCACGGGTCAGGGATTGTAGCAAGATGTGAATTAGATAGCCCTTGCAGAGTCTGTGAATATGTCCAAATTAGAGCATCCTGTCGATAAGCTCCACCGTCAAAAGTAAGGTCGTTATAAAGATTAGCACTTGCAACGTATGATAATGCTGAAACCAAATGAGGTGGATTCTCACCTGCAGCTAGATATGTAGTTATACCTGAAGCTGATCCACCATGAATACCAACTTTTCCGTTACACCAAGATTGAGAAGCAACCCATTCGATTGTATCATATCCATCAGGTCCGTCATCATAAAAGAGACGATCTTTACCTTCTGACAAATATCTACCCCTGGTGTCTTGAGTAACATATGCATAACCATGCTGTATATCATCTGGCCATTGTGTTAAATCTGTTGGATCGGGAGGTTCTCCAGGACCTCCGATTCCATAGGGAGTTCTTGTAATGATTGCTGGATATTTTCCAGATCCTGGAAGGAAAATTCTTGTATATAAACTCACCCCATCTCGCATTGGTACCATTTCTTCTAGAAATATTGGTTCATCTGGTTTAGCTCTTACAGACGGGATTGTAATAATAAGGAATCCGCAAAAAACACAAAGTAAGGTTATACTAATAAGTTTTGTATTTTTTCTCATTTTATTTAAACTCTTTTTTCTTTGGGTACTTTTATCATTGCGCCCCTCCTCGGCGCTCATTTAAAGAAATTTTTTGATTGAAAAATTGGTTTTCGATAATAAAATTAGATCGGTTAAATAATATGATAAAGTGATATAAAAGGTTTGACTTTTATATTTTTTATTTTTATACCACTTATCCTATTAAATAAAGCTACTATTGTATCATGGATATATTAAAGAGAGAATTAATTGAATTTAAAGATAGGAAATTCCCAGAAAAAATATGTTTTAAACCTATCGGCATAATTCATACATCATTTAAGAATTTAAAAGGCATACCAATCCAATTTTCGTTATCAAATGCTAAGGGAACCATCGAGATTTTTAATGAATATACTGCGGGTTTAAAAGATCTCTCTGGTTTTTCACATCTTTATTGTTTATATTATTTCGATATGGTAAAACAACCAGTCCCCCTTCAATCTAAACCATTTCTAGTCGATGAAGAAAAAGGAGTTTTTGCTATCCGTACCCCTTTTCGACCTAATCCAATAGGACTTTCGATTCTCGAAATAATAGATCAAAGAGAAAATATAATTTTTGTTAAAAATGTGGATATTCTTGACAGAACACCGATATTGGATTTAAAACCTTATGTGCCAAAATTCGATAATGTCAAAACAAAAAAAATTGGTTGGCTACAAGGAAATATAAAGAGAAAAACAAGCTAATTTGAAGCTAATTGATTCTTTTTTATACGTACTCGTTTAGCTTGAATAGCAATTGTCTCAAGAAGTCTTTGCTGATTTGTTGAAATCCATGGACCTTCGCAGTCAATTGCTGCATAAGGAATGTCGCTTTTATTGGCTAGAGGCCGTATAATAGCTTGTGAGTTCATCGCTGGTTGACAATTAAATGTACCCATATTAACAAGCCCATCGTAAACATTTTCTTCAATCGAATGCAAAAATCGGCCAGTGATTATTGGAGTTTCACTAAGACTGTTTGCAGAAACATATTGGCTACCTTTTTCAAATAGATCAATAAATTCGATATAAGGATCGAATAATAGTCCCGATTTTTTCATTTGTTTCCTAAAAGTTTTACATTGTGAGTTTAAAAAGTTTAAAGCACTTCTATTCCTATTTGCTCTAGTAACCTCTTTTTGATCATTTTTGTTCAAATTCTCAGCATTATATAACCTTTTATTATATTGCTCTTTCGGCTTAATATATCCTTTTTTAAATCCATATCTTATTGAACTTTCTGCTAATATTAAACTCATTGTTTCAACAATATCCACTACTTTTGGGATTATTCCCTTCTCAAGAAAAAATTCTTCTACAGGATAATGATCAAACATTAGGTTTAAGCCCCCAAAAATTAATACTTTTGGAGTCTCTTCAACGGTAGCTTTCAGGGGTATTTTTGAGACGTCTCTTGCCCATTTTATTAATCCTGTGTTTAGTGTTTTCTTTTCTTCTTTTACATTGGTTATAAATTCATCTGTAATTTCTTCAAATTTCTCCAAAGCAGTGTCTTTATTTTCAGCAACACATTGTAAAGCATTTCGAGCTTCGATTAAATATTGACCGAGTATGAAGTAAAGATTTTCCCACGCAAGTAGATCTCGATTTAACCCTAAATAACCATTTGTAAATTTAGGAAAAGCACAAAAGATTACATTCTTCAAATTTAATCGTTTTGAAAAAGTATCCCATAAAGCAGGCCAAGCTCCATTCTGGCAAGGACCGTGATTATCAATTGGTGTTCTATAAATTGTAATCTCATTTTCTTTTCTATATTCAGAAATGTCTTTTAATACCGCACCAGCTATAGCTACACTAGCAAGGCACTCTCTACCAGAGCATATTTTTTTTGCATATTGTAAAATAGAACTATCTGTATCACCACAAATTCTAATTCTTCGACCATATTTTTCAAAAAGATTGATAACTAAACGTCGACCATATGGATTACGTGGCTCTGGGTTTACATATACGATCCTTGGATCATCAAATTCAACTTTTTGGTCATCACTATCAATAATATGTTTATAATTATCTGAAATTCTGGCCTGTTTGTTTTTTTTAATTTTATTAATGGTACTATTCTCATTTTGTTCTATTTCAATCATTATTAAACTGTGATACTTTGAGTTATTTGTTTTTTTATATTTTTATCTTTCTTTCGATGACGTTCTTCTATAATATCAAGAAAAGCGCCAACTCTGGTCTCAAAACCAGCATGTGCAGTATGAGAATCTATCTCAAGATAACAAAATGTATGACCTTCAAGTTTTTGTCGAAATTGATGATACATAGTTCCATCAGGTCCACAAGAAAAGCAAGATACAAAACAAATATATAAATTGGGATATCGTTTGACATATTCAACAGCATTATCAATTTCTTGAGTAAAACTCCATGCATTTCTTAGATGAGCTGATTCATTATCTAATAAAGGAAGCAGATCTGAAGGAATTGCATTATATCCTCGACTTACAATTTTACGGGGTAATGCTATATTGACATCTGTGGGGTATACAACATATGGTCTTCCA
Organism: Promethearchaeota archaeon; assembly: GCA_048938895.1. Lineage (GTDB taxonomy): Archaea > Asgardarchaeota > Lokiarchaeia > Sigyniarchaeales > SOKP01 > Loki-b32. Next base: position 14,926 of record JBHLLU010000006.1, read on the forward strand.
GCAATAATTACTGAAGGCTTTTTTAGCAATTCCTTCAATTTCTTTTTACCAAATTCGTTATAAATTTCTCTAAACATTCTGTAGTGTGATAAAGCAACTAATCCCGCATTTAGACCAATTTTCTCTTCTAAACCCAGTACTACTGCAATTCTTCCAAATTCCTTTAAAGTTGTTTCTATAAGGTGTTCCGAAAGTCCAATATGAGGAGATAGTATTTTTTTACTTGAAATTTCAAAAGCAGCTCGAATTATATCTGGAATGGTGGTTGTTGATGGACAGGTATAAGCATGAATATATCCTTTTGGTATTTCCAATTCAATAACATGAGGTAAAAATATATAATCTACCTCGCGATCTATTAGATCACTTACAGCTCCATGAACTAACTCACAAGGATAACAAATTGGTGCTTTTGTTTTTGTGTTGCCTATTTTTGAGGGATTTGATAAAACAACGTCATATCCTAGCTCGTTGATGAATTTTGTATACAGTGGGAAAAGAATATGAGAGGTCAAACCCATTGGGATTCCAATTGTACCTCGTGGATTCTTTATAGAAATAGCGCCAAATTCATTAAAAACCAAATTATTTCTTAATTCAATTAGATCTTGTCCTTCTTTTACTTTTATATTCTTTTGTCTTAATAACCTGTATTTTGAACACAATCCTCCGAAAGGATAAACTTTTCCTCTTATTAAAATGTTTTGAATCTCACAATTATTATCACATGCTTTACATCTGAACATATTTTTAATTTGTATATCCCCTTTTAATAATTCTTTTAATTGGTAATTTTTCTCATTGATAATATTCCTTGTGAGAAGATCTTGTGTCATAAGTGCTGTCCCGACAGCACCCATAAGTTCGGGATGTGCGGGAACTATAACTTTTCGTTGAGAACGAGCGGCTATCGCTAATGCAACTGATCTGTTAAGAGCTACACCCCCTAGAAAAAGAAGATTTTCCCCTATCTGACGAGGTCCAACAATCCGAGAAATGTAATTATCAGCAATAGAATAGACTAATCCTGCAACAACATCATCTGGATTTGCTCCTTGTTGAAGAGCATTCCTTAGATCAGTATTGATAAAAGCAGCACATCGTTCTCCAAATGCTATAGGATGATTACTTTTTTCTGCTATACTACTAATCTTTTCCACAGCTATACCCATATCTACTGAGGCTGATTCTTCAAGGAAACTTCCCGTTCCTGCAGAACAACCCTCATTCATGGCATAATCAATTGGAACTCCCTTTAAAAATGATATAAATTTTGAGTCCTGTCCTCCAATCTCAAATACTGTATCAACATCCGAAACTTCTTCTGTAGCTGCTCTAGCATGAGCTAAAATTTCATTAAAACTTCGACAATTTTCTAAATAAACGGATACCATCTCCCTAGCAGATCCAGTTACCCCACTCTGAATAATCTTTATTGATTTTTCTCCTACTTGTTCTAAAAGTTCAATAATACATTGTTTAGTTGCCAAAATAGGATTTCCTAATGTTCTTAGATAAACACTTGCTCCTATTGAACCATCTTCACTATTAAATAATACAGCTTTAGTAGTTGTTGAACCAGCATCTACACCCAATATATATTTACCTTTATTTTTTACTTCGAATTTGTCATTTAATTCTACTCGATAGTCCAATAGAGATTCTGCATTTCTAAGTGGTTTGTGAGTGGGGAACTCAATTTTAGAATATTTGAACCGATCATTATATAGTGTTGCAGAATTTTGTAATTCAGAAGCAAATAATGAAGCGCCAAATACCTCTAAATACGGGCTTTCAGGTAATACTTTGATTTCAGAATCCTTAAGAAAATGAGACAAATTTTCAATGAAAATCTTATTTAAAGCAACTCCTCCTGATATAACTATAAGTTTCGTTGACCATTGAGCCGCTTCAATCATTTCACTAACTTTTCTTGCTAAATCATAGATTAAAGTTTTCACAATATCTTCAGGTTTACATTCACCTTTATTGAGCTTATGAGTTGCATCCGATTTACAATGAACGGAACATCTTGTTGCTAATTGAGTGAAATTCCCAGTCTTACTAGCTTTAATTCCTGCTTCAATTGATAAACCCATCCGTTGGAGTTGTTGGACAAGAAATTCCCCAGTTCCCGCAGCACATTTCGAAGTGGAGATAATATTCTTTATTATCCCATTTTTCATCGGATATACACTAAAGGTTTCGCCTCCAAGTGAAAGAAGAATATCTGGTTTCAGGTTATAATAAGATAAAGCTTTCTCTAGACATTCTACCTCAGAGATATAAGGAAGATCCAAAAAACTTGACGTTGCTTGCCCTGTAATTATAATCTTCGATTTTTGATCAATATTATAACGTTTAAATATTTCTTGTATTTTTTCTCTAGGAGATCCTTCATGTCTTATAACTTCACTTTGAGTTTCTCCACTTGTTGATCGTCTAACCCATTTAACTGAAACAGCTCCAATTTCTAATCCTTCGTAATATTCTATTTTACGTTGACTTATTCCCGAAAGAGTATCATCTGACATTGTTGTTCGAATTGATTTTGCGTTTTTGTATAAATTAACTCGATAATTATAAAATCAAATAATAAGTTATTTTTATCAATAGTTAATTTATAAAAGTTTCACTTAAAAACACACTATCAGAAGTATTACTATTAAAGATATATAGAGATTTAACCTAAACAAAAATTAAATCTAATTTATAAGATTAATTCCCAATTCTCTTCTGTTAAATCTCGACCCCATATCTGGTGACTTTTAGATTCGACTAATTGAAATCCATTCTTTTCATATATCCTGCGGGCTATTTTAAGTTCACTAATAGTTCCCAAAACAACTTTTTCATAACCTTTTTTCTTACAAAAATTTATAGCTTCATGAATTAACTTTGTTCCAATTCCCTTATTTCTCTCACTTGTTTCAACAAGAAACCACCTCAGTTGAGCAATCTTTTCTTCTAATTGAACAATCGCAATTGAACCAACAAATTCTTCATCCTTTTCAACAACCCATAAATGTTCTTTACTTGAATTATAGTTATCTAAAAATTCTGCCATATATTTGGCCACATAAGCTTCAAAAGTTTCATCAAGTTGATTTTCGATAGCATATATTACACCATGTCGATAGATTATATATCCTATATCACCAGATTTATGAGTTCGTATACTATAAAATTCAGGTCCCTCTGTGCTACTTTTTAAAATTCTCTCGATAGTTTGCATTGCAATGACGAGTTTAATTTGTTCAGTGTTGCTTAGATTAACAAGTAATTTTTCGATTTGTTCATTAGCTTTTTCTTGAAGCCTATCGATTAATTTTTGTCCCTGATTTGTCAAATAAAGATGTTGTTTACGCATGTCTATTTTAGATTTTTCCTTCGTAATTAACCCTTTCCTCTCAAAACCACTCAATATTCGACTAAGGTATGCAGGATCTAAGTTAAGTAATTTAACAAGCTCACTTGCAGTTATGGGTGAAAGACGATTAATCTCAAACATGATTCTCACCTCAGTTAACGAATATGCGCTTTTAAGCAAGGTTTTATCTAGGAGACCAAGTAAATTTGTATAGAAGCGATTAAAGCTTCGTATTTTACCTATTCTATTTGATTTTTCTGTTTCCATTTCAAGTTTTAATAATGAATATGTTAATTTAAATGTTGACTAAGACAACTAAATACTTGCCATAATCACAATAAATCCTTAAAATACTTCAAAATCATACCAAAGGGTTTTATAATATCATCTTACTGCTATTTTCTTAAGTCTAACAAAAAAGTAAGAATTTCAAGAAAAAGGTAAAATAAAATGAGTTTTGATGAATTTGATGAAGATTTAGTTGGAGGAGAACCAGTAAAATCTAAAACTCCCGCCTCTAAAACACCTTCAGGTGGTAAAAAATTGACCCTTTATTTCATGTCAACCATTGGTCCCGGTGAAAAAAAAGAAAAATTAACTGTGAATGATGGAAATCGTGTTGAAGATATTAAAAGTACCTTAGGAAATTTGTATGGACTTGATCCTAATGATTTTCACTTATCCTCAGGGGGAGTAACTATGGATGAAAATAGTACCTTAAGGGATTATGATGTAAATAATGGGGATGACATACTTTTAATCCCTGCAAGTACTGCAGGCTAATTATATAATTTCTTTTTTTTTTTAATTTTTATCTGCTTTCTTTTTTACGATACAATATGCTGTATCATTAGCTGCTACAGTTATACATCCATTACAATTTGTACAGAGAGGGGGGGTTAAATCACCATTTTTCCAGCGATTTGGAAGATTTGGTTCATAAATTAAAGGTCTACTTAAAGCTATAAAATCAGTTATATTATCATTAAGAAAACTTTCCATGATCAATGGATTTCTGACTCCACCTTGAAGAATAATTGAGTGATCTTTCATTATAGGTTTTAATTTTAAGACATTCTGTAAAAAATAATTCTGACTTTCTTCCGATTTAATCATTACAGAAGGATATGTCTTCCTATTGCTAAATCCTAAATCATAACGACCAGAACTAGGTTCTATTGCATCATAACCTGTGTCTATAAGGATTTTAGCAATTTCTTTTGCTTCATCTAAAGTCAATCCATCCTGAAGATAATCTTTTGTATTCAACTTAATGATAATTGGGAAATTATTATCTACTTCTTCTCTAAGTTGATTAAAAATGTCAACCAATATCCTAGTTCTATTTTTAGTGTTCCCCCCGTATTCGTCACTACGTTTATTCGTAAAAGGAGATACAAAATCACTTAGTAGATACCCATGAGAACTATGAATTTGCACCATATCATAGCCACATTCGTAAGCTCTCCTCCCTGTGTTTACAAATTTTTTAATAATATCTCTTACTTCCTCGGTAGTTAACTCATGGCATGGCTTTTTAAGTCTTAAGTTGATCATCGATGTAGGTCCAACCGGTATAAAATTGGTATTTCCAAATATAAAAGGACCATTACCAGTATGAGCAATTTGAGCAGCAATTTTCACTTCTGAAAAGTCATGAACTGTGTCTACTATCTTTTTCTGCCCAGGAATAAATGTATCATCGTACAGACAAGCCATTTTTTGGGTAGCTGCTCCCAATGGATCTACAGCAAGATATCCTGAAATAATTAGACCTGTTCCTCCTTCAGCTAAATCCCTAAATACTTTAATCAAACCTTCCGTTACATAACCCTCGGCTGTTGCTTTTGCCATCCACGTTGCGGATCTGACGATTCTATTTTTAGTATGAACATTTCTAATTTTTCCAGGGCTAAATAGGTTTTTTAGTTCTATCATAATTACTCTCTAAATTAGAGATTCATAGCTAATCTCTTTTTGTCAATTTTATATTTAGTAATCAATGAGATAGCAATATTCGTATTACTTTCATTTTAAATTTATTTAGAAGGAATAGCATGGTATTTACAATAGCTTAAATTGCTATGGTTTTTTTTTGGGAATCCATTGCCAGTTTTTTTTTCTTCCTCCGAACCATCTCTACAAACGATTCTACACGCGTAAGTAATCCTGCTTCACCCGAATGTTCATCCATTGTAATTTCTAAGAAAGGAAGGCCTACAACTTTCATATCTCGCATAATCAATTCGGATATAAGGCTATCAGGACCACAAGCGAAGCTTATAAGAAAGATTACGCCATCTATCTCACCACGACCTCTCGTAAGAAAATATCTTATAGATTGCATTATTTCTTCTTCATGCCGCCAATAATTTCTAAGACGTTTGTTTACTATAACAGGTGTTTTAAAAATTTCTTCAGGTAGATTTTCAATTGTAATTACTTTGACACCTTGATCCTGCAATTTTTTCTGAAAATCTAAATTTATAAAGGTATCAAAAATATTGTATGCATGACCGAGAAGCAAAAATCTTAAATCTCCCTTTTGTTTTCTTTTTGGTAATGTAAAAGGTCTGTTTCTTTCCACAAATCTCAAAGCATGATTGACAGATGCTCCATCTCGTAGGAATCTATGATATTCATCAAAATATTTTTGAGCTTCTCTATAAGCATTTAGAGACTGATTTTGAGTTCGCCCTAACTCCTTCCCTAACTCAATTGCAGAAGTAGCTACTGGGAATTCCTTGACATTTACTTCAAAATTTAATATTTTGGGGACTCCTGGTAGAATTTTAATAATATCTGGTAGGGATAAAAATTTTGGACAAAAATATGCCTCTTTTACTTCTGCTACATATCTAGGGACAAAAATATAATCTAAATCAGGATTATCTCGTATTAATTTTAACACTTGACCATAATAGATCTTTACAGGTATGCACAATTCCCCAAATCCATGCGTTACACCCTCTTCTACTATTTTTTTGTTGGTTGGAGGGCTTAGAACAATCTCAACTTCTAATTCTTCAAGTAATTTTTTCCAAAAGGGAAAATATCTGTAGAAGTGAAGTGCTCTAGGTATTCCCACCTTTATTTTTTTCTCGCTTGCTTGTTTACTTGATTCCATTTATTTAAGTCTCCAATGACTCACAAATGAGGAGTATCATATTTGTTAATACATCTTGGTTAAAATTTATTGTTATTTCAATAAGAAAAAAAGCATTATAATGCTAGAAAATTTTTTAGTATTTTCATTCCAAAAGGTTTCATCATTATTGACTCTGGATGGAATTGAATACCCTCAATTGGATATTGTTTGTGTCGAACAGCCATAATTACTCCATCGTCAGCTGTAGCCGTGATTTTAAGACATTGGGGCAAAATTTCCTGTTTAGCCGCTAAAGAATGATACCTAATCCCTAATAACGGGTTAGGAACATTACTAAAAATAGTTTCTTGGTCGTGAAATATTTTAGAAATCTTACCATGCATAGGTCCTACATTTGCTCGTTCAACATAATCTTTACTTATATCATCTCCAAACGCTTCAACAATCGTTTGATGCCCTAGACAAATTCCAAGTATAGGAACTTTTGAATAAAATTCTTTTATAATTGAAATCGCAGAGCCAGTGTCATATTTCGGGTGTCCAGGTCCAGGAGAAATTACAATTTTATCCACTGATAAGCTCTTCACATATTCTAGAGATATACTGTTTTTTTCAACAAAAATATTCGATTTGGGTTCTAACTGACAGAAATAATTTACTAAATTATAAACAAAACTGTCATAATTATTAATAAAAAGGATGTTCATTATTCTCTCACCTCTGCTATTTTGATTGATTTTATTACGCTATACAATTTATTGTATGTTTCCATGTATTCTTTATCTGGTTGACTATCTGCAACAATACCACCACCCGCTTGAGCAAAATATTTATCCTTCATTCCAAATAATGTTCTAATAGCTATAGCAAAGGTCATATCACCATTGAAACTAAAATAACCCACACCACCGCCATAAGGACCTCGATTTTCTGTTTCTAAATCTTGTATTATTTCCATGGCTCTAAGTTTTGGGGCACCTGAGAGCGTACCTGCAGGGAACACGCTTTTAAGGACTACATATCCATCTAATGGTGTCTTACTCCTTATTTTACTTACAATATGTTGGACTTTTTGATATTTTTGGATTGTCATTAGCTCAAAAGTATCAATTGTACCAGGATACGAGACTTTAGCAAGATCATTTCTAGCTAAATCGACTAACATTATATGTTCAGCTTGTTCTTTTGGATCATTTAATAACATTCTTTCTAATTCTAAATCTTCTTCTGGTGTCTTACCTCTTCTTATGGTTCCAGCAATTGGAACAGTGTTAAGAACATCCTTATCTTTAGATATGAGTGCCTCAGGACTACTTCCAATAATTCTTATTTTATCAAAATTCATGCTATACATATATTGCGAAGGGTTTTGAACTCTTAAAACCTCGTAAATCGTCATTGGGTTTATTTTACTCTCTGTATATAGTCTTCGAGAAATGACTGCTTGGATTATATCACCTGCATAAATATGCTCTTTAGTTTTCTCGATCATTCTTTCATGAGCGCTCTTACTTGTATTAGATTTAAATCCAGATTCATCGATATCTTCAATATTAAAAGGAAGTTCCTTAACACTCTTCGATTTATGGTTTTTTTTAAATAGATCTAACTGATATCTAATGTTCTTATCTTTTGAATAATCATCAATGCTATTATCAACCAAAAATAATGAATTAGATTTATGTGAATATACAAGTGCTTTAGTATAAAGCCCCATTAAGATATCTGGAAAATCACTTGTTGATTTGTACCCAACGAAGGGAGCAACCACATCATAACCTATATATCCAAGCATCCCTCCATAAAATATATTTCTTGGAAATAGTTCTGTAAAGGGAAGATTTGAATAAGGAGTAAGAGAGCTCAGTGTATCGAGAGCAATCATATTATATTCGACGTTATCCTTAAAGGGTAGTGGATTATGAGGTCTTTCCTGCCAAATATCTTTAGATTCTACATACTCCTTAATAGTTTCTCCTCTTGCAGTAGAAATGTCATAAATTTTATATCTATTTTCGTTGATTTCCAACATGAAATCGGGTTCTAGTGCAATAAAGCTATAAAGGGTTTTTTTAGTATTTTCTGAAGCAGATTCTAATAATACATGCTTTCTTAACTCATACTTCTTCACCAAAAATTTATAGAATGCAAAAATATTATCCAATTCTCCTATTTTTTCTATATGAATATCAAATTCCATATTTAATTCAACCCCTTAATAGCCTTTTTGATACTAGATACAAATTCCACTAAATCTTGTTCCATTTCTTCATAATTATTTAAATTTTTTTTAATTAAATTAACTATTGCTGACCCTATTATGATACCATCAGCTCCGGCATCTATTATTGTAGTGGCATGTTCCTGCTTAGAAATACCAAAACCAACGAATACAGGGAGTAGTTTATTTGTTTTTTGCTTCATTCTTTTAATTGTATCTTTTGTAATTTGAGCTACTCTTTCTCGTGCTCCAGTTACTCCCATTACTGATATTAAATATATGAATCCTCTCGCAACCTTCAAAATTTTTTCCAATCTATCTTCTGTAGTTGAGGGGGCAATTAGAAAAATTAAGCAAATATTATATTTTTCACATAGCTTCAAGGTTAAATTGGCTTCCTCAATAGGTAAATCTCCAATTACAATGCCATCAATACCGCATTCTTTTAAATTTTTAAATGTTATATCAAGAGAATCTTCAACGGTATCTGCTCCTTGGATTAGAATATTGTAATAAGTGAGAATAACTATAGGTTTTTCAGTTTTTTCTCTTATATCTTTTATGGCGCGTAATGCTACTTTTGTATTTATACCTGCATTGAACGCTCTAACATTTGCTTCTTGAATTGTAGGTCCATCTGCTATAGGATCACTGAATGGTAGCCCTATTTCAATAATATCTGAATATGGTTCGATTTTTTCAACAAGAACTTTAAATTCGTCAATATTTGGGTCACCCGCAACTAAAAAGGGCATAAAATATTTCTCATCCTTCCGCTTTTCATCTTTAAATAACTTTAAAATTCTGTTTGAATCGATCATTTTACCTTAAACTCCATATGTTTTTTTAAAATATCCAAATCCTTAGAACCGCTACCAGACAAATTTACAACCACAATGTCTTCTTTATTAAACTCATCCTTTATTTTTTCCAAATATGCTAGAGCATGAGAACTTTCGAGAGCTGGAATAATTCCCTCTAATAAACATAATTTATTAAATGCCTTTAGGGTTTCTTCATCAGTAGCCTCGCCGACTCTGAGGCGATTAAGTTCTTTTAAGAAGCAATGTTCAGGACCGACACCAGGATAATCTAATCCCGCACTTATTGAATGGGTTTCCAATATATTCCCATATTTATTCTGTAATAAATACATCAATGACCCATGAAGCACTCCTTTTCGTCCTAAACCTAAGGCAATAGAGTGTTTTTCAGTTTCTTTACCCTCCCCAGCTGCCTCAATTCCAATTAATTTAACATCTTTATCATCAATAAAATCATACATAATTCCAATTGCGTTGCTTCCTCCACCAATGCATGCAATTATATAATTTGGAAGCTTTCCCTCTAATTTTATAATTTGTTTTCTTGTCTCTTTACCTATAATTCTCTGAAATTCTCTGACTATTAGCGGATAAGGATGTGGGCCAACAACACTTCCCATCAAGTAATGAGTATCATCTACATTAGCGATCCAATAGCGAAGCCCTTCATTTACAGCGTCTTTTAATGTTTTTGATCCAGACTTAACAGAAATTACTTCTGCACCAAGAAGCTGCATCCTATAAACATTGTAGGCTTGTCTCTCGATATCAATTTCACCCATAAAAACTTTGGTTTCCATCCCAAAATAAGCTCCAGCTATAGCAGTCGCAAATCCGTGTTGTCCGGCACCTGTCTCTGCCACAAGTTTTGTTTTTCCTATTTTCTTTGCCAGAAGAGCTTGACCCATAACGTTATTTATCTTATGTGCTCCTCCATGATTTAAGTCTTCTCGCTTTAAATAAACTTTACATCCAATATATTCACTCAATCTAGCTGCGTAATATAAGGGTGTAGGTCTACCACTGTAATCTTTAAGAATTTGATAATATTCATTTTGAAATGACTCATTAGGTAGATATTTATGACAAGCTTCTGTTAATTCTTGAAGTGCTGGCATGAGAATTTCGGGTGCAAAAATGCCTCCGAATTCACCAAACTTGCCCTGTTCATCAGGATATTTATCTATATAATCCATTTTTATCATACTCTTGAGTAATTATTTATTTCTTCTATTTTAATCAAAAAATCTTCTAATTTTTTAAGATCCTTTATACCTTTCTCAGATTCCAAAGCACTACTTACATCTATTCCGTACGGATTTAATTCCCTATAAACCTTTTCAACATTATTAATATTGATTCCACCAGCAAGGATAATTTTTGCTTTACTATACTTTTTTAAAAATTGTTTTATAAGGTTAAAGTTAAACGCTTTTCCACTACCTTCACTATTATCTAATAAAATTCCATAAACATCACCGTAAATTTGATTGATTTGAGTCATAATTTGATTTTTGTTTTTATAGCTTAATTTTATTGCTACAATAATTTTCATTCTTAAGTTCCTATCAAGCTTCTTTATTTCAACTAATTCAAATTGAGGGTGTATTTGATATAGATCTGCTTCTATATCATTCATTATCTTAATTAATTCTGAGATATTTACAGGTTTACAAACAATAACAGTTAAGATATTTTTGTTTACTACTTCAAGGAGTTTTAAGAGTTCCTGTTTTCCTAAATTTCTTGGAGATTCCGGAACATTATAAATAAAACCTACAGCAAAAGCATCTTTTTCAATGCATAGTTTTATTTCCTCTGATTTTTTCAAACCACAGATTTTTACGAATTCCACTATATTATCCCCCTTAATGACAGAATTTTTTTTTTTATATTTTCAGATTTCATTATAGAAGAACCAATTAAAAAAGCATCTGCTCCATAAGATTGAAGATATTTAATGTCTTCAAGGGAATTTATTCCACTCTCACTAATTACAATAATATTATCATCAAATAGTCGCTTGATTTCAGGGATTAATACTTCAGAAACTGATAAATCAATTTCTAATGTTTTGAGATTTCTATTATTTACTCCAATCAAATTAAGTTTCATTCCAATCTCTTTTAAGTGCTCAATATCTTTGATCTCTTCAATATTATGTATTTCAATTAATGGTTCCAAATTGAATTCTTGCGCTAACTCTAGCATTTCTTCAAGGTTTCCAAGAAGATTGATAAGTAAGATATTTGTGGCACCCAAGTCTTGAGCTATCTTAAATTGGGTATCGCAAAAGACAAAATCTTTCATTAAGCACGGGAGATTACTTTCTTCTGACGCTAGATAAAGATTTGAAAATGAACCACTAAAATATTTCGGTTCGGTAAGGATACTAAGCCCAATGACTCCAGATTCCTCCATTATATGTACAAGCTCAGGTATATTAATTTCGTTCCTAATTTCTCCTAGCGTTGGAGATGCTGGTTTAATTTCTGATATAATCGAGATCCCATTGTTTACTTTAATAGCACTACTTAACGATCCCCGATTTTGGTCTTTTGATTTTTTATCAAGAGCATTCAATTTCTTAAATTGTTGCTCTAACGATTTCTTGCGACTTTCAAGAATTTCAAATAATATATTTGACATTATTTTTCTAATTTTAGTGAGTTATAATTTTTTCCGCTCGAAACTTGAATAAGTTCCTTAAGAGTGCCCAAAGCTTTTCCAGATTCGATAGAGTCTTTAGCAATTGAAACACCTTCTATGAAATCATTTGTTATATTTGCACTTTTTAACGCTAAAGCGGCATTCATTAAAACAGTATTGTATTTTGCTCCATTATCTTCATTCTTAAGGATTTTTCTAGCAATTTCCAGATTTTCTTCAAGGCTCCCTGCTAAAAGATCATTTATTGTACAATCAGGAAGGTGAAAATCTTTATTTGTAATTGCATAACTTTCAAGAGTGCCATTATTATATTCCGTTATATAATTTATTCCAACTGGTGCTAGTTCATCAATCCCACATGAATTATAAACGGTATACACGTGTTTTGCTTCTAGATTCTGTAATACTTTTGCCATTATTGGTGCTAAATCTTTATTAAACACACCTAATATATGATATTTGGCATTTGCAGGATTTGTAAGGGGACCAAGAATATTAAATACTGTTCTTGTCTTGATTTCACGTCTAGTTGGCATCGCATATTTCATAGCTGGATGAAATAAAGGTGCGAACATGAATCCAAACCCTACTTGTTCAATACAATTTTTGACATTCTCTGGTTCTAAATTAATATTTACTCCTAAACCTTCTAATAGATCCGCACTTCCACAATTGCTAGTTACAGCACGATTACCATGTTTAGCGATGGGTACTCCAGAACCTGCAACCACTAAAGCAGAAATTGTGCTTATATTAAATGTTTTAATTTTATCTCCTCCTGTACCACATGTATCTAATAATTCTCCAATTATTTGGGGTTCAATACAAGTCGCAAACTCTCTCATAATTCGTGCAAAACCAGTAATTTCTTCGTAAGTTTCTCTTTTCATCTGTAAACCCATTAAAAGTGCACCCAACTGAGCATCAGTCACTTTTCCAGACATTATTTCTCTCATAACATCTTCTGCTTCTTTTATAGAAAGGGATTCTCTTTTACTTAATTTCTTTAATCCGTTAATTATGTTTTCCTCAGACATTTTAAATCTACTTTTGTTTTCATTCAATTTTAATAGTCTAATCTAATTGATTTTATAGTTCATAATATCTTAGAATTTCTGATAATCTTAAAAGATGTTTTAAGTCATTGGATTTTCATTAAAATACAAAATGAAAGCGATAGTGATTACAAATCAGAAAATCTAAGAATTAATTTAAACAATTGAATTAGGCGTTCACACACGCCACCAACACTGCCAACGCCAAGAAAATATTTTTACAGTTGACATTTATTAAATCATCCTTAAATTATTAGGTTTTAAGATTTGTTAATTTATATACTTTATTTGTTTTTTAGGAAAGAAGAAATTAAATATCCTGATGAAATTTAGTTAGTGTGAATTCCTAAATCTTTTAATAAAAAATTAAGAGGTTAAAAAATTTTTTTTTGGTTTAGATTCCTAAACATCAGGAACATCGTAAAATAGTAATTCCTTTATTCGATCCATCATGTTAGCTGTTAATCTTCTGAGTTCATCATAATCCGGCATAGGTTTATCCCAATATTGTTTGTGCTCCATAAAAGGTTCACCTGCCCTTAAAATTTGACCCTTGTAGAAACTTAACATCTTCGCATGCTTGGGATAAGTTGATTCGGTGCCAGTTATCCCTATAGGGATTATCGGGGCTTTTGTTTGGATTGCTAATCGCATTGGTCCCGTATGTCCCTCTAATAGTTGACCATTCCCTGTATTAGTTGTACCCTCTGGATATGTAATAACAACTTTCCCTTCTTCAAGAAGTTTTCTTGCATATTCAAATGATTCGACATCGTGCATTCCGCGTTTTAATGGGAACGCATGGTGATCTCTAACCCATGCATTAACAAGAGGAATTTTAAAAAGAGATTGTTTTGCCATCTGGTAAGCAACACGTCTAGGAGGGTGATGTATAATACTTGCTGCTAGAATTAGAACATCCCATTCGGAATTATGACTTGGACAAATAAGAGCTGGACCTTCAGCAGGAATATATTTATCAAAATCAATTGCTCTATATGGCATCATTATATCAGACCAACCGCAGACGAGATCGCCTGAGAAACATTGAACAGATCTCTGGAATTGCTCTCGAACTCCAAATTCTTCTAAACTCCTTAAAAAAGCATACCACGCGTCATCTATAAGTTTTACAACACCTTTGGCTTGATCCTTTAAATAACTCATTATGTTAAACTTTGATTCTTTCTGAACTTCTTCTGGAGAACCAATAGATAATTCTTGCTCTTCTTTCCTACCATAAAGACCCTCACGTAATTCCCATACCACATTTCTCAATTCATCCGTCAATCTTCTTATATCCTCATAAGATACTGAATTAATATCGTAATCGTTATAATGAATGGGATCAGCCACACGTACTTTAACTTGAGTCGGTTTCATAACCAATTTCCCCTTGGGAAGTGCGTTTCGGCTTCCAATTACCGCCATAGGTACTATTGGAACCTGCATCTCTATTGCGAGTCTTACTGCTCCCGTTTTGAACTCACCTAATTCTCCATCATAACTACGAGTACCCTCTGGAAATATTCCAACCCACTCTCCTCCGCGGATAATCTCTTTAGCTTTATTCCATCCTCGTTCGGGAGTTTCACGATCTACTTTAAATGCCCCTAGATTATGAAAGAGAGTTTTTACAATTGGTGTCTTAAAATTGTCTAATTTGCTCATGTAGCGAATCCTTCTATGACAAGCCGCCCCATAGAAAAATGGATCTAAATGGCTTTCATGATTGCCAACAAGAATGCCTGGACCCCACTCTGGAAACATGTTCTCCTTCGGATATTCTGTTTTAAAATTCCAGAATGTTCGAACCGCCCATTTGATATAAACATAAGCAGCCCACCATTGAAGCCTTCCTTCTATTTGTTTTAAGTCTAATCGTCTAATTATGTACCTATATAAGTCATTAAGAGGGTCAATAGGATTGAATTTCATAATTTTATAAGTCCAGTCTTGATGTCGTTTCTCGTATTTTAATTCTTCTTGCATCTTTTCTTCTGTGGACTTCCGACGTTCGATTTCTGCGGCGATTTCATAACCTTTTTTCTCTATTTTTTCAAGCACCATAATATCACACTAAACTTATTAAAAAAAGCTCTAAATTTTAATAAAAACTCATTTTTTCAGCTGAATTATCTTTATTAAAATACCCTTTTATATAAAAAATTATTGGTTGAATTAATACGAGAAAAAGTATGATTTCTTTTAGGTATTGAAAAGGCTTGAAAAAACACGATTGTTTACTCCTATAACGAGTTTTATAAAATTACTTTAATTATAACACAAATTTTATTTAAATTTACACTTTCCGTTAATTGGTTCCCGTAATTATGCGAAAAAGGTTTAGAAGGATTTAACTCAAAAAATATTTAAAGAATTCCATAATATTCATTAATTTGTTGGTTTTTAGATTTAAGACAAATCGAACAGCTTCCACACTAGCTAGAAGGCTATTATCTGATTCTTTAAACAATTCATGGTTAAATGTAAACGATGTATTTCCAATGTTTTTTATTGTTGTTTTAACAATCACATAATCTCCAAACTTAGCAGAACCTTCATAAGTAATATCGACATGTTTTACTCCGCAAGCTAGTCCTTCGTGGATCATTTCTTCAATGTACCGCTTATTTCTATTTGAATTCATGAAACTTACAAAACCATCATCAAAATATACCATATAATTTTTAAAGTGGACCACACCCATAGAATCTGTATCGTTAAAGCGAACTTTTACTTTTGTTATATCTTGAGCATTTAACAATTTCTCTCTTAAGGATGATTTAACATCACTCATTTTATTTCTGACAATAAAAGTTAATATAAAGAAAAAAAAAAAGGATTTAAAAAATATTTTAGCTTTTTTTACGGACTTTCTTAACTAACACTCCTGAAATTATGACAATCAGCATAGATATCAAGAATAGATCAAAACCAGGAATTTCTTCCGGTAAATCAGCCTCTATATCGATAAATGCCATACATGACATTATCGGATCGTTAAATGGCTCCAAGACAATGGTTATCGTATTCTGGGCGAAATTATATGTAACTTGGTACAAGTAAAATTCTGGTGGTGGAGAATCCCATTCTTCGGTTCCACTCATATTGAAAGCATAGAAGAAGAATAAATCATTCTTCAGATCAACGTCTGAAGGGAGATGGATTATCATCGTTATATTTCCAACTATAACCGAAGAATCTTCAATTAGAAAGTCGAAATAGTTTGTAACAGTACCATTGGGTACCGAAACCTCAACCGGATTGTGAATAAATTGGTTATAAATAAATCCAGTTCCCCCTGCAGCTGGACCAACCTCTACTTCTACATCAACAGTTACCCCGTTTGAAAAGTCGGTATTTAGAGTAAATGAATTCGTTCCTGGTGCAAGAGCTTCGTAAAATTTAGGATAAATGGATATATAACGCCAATCTGATACAGAGATTGGATCTGCATTCCAACCATACATCATTTCAACTCTACCTGTGGTTTCATCAAAATAGAGATGTAATTCTCTGTCCATTGTATTGTTTCTAAGCATAACATGCCCGGATGTGTATGTTATCTCATCATAAACGCTAGCGAACACATCAAATAGATCTGAAAGATCAGCGCTTGCAGTGTTTTGAGGCAATAATATAGGAGGTCCAAAGTCAAATTGTAAAGGTGAAATTGGCCAGTAAATATTAGCAATTGCTAAAATTTCGTAATCATCAAACATCCAAGTTCCTGTATTTAGGTCCCATCTGTCTATTTCAGCATAAATGCATGAATAGAACTGTAATTCTGGTTGACCAGTTGGGAGCGGTATTCCCATAGGAGTTAGCATTGAACTAAGGTTAGCATAATAAACATAATCACCAATAACTGTAGCTTTAACATTATAAAAGTTATCTTCCTCATTTTGTTTATAGTATATCGTATCCCCTCCATTTGCAGACCAACTCACAAGTGTTTGAGCTTTGATTTCGTAATACAAAGTATAAATCCCTTGCTTCATAAGGTAGGATTGAACTATTCCTGTTGTTTTATCTACTTTAGATAACACCATATCTGTTCCGGTGGAATTTACTACATAACTTTCAAAAACCCCATTTTCAGTATAGTAGATTTCATCGAATGGCGCGTCCCATATGCGGAGTGTTTCATTATTCCACATGAATTCAAAATCTTCTAATACGAAATTATTAGGATAAATGAAATTAAATAGATTTGGACCTTCATTGTCAAAGTATTGAGGATAGAAATTATTTGCAGCTCCTAATGGTATGTCGACTTCTACAAGCTCATATTCGGTACCATTCCATAGATATAGATCACCAGTTACCTGTTCATAAACCATATAGACAGGGTCATTTTCCTGATTGCTGAAACTATTTCCAGTCTTATTTAACAATACAGGAGAAATACTATTTATATGTGCTTTTAGATCATATGCTTCTCCAGCGGGATCTGAACCTTCATACCAATCATAGTAGATATCTTGTCCAGGAGAGACTCCCCATGTAATTTCATCAGTAATATCATAATCAAAAACTTGTTTCATAGAAGCCTGGATATACAGTGGGCCATCACCCATATTTACTAATAAAGCTGCTTCTCCATAATCTAGAGTTCCGTCATTTAAATAAGTGGCATCAGAATAGAATGGACCTGTAGAATTCCAGAAGTAAATATTTCGTAAACCTATATCATAAGTGTAGTTGTCAAATTTATTAAAGCCACTCATTCCCATCGGATAATAAAAAGATTCATTTATGATTGGTGCTAAAATATCAACCTCTAAGCTTGAACCGTTTTTAGGTAATAATAAAGGCATACCCATATTTCCTGCTCTTATTCTATATGTCATTGGATCGGTACTATTATAACCGAAAAGTGCGAATTCTTGTGAATCCCAATATGGTTCTAACTCACCTGCTGTAACGTTGTTATAACATTGAGTTGCATTCACTTGGGAGAATTCATTTATTCCTAACCAGTTGATTGTGACATTTTCAATTGAAGTAATATTATAAATCCAAATATCTCGCCACATTCCAGATACCTCACCTGTGGTAGCATTTGTGATAACGAATTCTGTCTCGTAATATAGTTGATCTCCAATGTTAATATCCCAATGCCAACCATTATTCGGATCAGGTTCAGGGACATATTCTATCGCTTTAGCATTTAGGCTAAATGAACTAAGTATCATCAATGTTGGAATAAGAATCAAAAGAATCAAAACTAATGGTTTTTCTCTTTTTGAAATTTTCATATTTAATCATTTGGTTTTTTGTGTAATACTATTTATATTCTTATTTTTAAATTAAAAGGATAATAGTAGAATTTATTTTTATATTTATTTACACAAAAATGTATAAAAAATACTCAAGGAGTATTAAGTTATAATATCTCCAATAATTCATCTAGAGAATTTAATAATAGATCAGGGTTGTATTCCCCCAAAATTTCTTTTTTACTAACCCCAGTTGCTACTCCTATGGTCCAAAAACCCGCTTCATACCCCGCAGTTATATCAGAGGGCATATCACCGATCATTAAGAATTCATCTCTTTTTTTTTTATTATATGTTTCGAAAGGTGGTTGAAGTGCCATAGGATCTGGTTTTTGAACTGGGATTTTATCACTACCATAAACACCTTTAAAAAACTTATCAATACTTTCTTTTTCTAAATGATCTATTATTGTTTCCGTTTTATTATGAGAAACAATAAAGAGATCGAAGGTCTTACTTAGTTTTTTTAGAAGTGGTTTGACTCCTGATAATATAGGTGCTTCTTTTGAGTATTCAAGATACTTTGAAAAGATCTCTACAGCGATTCTTAATTGTTTAAAGTAAGTTAAGTTATTTAAACTAGTGATATGTTTGAAAATTTCATAAGATTCCAAGAGCACTTTTGGCAAAGGATATCCTTGGATTGTTTCTAATAATGCGCCTATCTCCTGAATTGTTATTTCCATGTCTACCTCAATCTTTTTCTCTACTAGAGTTTCTTCTATAGATTTTTCAAGTATTTCTCGTATATCAAGAAGAGTACCATCAAAATCAAATATTATGGCTCTTAACGATCCGTTTTGAAGCCTTTCAATTAATTCCTGTTCTCTGTTCATATCAGTAAAAATTTTTTAAATAAATGTTAATGATGAAAAGAATAAACTTCTTAAAAACTATTGTAGAAAAATTTTAAGAAGATAAATGTTTGATAGCACCAAATCCTTGAATGATACCACATAATAGGAGGGTGTAAATCATAAATTTTTGTCCTACTACATAAATATACAAACCAACAGCAGTATGATGAGTAGGAGCAAATATAAGAATTACATAATAGATACCTAAAATAATTGCGGAAATTGTAAATACAATCGCATATGAATTTGCATAATTTTCAGTCTTAAATATTACAATTGCATACAAGATGATACTCAAAAAAATTGAACCAAATCCAAGGAAAACAAATAACTCATGAAATAAATTAACTAAATCTGAAGGAGTTAACGCTATACCAACATAGAATATCCCTGCAAATACTCCAAAAATAGATCCAGTAAGGTAGAATTTCTTTAATCCTTTAGTTGTTTTGAAAAATCGAGAAAAAGTAATGTAAAATGGAATTTGAAATAAACCCCATATACTTAGAGTAATTGTAAAAAGTATAAATGAAATTGTATTAATATTTCCCGAGTGCGCGACAGTTCTTCCTAGATCACTAAAATAATTATACCAAAATAAATACTGGGATGTAGACGGATCTATATAAGTTCCGCCCTCATATAAACTCATAGCAAGTGCAGTAACAATGATAAATTGAATACAACCTGTTATATTTAGTGCAAATAGCCACTTTTTTAATTTTATATTTAAAACCATTTAGGTTATCTCACAACTTCTTTAAATTTTCTGATGAAGATAAGGTTAATAATAAAAAGAATAATCAAACTCAGTGAAAGAGAAAGGTATCCTAATAGAATATTAATATCTGCCATGAAACCTAGAAAAATTTGAGATATAAAAAAGGATAACCCAGTAGAGGCTTCTAGTATTCCACTATACTTAGATGTTTTTTTCAAGACATTAAGGGTGATAAACAATTTCGATGCTGTACCGTATAAGATACCATAAAAAAATCCCGAAAACATGAACAAAATGATAAAGAGGTAATAAATCTTATTAAATAGGAAGAAGATAAACAGAAATGGATAGATCATTAATGTAAGTACTGATACGAGCTTTAATTTACTTAAAATTAATAAATTGGAAAAATATAATGCTAAAGTTTGTGTAATTACTGCAAAAATATTGGTAATATATGTACTAGAAGCAGAAAAACCAAGGAACTCTGCTCTAATTGGATAAAGAAACGAGCCATTCGCCGCAGCAAAAGAAGTATATAGAATAAAAAGTAGTGGGACAATTACAGGAATGTAATAATTCTTAATTGATTTATAATTTTCATTAGCAGTGCTATCTATTGGATTCATGCTTCGTGTATTATAATAATTATTAATCGAAGGCTGGAAGCAAGTAATTGCAATAATAGAATTGATTAGCAAGATTATAGGGCTAATGTAAAAAATAAATTTTAGATCCTCAGTAAACATTAAGATAATTGCCCCAAATAATAAACCAAAGACGATCGCTATACTCCAAGAGAGATTGAATTTCGCTAAATATCTCGGATGATTGATGTTAGGAACGTCTGATATACTTGCGGTAAGGTTGGGGAAAAAAAAACCTAAAATAAAGCCTTCAAGGAGTCTTTCAATTAAAAAAATAATTGGATTTAATGTAATATAGAATATCAATTGAAGACATGTAGCACCAACCATAGAAATAATTACGCTTCTTCTTCTCCCTAATCTATTAGAATAATTGGTTAGTATAATTGGTGAAATACTATATGTAATTGTCATAGCAATGGAAAGTAGACTAATAAATTTAATTTGGATACCTTGTCGAATAAAATATATTGGTATTGCTAATGATAGGAGAGGACTACTAAAAGCAAAAATAAAAGCTAAAATAAAAATTGGCCAAAACTGCAATTTTTGACTAGAAGTTTCAAACGACACGATCTTATAGCTAAAAATGAATGATTAATATTAAACTTAAATTATCAAATTTTGAAGCTCTGAAACAACAATAATTTAAAAACTTGGGATTAATTGTTTTAATTAGGGGATTAGTAGTTTATTTGTACTAAACCTATTATATACAGTATTGTGAATCTAAGATGAAAGAACTTTTTGTTTATAATTTTATCTTGTTATTTTTTGGATTATCATCAATTTTTGTATTTATTGTGTTATTTTTTATTCCAGCGGGGTATGGTCAACATGTAGATAAAAAGTGGGGACCAACAATTAACAACAAGCGGGGATGGTTCATAATGGAAGTTCCAACAGTTATCATTTTCCTTTTTTATTTTTTAATTGGAAATAGATCATCTGGTTTAATTCCATTAATATTTCTATGTATTTGGATGTTGCACTATTGCCAGAGAACTTTTCTATTTCCCTTATTAATTCATGGCGTTCAACCAATGCCAATTACAATAATCATAATGGGAATGACATTTAATGGAATAAATTCATATTTACAAGCAAGATGGCTTTATACATTTTCTCCCTCGTATGCATTCTCTTGGCTTTTTAATCCACTGTTTATCGCGGGTCTTATTATTTTTATTTGTGGATTTATAATTAATATGCATTCTGATTATATCATTCGGACATTACGAAAACCTGGAGAAAATGAATATAAAATTCCATACGGAGGAATGTTTCGATATGTAAGTTGTCCTAGTTATTTTGGAGAGATAACAGAATGGGTGGGATGGGCAACTTTGACGTGGTCATTCCCAGGGTTAGTGTTTGCTGTATGGACATTTGCAAATCTTGCTCCTAGAGCACGATCAAATCATTTATGGTATATAAAAACTTTTGGAGATTATCCACAAAATCGAAAAGCTCTTATTCCCTTTATTTTCTAACCCATCTTTCTATTAAAAAATATTTGAGTGAGATTTTATATAGATCCGGTTTCGTGAATCTACTAACTTAAAACTGCTCTTTTTATCAAGAAGGCTTTCAGTTTTACCCAAAATTAAGATACCATTTTCCACTAACCTATCTTCAATAATTTTTAAGAATTTAGTACGATTTTCGCGATTAAAGTAGATAAGAAGGTATCTACAAAAAATTATATCATATTTATAGGATTTCTTATGACCTTTGGTAACATCTTCTTCAATCCATTCAATGACTCCTTTAATCTTACTACTAATTAAATTATTATGTCCAAAATGAGTTTTTTGTTTAGTGAAATATTTAATTTCATAATAATCTGATATTTCTTTCATAGCATCATCACTAAAAATTCCAGTCTTTGCTTTTTCAACTGCTTCATGAGCAATATCAGATGCCACGATTCTATATTTTGGGAAACGGGTTATTTGAGATTTAAGGTTGTCCATAATCATTGCAATTGAATATGGCTCCTCTCCCGTAGCACATGGACAAGACCATATATTTATACAATTTTTTTCAATTGGAGCAAGTTTTAATTTCTTGTAAAAAGATAACTTATTAAGGAAGATAAAGAGATCCATATAATTATTATCAGGTTTTGTTTGCCTGTTTTTCATTAAATTTTTCGCAGCATTAGCTTTAGATCGAAATTTTGCTAGTTTTAATGGATCAGGTTTTATATTACAATCTATATCTCTTTTAGAGACATTTAAACCTTGTAGGATAACGTCTTGGAAAGTCTCAAATATATCATAATCTCTGAAAAAGAACGTATAGTTTATAGTGAAACCATCAACAAATTTTTTTACCTCGTTTTCTTTTGAAGAGATTTCTTTTAAATAATCTTCAGGATCCGCACATTTTACCCTTATCATTCTTGCTTTTATGCGTTTTTCAATAAAATGTTTATTATAATATTCAAAGTTTAATCCTGTTTTAACTCTCAATAGTTTAAGCAGTTTATGGTAAGAATTGGTATCGATATGAATACTTTCGATGAGTTTCACCTATATATTAAAGGAGAATATTATATTTTACTTATATACTTAGAATGTTTCTTTCATGTCAAATTCACACTTCCATTATATTAGTTTCCGAATTTATATATTGCTAAATAGAAAAGTTTGCTTCAAGCATCTCGAACAACTCTTTAAAGATGAGAAAACTATTTTGTTAAACAAAAAATAAGCAATTCCCCCTATAGTTATTCTTTCTTTTCCAGTTTTTCTAATGCTTTCCTAATCTTTATTAGTTCTTCTGAGCTTAACTTATCTTCTTGTTCTTCAGATTTATTTATCTCTTTTTTTTCATATTGGGATTCCATATGTCTTATCTTTTCCCTTATTGCTGCACGAATAAATTCAGATTGAGATTGACCAGAAATCTGTGCATAATACTTAATGTTATCTAGTTCTGCCACACTTGCTAGAAATTTGACTTGTTGACTTTTTTTCATTGCCTCTTCTACTTTTTTTAGCTCTTCCCTTCTTTTTTCTTTCTCGATTTTTCTCGCTCTTATTTCTTCCTCGTCTGCTTTTTGTAGATAACTACCAGTTTCTCTTGCTAATTGAAAAGTACTTTTTAATTCGCCCAATATATTTTTTCTGATAGATGCAGGTCTGGATTTCTGATCCTCAAAAATCTCAGGACTTATCCATTTTAATGCCCTTGCATCAAGGTTCCTCACTGGATCTGGGAGAATTTCTATTTGATTTCCCAATAGGTCGAGATAATTTAATGATCTTAAATTTTCAAATATATCAGGAATGGATTTAAGATTATTATTTTGTAAAGAAACCTTTCTAAGAAACGTGAGATTCCCAATTGATTCAGGGAGCGATATTAGCTGATTATCATTTACCCAAAGAGTTGTAAGTGATCTAAGGTCACCTATTGATTCCGGTAGAGTCATTAAATTATTTCTTCCTAAGTAAAGGAGTTTTAGAGATTTAAGATTCCCAATTGTTTCTGGGAGTGTCTCTAATTTATTAAGATCTAACCATAACAATTCCAATGAGGAAAGATTACCTATACTCTCTGGGAGTACGTTTAACAAATTCCCATCCAAATATAATTCCTTAAGATTCGATAAGTTTCCAATTGATTCTGGAAGATTATTTAAGAAATTACTATCTGAAACAAGTATTTTAAGAAATTTTAAATTCCCTATTGATTCTGGAAGGAATTTTAACTTATTTGACCTAATATTAAGATGTCTAAGCAACTTGAGATTTCCAATCGACTCAGGGAGAGATGTCAGATTATTATAACCTATGTAGAGCATCCTAAGTGATGAGAGGTTTCCAATCGAATCTGGAAGCGTAGTTAATTTCTTTAGGTTAAGTTTTTCTAATTTCTGACCATTTAACATTAATTCGGTAATATGATCACCAATAACTTTGATCCCAAAATTACTACTCTTTTTCCTTTCTACTCGAGGAAATTGTTTTCCTATCAATTCTTCTAATTCTCTTAATACTTCATTTTCTTCTGGTTTTAACTCACTCATATGTTCTATACCCACCAAATCTAATATTAAATACCCTATCGAATCTAGAGGCTTCGATTGCTTCTATTAAAAAACTTTTGATTCCTACTCTGGAACTGCTAATAATAATGCCATCGATTTGAATCTTATCTTCTCGTTCTGGCTTTTTAAATACTATCTCAGTCATTTTTTCAAACTCAAATTGTATATGTACTTATTATGTACATAGTAAATTTTATCACATTTAAATGTACCGAATATGTACATAAAACAAAATTATAAGATAGATAATCTTTTTAGGATATTTTGTCAAAATTTATACTGAATTATTTAGCAAGCAATTTAAATAAAATCATGTTCAGTTCTACTAATTATTTCATCCTGTAAATCAGATCCTAAGTTGTTGAAATAGTCACTATAACCCGCAACTCTCACTATAAGGTTTCTATACTCTAACGGATTTTTTTGAGCATTTCTTAATGTGTTAACAGACACCACATTGAATTGTATATGATGTCCATCCATTTTAAAATAAGATCTTATTAAATCAGCTAGTTTGCTAATTCCCGATTCACCTGCAAAAAATTGAGGAGTAAATTTTTGATTAAGTAGAGTCCCTCCAGTTCGTAGATGATCGATTTTACTAGCAGATTTAATAACAGAAGTCGGACCATTAATGTCCATTCCCTGAACGGGCGAGATACCTTCTGATAATGGCATAAATGCCTTCCTTCCATCGGGCATAGCGCCAGTAACTTTTCCGAAGTACACGTGAACAGTTGTAGGAAGTAGGTTGATACGATGCACACCACCTCTAAGATTTGGGCGATTATCCACAGCATTAAAAGCAATTTCAAATACTTTTTGCGTCAAAGAGTCAGCATAATCATTATCATTTCCATATTTGGGAGTTTTATTAATGAATTTCTGTCTTAAAATTTCATAGTCTTGAAAATTATTATCTAGAATAACAAGTAGCTCTTTCATCGATACAATTTTCTCATCAAATATATTATATTTTAAAGATGCTAGACAATCAGTAATACTTCCCATCCCTACTATTTGGATATAAGAAGTATTATATCTTGCCCCCCCATCATTATAATCCTTTCCTTTTTGAATACAATCTTCTATCAGGAGTGATAAAAATGGTGCTGGATTTTGAGCCCAAATTCGCTCTATTATTTTGTTGCCATTGATTTTAATATCAATAAAATACTCAACTTGTTTCTTGTAAGCTTCAAACAACTCATCAAAACTCTCAAAATTAGCAGGATCTCCTGTTTTTAAACCAATTAATTTCTTAGTCAACGGATCGAATCCATTATTAAGTGTAACTTCCAGAATCTTTACTAAATTAAAATATCCAGTAAGTATGTAAGCTTCTTTACCAAAAGCACCTGATTCGACACATCCACTTGCTCCACTATTATATGCATCGATTAGTGATTTATTTTGCCGAAGTAATTCTTGGACAATTGCATCAGTATTAAACACTGAAGGTTGCCCAAATCCTGTCTTAATGATATCAATAGCGCGCTTTAGAAACTTATCAGGCGTTTTTGTGCTGATCTGTACATTACTACTCGGTTGTAATATCCGCATTTCTTCGATTACATCAAGAAGAAAATAGGAAAGTTCATTCACACCATCGGAACCATCTTGTTTTAAACCACCGATGTTAATGTTGCAAAAATCAGTATATGTGCTACTTTCTTCTGCTGTAACACCTACCTTTGGAGGAGCAGGTTGGTTATTGAATTTTATCCAAAATGCTTGCAAAAGTTCTTTTGCTTGTTCTTTTGTTAGAATTCCTTTAGCTAAATCATTTTGATAAAAAGGAAAAAGATGTTGGTCTAGACGCCCAGGGTTAAAAGCATCCCATGTATTAAACTCAGTAATAACGCCCAAATGAATGAACCAATAGTGCTGTAAAGCATCCCAAAATGTCTCCGGTGCTCTTTCAGGAACGTTAGAACAAATTTCTGCAATTTTTTCTAGTTCTTGTTTTCGTTTAGGTTCAGATTCAATTTCTGCTAATTTAGATGCTTCGTAGGAATATCGTTTAGCAAATGAAATTATTGCATCTGCGGCTATTTCCATACCCTTAAGTTGCTCTAATCTTTTAGAAGCTTCAGATTTATCATAATTATCTAAATTTTCGATACTTTCTTTTATTTCTTGCTTAAAATCTGAGAATCCTTTTCTCCATATATTCCCACCACCTGCGGTATGCCCTGGTGCTCTCTGCTCCATGAATTCAGTAAAAATACCTGCTTCATAAGCGTCCAACCACCTTTGCTCCATTTGAGAAAAAATTCTATCTCGAATAGATTTACCCTTCCAAAATGGTATAATGATGTCTTTTGATTTCCTTTTTGTCTCATCTGATACCTTAAATGATATTTTATCTCGGGTATCCAATATTTTTAAATCATGTAGAGTATGACAACATACCTCAGGATAAGTGGGAGTTGCTTTTGGTTTGGGGCCTCGTTCCCCCACAATTAATTCCCCCTCATTTATACAGATTTTTTTATTTTCTAGGATATGTTTGAAAGCTTGCGCTCGAGCAACTGGAGGAGATATATTTTGATTAGCAATAGATTTATAAAATTCTGTTATTAATTCTGCACGTTCTAAAGAAAGATAAGGAATAGCTTCACTACTTTGTTTCCTAAGTTGTTTTATTCGTTGATTCATCGATGTAAGTAAAAATCAGTTTTAGCTAGATAAGAAATAATATAATTTCGAATAAATTTGTTATTGTAATGTATGATAAGAGTTCTTATTCTAATGAATCTTTTATAGTTGATTCTTTGAAAGGAGTCCAATCAATTTGCTGATGTTCAAAATACTGTTTATATAATTGAGCATATTTCCCGCCTTTCGCAAGTAAGGATTTATGGTCACCTTCTTCAATAATTTCACCGTGATCCATTACGATTATTCGATCAGCATTAACCACTGTTGAAAGCCTATGTGCAATAATAATTGAGGTTCGGTTAGTTAATAAAACATCAAGAGCTTCTTGAATAACTGCTTCAGTATAGGCGTCAACACTCGATGTTGCTTCATCAAGGATTAAAATTCTAGGATCTGTTAGGAGTGCCCGAGCAAAACTAATTAATTGTCTTTGACCTGCTGAAACTCCTTTTCCCCTTTCACCTACCTGAGTCTGTAATCCCTCCGGTAAATATTCAATGAGTTCATCAGCATGAACAGCATTTACTGCTTTTCGCAAGTCTTCTTCAGATGCATCTTGTCTTCCGTATCGAATGTTCTCTTCTATAGTTCCTGAAAAAAGAAATACATCTTGTGGAACCATACCTATATTCTTTCTATAGGAGTCTAATGTCAAGTTTCTGATATCAATTCCATCAATTTTAATCGATCCTCCTTGAAATTCATAATATCTGGCAAGAAGTGAAGCTAATGATGTTTTTCCTGAACCTGTATGACCGACAATTGCAAGCTTCTCTCCCTTTATTATTTTGAGATTTAATCCTTTAAACACCCACTCGTCGCTATTATATCTGAAATCGACATTTTCAAATTCAATATATCCTTCAACATTTTTCACATCAATAGCATTAGGATTCTGTATAACATTGGGTTTAGAATCAAGAATTTCAAGGATGCGTTCATATGCTGCCATACCTGTACTGAATTGAGGAAAAAAAGTTGCGAGTACCATTATAGGACGGAAAAATGTTGGAAGATAAAGATAGAATATAAATAACCTTCCAGGACTTAGCAAGCTTCTAAAGACAAGTTGACCTCCTATATACATTATAGTTATAAATGTAAGAGTGGAGATAAATCCAAGAAGTCTTCTCCAGAGATGAGTTACAGCAGTCAATCTAAATCCAGATTTAAAATACTTTTTATTTGTTTCATCAAATTGTCCAGAAATCATTGATTCTTGCCCATAACTTTTACAAACATGTATACCTTCAACTAATTCAACCATTGATATATTGACGCTATCTAAAGCCTTCCTATAACTTCTACTTACTCTTCTAGCGAGCTTTCTAAGAGAGAACATCAATAATAAAATGAGAGGAACTGTTGCAAGGGCAATAAAAGCCAAAAAAGTATTTAACCAGATTAGGATACCAAGAGTCAATCCACTTAGAAAAAGATTTCCAATTGTCTCCACTATTAAAAATGTTATATCGCCAAAATCAACAACATCGTTAGTAACTCTTGTATTTAATCCACCTGTTTGATGAGTATCAAAAAAACTCATATCTTGTTCTTGTAACTTATCAAAAATGTCCATTCGGAGTCGTTCTGCGAAAAAAGGAACAAATCTAGATATCTCTTTATATTGCAAGTAGAACATTAACCATATTACTCCGTATAATATTATATAAAGGATTGAAGCCCCTACTATTAGAAGATAATTTGGCTCTATCCTGATAAATTCATCTACAATATATGAAAGTAAGAGGGGATTAAGAATATCCGCTCCTGCTGAAATCACAATGAATATTGCTATTCGAATCACACTTCTTTTAAAAGGGGTAATTCTTTTGATATATCGAACAAATAATTCCCTATCAGAATAATTTCGTTTTTGATCTTCAGTCATTAATCCTGCGTAGAGTCCCATTCTTACTCATTTCCCTCCTTTTTTAACTATTATATTTGAATGAGTGATTTTTTTTCCAAATATTCGTCTATAGTCCTCTGAGCTTTGTAATAAATCATTATGCTTCCCTTCTGCTACAATTTTTCCGTGCTTAAGTACAATTATCTTATCTGAATTTCTTATTGTATGTAAACGATGGGTAATTATTATTGTAGTCCTATTTCTTAAGATATTTTCCATAGCAAGGCCTATTTTCTCTTCAGTTTCACTATCAACAGCAGAAACAGAGTCATCAAAAATGAGAACCTTTGGGTCAGTCAAAAATGCACGAGCAATGGCTATACGTTGTTTTTCTCCTCCAGAGAGTCGTATTCCCCTTTCACCAACGATAGATTCATATCCATTAGGGCGCTGTTTAACAAAATCATCAACTTGAGCTAATTCCGCAGCTCTAAATATCTCTTCATCAGTGGCATCAGGTTTACCGAATTTGATGTTTTCTTTTATAGATCTTGGATAAAGATAAATTTCTTGTTCAATATAACCAATATGTCTTCTTAAAGCTTCAAAAGAATAATTACTTATATCTACTCCATCTAAATGAATAGATCCTCCTTGTGGTTTGTAAAGAGATAAAATCAATTTTGCTAAAGTTGATTTTCCACATCCAGTTGGACCAACAAGGGCAACTCTTTCAAATGGTTCAATACTAAAAGTTATATTGCTTAGTGTCGGTGGATGATTTTTAATTTCATTTTCGTGAGTAAACGAAACATTCTTGAATTCAATTTTCCCTTTGAATTGCGCTGGCCATCCTAGAGTCATATCTTTGTCAGTTTCACTTTCTCCTTTGGAAAGCGAAGTGTATAATCGCGAAGCAGCAGCGAATCCATTCATCATATCATTAGTAGACCAATGAATCATTCTTGTAGGTTCAATAAGTGCTATAAAGAGGATGTTGATAGCAACTAGATCACCCACTGTTAATGTATTTTGATAGACTAAAAAACAACATATTAAAAGCGTGCATCCTATCAATAGATAAAGGATTAATAGTGCATAATATCTAGCTTGGACTATATTTATCCCAATCATATTATTCTTGTAATCAATTACAGACTTTCGAAACTTTTTTCTTTCTAACCTTTCAGCATTAAAAGCTCTGACTACATTTGCACCAGTTATTGAGTCTTGTAGCACTATTGCTAAATTAGAATATTTTTTCATACGATTGGTAACAAAAGGAGAAAGCCTTTTTCGATAATACAAAATAAAATAAAAATATAAAACTATGAAAGGTAAACTAAATAAAGCTAAACGATAATCTAAAACCTCGATTAAGAGGTATAAAGTTATGAATATCTGGATGAAGGGATAAAAGAAAAAACTTCCATGGGCGATCATTGTATTAATGACCCTGACATCATTCGTAGCAAACGCAAGCAAATCCCCAGTTCGAACATTGTCATGAAAACTTAGAGTTTTTAATTGGATTGTATCAAAAAATTCTTGTCTCATATTTTTTTCAATTTTCAAGCCAAGATAATGCCCGGCCATCATAACCAAATAGTCAGATACATTATAACCAAAAGATACTGAAAGTCCGATAACAAGTAATATCAGTAAATTAGCCAAATCTCGAGTTATTAAGACATTGTCAATGATCCTACCAATTATTATTGGCATTATAGTGACACCTAAGCTTACCACAAAAATTCCTATAATAACTAACATTACCAGGTATTTTTGTCTAAAGAGGTGTTTTAGGAGCCACTTTCTATATCCCTTATCTCTTTCCTTACTATTATTCATAAGTATTATATTAAATTACACATAACTAAGAGATTAATATCTTTTTTAAATAAGGTATTAATTTAATCATATAATTATTCAAAGTTTTAGTATATTATCAAAACTTTAAGGAAATAAAAAATTAAACAAGAAAACATGTTGAATAAAGAATGGTTTATAAATAGGATAAATTCCTTTTTGAGGGAAGATGAGAGCAATAGAATGACGGGCGTTGATGGAATACTTTTTTGGGATCCCGAAGTCATAGTTGGTTTTTGTTCGGGGGATGATTCTATATTTGAATATTATAAAAAAGTGGTTGGACCTTTCCATTTAACACCAGCAGAAGCTTATTCTAAGCATTTCTCAGTAGAGATAAACTCCCCGGAGAATCTTTCAGTTATAGCTTATATACTTCCCACAAATAAGATCACTAAAAAAGAAAATTATGAATATAATACTGAATGGCCAGGAGAAAGATGGAGTCATACTAGGCTTTATGGAGAACAAGCAAACCAAAAACTCCAAAAATATTTACTAAATGAAATTAAAGATGAATTTGGCATAGACGGAGTAGCGCCAATGACCGAACAAAAGTTATTTAAAATTCATAGACAACATCCAGAAGCATATCAAGGAGTATGGGCATCAACATGGTCCCATCGACATATGTGTTTTGCTTCTGGTTTAGGTTCTTTTGGGCTATCCGATGGATTTATAAATCCAAGAGGAAAAGCAATGCGTTGTGGGAGTATTGTTATCAATTATAAATTGCCTTCAGATGCCAATAGTCGCCCCTCTGATCCCTATGAGTATTGTCTGCGTGATTCATGTGGTGATTGTATAAAAAGATGTCCCGTTGGAGCTATAACTTTAGAGAATGGTCATGATAAACAGAAATGTTTTTTGAAGGTTTCAAGCACAACAAAATATATCCAAGAGCATTATCATATCCCAATCTATTCCTGTGGACTTTGTCAAGTTGGTGTGGCGTGTTCAGATGGTATACCACTGAAAAAGTGAGATATATTCAAATAGAAAGGCTTATGTTTTGGTGAATATTCTTTGATATAAATATATTTTAAGTAAAGCTTAAAAAATGAGGTTGGAAAGATTCCTGTAATTAAACCATCAGATGGTCCAGTTGCTGTTACTGGCGCATCAGGATATGTAGGCTCCCATGTAGTGGTCGCTTTGGTGAAGCATGGTTACACAGTGCACGCATGTATCACAGATATGAATAATCCAGATAAGACAGAACATCTATTAGCACTCAATCAAACGAAATATTCTGGTCATGTGGAACTTTTCACTGGTAATTTACTTAAGCAAGGTAGTTATGATGTGCCCTTTCAATCCTGTACTGCAGTACTCCATGCTGGGACACCCATGGCTTATGGGGGGGTCAATAGTCCTAGACAAGTATATGATGGAGCAATAATTGGAACTAAAAATGTACTCAAATCAGTTAAGAAAGTAGAGACTGTAAAAAGGTTTGTTTATACAAGCTCCTTTTCAGCAATTCATCATCCAATGAAATCCGGGTATGTGTTTTCAGAAAAAGATTGGGCTTCCAATAATCGTGAGAACGATCCAAACTGGAGTGTAGATAAAATAGATCAAGACGGTGATATGGCCTATTCCATGGCTAAAGTCGAATGTGAACACATTGCATACCAATTTGCTCAAGAGGATGGACGGTTTGATGCTATTTCTGTATGTCCTATTTCTGTGTTAGGACCGCTTCTTTCACGGGTACATGGTCGAATTGGTTCTTGGCAATGGTGGATCGGTCGTATGTTAGCAGGGAATGAATGCCAACGACAGTGGAAGGCATTATGGAATGTTATTGATGTTCGGGATGTAGGGGAAACACAAGCACTAATACTTGAAAGGAATATCTGTAAAAATGGAAGTCGCTATCAATTAAGTGCAACAGATGAATCTGGAGAAATTGATGTGATACAACTGCAAGCTCACCTTCAGAAGTTATTTCCCCACATTACTGTGGGTGGTCCACCACAGGAGATACACCAGATTATCGAAAAAT
The DNA here is from genome assembly GCA_048938895.1 of Promethearchaeota archaeon. Classification (GTDB taxonomy): domain Archaea; phylum Asgardarchaeota; class Lokiarchaeia; order Sigyniarchaeales; family SOKP01; genus Loki-b32. The sequence continues at coordinate 48,141 of JBHLLU010000006.1, forward strand.
ATGGTGCAGTTTACCAAGCTCCCCTTGCTCACTGCAATCTAGCTCGTGAGGAACTTGGACTCAAGACCCATACTATTCAAGACACTTTATATGAAACGGGGAAAACTCTGATTGATTTTGGTCTGATTGAGCCAGCATTAAAGTAATATTAACAATCAAGGCTTTTTTTTGATGTTTAAATTACAAACTATTACAATTTTCTATAAGTTATTAAAGATTTGAAAACTAATTCTACACACTACTTAGTGTGAAAAACTCATTTTTGGTGGAAGTTTGTTGAAATTGCAAAATGAATTAGGTATACACATACCTGCAAATAAGCCTCTCATCGTGCGCACGATTAAGCAAGTTACAAAAAAACAACGTGAATATGCACTTAAATCTACCGAATATAATGTTTTTTCTTTTCCCGCAGATTTATTATTTGTTGATTTTTTATCAGATTCAGGCTCAGGTACTATGACAGATTTACAATGGGCTTCTCTTTTTCATGGAGATGAATCATATGCCCGCAATAAAGGTTATTATGTACTTCTTGAGGCAATTAGAGATACTTTTGAACGTGGGGACAATCCTAAAAGAGCAATAAATCTGATACTTTCTGGAGAAACTAATGTAAAGAAATTAATGGATGAGCTTTATCTTACATCATTTAAAGGAGGTTTTGTTAATGGTGGTGTACATCAACTAACTCGCCCAAATGCCTTTATAGTTCCTCAGGGACGGTGTGCAGAACACTTACTTTTTTCTACTATTGCTCCAATTCTAAGGACACATTTCAATTCTAAAGAGTTTTTTATCCCAAATAATGGCCATTTTGATACAACAGAGGCTAATATTATGGCCAATGGGTTAAATCCTATAAATTTATTTTCAACAAACTTACTAGATGAATTTCCATGGGATCAGATGGATAATAGAAACCCCTTTAAAGGAAACATGGATATTAAAAGGCTAGAGGAATTAATTCAGGAAAAAGGGGTGGATGCCATTCCATTGATATATATAACTATTACCAACAATACAGCCGCAGGTCAGCCAGTTGAAATGAAAAACATCAAGGAAGTTAGTAAAATCGCTAAAAAATATGATATTCCACTCTTCTTTGACGCATGTAGGTTTGCCGAAAATGCCAATTTTATAAAAGAATTTGAAGAAGGATATCAAAACATTTCAATTCCTAATATTGTTAAAGAAATGTTTTCCTATGTAGACGGTTTTACAATAAGTTTCAAAAAAGATGGTTTAGCAAATATTGGTGGAGGATTTTTTTTTAAAGATGAAGGTACCTTCCACAGGAAGTTTTCTATAGAAGAAGATATTGGGATCAAACTAAAAGAAAAACAGATTCTGACTTTTGGAAACGACAGCTACGGGGGACTAAGTGGCAGGGATATTATGGCACTTACCACAGGTTTATATGAGGTTGTTCAAGAAACTTATTTGAATGAAAGAAAATTTCAAGTTAGAAATTTTGCCAGAAAACTAGCGCAAAACAGTATACCAGTTATCCTCCCTGCTGGAGGCCATGCGGTTTATATCAACATGGATAAATTCTTTGAAGGACTGGAATCTAAACTAGATGATTTTAAAGGCGTTGGATTTACAATTGAATTAATCAGACATTATGGTATTAGAGCAGCTGAATTAGGACCTTTTGCTTTTGAATGGGATAAAAAAACTCCTGAGCAAAAGAAGGGAGTTCTAAATTTGGTAAGATTTGCTCTACCTAGAAATGTTTATGGACAATCTCATATTGATTATGCTGTTGCAGCTATAACTGAATTGTATAAAAATAGAGAAAAAATTCCTAAAGTAAAGATTTCTCGAGGAGCAAAGCTGCGATTAAGACATTTTCAAACAGGATTACAACCGATCTATGAGTAATGGAAGATAAAAACTTTATTCAATATCATAACCAAATTTATCAGTAATTTTTATTTATAAAATTTAATTTATATCATTAAATTTATAAAATCAATAAAATAATGTAAATACTTAAACGGGAATTGTAAAAATGCCTGGGATTTTAGACGGTATAATAGTGTTAGATTTTTCGGAATACATCGCAGGTCCATACTGCGGATTCTTGTTAGCAGATTTAGGTGCCGAAGTTATAAAAATCGAACCCCCCGATGGTTCTGAAGAAAGACGATGGGGGAGATGGAAACGATATAAAGGGAATACAAGAATGGCTCTGACAGTGAATAGAGGTAAAAAAAGTCTTTGTCTCGACGTTAGAAAGGAAGAAGCAAAGAAAATTATATACCGTATGGTTGAAAAAGCCGATATTGTAATCCAAAATTACACACCAGGAGTCGCTAAAAGACTGGGGATAGATTATGACACCTTATCAGCTATCAACAAGGGTATAATTTTCGTCTCAAGCACCGCATTTGGTGAAACTGGGCCGTATGCATCGCGTAAAGGCTTTGATATTATTGCACATGCCGCTTCAGGTATGATGGCCGCCTATGCTGATGAAGATGGTAGACCTCGTGGACCCGGAGGAAGCCCATTTATAGATATTGGCACTGGTATGCTCAATGCTCTAAGTGCTGTATCGGCTCTGTTTGCTAGGACAAGAACCGGAGAAGGTCAAAAAATAGAAACATCTCTCTTTTGTACAGGATTAGCTTTAAGAGCTGCGGGCTTCGCAAAGATCGAAAGTCTGGATAAAGAAAAACATCAAGAGGAGTTAGATATTTTAAACAATGCTTTTCGACATGGAAAGACTCATACTGAAATTATTGACGAATTGGCTTATTTGAATCTTCGCTATGAAATGCCTAAGTCAACACGAATACTTGAAGTTCCTGACTGTAATCATAGACCTGCAGATAGATATTACCTCCCATATTATCGGATTTATGAAACAGCAAACGGATTCATGAGTGTTGCCGCTCTCACCACTCGACAAAGAGAAGATATGTGTGAAATTATAGGTATTTATGAAAAGGGAGCTGGGGTGCCATTTAGTCAAATTGACGATGATGTTATATATGATAATCAATTATCAATGAAAGAGACATTTGAAAAACGTTTTCGAGAAAAAACAACTGAGGAATGGATCGAAGCTTTGGAAAATGTTGGAGTGCCCTGCGGACCAGTAAATTACAGTGCAAACCTTTTTTATGATCCTCAGGTAAAGGCATTGAATATGATTTGGGATTTGGAAAATAGCAAGCTAGGGCCCTATCAAATGGTTGGTCACCCAATCAAATTCACGAAAAATCCTGTAAAACCCGGGAAAGGTGCCCCTACATTAGGGGAGGATACTATTTCCATCTTAGAACAGTTTGGGTATAGTAAGGATGAAATTGAGGATTTTAAAGAGAAAGCTGTTATTAAAATAGAAAAATAGAATTTTCAACTTCTCTTTTAATATCTGCTTTTGGATATCTAATTTAAAAAATTCTTAAATTTCTAACATACGTAATTTTTGGGATATATCCTTTCTTCTCAGAATTTTCATAAAATCATCTTTTCTCTGTTGAAGACGTGTTAGAAAAGAATCCAATTTATCAAAATTATTGAAATAATATTCTTTACCTTCCACCATCATCTTCACACCGCGCTTTTCATTTAAAATAATAGCATAAATTCCTCCAACCTCTGAATCATGTTTAATAAAAACCTTTTCTGAATTTGGATTTTTTTCATTCCCTTTTTTTGCCCAGAAGTTATTTTTTAACAAATAAGATCGATACATTGACATTTTTCACACACAACCTTTTTTTAATTTTTTTTATGGTGAGTCATCGAGATATGTTCAATAATATACCCGACAATACCATCGATATATAGCTCTGAGTATTATAAAATAAAGTTTAATTATAACATCGTGTAATATGCATGGAACACAATATTACCCGAATATTACCTAACTTTATTTCTACACTACACAAGAAATTAAGATTTCAAAATTATATAAATCACAAAGTAAAAACTCCAGAAGTATTTACTAAAAATTTTTTACTTAGGGTCATTTCAATTGGAAATTTCTTTTTATTCTGGAATATCCAGGTGCCATGATGTTTTTTAATCTAAACACCAACATCTAAATCATATTAGTTGAATTTTAACATCGAAACCACAAAAAAATACAAAAATGGAGAGATTTCTAAAAAAAGCGACAAAAAATAATTATTTTCAATAATGATTTTTCTAAAAAAGATACAATCTCTACAAATTTAGGAAAAAGATTGATGTTTGTTTGACTATAACGAAAAATTCAAGAAAAGACTTGATTAAAAAATGTTCAAAACAACTATTAACTAGTTAACATATGGGAGAATTTGAGTTACCTAGTAATTATGTATAGGGGTCTTTAAGCAAAAAATGATATCAGAGGCTAAATTTTTTCATAAAATTTTTGAAGAGTTTCTTTGTTTAGAAGAAAACCTACATGATAATGAGATTTGGAAATCAAATTCTATAATAAAACTTATGAAAGCTTCTCATGAAATTGAAGACAAGCACATTATTACCGAAGGATTGAAAATGATCCTTAATTTATGCAAATTTAGAGAAACCGGAGAGTTAATCGATTTTTATGAATTAGAAAGCTATCCTATAGACAAGCTAAATAAACAAGATAAATTTCTCGTAGATTCTATCTTAAGAGCCGAATTCACTTAAATTGCTTTTCAAATTCCCAAATAGCGTCTTGAATTGTGTGAAGGTTCTTTATAACTTTCCCTGAAGTTTTTGATTCCATTTCTGCTGCATCAAACATAGCTTTTCCAACTGCTAATGCTCTATGTTTCGTTTCTTCCTCTATTTTTAAGATATCCCCTTTTTTTATAGTAGGATCGATCTTGGTGATTCCTGGTCTCATTACATCAGCCCCATTTGTAACGTAGCGAACTGCTCCAAAATCTACTACAATTGTTTTTAATTCTACCTTATTATTTAAAAGAAAGGTTAATACTGGGATATAGCCATCCTTAGATTTCCACAGTTTCAATTCGTTATTAACCGCGTATAACATGTCACCAGATTCCGTTTGGATAAGTTCTACCTTACTTTTTTGTGGAAAAATTTGATCGACAAAATTATGGTCATAATGACTTAGGATTTCGTTTTTCAGATCATTTAATTCGGATTTTCGAATAAAGTGTCTTTGTTTAATTTTCATTATACAAATTGCATCTAGACTTTTCTTAAATAAAAATCTTTTAATTAATTTTCATTAAAATAAAAGAAAAAATATTAATCAAAATTCAATGAATAAAGTTTATAATTCTGCTGTGGTAATAATCCCTCCTAAAGAATTGTGGGCTCCAATTCAAAAAATTCGTAAAATATATGATAGAGGATTTAACAGATGGATGCCCCATATAACATTACTTTACCCATTCAGACCTAAAACAGAATATATTACTTTTGAACAAAAATTTATCAAGACTTGTGAAAAAATTCATCCGTTTGAATTATCTCTGAGAGGATTTAAATATTTTAGTCATGGACGTCAAAACTATACTATATGGATAGATCCACAACCTGCTGATTTAATTATCAATTTACAAGCAGAAATTCTAAAACTTGTTCCAGATTGTAATGATGTAAATAAATATAAGAGCGGTTTCAAACCACATCTAAGTGTCGGACAACTCAAAGGGAAACAAGAATTGCTTGATATTATCCCAAAATTACAGAAAAATTGGAAAGAAATCAAATTTACTCTCAACAAAATTTACTTTATCTCTCGGGAGAATACCAAAACTTCTCAATTTGAAATCTCCACTCAAATCTATTTTGAAAATTAAAGGAAAGTTTTGTTAAGCAAATCTTCTAGTAAAGGGTAATTAGTTAATTGAATTTCTTCATGGGTTTTATAAAAGTTATTTAAAGTTTGCCAAATAGAATCTATATTACTTAATTCCCTAATAAAATGTCTTAATTTCTGTTTTGCAAGGTAAGATTGACCCTTAAATAAATAGCACACTGAAAAAGAATTTATACGACTCATAATAATCGTATATTCCCCAAATTTTGCTCTGTCTAACCCTTCGGAGAAGATTTCATTACTAAATAAATTAAATGCAGTTAAAAAACTACCAATGATATCCTCTTCAATTGTTAATCCTTGAGTGAATGTCTTGGAAAACAAAGGTAATCCACCTTCAGATATAATTAAAAGAAGGACTGGAATTTCGGATTCTACATTTGGTGTGTGTACAGCATGCTTTTTCAGCATATTTTCCATATAATCATTTATATGAACCATTTCTAGAAGTTGATCTATAGAAGCTTTCAAATCCTTTAGATTATCCCAAATACTAAGTTGCTTAAGTAACTCATCATGTTCATTTGAAATTATAACTGCTAGTCTATTAAGTTTAAATTTTTCAGCTAAATATTGTGCTTGGGATAATATTTGCCGCGCTTTCTTAAGATCTAAAGTCAATAATGCTAATTTAGCGTTTAAAATATAAGCTTCGACTTGAATCCAGTAAGAATCTTGATCTTATGCCATATCTGATAATCTAGTTATTAAAAGTTGTATCTCCTCCAGAATTTCACTATCTTTTGTAATTTGTAATTCACTTAGAAGCAATTCACAAAGGTTAATAAGTGCCTTAACAGAAGATTCAAAATGGATAACATGTTCTTCAATGATTTTTCTCAGTATATCTTCAGCTTTTACTCGATTTCTTAATCGAGGGCTTGATTTTAAGACATATGCATAACCTTCCCGATAAAATAGATCAATTAGTTCATTCTCTTCTTGATTATTAAGCTGCTCTAAGCGCAACAAACAACTTTTAGCTAATTCTATATTACCCATTTCAAGAGCAATATCCAATGTTGTACTAAGCCCAAAAGCTAAGCCTACTACACTCTTATTAGATAAGAATTTATTATAAAATGTTATACAACGCTTTCCATATATTAATGCTTGATCTAAATCGCCTAATATACGATACCGTTCTGCAAGATTGTTAAGACTTGTTGAAATTAATCGTAAATCGTTAATTTCTTCAGCAATTAATATAGCTTCTTCTTGATATTTTAGTGATTCTCTTTCATCGCCTTTAAAAACAAAAACATTTCCTTTTAATCTTGTTAAACGAAATCTTCGCATTTTTCAATTTTTTCAAGACTTTTGTCTAGTTTTCCTAACATTTGTAGTGAACGAGCTTGTATTAAAAGAGCGTCGAATGAATGAAATTTAATATTTAAACGTTTAGCTTCTTCATATCCTATCTCAGCGAGTTTAATCGATTCATTATAATTTCCTAGGCATCCTAAACAATCACTCTTTATTATTTGGAAAGCATTTTGCTCTACCTCTGTTAGATTTCCTCTCTCTTCAACTTTTTGAATAATTTGAAGAGCCTCGTTAAGATTTCCTTCATTGAAAAAATTACGGGCATCAGTTAACTCTTGAGATTCGGAAAAGAGCATATTTTCATCAGAATTAAATTTTAATTAAGAAACTCAAGTTTATCTAACTTTTGAAATGAGATTTCTAAATATATAATATAAAGAAAGAACTCATCTTTATTTAAAAGATTTACTGAGAAGTAATTGTTTCCAATGAGTAATTTGATTTTAAGAACCGAAAGATTGAATTGTAAAATTCTTAATGAAATTCCCTATAAAAAAGAATAATTAACATTTTTATATCCGAATTTCATTAATTAATTAATTACAAACCGAAAATTATTTTCTGGAAAATTTGGCATCATGAATGATAAAAATAAATCTGACGAAAATTTGGTGTTTCATGACCGATCTGAGATGATATTTAAGATAATTGTTATAGGAGACCCAGCGGTTGGTAAAACGAGTCTGTTGACTAATTTCTGTGGCGATAAGTTTCAATATGAATATGTTCCTACTGTAGGTGTTAATATTACCAAAGAGAAAGTCACTGTTAAGAACGACATGGGCAAGGACACAAATATAAGTCTTATGGTATGGGATGTAGCAGGTCAACCTCAATTTTATATGCTCCACCGACCCTACTTTAACGGTGCCGATGGAATGATACTAGTCTATGACGTTACTCGGTCAAGTTCATTCTCAAATATAAACAATTGGTATTCAACTGCCGTCAAATATGGACTTTCTGGTATTCCCCGTATTCTAATTGGTAATAAAATTGATTTAAAGGATGAAAAAAAGATTATTCTTCCAATGGCTGAACATTTAAGCCAAAAACTCAATGCGCCATTTTTTGAAACCTCTGCATTAACAGGAGAGAATGTTTCTGAAATTTTCCATAAAATCGGAGAATTGACACTTCTTTCAAAACTACAAGAATAATTTTTTTATAATTGTCACTCCTTGCTTCAACCGTAAGCTAAATATAGTAGCTAGACATATTTAGAATCAGTAATAATTTTTTTGAGGAGGAGATTAATTTTTGAAAATCCAAGAAGAAGATTTATTAGAGGCTAGAGTTCGCAAGTTAGAAATGATTGAGGATGTTTATGTAGTCACCACATTTTTTATCATGATTGCACTAATTTTTTTGGCTACATATACAATTCCTGACCTTTTGGATATCATTAGGTCAGATCGAGCTATTATTTTCAATTTAAATGAAATTGTAAAAATTATATTAGTGTATTTGATTATTTTAATTGAGATAATTGGATTTTTTGTAATTCGAAGTTATAATCGAAAAGTTAAAAAGGAAAAAGATAAAAAATAGCTTTCAAATAAACATTATCCCTTTACAGTTAATTTGTTAATCCAAAAATTGATTTTTTCTTTTAATTCTTCTTTTATTTCTTCTGGAAGAGATGCTAGCACTTTCAATTTATTATTAAACTGACCAATTTCATAAAGAATCCTATGTCCTCCTGTAAACTCATAGATCTCCTGTTTTAGATTTTTTAATATAATGACAACAGTTTGAGGATCATCATTCTCATCTAAATAATCCATTAAACTTCTAAACTCATCTACTATTGATATTTTTCTGTCTGTTGCGGATATGTTACGCTCAACAGTTTCAGCTTCCACTTCCTTTGGTTGGGATGAAATGTTAGATCTTTGAATTAATGTTCTGATTAAATCGAGTTCTGCTTCCAGAATCTTTTGATTTTCAATAACATTAGTGAGTTGCGGTAATAATGCTTTTACATCAATTGTAGCCTTGCTTAATTCATCAACTTTTTCAGTAAGCATATTTAACTTTAAATTAGTTTGACCTAACTTTGTTATTATATCAAGGCCAAATTTCTCAAGGATTGATGCAAATTTTTCAATTTCTTCTGAAGGACTCATTACGTTTCCCCCTTAAGATTTAAGTTGCATAAAGATATTTAATGATTAAAAAAGAGTGCTTTTACAAAAACTATTTTTTATCGAAATTTATTATTTAATTATTTAATTAATAATCATAATGGTATTATAAAAAACTTCTGAAGTGGAAAACTTGATTCAGTACATAAACATTCTTACTAAAGATGGGAAATCCTTACTTTTCAGGAATTACGGAACTTCTGAAGTAGACAGAGATTTATTAGCTGGATTCTTAAGTGCTTTTTCAGGTTTTATGAAAGAAATTAGCCAGAGTGATATTAAAAGTACTCAGACCGAGGATTTCAAGTATTTTTATACAATTATTGATACCATTATCATTGTAGTTTGTACTGATTTAGAGGATGATGATTCCACTATTAATTCTAAAATCTTGAGTATTAGAACGAGATTTGTTGAACAATATGGTAAACTGCTTGAGGATGGTAGTTGGGCAGGAAATCGTACTCTTTTTTATGACTTTGAAAAGGAATTAGATAATCTTATCCTTGGAGCGATTAAGATTTCTATCCTTGGCTTCCCAGAAGTTGGAAAAACTACATTAACAAAATTAATATGTGGAAAGGATGTTGATCTTGAGTACGTACCTACAATTACAGCAGATATTGCTTCCTATGATGGAGATGAATTCGAGCGATCCATTACTTTATGGGATTTCGCAGGTCAAGCTCAATTTAGATCATTATGGAAAAGCCTTTTAGAGGGTTCAGATATTTGCATTTTAGTGACTGATTCTACATATGAAAATATAAATGGTTCTAAAGAAATCATTTATGATATATTGGATAAATATTATCAAAATAAATTAGTAATTGGTATTGCAAATAAGCAAGACTTGCCAAATCGGCTTTCACCTGAATTTTGCGAAAGGATATTATCTAGTGAAAAACGAGTTATCAAAACCCATGGAATGATCGCAATTGAACCAATGTATCGAGAAAAAATTTTGGCTATATTAAAAGAAGCAATAAAAGAAATCTCAGTAGTTAGTGACTAATTTATAGCTATAAATCATATTTTATAATCATAATCATTTTAAGATTTTCAAACCTTTTTCCAATTATTAAATTAAATTTTGGCGATTTACTTGATCGAATTAATAATAGAAGATATTAAATTAGAGGATTCAGAAGGAAACACTGAAATTATCAAATTACCTGAACTAACTGAAGAGGAAAGAAATATTATTGATCCGATTATTGCTCCTACATCAGGTTTGAGAATTCAAATTTGTGATGTAATTGAAGAAAACAAGAAATATTTTATCCCAAATAGAAAATTATTTCTGTTTCTAAGAGTCTTTAAAGCGATCAGTCAATATTATATTGAAGAAATAAGAAATCAAAATTTAAAGATACTAATTGTAACTGACGATCGTCCAAGTAGACATTTATTGTTAAAATATTGTTCTCAAATTTTTGCTTATGACGGGTTTAAAATATACTATCAACAAGATTCTCCTAATGAATCAAGAGTATCTTCCCCATATGGGGCTGCATCTGTTGCCTTATATGATGATATCGATCTTCTCATTGTACTTACTGCAAGCCATAATGATTTATCCTGGAATGGAATTAAGTTTTATATTGAATACCCAATGCCTATGTCTGGTAAAATATTCCAAGAAATCTCTAAAAAAGCCTTAACTTATAAGGAAATCTTTCTAAAAACAGATTTTGAAGCTATCCAAATTGAAGCTATAAACAAAAACAATGAATATGTGAAGAAATTAGTATCAGAAGTAATAGAAATTAAAAGCATTAAAGGTAAAAATATTGTAATTTGGCCTTATTTAGGTAAAGCCCGAGGAATTGTTGATTTATTCAAAGAATATGGAGCAAATGTGATATTAATTGAAGAGGAAATTAATCCCCCTAATCCTATCAAAGTCATTTTTGAAGATACATTACAGAAGATTATGAGCCAAAATAATTCTATTCTTGCACTCCTCTTAGATGCTGATAGAGATAGAATTGCTTTGTACGTAAAACAAAATGGAAAATATTATACCTATATCCCAAATGAAATATATTCAGCAATGCATACTATCTTAGCTAAGGAATTTAATAAAAAAATTATAAATGTAAGAACTATTCCAAGCGATTTACGCGGAGATCATGCAAGTTATATTAACATTTTGACTGGTGTAGGATATAAACATATAGGAGTTATTATGTATTTCTTATTTGGTATAGCGGTAGAGCAGTCAAAAATTGATACAGCAATACTGTACTATGAGGATCAAAGTAAAAATTTGATCAAAATAAATAATCCGATACCTTTAAGGCAAGAAATAATAGATTTGATGAATCTTGAAGATAAAAATAGCGAAAAGTTTTTAGCTGTATATTGGGAAGAGTCTGGTGGTCATACTTTAAATATAGTAAACGTTTCAAAGGATCCAGTAAATGGCACCTTTAGTTTCTCTACAAATTTACCTATTATTGCTGATAAATACCCTGTTCCTGCATTAGTTCTTATAACAGAACTAATTTGTCGAGGATTTACTATTTCAGAATCAATAGATTGGTCAATTATGGGAATAAATAGAACAATTCCAGCTATTGATGAAGAAAAAGTTGAGATTATGGAGAAGTTTAAAAAATTTGATGGGAAAACTATTTGCATTGATAATAAAGAATATAAAGTCCATGCATTATCGGATAATAACGATATGATAGATATCTATCAACTTAAAAGTACTGATTCAACACTTTATTTTCGTCCCAGTGGAACAGGTCCAGAAGTGAGATTCTATATTTTTGGAAAACGAGAAACTCATTTAGAGGAAATAAAAAAAGTAATGGATTATATCAATAGTAATTTCAAGTAAAATCACATTAAATTTCGGAATCGACATATTTAAATATGATTATATTTTTATTATATATAAAATATCGATATGTCAAATAAAGACATGTTGATATTTTAGGGGTTAACAGTTATGAGTACGGATAAATTTGTCGAAAATATAGAACAATCTATGAAAAGTGGGTATATCAGCATGCTTATTTTGTTAGCTCTTGAAAAAGAGAAAGAGGCAAATGGTTATAAGCTCATGAAATTGATATCTGAAGATACATTTGGTGAATGGCGTCCAACCAATTCCACTATATATCCTTATCTTTCCAACCTTACAGACAGAGGATTAATTCATTATAAAACGAGGAAACAAGGTGAAAGAGAAAGTAAAGAATATTCCTTGACAATGAAAGGCAAGAAGATCTTAAAAATGTTAGTAGAAAAGCAACAAGAAATGAATATAACCTTGTTTAGCTTCATATCAAATGTTATTGATATAAAAACTCTTCCTATTCGTTTATTCAACTTTTTTGACCAATCCTTTAATGAAAATATGTTAATGGGTAAATCTGATAAAGAAAAAATCGAAATTCTTAATAGACGACTTGAAATATTAAATTTTATCTTGGATATTATTGGGAAGAATAAAGTTGAAATGAAGAAAGAATTAGAAATTCTCAAGGGTAAAACTCCTGAGAACTAAATTGTGAGGAGATTACCTTCCTCAGATTTATACAAAAAAAATCTAATAAAAAAAGAAAAAGAGTAAAGAAGAACATGGGTGTAATACTAAAGATCTCGTTACGTAATATGAAAAGACGTAAACTCCGTTATATTCTAACCACACTTACCCTTGTTATTAGTGTTGCGCTATTTGGGGGAGTTATGATCGTTTCTGATTCATTTAATGAGATGATGTTAGAGACATTTGATAAACAAATGGGTACGGCCGATATTCTCATTAAACCAGCAAATAGTACAAACGGTTGGTTCAATCCTATTGAAATTAATAATGAGATAGAAGATATAAAACATGTTGAATCTATAGCTTATAGAATAGTAGGATTTAATGTTTATGTCAGTGCTACAGATAGTGGAAATCAGGTTGATAATAGTACTAGAACTATGATAAATGGTATCGATCCCCAAGATTCAGATGAACGAGCACTAGGATCAGAACCATTTATTCTAGATTCTGTTATCGATGGCAAAATCGTTGAAGATCTTCTTGATTATGTGGATCCGATTAATAATAATAGTGTAATAGTGATTTCAGAATCATTAAAAATCAAATTAGGTAAGGACTTTAAGGCAGGTGATAGTGTATGGATTCTTCCGGTTAATGGAACATTGCTAGGATATAATCCAATGGATACAGGAACATGGCAAGAATATACTGTTACCGCAATAATTCGTGATATAGGAGAGGCGCGTGATTTTGATCCTGAAAATCCTTCAGAATCTTCAATGTTTGCAGAAGGACCGGGGATTTATGCGAGTATTAATAACACACGACGGATGGTTGATGGTACAGGGGAACATACTGATGAATTCAATTTAGCTGTTGTAGGTGTTGATAATATATATAGCGTATCATCTGTTACAGAAGAAATAACTAGTAGATTAGCGGCTCTTAATGATGAGAGAGATTGGAGAGTCAATGACCTAAAATCAGATAGTTTAGAGATGATAGAAACGTCAATGAGTACAATGCGTACGATGTTTATGATGTTTGGAGTTATAGCATTAACATTATCGGTCATATTGATGATGAATATCTTTAACATTATTAAAAAGGAACAAGAATATGAAACAGGCATGTTTCAAGCGATAGGTGCATCAAAATCCGAAACTTTCAAGATGTTCTTGACGCAAGGAGTAGTGATGGGAATTGTCGGTGCATTAATAGGCACAGCATTTTCTTACCTTATATCTTATGTGATATTTTCAGTTACCTTAGAAACAATTCAAAGTATTGCTTCTCAAATGGGTGGATTCACGATTTCAGATTTTACAATTGTTGTTTATCCAACTACATTGATAACTACCTTTGTAATAGGTCTAATTGCGTGTATTGTAGCCTCGCTATATCCTAGTTGGAAAGCAAGTAGGAAACCCATCATTGAATGTTTAAATCCTATTGAAGAAAAATCTAAAAGAGAAAAAAAACATTATATAAGAAGATTAGTTTTCTTTATTTTAGGAGGCTTACTTTTAGTTGGTGGATTAATACTCACTTATTCAGGCACTGAGAGTACAACCCAAATCCAAACAGGTGCAGGACCACCTCAGGGAATGATTTTGTCTATGTTTGCTCCCATTTTAGTTTTATTTGGGATTATCTGGTTATTAGCGCTTAGTATAAAGCCTTTTAATAGAACTTTTGTATATTTGTTTTCCCCATATCTGCGAAAAACAAGGTTATTAACTGAAAAAAATATCTTAAGACATCGGCGAAGGACAACTCTTACCTTCACAATGATTGCAATTACAACGAGTTTTCTTATTGGTATGAGCGTAATGATGGATTCTATGAGAGCAGGAATTCATACTACTGTAAATGACTTCATGGGTGCAGATATTAGAGTATTTACTTATAATACACCAAGATCATTTGAAGTAGGACTTCTCAACCAAACTGGAGTTGATGATGTTATGGGTGTGAGTCATCAAAATGCCCAAATTCATATAGAAGGTGAGTGGATAGGTCATAGCCTACTTGAAAGTGAATTTAATACCTCTATTACTGCTAATGTGTTGGAAACAGACAAAATTAAGGAACATATGAAGAAAACTCAGATAATTTCCCCGTCGTCAATGAGCCTGAATGAAATGATGAATGAAATCGCAAGTGGAAATAAAATTATAATTGATGAAAATTTTGCTAAAGATTATGACGTAGATATTGGTGAAATTATACCAGTAAAATTTACACTTGGGACAACATTTGCTAATCTAACTGCAATGCTTGATCAAGATACTACGAATGCTCAAGAAGATACCTTAGTAGTTAATATGACAGTTGTCGCAGTAGTACGATCTATTCAAGGTTTTTCTACTGTGGATATAATGGGCTTTTTAAGTGAAGGAAAAACGTATAATGTGTTTATATCATGGGAAACTTATGAAAATATAGCTAATAAAAATTTACCTGGTGGTGGTACTGATTTAGCTTTTAGACAATTAACTCAAACCGGTAATCCAATGTTAGATATAGTTCTACCCAATTGGTTTAACTTTTCTACTATTGAAACAATTCTTAATAGCATTACAGGTATTGAATATTATACAACCAGAATGGATTATTATAGTCCAACAGCTTTTAATGGAATTCCCATAGATTATATGAGTTCAATTACCGGAATTCATATTAATTCAAGTGGAAGACTAAGATCTGATTCTTATTTCGGTAATAACAGTGTTATGGCTCAAAAAGTGGGATATTCAGGAGAAACTATGGAAGAACTTCTTAATACAGCTCAAAGGGTATGTGTTGTTGATGAAATTTTTATGATGCTCAATCCTTCTATTGCAATTGGAGATAACATTTCAATTTTTCCACAACAATTTGTACCTACTATAATTGATGCAAGTGAATTTATTTCAACAATTATACCATATTTAGCTAATTTTACATCAATTTCTGGCAGTACAGGAAATTTAACACTATCTGATGATGTTTACTTATCAGTTGAAAGTAATCAACAATGGCTTGCTTTTAATATAACAACAAGTCTATTACCAACAAATTTTTATAAGGCTATTAGTGTCACTATTGAAACTTCAGTGAATTCTTCAGTTGAAAAGCTCGATTTAGAAGCACTGAATGTTTATACTAATTCATTTGAAAAATTAGGTTCTATCAATAATAGCATTGAGACAAACCATACCTTTTATTTTGATATGAATCATAACTATATCGATCAGATGAATAGAATTAATTTAAGAATAGTTGGATATAATTCATCCTATAATAGTAACTATAATTTAAGTATTGATAATTTAAGATTTGGGCTTTTAAGCTCAGTATATTCAACCAATTCTTCAACTTGGCCTACATTTGAAATTGTTGGAGTAATAGAAGCTCCTACACTACATAATAGCGAAAAGTATAACTGGTATGCTGGCTTT
Source organism: Promethearchaeota archaeon (assembly GCA_048938895.1). Lineage (GTDB taxonomy): Archaea > Asgardarchaeota > Lokiarchaeia > Sigyniarchaeales > SOKP01 > Loki-b32. The sequence goes on from JBHLLU010000006.1 coordinate 64,356, forward strand.
GAAACTGGTTATGATATTAGTGGAAATACAATATACTTAAGTTATGAAAACGCAAGAAATATAGTTTATCCTTCTTATAAGGGTGCTGATTATTCAAGCGATTTAGTTACTTCGGTATTAGTTCATTGCGATAAACCAGAAAATATTTCAGCTTATAGAAATACACTTTTTCAAAATCTTCATTTCATGGCAGGAGGATATTGGTCAATCATAGATCTCAAAAGCTTCTCTCTTGCAATTAGAACGAATGTCTACGATTGGTTTGCATGGGTGCAAAAGGGAGTACACGATGAAGACGTTCTTGAAGAAATTGTTACTTATATAGAAGACCGAGGTTTTCTTATAATATTTGCTTTTACTAGATCCTTTGCAAGTTCTATTTTCAGAACAATGATTAATCTTGTTACGTTCATAACTAATGGATTACTTATGTTTTCTATAATAATTGCGATGATAGGATTGACACTTCACAGCCTGCTGACAACTATGGCTCGTAGGAGAGAAATAGGAATGCTGAGGGCAATAGGGTTAAGTAAAAAAGGAGTAATACATTCAATTTCCGGAGAAACGTTAATTTTAGCACTTCTAGGTGTATTTACTGGAATTTTTTCTGGAATAGCTCAAGGATCTTTAATGGTTGATGCAATGCCCTCAGGTGGTTTTCTTAGCGTTACTTGGACTATTCCATGGCTAACAATCGGTATTTTAGTGGCAACAGTTTTAATTACAGTAATTCTTAGCTCACGTTATCCCGCAAAATGGGCAGCAAACTTGAATATTATAGATGCGGTGAGAACAAGATAATTAAAATTAAAAGGTGTAAAATATGGCAGTTGAAGAGAAAAAATTAAGGATGAATAAACAACGCAGAGCAACGGCAAAAGCAATTAACATTGATCCAGACATTGTTCTTACTGTGCAAGATCTCACTAAAACTTACACTGTTGGTAGTTCAACAATTACTGCACTGAAAAATGTTAACCTTACAGTCAAAAAAGGTGAATTTATCGCTGTTGTGGGACCTTCTGGTTCAGGAAAAACGACTTTAATTAACTGTTTGGGAGCGCTTGATTTTCCAGACTCAGGTAAAATTATTTATAATGTTGATGCGAAAGGAATGGGTCTCGATCTAGGAGTAATGACAAATAAACAGCACAAAAAGATGCGATTAAGAAAGATTGGATTAATTTTTCAATTCTACAATCTTTTCCCAATTCTTACAGCTTATGAAAACGTGGAACTTCCTATGGTTATCGATAAAATTGATCCTAAATCAAGAGAAGAAAAAGTTAAAAGACTTCTTAAGAGAATTGGACTCGAAGAACGAATGGAACATTTACCAACGCAAATGTCAGGTGGAGAACAACAAAGAGTAACAATTGCTAGAGCATTAGTTAACGATCCTCTTATAATTCTTGCTGATGAACCAACAGGTGAGCTTGACACAGAAACAACTACAAATATTATGAAAATTTTCCTCGAATTAAAAAACGCAGGGGAATCAATATTGATGGTTACACATAATTTAAGGATAGCTGAGGTAGCAGATAAGATTATCACTCTTACTGATGGAGAATTTACAGGAGAAAAAAGTGGGGGAAAAGCATTAGAGGATATTTACAAATAAAATATAGGAGGATTAAAAGATGAAAAAATCAAAAAAGAGGAACAATATAGTCCCTACGATTCAAGAAGAAAAAAGCTATGAATTAAATTCTGAAGCAATGATCCAGACATTTGATTTAGCAAAAATCTACAACATTACTGAAGGTATTGAAATTAGAGCTTTAAACGGAGTAAGTATTGATGTCAATAAAGGTGAATTTGTTTCTGTTATGGGACCTTCTGGTTCTGGAAAAACTACACTTTTAAATATGATTGGTGCTCTTGATAATCCTACTCATGGTGCTGTCTATATAAACGGAACAAATATAGCTCATATGGATGATACACAACGTACAAATTTAAGACTTAAAGAAATTGGGTTCATCTTTCAGTTCTATAATCTTGTACCAGTTCTTTCTGCGTATGAAAATGTCGAATTACCAATGGTGTTTGCGGGGAAACATAAACGAGAGATTGAAAAAAATGTTAATAAATTTATAGATCTAGTAGGATTAGGCGATAAAAAAGATCATCTTCCCTCAGAATTATCAGGTGGGGAACAACAGAGAGTTGCGATTGCACGAGCATTATGTAATGAACCTTCCATTTTAATTGCTGACGAGCCAACTGGTGAACTAGACACTAAAATGGGTATGGAAATCGTTAAATTATTACGCGAACTTAATATAGAACTGAATCAAACAATTTTAATGGTCACACATGATCCATCAGTAGGTGCTCTTGCTGAAAGAATGCTAAAAATGCGAGACGGAAAAATTATAGAAACTATAATTACTAAAAATTAAAATCTAATTTTATTTTATATATATTACTTTCTTTAAATCTATTTTTTTTAATAATCTGATTTTTCAATAGTAGGAACACGTTCCCATTATTTCTAAAGTCATGTTAAAACTTTAATTTAGATAAAAAATATAACCTAATTAATTTGTAAACCTATCAATATAAATAATAAAATAAGACTAAAGGCGACATTATGTTCCAAGAGAAAATTATAAATGATGAAATTCTTGAGAAGATGTCATTGGCAAATGTATTCAAAATTTTTAATGACAATGTTTCTCCAATGCTAAACGCAGAAGAACGTGAATTTTGTAATGATCTTCAAGAAGTTTGCTTAGAAATAAATTCTAAAATTGATCGTTCAAAGGATGTATATGGATTGCTTCCCGAACTTGGAAAATATGGTTATATACAGCGAATTAATCCTTGGAGAGAATTTAAACCTTATGGAATGAAGAAGGAAATATTATTAGGCGCTCATATTTCGATGTTGGATGCGCAATTAGAATTAGCGCGTGTTGCAAGTGGAATATTATGCGGAAATCCGACTTTTCATTATTATGAACATGGAGGAGAGTCTGAAATAGCCCGTAAAGTTCAAGATGAATTATTATCGGGGAAGAAAATAGGATGTATCGGGATCACTGAACCTGAAAGAGGTTCTGATGCAGTTAACCTGACAACGACATGTACAAAAACAGATGATGGTGTCATTTATAATGGAGAAAAAGTATATACTACCAATGGTCCTAAAGCTGATTATTTCTGTTGTTATGGAGTTTATGACACATCAAATCCAAGAGACACTATGGTACAAAGTATTATTGCGCGTGAATTTGGGGTTAAAACTGAACGTCTAAAAATTAATAGTGTTCCTAGAGTACATATATCGCATACAATATTAGATAATGTTAAGGTTCCTTATGACTATGTTCTTGCTGATAATGGATTAGGGTATAAAAGACTTTTCGAAGGTTTAGTACCTGAAAGACTTTCGATAATGGGAAGTGGTGTAGGAATTTGTTGGGCAGGCATTATTTATGGTATTATTTACACCAATTTAAGAAAACAATTTGGTAAACCTGTAATACGATATCAAGGTGTTGGATACGGTTTAGCTGATCTATTAACAAAAACCAATGCCGCAACTACATTAGCTCTCCAAGCAGCAACTGTGTATGACGATAAAATCTTATTTACAGACCAACCTTCACAAGAAGCAGCAAAATGGGCAGCAGCAATTTCATCCCAAGGTAAATATTACTTAGCAAAGTTAACTCATGAAGTTTGTTATGAGGTGCAACAACATGTAGGAGGCATTAGCGTTACAGATAATACCTTAATTGATGAACTGACTGATGTGAGTAAAATTGAAGAAGTTATCGGTGGAGCAAGAAACATACAGCTCCTTTTAATTCAAGGGCAAATTCAAAGATATTTAAGCTTATTGTAATTTACTTTTTTATTTTCTTTTTAATATTTCTTTAGCCGGAAAAGCTAAGCCTAAAATGAGAAGAGTAGCTCCTGTCACAAACGTAATCATACTTCCACCAAGATATCCTATATAAATTTTATAAATTATAAAAGTCCCCCAAGTGATAGTTCCTGCAATTAGGAGTGCATACCAAGACCATTTTTCACCTTTGCGATAGCACTTCTGAGTAATAAAAATTATCAGAACACCATTTCCGAGGAGAATAAATCCAATTAATTTTTTTGTAATGATGTATATCTCCGCAAATTCAGGATTACTTGCTAAATAGTAGGAGTATGACTGACCTGTGTACCATTTGAAATCACTCACAAACATAATTTCAGTTACAAATATCCATAGAATTGCCATTATTAAAATAAAAAATCCCATGAATATCATAAAAAATGAACCAATTTCTAGTTTTGATTTTTGCATTTTTCTCAGTGAAATCCATAAAATTGATATAATTTAATGTTAGTAATAAGTTTTAAAAGGATTTCTTAAACTCTAAATTTTGTTTTTATTTCATTAAGAGGTTAATACTAGGCTAAAAATAGATGTTATAATTGATTTCAAGCCAACAATTATAAGAAAACAAAAAATAATAATCTGAAATTTCTTTACTGGTATTTTTGGAGTGACTTTTTGCCCGATTTTGGTACCAACAAATATAATCGGGAAGGCAAAAATAAAAACCAACAATAAATCGTAGGGAAATATTCCATCCTTAAGAAAGTAGAAGGGGATTCTTGAAACTGATAACACTGTCCCAATAGCGCCAAAATTTTCAATAAATCTTTCTCGATAATGTCCAGTCTTCTCTAATAATGCCACATTAATAGGACCTGCTGCGGAAATCAAGCCCGTTAATAATCCGTAAGAAGCGCCCCCTAAAATTATTAATGCAGAGGAATTCCCAATACTAGCATCTTGTTCTTCTTCTAAAACATTAGTTTCATTAAGATAAGATCGATTTAATAAATATTGAATAAGTTTAATGGAAGAATAGGAACATACGAATATACCAAAAATTAATTCTATCCATTCAAAACAAATGCCTATTATTAGGTATGTAGCAAGAATTGTTGCAGGTACTCCCAATGACAAGAACCGATAAAAATACCCTTTATCCAGATATTGTCTATATTTAATAAAATTGAGAAAAGCAGGGAATGTACCCCACAGATTTACAAGTATTACAGCATTTTTAATACCAATTATTGGACTAACAATAGGAATTAAAATTAAAGCATCCCCAAATCCTACAATTCCATATATCATACTTGATAAGAATATAGGAAATAAAATCAGGTAGATCATCATATTGTTAAATTTCAAAATACTTTTTTTAAAAAAAAAGTTGAGATTAATAGGTAGAGTAAAGACCTAATAAGTATATTTCAGGTTTTCTGGTATAGATATCTATCGTATGTTGCAAAAATAACCTTATTCGTGGTTTGGTCTTTAATAAATCTAATTCCTTCTCTCATCATTGGTAAAGTACTACAGATACTAAAAGACAAATCCTCCAATTTTTTTGGAATTAAAGGAAAGCTCATAAAACCATCATCAACCTCAACATCTGCAAACAGGACAGGGCCTTTAAGATATATTTTCATTTCATATAAATTATGGGAGGATTTGTATGTACCGGTGATTTCATCAACGATCAATCTGGTTTTTAATTCCTTTACATGTATTTCTGGATCAAGATCAAGCATTACACATAATGCAGCTCTCCCGATAGTCGATACTATACCAGTACATGAATTTTGTCCCACAGAAACTCCCACTTTCTTTTCAGGAATGAGTCCCAAAAAAGCACAACTTGTTCCCAATCCTCCCCCGTGATGAACGAAGGGATAGGGATAATAATCATTTTCTAAAGTCCATCCCAAACAATATCTGGGATCATTTCCATATCCATAGGGACTTGAAATTCTTGGAGTCCATAGTTCTTGAAAAAATTGAGAAGAAAGCAGTATCTGATTTCTATAAATTCCTCCTTCAAGAAGGCATTGAGCATAATTCATCATTTCTTCCATTGAAGCATATAAACCACCAGGAGCATCTAGATAGTTATACAAAGGGACTGGCTTCTGCTCGGGTACCCAATCCTTATCTAGTTTTTTAGGCAAATAGCCTGTTATTTTATCATTTAAAGGATCATTTTCAAAATCTTCCTTTAAAAACACAGCACGTTTCATTTCAAGTGGATCTAGAATCTCCTTCTTAATAAATTGTGGATAAGAATATCCTGAAATTTTTTCTATAATAAAACCTAAACATGTGAACATGTCATTATTATAAAAAAATTTCTCCCCCGGTTTAAAAATAATAAATTCTTCAGGTTCACCAAGATGTGCAATAAAATCTTCTTTTGTGGTTGCAGGAAATACTTTTTTGTAATCACCAAATGTATAGAACATTGAAGCAAGGCTTCCATCAGAAGCCGGAACACCGCTAGAATGTGATAAAATATGCTTGATTTGAATGTCAGGATGGGAAGTAAACGGCGCAAACTCAAGATATTTAGATACCGAATCCTCGAGAGAAATCTGATCCCTTTCTACTAATTTCATAATAGCCAATGCAGTTAAGGATTTTGTTATACTACCAATCCCGATAAGCGTTTGTGGAGTCATTGGTAGAAATCTCTCGAGATTTCTAGCACCAAATCCTTTTGAAAATACAATCTCATTTTCTTGAAAAATGCTTATTGCCAATCCAGGAACCTTGTATATTCGCATATATTCCCGGATAATTTTTTCTAATTTTAGAAAATCTTCCTTCATTAATATTCCTCTTTAATACATTTCATTGATTTTTTTTTGAGGATCTTTTTTCCTTTTACCAAAAAGAATTTTTTTATTCTTCTCTACAAATTTCCAACCAAATCCTGTTAACTCATTAAGTGGACCTTGGATCCCCTTTGGGTTTCCCGTTTTAGTGTACAATATTTCAGTTCGTTTAATTGCTTTAAACACTTGATATGGAGTTTTAAATTTATCAATCAATGCTTTTGCTTTTTTAGGCCCTATATCTACTAAACCTTCGATGATAAAAGATCTTCTTTCTTTTTTAGCCATTTCCTTAGGAGCTTTTCTTGATAATAGCGGCATACCATCCTTTATTTGTTCCCGGTATGCGATTCTTTCAATTGCGATTACAGTATCTTCTAGATTTCGAGTAGGGATTATTGAAATTCCTAGTTTATATGATATATATGAAAGAGCACCATATATTGACGAGATGTTCATACCCGTGTTCTCGAAAACCTTGTCATTTAAACCTTCAAGTATCAGTATCGGGTATTGATATGTATCTTTTAGTCTTAATAACTGCTCAAATAGTCGATTATCCATAATTGAGGTTACAAAATCAAAACCTTCCTTTCTTTCAATTGCCACCTCACTCGAGATAACAATATCTGCAATATCCAATTGTTTTGATTCATAGGTAATTTTATCTTTTTTCTTATCTAACAAAGCTTTCAGTTTATTTTCTCTATGATCAATAATTATATGCATTTGTTCAACTTGATTCATAAGGCTAATTAAAATTACACTAGTTGGATATTAAATATTTAACATTAGTATTATTAAAGGAATAATTTTGAATCATAGAAATAAAAAGTCAAACTCATATAAATTTATCAGTCAATTTTAAAGAAGTAAAAGAAATAAAAGAGCACAATCAGAATAAGAATAAATCCTATAGTAATTTTAAGTGATTTCTTAATTAAATAACCATAAGGAATAATTTTCTCATGAATTAAGTTATATTCTTCAAAAATCATACTGGTGTTTAGTATCCCATACCCTTGAGAATATTTATCTAATTCTAAATCTATAGAATACTTCTGTAGTAAGTTAAACAGATCATCATGAGATAAATGTGGTCTATATTCCTTAATAAGAGCGATTAAGCCAGTACCGATTGCAGCAGACACACTCGACCCTGTGACTGTCGTTTTTAAATCTTCTGATAACGGAATTTCTATTTTTGATCCTGGTAAGCAGAAATCTGGTTTTAATCTATTATCCACCGTTGGACCTCTTCCACTATATTCGGCAACACTGAAATTTTTAGTAATGGATCCTATAGATATTACCTTATTGGCGGCAGCAGGGCTACCTATTGAATTTGGATCAGGACCATAATTTCCAGAAGGACATACAATGATAATCCCCCTATCCACTATCATATCGCATGCTTTTGATAAAATATCTTTACCGTCTGAAGGATTCTTCGTGATCAAAGATATTAATAATACATCAAGCTTGATTTCTTGTGCAATGATTATATCTAAAACTCTAAGAATATCTGAAAAATAAAATTCATTTTCTAAATTTGAGATATCAAAATCGATCAATTTTGAATCAGGAGCAATACCAATAGATATTAAATTTTCTGTTATAAATTGATTATTGATTATACTTGCCATTATGGTCCCGTGTGTAATCTGGTTTCCTCGGTATTTCTTTAAATCACCACTATTTCTTATATGTTTTACATTATTAGTAATTGAAGGGAAAGTATCATCTATTCCATCATCTATAATGCCTATAGTTACATTTTTACCAGTGTGAGTAACTTGTGAGGATTTAATCCTCTTTAAATCTAATATAGTATCTATTTCTGAAATAGTAGGATATAATTGTTGGTCTTCTTCAATTCGCTTTATTAATATTTCTTTTTCAAATGCTAATATTTCATCTTTCTTTAATTTTAGAGAAATAGAAGGGATACAATCAATTTTATTTAAAATGTCCAAATTTTTGTTTTTAGTAATAAAATTATCTCTTTTCTTAATTTCATCAAATGAGAGGATTATTTTGACTAGGATTTTTTCATCTAGATTTTTAATCCGTTTTTGAAGGATTGAATCGATTTTTTGATTTTTCATCTTGTTTCAAAAAGCTAATTTTTAATCAAAATTATATTCCTTTAATACTTCTTCTACAGTATAATTTTTATGCACGATCTTTGAAATGGCACTGACCATTTTTGTGGGATCTTTTGATTGGAACACATTCCTCCCAAAAGCTACTCCAGAACCTCCTGCCTCGATAGAATCATATACCATTTGCAATAAATCTTGAGTAGTATCCATTTTTGGACCACCCGCAATTATGACTGGAACATTTTTTACGCTTTTAACAATATATTCAAATGATTCTATACTTCCAGTATAATTTGTTTTAACAATATCTGCTCCTAATTCTACTCCTGCTCTTACTGCAATATTTACAACTTCAGGATCATTTTCATCTTTGATTTTTCTACCTCGAGGATATACCATTGCGATTAGAGGAACCCCCCACTCTCTTGAGGCTTCTACAACTCTACTTGCATCCTGTAGCATTTCAGGTTCCTCGTCTGCTCCAATATTTATATGAATCGAAACTCCATCAGCCCCTAATTTTAACGCTCGTTCTACAGAACATACCAAAACCTTTCTATTTGGATCTGGTGCTAAATTTGTAGCAGCAGAAAGATGAATTATCAAACCAATATCCTTCCCATATTGCCTATGCCCTGCGCCTACCATACCAGAATGCATTAAAACAGCATTTGCTCCACCTAAAGCAACTTTATCGATCATTCCTGCAATATCTTCTAAACCATTGATGGTACCTAAGGTTAATCCATGATCCATTGGTATTATTATGGTTCTCTTGGTTTCTCTGTCAATAAACCTTTCAATCCTAATGTTTTTTCCAATATTCAAGTTAAAACTCAATCTGGGATTTATTTTTTAAATTTAGACTGTAAATTATCAAATAAAAATTTATTCTATCCTCACTAATTCTATAGTAAGCATCATTTTAAGTAAAAAAATAATATTTAATATGATTGACATCGTCCTCGAGTTTTTAATCGATTTATTCTCAAAGAACAAACTAAACAGGCTTCCTGAGAGTTATGGTGGAGATCGCATATTTTCAAACCCTATTATTGGTGTTGCTCAAGGAGATGATTCTATTTTTAAAAAATATAAGGAAATAATTTCTCCAAAACATTTAACACCTGAAGAAGTATGGAAAGCGGCCAAATTATCTAATATTGAAGATTCTAACCTGCGAATTCTTTCTATTGTATGCCCATTCTCAAATCAAATACGTTCTGAAAGCATAAAAGCGAGGATTATGCCTGCGGAAATCTATAGTATTGGGAGAAATTATGCAAACGAATTCAAAATCGAAGTTATGAAACAAACAATAGAGTTTTTTAGAAAACAAGGATTTAGAGCTACGGCAGGCATGCTAAGTGATAAGTTTATTATTTATCCTGGATTTTTTTCATCTTGGTCCGAACGACATATTGCTTTTGCAGCAGGTCTTGGGACGTTTAGCCTCCATGAGGGATTAATATCAGAAGTTGGGTGTAATATTCGACTATGTTCAGTAATTACAGACGCACCACTACGAGTAACATCTCGCAGAAGTGATGATCCATATGCAAATTGCCTATATTATACTAACGGAACGTGTAGAGAGTGTGAAAAAAAATGTCCTGCTGATGCTATCAATGAAAATGGACATGATAAGAAGAAATGTCGGATTTATGGTAGAAAAATTGAAGCAGAAATGACCAAACGTCTGGCTCCAATTTTGAAACCTCATTTGAGACGGATTCAAGGCAAGATGGTTCAAAGTTATCCTGTAGGATGCGCATTTTGTCAATTTGGTGTACCTTGTATGGATAAAAATCCAATAAAAGCTGAATAATATAATAATAAGAAACTAAATTCATGAATTTCCTACCATGGTCTTCTAATTATTGTGGGTCTACTCATTTTCGATTTTTCTGGATAATCTACATTATAATGAATTCCACGACTCTCTTTCCTAGATATTGCACTGACGATTATTATTTTTGCCACTGTAGCCAAATTGCGTAATTCTACTAAGTTTTTTTCAATTTTAAAATCCCAGTAATATTGGTCTATCTCATCAAGTAATAAGTTAATTCTTTTTTTAGCTCTTTGTAATCTTTTATCCGTTCGAACAATCCCAACATAATTCCACATGAATCTTCGGATTTCATCCCAATTTTGACTTAAAACAACAGCTTCAGTGGTTGGTACAGCATTTCCTGGTTCCCATTCTGGAAATTCTTGTATTTTCAACTGTTGAATTTTTTGTTTTAATGCATTGGCACATTCATAAGCTGTTACTAGACCTTCTAGCAAAGAATTACTCGCTAATCTATTTGCTCCATGTAAACCAGTACATGAAGATTCTCCAATAACATAAAGGTTTTTAACATCGGTCTTTCCATTAATATCTGCTCTTACTCCTCCACAACAATAATGCGCAGCAGGCACAACTGGGATAGGATCCTTTGTTATATCTATATTAAATTTCAAACATATGTTATAAATTCCTGGGAAATGAGTTTTAATAAAATCTTCACTTTTGTATGTGGCGATATCGAGATAAACAAAATCATCACCAGATCGTTTTAGTTCAGCATCAATCGCTCTTGAAACAATATCACGAGGAGCAAGGTCTTTTAACGGATGATATTTTTGCATAAAAACTTCCCCTCGAATATCCTTTAAAATAGCACCTTCTCCTCTCATAGCCTCGGTAATGAGAAATGATTTAGCATAAGGATGATATAAGCAAGTTGGGTGAAATTGATAGAATTCCATATTAGCAATTGTAGTTCCAGCACGATATGCCATAGCTATTCCATCTCCTGAGGCAATATCCGGATTAGTGGTATATAAATATATTTTTCCAGCACCACCAGTAGCCAATATAGTTGCTTTTGCACTGATATTATGGATCTCGTGTGTTTCTTGATTTAAAGCATATACACCATAACATTTAAAATTCTTTGCAAATAAATTAACAGCACACCATTTCTCTTTTATTTGAATATCTGGAATTTTTTTAAGATTCTGAATCAATACTTTCTCGACTGATTGACCCGTCTGATCATTAACATGAAGCACTCTTCTAGCTGAGTGCCCACCTTCCTTACCTAGGTCGTATTCGCCATCTGAATTACGAGTGAATTCTACTCCTAATTTAATTAGATCATTTATTCTTTCAGGAGCTTGAGAGATTATTTTTCTTACAACTTTTTCATCACATAATCCATCTCCAGCTATGAGTGTATCTTGAATATGTTTTTCGAAATTATCATTGTCACCCCATACACAAGCAATTCCACCTTGTGCATAATAAGTACTACTTTCCTGTAAACCCTCTTTAGTAATTAATAATATCTGCACATCTGGAACTAATTTTGATAAGTAAAGTGCTAAGGAAAGACCTGAAATTCCACTACCGATAATTAAAATATCCGTTTTAAGGTTCAATAGAATATGATTTTTTCAAAATATGATTGTAGGTTATTTTGTATTCCCCATAATTAAATTAAAATTTTATTGCTATAAATACTAGATTAAGAAATTTTTTTCCTGCAAATATAATGACAAAAATAGAAAACATTCTATATTTCTGCAGTGGGAACACGTGTCGTAGTCCATTCGCTGAATATTATTCCAAATTACTTAAAACTACAAAATTTAAAGAAGAACTTAAAGATGTTAAATTCGATTCTGCTGGTATATACCATTATTACAAGATTGCTCAACCTGGAACTGTAAATTATCTAAAAACTAAAGGTGTTGACATTAGTGATTTCAAGACAAAAAGAATAGATCGAGAGCTATTAGAGAAACAAGACCTCGTTTTGGGATTCGAACAAAAACATCACATCAATAAACTAAAGAGAAAATTTAAAGATGTTGAAGATCTTAAAGATAAACTCTTTTTATTATTAGAATTTGCCGGAGAAAAAGAAAATTTAGAGATTTTTGACCCTTTTGATCTTGAGCAAGAAGAATATAATGCAATCCTTAAAAGAATCGAAATTGGAGTAGTAAAAGTGATTAAAAAAATCATTGATATTAATCTCTGATAAATTATTAGTCAGCAACATCTGAATATCTTTCGCTAAAATACTTTTTAATAAGATATTTAGCCTGTGTAAAATGGCTGACATTTCCTTGAAAACTTTTTAATTCTTTCGAGAAATTATTTTCGAACTCTCTAGAAAATTCGTCTAGTTTTTTAAACAATACTGGTAATTCCATAGTAGCTATTAGAGCAACGATATGATATTTCCCATAACCAAATAGTAAAAATACTCCTTCTTTATCAATTTTTCTAAGTTCTTTCTTACTTCGTGTAATTTCAGAAATTATAGTTAAAACACCAGAGAGAACACCTGATACAATATCTCTATCAAATTGAACGGGTTCTTCAGTTTTTTTTTTCTTTTCGAAGTTATGTTCGTATAGACAAATTCCTGTTTTACTAAAAACAAGAAGATCATTTAGAGTTTCTGCCCACTTTTTTTCTTTTGAGACTAGAAATTCCTTCATTCCCATCATCCACACTAAAAGTATAACCAAAATAAAACTATTAAGTAGATTCGAAAAGTTAGGAACAACATCTTCAATATAAGGGACAGTAATTATCCATTTACCAAATATAAACCCAAGTATAGTCCCAAAAAAGAATAATAACATGAAAATCCCATTGATACGACCTCTGAACTTCAGATTTCCTCTTTCTGTAGAAAAATCTCCTGCGATTGTAAAGATTGCAAGTATCAGTGGACATATTGAAAAACCATAATGGATGGAAAGAAAAACTTTTCTTGGCATACCCAAAATATAGGGTTCATTGATAAACGACCCATAAGATATAAGAAAAAATGAAACAACTAAAATACCTAAAACAATTGATATTTTTCGGCCTAAATTATCTAAAAAACAGCCAGCAGCAATAAGATATAACGAGGAAACTATAAAAAATATAAGAAAATCTACTTCAAAACTATACCTAGAAAACAGGTTGCCCAATGTGAAACTTAAGATTGTAAAACTGGAAATATATCTAAAAAAATGCTTTTCAAAAATAATTTCCAAATATTTTTTGTCAGATTTTAATCTTACATCGGTTTCTATATATTTATAACTTTTAGAATACCAATAAACAACAATAAAAATAATAAGTTCTAATAATCCAAATATAAAATACAAGGAATCAAACACTATAAAGAATATAGAAAAAGCCGCTAAGTTAAAACTAGGAATTAATAAAAACATTGATATTCTCCCTCGATTTAAAATGTTTGTTTCATGGACTAGTATTGTAAACCAAATAATGATTAATTGGGGGATTGCTAAGAGAATGATTAACAATCCGAGATAATATAATAAAACCCCTGGAATTACGCCTACTATAAGTCCAATAACGCAAAGGAATAAGGTTGTATTTAAATATCTTGTTCGATTTTTAATATGATCTACAATCATACCTGAAATAAAAAAGGAAATTGCAATAATAAATACAAAAACATAAGTTTCTAATCCCATAGTATTTAGATCTCGAATTAGCATTAAATATTCAAATACTAAAGCTTCAACAATTAACATAATAGCTAATAGTGAGAAAAATAAATAACTAAAAGTTTTGAGTTCAATATTGATATCTCTAGTAAATACCCTAATAAACCACTGTTTTACAGAATTCTTTTTCATGATAGGCTTTCAAATATTTATTAATGATAATATTTTTTAGATCTGGTTTTTATTTAATATTTTTGTCAAACCCTATTTATGACATAGAATTAAATTCTAATTGTATCGAATATTCAATGAATCATGAATAAAATTATGAGGATACTCTTTGTATGTTTAGGGAATACTGCTAGATCTCCTGTGGCAGAATATTTAGCTCGATACTACGCAGAAATACGTGGCTTAAACTTAATTATTGAAAGTGCTGGATTTATCAATGCATTTTCATACATGCAAAGAGAGTCTCAGGAATATTTGAATTCTAAACATATTGATCATTCTGAATTTCACCCTCAATTGATCACTCGTAGCATATTAAGAAATCAGGATTTAATATTAACAATGGAAAAATCTCACTCAAAAGAGATTATCAACAATTATAGCGAGATACTTAATATTGAAAAGAAAACTTATACGTTAAAAGAGTATACTGGTGAATCTAAAGACATTGATATAATTGATCCTTATTATTCAAATGAAAGATATCAAGAGGTTCTTAAAACCATTGATAAATATGTTAAAAAAGTCATTGAAAAAATAAAGGCTGAGAAGAACGTATAATAATCTTTAAATATGTTCAGAATAATTTGTTATAAGTAAATCTACTTTAAAATGATTTCTATGGAATTGGCTATAGAAACTAAAAATTTAACAAAATATTTTGGAGATGTACACGCTGTTGATGGAATTGATTTACAAGTTCCAAAGGGTACATTATTTGGATTTTTAGGACCTAATGGTGCAGGAAAAACTACAACCATCTCAATATTAAGTACAATTCTTCCACCAACTAGTGGAGAAGCCACAATTCTAGGAAACGATGTACAAAAAGACGCTAATAAAATTAAGAAGATAATCGGAGTATGTCCTCAAGAAATTGTGCTTTATGAAAGATTATCAGCAAGAGAAAATATTAATTTAATTGCAAAGATGCATGGATTGAAAAAAGAAGATTATAAAGAAAAAACAGATAATCTTCTGGGAAGAATGAATCTCCTTGAGAGAGCTGATTCGCTAGTTAAAACATATTCCGGAGGAATGAAAAGAAGAGTTAACGTTCTCATGGCAGTGATCCACGATCCTGAAATTGTTATATTTGATGAACCAACTGCTGGTTTAGATCCACAATCTCGTAGAGTTGTTTGGGATTTTATAAGAGATTTTCAAAAGAAAAACGCCACAATTATCTTAACAACACATAATATGGAAGAAGCTGATGATCTTTCAGATGAATTAATAATCATTGATAATGGTAAGATTATCTCTCAAGGAACTCCAAAAGAATTAAAAGGCAAGTTAGGCAAAGGTGATGTTATTGAGTTTAAGGTTAAAGAGCAGGTAAATAGAGAAGAAATTATACCAAGATTAGAGCAATTAGATTTTGTAAAATGGGTTAAACCGGTAGGAAAAAGAAGAATAATTCTGAATGGATTAGATGGATTGCGTCGAATAAATGAGATAATAGATGCAGTGAAGGAAAAAATGTTAGATATATCGATACGAAAAAACACATTAGAGGATGTATTTATTGATTTAACTGGAAGGAGGTTAAGAGATTAATGAACAACGAGAGAAAACTTAAAAGATTAAATAAAGCAAAGTACAAAGGACACCTTTTAAGTTTAACTATCAAAAACATAAAAACTATGTTTCGAGATAAAACAGAATTAGCCTGGATAATAGGCTACCCCCTGATTTTGATTTTTGTATTTTCGCTTGCATTTGGGTTTACTTCTTCACTTTCTAAATTTGATTTAATTATTTTTAATGAAGATCCAAATCAACCCGAAAGTTTAGATGATTATTCTTTAGTATTTATAGGAATCTTGGAAAATAATTTAACTAATTACATAAATCTCAATCAATCGAGCTATTCAAAAAGTGAAGCTGAGAAAGAACTAAAATATGAAAGAGTTGATGCTATTATTTTTATACCTAATAATTTTACAGAGACGATTATTAATAATGAAACCGTAAGACTTGATATAAGAATAATTCCTGATATTGTTACAGAGGGAGTAGTTGGATCCATTACGAAACAAATCATTGATCTCCTTATAATATTTCATAATAATGGCACTCCCTCCGAAGTAGTCATAGATCGTGTTACAAACACAGTTGAAATAACTGCTTTTGACATGATGGCTCCTGGTTTCATTATTGCAGGTGTTACAGTCTGTATTAGTCAATTGGCATTGCATTTTGCTGAAGAAAAGGAAACAGGGACATTAAAAAGACTGAGTACTACACCTGTATCACGAGGAAGCGTTCTAATATCAGGTCTTCTTTCACAACTTATTGTAATTACAATACAGACTCTAATTTTAATACTTTTATTAATGCTATTTGGAGCATATTTTGCACCAGGTGTAAATATTTTAGTTTTGCTTCTAATCCCTCTCTTATTCTCGTTCACATGTTTAGGTCTTGGATTACTTCTAGCTTCCTTTACTAAATCTCAATCGTCAGCAGGAGGATTAGCTTGGTTTATCATTCTCCCTCTTCAATTCTTAGGTGGTGTTTTCTTTATGATTGATAATCCTATTTCAGATTTTATACCAACATCATATGCAGTTCATGCTATGAGGCTTGTAATGGTCTCTGGAATAACCACTTGGGATGCTATTGGCGTAGATATTCTAGTACTTTTAGGATTTGGTATTGTATCAACCGCGTTAGGAATTCTCTTATTTCGGAGAAAAACTGCAATTCTTTAATTTTCCTTTTTTTTTATTAAATAATTTGTTTTTCTTTCAATAAGGAACTATTGATAAAATTAAGTTTTAAATAGGTAAAGAGATAAATAACTTATAAAGAAATTATGAGTTTTTAACCGTACTTTTTTTTGTTAGGGGAATTTATTTTGGAAGATTATAAGAAAGAATTAAATAAAAGAATCCATAATCCAGTTGATAATATAAACTCAGTTAAAGGATTTGAAATAATAACTGAATCTTTAGTTTATAAAGTATATGATGTATTTGGACGTAATAGTCTTTTATCAATATTATATCAAACAGGAGTGTTTCCAGGGACAATTATAGCTGAACGAATAAAAAGAGAATACCAAAAAGAGGAATTCGAAATTATGGAAGCTTTAGTGATTCTAATGGATGAATTAAAAGAATTTTACGCTATTCAAGTTAGAGATATCGAACAGTTCTCCGATCACGCCCGAATTATTATTGAAAATCATTGTTTTTTACGTGAACCCATTAAACATAGAGAAAAATTAGACTTCGGTAAAGCGTTTTGTCGGATTAATAAGGGATATTTTGAAACGGCATTTCAAAAATTACTTGGGAATAAGATAAAAAAAATTGAAATAAATTTTCTTGAGAATGATGAAGAAAAGAACGTATGCGTAGAAGAACTTAATTTTTTCTATAATTAAAAAATTATTATTTAAACATTCTGAATATTTAAGTTCCAATATTTTAATGAAGAAACAAGCTCATCTTCCCCAATAAATCCAATAATCTCATTATTATCTTTTTCCCGTACAATTAAGATTTTAGGGGGATTATTAGATTGCCTTAACTGTTTCATTACATCTTTTCCTGTACGATTTTGTTCAATATCTGGGATCTCTGAAATATTTCTCATAATATATCCAACAATGTGCCTTGGCCTTTCATTCAGTGAAACCTTCTTTACGTCAGATACATGTACGACACCTACAACTTTGTCTCCTTGAATAACTGGGAAATAAGATTTCTTATAAGGGATAAAATATTCTCTTACTGCATCACTCACAGTCATATTAAATGGAATTTCTAAATCTTTTTTGGGAATATTAAGCATTTCTTTTACACTAATATTAGAAAGCGTATATTCATTAAGTGTTTGAAAATAAGACTGTTTTGCAGAAGATCTTAAAAAAAATCCCATTAAAATAAGCCAAATTCCACTAACTAATCCAAAAGAAAGCATTTGAAAGATACCATATGCCATTAAACCGTAACTGAATCCAACACCAATTCTTGAAGCTGATTTAGTAGCAGATATATAATCATCCCTACGTTTCCATAAAAATGCACGGAGAAGTCTTCCCCCATCAATCGGGAAAGCAGGAAGCAAGTTAAAAAATCCTAATCCGATGTTTGTTATTCCACTATAAAATAAGATCACTGTAATTATAGTAGGCATTGAAATGGGGGAATAATATAGAACTAAGAAAATAATACCAATTAGTAAGCTAGAAAGTGGTCCTACAGCGGCAATTAACAATTCAGCCTTCGGTGATTTTGGTTCCTCTTCAATTTTAGAAACACCTCCAAAGAAATAGAGATCAATTTCAGAAACAATTAATCCTTTTCTTTGGGCTAGAATTGAATGACTTAATTCATGTATCAGAATAGAAATTAGAATTATTACACCACTGATGAGACCTACTAAGAAAAGCTCAAGAAATGAACTAGTTGGTACGATTGAAATATAGAAACTTGCCGCATAAAACCCAATTAATACAACGATCAATAGAGTTGATAAATGTATTCTTATTTCGATTCCTTTTATTTTTGCGATTTTCACAATTTTACCTCTGATTATAGTATGAGAAATTACAAATTAATTTCTAGTGTTTATTAAAAGAAACAATTTTCCACAATTTATTATATAACAGAAAACAGATCGTAGAAAATTCTTAAATTTTAAAAAGTCTAAAAATCATTGATGTTGATATTTTAATCAATATTAATATGGATTACGAATATTAAATTTAGTGAATTTGATAATAGTAAATATTAATGTGCATCAACGATGTTTATTTTCTAAGATATGAAATATTAAAGATTAAAAAAAAATGTTGCATTACAAAAATTACTATTAACTATAAAAAATCTAATTGAAAATTTAAAAAAGTTGAGAAATAAAGATGGTAGATATAAAAAATGTAGTTGTTGTTGGTGCGGGTCAAATGGGTCATGGTATTGCCCAAATGTCATTACTAGCAGGATATAATGTTACACTTGTAGATATAAAAGATGAATTTGTAAATAATGGTTGGAACAAAATAGATGAGGGAATGAAAAAACTTGAAACTAAAGGGAGTTTACCTGAAGGCGCAACTGCAGCAAGTCTAATGGCAAATTGTAAAAAATCTACTGATTTAGCTTCTTCTGTCAAAGATGCAGATATCATGATAGAAGCTGTAGTTGAAAAAATGGATGTTAAAAAAGATGTGTTTAAAACAGCTGGAGAAAATGCTCCTGATCAGTGTATTCTAGCCTCAAACACATCAACAATGAGTATCACTGAGATAGGAAAAGATTCAGGGAGACCAGATAAGTGTATCGGAATGCACTTTTTCAATCCAGTTCCACTTATGCGCCTAATTGAAGTGATCCATAGTGATCATTCGTCTGATGAGAGTGTGAATAAAGGTATCGAATTTGCAGAATCCATTCCCTGTCTTAGGGGAAAAAGATATGTACCAGAAGTTTTAAAAGATAGACCTGGATTTATTTGCAACAGAGTGACTGCTCCTGCTCAAATTTATGAAAATTATGTATTTGATAAAGCTAAGGCAGAAGGATTTACTTGGGAACAGCTTGATAATGATGCACGAGGTGGACCAATGCCACCAACAGTTTTAGCAGACTACGTTGGAATCGATGTGTTATATCATGGACAGATATATTATTCTCAAACTCTTTCTCCTGACTTTGCACCAGGAAAAGTAATTACTAAGTTATTTAACGAAGGAAACCTCGGAGCTAAAACGGGTCAGGGCTTTAATGATTGGAGCAAAGGAAGACCTACACGAGATAAGGCTGCAGGAAAAGCAAGATTATATAAATTGAAATATCCACTAGCAATTATGTTAAATGAAGCTTGCCGTGTATTAGAGGAGGGAATAACAAAAAGCTATAAAGTTATCGACGACACATTAATGGCTGGAATGAATATGCCGGGACCTATGGCGCCTAATGTGAATACATGGCAAAAACAAGTCGAAGTTTTAGAAGAACTTATTGAATTAACAGGTAAAGAATATTTCAAACCATGTGAACTCTTGAGAAGTGGTAAGTGGGTAGAGTGTAAATAATATTTCTAATAAATTCTTTTTATTTCTTTAATTTTTTTCATAATTTCTTAAAATCAATCAATTTTAATCTGGGAAAAAACCTTTTGAAAATTTTTAATTTGTTAAAAAATAATACTAATTATCTATAGATTTAGAAATTTAAGAAGAAACTAATTATAAAAAAATTGAATTAAAATGTCAGAAAAAGAATTTAAAGATGTTTTAGTGGAAAAGAATGAAGAAGGGAATTATGTTGTTATTTCTATAAATAGACCAGACAAATTAAATGCTCTTACGACAGACACATTGAGAGAGATCTATGAGGCTATGGAACAATTTGAAACCGATAGTAATGTTAGATGTATAGTTCTCAGAGGAACGAAAAACGTAACAAAGAAAGCGGCATTTTCTTCAGGAGCAGATTTAGCTGCTGGTATGGGAAAAGGGTTAAAGATGAATATCCCCGCTCATATGGTTTTAGCTATGCAACAGAAACATAGATACTATACATTAATTGAAGAATTTCCAAAACCTGTTATTGCAGCAGTAGATGGATATGCTTTTGGTGGTGGATGTGAATTATCTTTAGTTTGTGATATAATCATTGCTACAAGAAGATCATTCTTCGGTTTTCCTGAAATAGCAAGGGGTATTTTTCCTGGAAATGGTGGGACTCAAAGAATGGTTCGACACATAGGGTTAGCAAGAGCTTTGAAAATGTGTTATTTTGGGGATCGTGAATCTGCTGAAACAATGTTTGAATGGGGTTATGTTAGTTTTCTGTGTAATGATGGAGATGAGTTTGAGAATCTTATTCATGAAAAAGCATCATTTTTAGGTCATTATCCTACGACCGCATTATTCTGTATCAAGAAAGCAGTGAAATTCGGATCACAAGCAGCTTTAAATGTAGGAAACACTCTTGAAATGATGGGTTTTGGTATAAATTCTGCATCGAAGGATGTTAATGAAGGAATTACGGCATTTCTACAAAAGAGAGAGCCTAAATTCACTGGTGGGATGTAATAATTATCTTTTTTTATTTTTTTTAATTATTTTCTTAGAAATTGTTGTAATATCCAGATTGACTAATTTCACCTTGGTTAATTTTAAATAAATCTTAATATAAATTTTCCAAAAGTACTCTAAGTGTATTTAAATTGAAATCTACAATAAAATCAAGAATATTTGTTATCACCCTCTTTAGCACATGTTTTGCTTTATTCACTATTGAAAATTTGGAGATAGATAAAAGTAATGATTTTAAGAATGAATCTTTTAAAATTTCCGCTATTTCTGGAAAAATTCACATTAATAACAATTGGACAGAAACTAAAGCTGCAGGAATATGTACGGGGGAAGGAATTGAATCTGATCCATACGTTATCGAGGATCTAATAATAGATGCAGGTGGTTCGGGTAGCAATATTTTAATTGTAAACTCTATAGAATATTTTAGAATTGAAAATTGTACTTTATCAAATTGCGGGAGTGATTTCTATGATGCAGGCATTGAATTAATATCAGTTGATAATGCTGAGTTGGTGGGAAACCAGTTTTCAAATCCTGATGGTTTTGGAATAATTTTAAACGGAAGTAATAGTAATATCATTAGAGAGAATTTCATAACTGCTAAAAGGGGTATTTCAGTCCGTTTTTCTAACGATAACCGGATATATCTAAATAATCTTCAAAATCCTATTTTTAATGCTGAACAACACAATTCTACTGGGAATAAATGGAGCACTCCTAAAAAAATGAAATACATCTATAACAGTAGAACTTTTACAAAACACCTAGGAAATTATTGGAGTGGTATTGGCTTAACTGATAATAATAATGATGGAATTGGCGATACTCCTGTGATTTTTGATCAGCATCTACCTTCCTCAGAATGGCAATACATTGATTATCATCCACTAATAGCTTCTCTGCCAAATTATGATATTTTAGGAGAGTCTTCTAAAACTACAATTTTAGGTTATGATCTGATTTTAGTTATTGGAGTAATTAGTATAATTACATATGCAATTCTAAATGGATTAAGAAATCGACTAAAGCTATAAATCGATTAATTCTTAAATTCCCTTTTTTTCCTTTTTTTACTCAACTATTTATTAAATCATATCCTTAATATAAAAGATAATCAATATTAATCCTACAATTATGATTTTTGATATTGAAGTAATAGAAGAAATTAATGATAAAGATCTTTATCTTAGAAAAGTAGCAAAAAACGATGCTGAATTCCTTTTTTATAGTTTAAATAACAAAAATTTAATTTCATATTTATCATTAGGACCTTTAAAAACAATAGAAGAATCTAAAAGGCTTATTAAGCAATATTTGAAATATTGGGAACGATATGCTCAATTTAATTATATAATAGAATTGAGAGATCCTCACATTTCAAAGATCGGTTCTATTAGCCTCTGGAATATGAACTGGAGACATGAAAGAGCAGAGATTGGGATATGGTTAAACCCATCAGATTGGAATAAAGGTTATGGTAAAACTGCTTTAAATTTGGTAAAAATAATTGCATTTAATCATTTGAAACTCAATAGAATTGAAGCTCATATCGCTATTGACAATAAAAATTCTATACACCTTTTCCAAAAATGCGGATTTATACAAGAAGGAATATTAAAAAGCTATTTGAAGTTACATGAAATATTCCATGATGCGTTAGTGCTCGCTTGTCTTAAATTAAATTTTTGAAGTAAATAAAAATTTGAAAATAAAATGAAAATCCGCTAATATTTTTTTTCTGAATCTGCTATCAATTTATCTAATTCTTCTTTCTGTTCTAAAGATTTCTTAATCAACTGATCTTGCTCAAATTCTTTCTCTACTGATGTTGTTGATTTAACTTTTGAGATCTCCTCTTCCCTAGGTTCAGCAGATTTTTGTTTATAATAAGAGGAAGTACTAGCTGTACTTCTTCGAAACGATCCCTTAAATGCTAGTTCTCGATTTAAGATAGGGATGTTTGGCGATCTTTTCCTTCTTAACGACTTTCTATATTTCCTTACCTTTCTTACTGGTTTTGGATATTTAAGAATTCTTCGATAATAGAATATATAGGTACCCAAAATTACAATTCCAATCAAACTGAGGATAAGTAATATTTGAAATAAAAGAGTTTGTTCAAAGGGAATGATAACTGTATAAGAAATCCATAAAACTACATTATCAATCGAAACTTCAATAACATCACTTAATCCAAACTCATCAGCAAGAAAAATAACTATGGTAACGTTAATTTTTTCATTGATAGGAACGATTTTTGTGAGATCAAATCCATCAGCTTTTATAGGTTTAAAAGAAGGACCAAGATTGCTTAGTTTGATTGTTTCATTGTGTACTTGATCATTGATCATAAACTTAAACTCAGAGTTAGGTGATAAGCTTGTAGGCCAGCTTGTGTTTACCATACAATCTAAAGAAAGTAAAGCTTCTGAAATTTTAATTTTATTACTTCCCTCACTAAGCTCATCTCCCTTATATTTCCAAGAGATCGAAGTAAATTGATCAATAATTTTCTCATAGGATATTGTTAAAGTTAAATTTTTAATCCATAACCCATTCCAAAAATCTCTATCCATTGCATATACACTATCTTCGCACCAAATGGACATACCCAAAGTGAGAGCAAATTCTCGACTATTCTTCTCAAATGCTTGATTTAGATAGAAAATGAGAGATTCTTCAGTAAGAGGGGTGATTTCAGTATCATTTAATTCTGTTATTGAAGGTGGTCCATCTTTACCCAGTTCAGTAGTTTGATAATGAACAGCCTCGAATTCTCTTTCATGGTTTAAATCAGAAACTATAACAAAGTAGCGAGCAAAATCTCCTGTAGCCATTCGAAGAATACCACTACTGACATCTGTGTCTCCAGGTCTATCGATACCTCCTAAATCGGCATCTTGATCTTCTACAGTTCCATTTATCCATACCTCGAGAGAAGCAGATGTTACTTGATAGTCAGACATATCAACATCCATCGTAAAATTTTTTTGCCATTGAGCCTTAACCGATTGATTTAACACATTATCTATGTAACGATGTCTTACATACCATCCATCGCTTCTCATTTCGTCTATTTCAGGAACAGGTACTCCATCTGTATTTTCAATCCTACTCCACTCTCCACTCAAAGGATTATTTTCAATCCATTGTTGAATCCCACTATGGCCTAATATTTTAAAATTTGCTGCACTGTTATCTATAGAGGCATTAACATCAGTTGCATCACCATTATACTCATAATCCCATCCATCTATGCTACTAAAATCTGAGTTTTCAATCCATTGCGCATTCTTTGATTCCCTTGTCCAGAATGCTGGTGTTCCTTGAGATAACGTAGGGTTATTCAGATTAGTTGAATTTTGTATTGAAATGGATTCTACAGGAAAATTTGAAAATAGCATGGGTATTAAAAATCCAAAAATTACGAAAATTAGAAGTAACATAGTTTTTGTTGATATGTTTGGCTTTCCACTACTTTTTGGAATGCCTTTGGTAGATTTGCTATTAGCTGCTAATGTTTTTGATGGTTTACCACTTAAATAACTTGAAGTGTTTCCTACTTCCTTTTTAAATTGCCTCTTAAACGCTGTCTCTCGATTTTTAATTGATATCATTGGCGGATTTGATTTATTCAAGGATCTTCTATATTTTCTAACTTTTCTCACAATTCGTGGATATTTTAAAACTCGTTGATAATATATGAAATAAACAGCTAATCCCCCCGCGATAATTAAACTGACTATAAGTAAGATTAGGAATAGATTGCTTTCACTAGTAAGAGTATAATAATCATAAGAGACAGCAAGAATTACATTGTCAATTACAATATCATATGCTTCACCTAATCCAAACTCATCTGCAAGAGAAACTTGAATTGACAAGTTGATTACTTCATCTATTGGGATTAATTTTGTAACATCTAAACCCCCTTCTTTAACCTTTTTAAAATTTATATCAAGATTGCTTAATTTAAAAGTTTCAGAATATTCCTGATTATTAATAAATATTTTAAATTCAGAGTTAGGAGATAGATTTGAAGGCCAAGATTGATTAATTTTGTAATCGAAGTTTAAGATTGCTTCATTCAATTCAACAATACCCTCACCACTTTCAATATCATCTCCTTGATATTTCCATGATGCTGATGTAAGTTGATCAATTTTTTTTATATAGGAGATATTGAAATCGCAGGTTTTAATGAAAATATCTTCAAATATATCCATATCGGAACCGATGTTATCCTCACAATTAATCTCAACCCCCACGCTTATAGTAAAGTTTTGATAATCATATTTTAGGACTTGATTCAGATAAAAAATTAAATCTTCCATTTTCTCAGGTTCAAAAATAGTATCTGTAATATTATCATATGAATTTTGACCTATATCCGTCCCGAGACCTTCGGGTTTGAATTCTGCAACTCTATAATTTACATTTTTTTGTACATCTGATAAAACGACATAAAATTTAAGGTAATCTCCTTCTCCAAAATAAGTGGAATAATAGTCTCCAGGGACTTCAATTCCCCCCCAAGGATAAGGAGGTGTATATGGATCTTTACCATCTCCTGGATATGCTCTTACTGTAGCGTTAACCTTAATTTTCAGAGATGCAGATGTTATAATATAATCAGATATATTCTGGAGTAGAGTAACATTTTTATCCCATTGTATAGATACTTTTTGAAATGGATTCAAGGGTGTACCTGAAGATTCATTCCATATATGTGCTGTCCAACATCCTTCTTTAGTAATATTATGAAGTGGTTGAGATGCAATCCTCCTAGGGTAAACAGGAATTAGTGGATTGGTTGAATTTATCCATCCAGGAGATGATATTGAATTATTTATAGTTCCAGAGACGATTTCATAATTAGTAACTTGTTGTCCCTGAATAATATAATGACCTTCCTCATTTTGAATAAATGATGTAATATCACTAATATCACCTTGGTATTCTTGTATCCAATTATCACTTGTAGAAAAATTTGGGTTTTCAACTAATTGAAAGTTGAAAGTCTGTTTTTTCCATTTATCAGCTGAGATGTTGGGATATGGTTCATTTTCGTCAAAGATCACATGTTTTGATGGGTTTTGGGTAGAAAGTAGTAATAAAATAATCGTGAAAATGATAATTGAAAGAATCTTTATAGTTTTATTATTTTTTGACTTCAAAGTTAATCAAATCATCTAATTTAGATAATATTTTATGATATTCGATATTCTTAATTAAATAAGTTACTTAAGTCGTTATTATTTATAATATCTAAGGTGTTTACCACTAATAAAGAATATATCCCAAGTACTCTTAGATCTCATTAACAAATAAAATTCTGATAAAAAATAAAACAAAAATAAATTTCTGATTACTTTTTATCTAAATCATCAACCAATTTATCAAGCTCGGATTTCTTTTCTATACTTTTATCTATTAATGCTTCAGACTCTAATTTTTCAGAAGATTGTGTAGATTTTGCTTTATCGGTTGATAATTCTTTTTTAGGGGATAAAATAGGTTTGCTACTCCGTTTTAGTCTGAAGTCACTGGATGATTTGCCCAAATTCTCGTTATATACCACTTTAAAGGCAGCACTACTTCCTAAAATAATAATATTAGGTGTAGATTTTCTTTTAAGTGTTTTTCTATATTTTCGAACCTTTCTTACTTGTTTAGGGTATTTTAAATAAGTTTGATAAGCATAGATATATATTATTAAGCCAGCAATCAATATGGTTATAAGAGTAAATAAGATTGGAAATAAGGTATTTTCTCCTGTCTTCTCACTGATAGCTGCGATGATAATTTCATAATCTTCAATTAAATATTTATCACCATAAAATGCTGAAATTACTATAGGATAAGTACCCTTAGGAACATCTGTTATGTTAGCTTCATATATTCCATCATTATCGAGATCCGCAAGGATTCCCGAACCCCCTTCCCAAGTATATGTTACAACTGCTCCGGTAATAAATCCCCCAAAATCCGTATTATTTAATCTTATTTGTAACTTCACATCAGATCCAGGCTTGGTTTCAATCGTGCTTGATCCTGAAACGGGTACAATTGCAATAACAATTTTCCTAATGGAGACTGTAATTTCTACAACTTTTGTCTGGAGTGATTCCGTTTGGGCTGTAACAGTCAATAAATTTGTGCCTATTTTTAAATTCTGATTCGTATCAATAACAATTGAATATTGTTCAAAATAAGCACTTTCATTAATATAGGAGCTAAATGTCTCCGAGGTCAAAAGAATATCTGCTCCCGGAATATGAGTTCCATTAGGTAGATTATATTTGAGAGTAATATTTAGCGTTTCGCTAAAAATTAAATTTATATATGGATCGGGAGTAACATCTTGATTATTTAATATTACCTGCAAATCTTGAGTTGGAAATTTATTGATCCTCACAATTATATATATTATCCTAGTTTCATAATCTTCTGCTTGAGCGATAATAGTTAAAAAATTAACACCAGCGTCTGATATATCTGTATTAATTGTAATACTATACTGTTCTAAAATTGCACTTTCTTCTAAATCTCCTGTAAAATTACCTGTTAACTCTACTGTAGCATTAGGTATATGGGTACCAGTTTTATTAAGATATTTTACTGTGATATTCAAAGAATCACCAATATAAATATCAATGTCAGGATCTTCAGTTTTATTGGCAGAATTTAAGAATAAATGGAGATCTGTCTGTTTATCAGGAAATATAATTGTATAAGAAATGTTGAGAACAACATCATCAATAGATATGGTAATATTTCTATCCAGATTGAATTCATCCGCAAGAAAAACTTCAATCGAGAGATTTACATCATTTATAATCAATGAAGTAATATCAAATCCTCCAATTTTAGCCTCCTGAAATGAAGTTGTACCTGTGCTTAATTTAACTGTTTCTGGATGTTTATTATTGTTGATTAAGATTCTTAATTCAGAATTTTGGGCAGAGGTTGGCCAATTTTGATCAATTTTATATTTAAAATTAAGTAATGCTTCATTTACTATTACAGTATAATTACTTAAGTCGCTAATACTATCGGCATCCTGATTCCATGATACGGATGTAAATTGATCGATCTTTTTCACATAAGAAAAAGTTAAATTGAATGATCTTATAATTAGGGAATTCCATCTATCGACGTCAACTCCAATTTCATTATCTTCACAATAAATATCTATACCAAGGGTTATAGTAAAATTAATTCCGTTAGAGCTTAATACTGAAGTTAAAGCATCAATCAATACACTTTCTGGTATTGTGTCCATTTGGGAATCTGGAAAACTGCCAATTGCAGGTGAATCCTGCCCTAGGTTTCCTGCTCCTGTATTGTTAGTAGCTATTGGAATTGGTAATAAAGTCTCTTCAGCATCATTTAACGATACATAAAAATCTGCAGAATCACCCGAAGAATATACATCAAGACCTACATCACCTTCACGATCTATACCACCCGCAGTTCCAGCATGAGGTGAGACACTAACCGAAGCATTAAAAATAACATCTAGCGATGCGGAGGTGATCACATAATCTGACATGTTTACAGGCATGTTTATTGTTCTTTTCCAATGTACACTTGGTCGATTTCTTGTTTGATTATTATCTTCATGCCATAAATGAGAAACATAGCAGCCTGAAGAATTAATTACGTAAGTATCTGGTAAAATGGGTAGATCTGGATTCTTGTGGGGACTCCAATCCACACTACTGAGTGAATTGTCAATTTCCATTTCACCTGAATCTCCAAGAATCGTATAATTAGCTTGTCCTATATCAGGTAATGCTATGACATCTGAAGGATCTCCTAAATCTCCATATTTGGGATACCACGTTGGTTGAATCGGAGAATCAAATGAAGTATTATTTAACCATTGTTTTGTAAAGGATGATTGAGCAGCTATTTCAATATTCTCATTTACCAAGGTCTCCTTTGGTGATATCGTAAATGTACTTTGTTTGAAAAAAGGTAATATTAACAAAGAACTGAAAATGATGATCATCAGAATAACTATTAAGTAGAATAATTTACCTTGTTTTTTGAATATTAAATTACATTGCCGCATTTTTCTTAATTTAAGCCCCAATTTATTCATTTTTTTTCTGATTTTAATTATTATGATTTTTGGATAGTTTTTTCTGTAGGTTTACCTCTTAAAAATTTTGATGTTTTACTTAATTCTTCATGAAACACTGTTTCAAATGCTTTATTACGATCAACAATACTGATTCTAGGCAACCCTGTTCTTCTCAACCTTTTGCGATATTTTCGAACTTTACGAACTGTTCTTGGGTATTTTAAAACTTTTTGATAAGCATAAAGATAAGCACCTAATGCAATAGATACGATAATGCCTACTATCAATAAGATCTGAAAAATAATGGAAGAATCTTTTAGCTTACTCGCAACTATGATGAATTCAAGACTTATAAAATTGTACTTATCACCACCAAAAGCATCAATTATAATGGGATGAGTTCCAACTGGTACATTTGATATAGTTGCTTCATATATACCATCATTATCAGGATCCTCAAAGATTCCATTCCCCTTTTCCCAAGAGTAGGTGACAATTGCCCCTTTAACTATTTCATTTAAATCTGTATTATTTATAAATACTCTGATAATAGCGTCTTCTCTAGCATGAATACCAATGGTATCAGTATTGTTGACACCAGTTATAACAGAATTAATTTTTCTAACTGTTATTCTAGGATTTATAGTTTGATATTCAAAATTTAATTTACTCGCTTCAATTTTTAAGAGATTATTACCAAAACTTAGTTTTATTGAACTATTAATGAGAATAGAATATTGATGGAATTTAACACTTTCATTTAATGTTTCTATTATTCCCATTCCTGACAAAGTAACTGTTGCTCCCATTACAGGTGTGCCTATAAGAGTGTTATATTTGACAGTTATATTAAGTAGAGCATCAAGAGGAATATCTTTTAAAGGATCTAAGGTTCTATTTTCCCCATTTAAGAAAAGATGTAAATTTTGTGTTTCAGTAGGTACAACCGTTAAAATTGGATTTATTGTACTTAATTCATAATTTATCTTATGGGCAACAACTTTAAATTGAAATGTGCCCACGTTTAAATCATTTGAATCTATTATAATTGTATATTGTCCATGGGTTATATCTTCTATTAAAGTTCCTGTGATATTCCCTGATAATTGAACAACCGCTCCTGAGATATGAGTACCAGTATCATCAGGATATTTAACTGTAATATTCAAATCATTTCCTACAGGATGACTATAAACTGGATTTAATGTCTTATTGATACCATTAAAAAATATTTGTAGGTTAGTCTGAAAATCAGGAAAGATTACTGTATAAGTAATGTTAAGGTATACATCATCAATAGAAACAGTCGTATTACGATTCAAGCTAAATTTATCCGCAAGATAAACTTGAATTGAAAAATTAATATCTGTATTATAAGGTATAAAAGATGTAACATCAAATCCCCCAATTTTAGCTTCTTGAAATGATGTTGTGGCATCAGTTAACTTAATCGTTTCAGGTATTTTATTTGTATTTATATAAGCCCTAATTTCAGAATTTGGAGATTTACTAGTCCAATTATTATCGATTTTATACTTGAAATTAAGTTTAGCTTCATTTAATATGACTGTATCATTACTTACATCATTTATCTGCCCAGCATCTTGATTCCAAGAAATTGAACTGAATTGTTTAATCTTTTTCTCGTAACTGAAAGTTAAATTAAAAGATCGAATAATTAAACTTCTCCACCTATCAATATCTACGTTATATTCATTATCTTCACAATAGATATCAATTCCCAAAGTTATTGTAAAGTTATAACCATCATTACTTAAAACAGAGGTCAAATATGATTTAAGAATCTCCTCCGAAACTGGATTTAATGGCGTATCTGGATATGAATCTATTACAGGACTGTCTTGGCCTAAATTTGTAGTTTTATTGGTGGCAATAGGATAAGTGAAACTATTATCTAAGTCTGAAAGTTGAGCATAAAATGTTGCTGAATCACCAATACCAAATTGTGGCACTGTTGGTGGGTTACCTTCTGTATAATCTCCTTTAACTTCAATACCACCTCCATCATGATCAAGAGCTTGAACTGAGGCATTAAAAATTACCTCAACCGAGGCAGATGTTATAATATATTCTGACATATTAACAGGCATAGTAATATTTTGTTTCCATTGCATACTCGGAGTATTTCTTGATTGATCGACTCCTTCATCCCATGTGTGAGAAACATAACAACCAGCGGAATTAATGCCATAATTATCTGGTGCGATCGGATATTTTGGATTATTGAAAGAAATCCAATCTACATCATTGAGGGGGTTATCTATTCTTTTTATTCCTGAATCTCCAATAATCTTTAGATTCACTTGACCTAAACCTGCTGAAGCTTCCACGTCTCCTAAATCTCCTTCTAATTCTGGATACCATATAGGTTCAATTGGATCTTCAAACGTGGGATTCTTAAGCCATACTGCAGTAAGTGTTTCTTCAGCAGTCATTTTAGGCTTTTTATACTCAGTAACTTCGAATACATTATCAATATTCGATTGGAATTCTTTATTTGGAAATAAAGGAATAATGAGAATTGATAACAAAATAATAATAAATAAAGTAGAAGATGTGAAAATTCTCTTTTTTCTACAGTTTTTCAGATTCATATAAGCTTTATAACTCCTTTAATTCATAAGTTCATTTTAAGTTAGTATACTAAACTATTCCATAAATAATTTACCACTTGATTTAAAATATATTCGAAATATATTCTTATATAAATTTCATTAGGATATTATCTTATATAAAATGATTTGAAGCACCCATACAAATATTCTCTATTCTAAATTTCTATATGTCTATTTGAAATTAAATTAAATAAAGTTTAATTAAATGTTAATAATAAATAATACTTAAGAAATATTATTATAAGAATTATTTTAAAAACTTATTAATTGAAATTCGAGGTATTAAAATTTGATTCAAGGTATTTTAACATTTCAGTTCAAAATCAATCAGAAAGAGTCAGGTGAAATTGAACCAGAATTCGAGCCAATCCAATCGATTTTTCGTGATGATCAATTTGAAGAAGAAAATATTTCGGAATTACTTACTGATAATGACTTATTTGCTATATTTTATCAACACACCACGGGATTATTTGGCGTAAAGTATAGTTATAGCAATTTCTACACAGGGAGATTAAAGGAGACACCATATCAGGTAATATCTTATTTTAAACAAGTTGCAGATGGTACTCAATATTTAGCTGTTTCAATTTTTGAACTTGATGATGAGATAGAAATTTTTGAAGATTTAATAAAAGAAATGGGAAATCGGTTAGATACAATATTTGATAAATTAACTAGGGCTAAAAGTTCGAAACAGGTTTCATTAATCGAGAACATTAATATTAGATTAAAGAATGAAATTAAATTTGCTATATTTCAAGTTGATAGATTATCGAATTTGGATAAACTTCAAAAAGTAGCTTTGATCTATAATAGTGAAGAAAGGCTTAAAATCTTAGAAATATTACGGGAACGTCCGACTGCTAAGAAAGAGTTGAAAAACATAATTGAAAAAATGTCTACTACAGTTAATATTGATATTCTCCTCCAACCTTTTCTGGAATTGAATATAATTAGGCGTGATTGGATAAAAGGGGAGAAGGATAAGAAAACTGGAGAAATTAAACATCAAGGAGAATATTTATTCTTAGTCAAGGATATTCTTATAGCGAGGATTCCCAATGAGACTTTATTAAACCATTTCAAGGAAACAAAAAATGAACTACTTCCATTTTATAAACAAAAAGTAATCGATTATTTCTCCACATATGATCCTTACAACCAATCAAGAGAAGAAACAAAAAAAATAGCATCCATTCTATTATCTCCTGATGCCTATGATTTTTACGTTTTAATGAGACATAATCATTACCCACTCGACAAAATCCCAAAAATATTCTCAGAATTTGCTGTGACTGAAATATTATTAGATGATTTGAAAAAATTAAATGTTATTGCAGAGATTACTGATGATAATGAACGTAATTGGATATGTCTACTAACAGAAATAAAACCCTTGATTATTTTCCCCGAATATTTGTTGCCTAAGATCAGGGAGGCATATAGGAATGAAGATGGTGATGGTGAAATCACTTATGAAATTGCTAAGAAGGCTCTTAGTTTGCTAGAAATTACATATCCCGAGAAAGTGGAATTTTAGTATTTAATAAAAATGAGTTGATTATATAAAATGTATTTATTCAAAGATAAGGATGTAATTGAAGTTCCAATTACATGCAAATATTGTTTAAAAGAGATTAAATTTCCAATAGCAAAAAGCGAATATAAAGACGTAACAAAGTTTCCAATTAAAAGAGAAAGTGTTCATGGTGTTCCTGAACATAAACTAACAGTTTTTATAAATATGAGTTTGGAGATTGAGAATTTTGAAATTCAAGAATTAGGTGAAAAGGAAGAAGAGGTTGCTTATTCAGAAGAATTAATTAAACAAGTTCTCAGTGATATAGAATTATCAGATGAAGAAATAGAATTGTATTTTAGAACAACAGGACGAGAGACAGTGTCTCTAGGGGAAATCTCGATTTTAATTGGAAAATCTAAAGATGAGTGTAAAAAAATAGTTGACAAATTCATTGAAAAAGGATTGTTTAAAGAAATTATTGGTGCTACACCTCATTATGCTGCTTTACCTCCATATGCTGCACTAGTAGCCCAATTAAACAAGTTCTATACTTATATTTCTGAGATCAAATCAAAAATTCCTACTCAATTAGAGAGCTCATTTGCTCAGTTAGAATCTCAAGCTAAGGGTATGGAGGCTTTAAAGGATTCTAGTGAGGCAATGGTTGAATTAAAAGAAAAGATGCTCAATCAAATTCAAGCTCAAAAAAAAGAATTCGATGAAACAATTTCTGCAATTGATCAGATTAAAAACATTACAAAAGATATTTCTGGTTTAGGGGAGGTTACAAAAAGTATTTCAGATGATCAAATAGGAAGTTTAACATCTCAATTTGATAATCTTAATTTAAAGACTTCACAAGTTATAAGAAACCAAGTTGAGGAATTAAGAAATCAGTTAGGGGATGTCAAACAAATTGTAAGTGATAATCTACAAAAATTAAAGCTGGGCGTAATTCAACAAGCAGTGGGTGATGTAATAGAAAAAGTTATAGCTTCGCGATTAAAGGATATTACTGATAATCTGAATGTACAACTTAGTGTAAGCCAAACAGTGTTTGCAGACGAATTAAAGAAATTAACACAAGGAGTTGATTCCGAATTTGTTTCAAAATTAAGAAGTCAAATCGAAGATGCTGTTAAAAATATTGAAGGAATTTCTATTAAATCTGATGATGATAAAGAAAGAGCTTTTTCGGAAATAATTGAGAACTTTAATAAAGCTGCAAAGTTAGCAGAAAAGAAGATTGACGGTCTTTCAGGAGACATTTTTCAATCATTTGGAAACATACGAGAAATTTTCTCTAAAGGAATTGTAGATACATTAAATAATACTTTAGATGATATTTTGAACAGATTGGAACTCAGTGAAAAGACTACGAAAGAATTCTGGGAGCAATCAAAAAAAGCGAAGGGTGCAATAACAATGAAAGACATTTGGTTCATACGTTCACCAGAAGCAGCTAAAGCTCATATAAATGACGAGATTTCCAAAGCCAAAATGAGAGTCTTAATTGTTGCACCAGATCTCTTAGATATCGACATTGACTCTATTAAAGCAAGACCCTCAAGGATAAATTTTAGAATTGCTACTCATATAGACCCACATATAAAAGCACATGAAGTAGTAATGCAACAGCTAGATCAAATGGATAATGTAGATTACAGAAATCGTGTATTACAGAATCTATGGGGAATTAATCGTGATTATGAAGAGGTAATTTTGTGTGTGCTTTCCAAAACGGAATTTCGCGGAGAAGAGGTAACTGAAATTGCTGGTATCGGGAGTATAATAGAAGAACATATTAAAATTTTTGTACCTATACTCGAAGATGCCTGGGTTGGTGCACGAAAAGAAATTATGAGGGATATTAAATCATCTCTTTCCCGAGAACCTGAGCAAATAACTCCACCACCACGCAGACCTGAAGACGCTCTTACAATTCCACCAACTCCAGAATATAAAGCACCTGTACCTTCAGAAGCACCTACTGATATAAAAGCACCTTCTTTCTTAGTGACTCTGTTTGATAGTATCATGAATAAATTAGATAATAAAACCGGTATTGAGATTTCCACATCTTTAGAAAAATTTCAGAGTGAATTTGTCAAAAGAAAAGGTTATAACAGTGTTTTAAAAAATATTCATACTGAGTGCAACGACTTAAAAGCTAACACTACTTTACTCAATCAACAACAAAAAGAAGATCTTAAGCTAAAGATGAAACTCTGGCGTCAACAACTCGATCTATAATTTACTTTTACCTAATATTCTTTTCTTTTATCCGAGATAATAAAATACTTAATATTGAATATATACTTACTTGTTTTATGGCAGAAAAAGTAATCACGCTTAAATCTGGCAGAGTTAATGAATATCTTCACATTATTGATGCCGAAAGTTATGGAACAAAAAGAATGCTTTCTTTATTTCTAGGCAAATTTGATGATGGAACTGTATTGATAGACTGTGGTTCATCATTAGATATCAAAAAAAGTTTACGATATTCTAAGATAAATAATATTCCCTTATCATCATTTAAATATTTGGTAACTACCCATCATCATTTCGACCATGTTGGAGGAATATGGAAACTTTATGAAGAAATAAAAAAGCATAATCCACAAGTAAAGATCCTTACTAATAAAATTACGAAGGAATTATTAAACGATTTTGAGCTCCATTTAAAAAGAGGAACAAGAACATATGGTAGCTTAACAGGTGAAATGAAACCGATTGAAGAATCTGCGTTTCAAGTTATAGAACCTAGTACTGATTTTAAAATTGAAACTAGTTATCATGGAAATGATATTAGTTTTAATATTAACAATACTGAAATTAAATTAGTAATCTTTAACACACCAGGGCATACCCCCGATCATCAATGTCCTGCATTTATTAAGGATGGAACACTCGATTTTATCCATTTTGGGGAAGCTGTAGGAACAATCTATCATGCGTCAAAATTGGTAACAATGCCAACATCGATGCCCATTTTCTATAATAATGAAAAATATATGGAGACTCTACATAATCTCGAGAAATTAAATCCTTTAAGAGCAGGATTCGGGCATTTTGGTCTTGTTAATGGTAAGAAAAATGTTAGGAAACTGTTTATAGAACATATATCTTATATGAAAAAATTTCGTAAAAAAATAATTAAATATTATAACCAAAATCCTGAAACTTCATATGTACTAGAAAAGATGACTCCTTTCTTAAATCCTAGAACAGATTTACCCATAGATGATAATCCTGTACTTAATGGGATTTCCTTAGCAATAGTCTATGGAGAAATGATTTCATTAGGTTATAGAGAAATTCCAGAAGAGGAATTAGTTTATTATAAGAAATTCTATTCTTTATGAATTCTAGTTCGCCGTATCTCGCTATTTAAAATTTAGTCTAGTTTCAAAAATTCCTAAAAGTACTAATTTAGTATTTGCATAAAATCTTATAATGGATAGAGAAATTGAATACGACGTTTGTATAGTTGGGGCAAGTATAGCAGGAAACTATTTGTGTTATTTATTATCAAAAACAAACTTAAATATTGTAGTTATTGAAGAACATAATGAAATTGGTGTACCACTTCAATGTGCTGGTATCATATCTCAAAAACTTATTAAACTAGTTTGCATACCAGACAAGATCATTTTAAATCGAGTGAGGGTAGCGAAAATTGTATCTCCTAATGAACAGTTTATCAAAATATCTGGCAATGAAGAACCTTATGTCATTGATAGAACTGCTCTCGATCGTTTTTTTTACGAAAAAGCAACAAAAAATGAAAAAATCAAGTATCTCTTAGGAGAAAAATTTATATCTTTCAAACATATCAAAAAGAGAAATAAACAGGCATTATTGATTAAAACATCGAACCATAAAATTAAAACGAAAATTTTGGTTGGATGTGATGGGCCGTTATCTACCGTCGCTAAATCTTTATGTGTAGAGAATAATAATTTATACGCAACCCAAATTCGAGTACCAGCGAATTTTGAGGAGAATGAGGTTGTAATGTACTTTAATCCAAGATGGAAAGAATTGTTTGGTTGGATAGTTCCTGAGGGAAATGGTGTTTTTCGCATTGGAATGGCTTGTTCCCAAAATTTGGTGAAGAATTATCAATATTTCCTTAAAAAAATTAATATTGATTTCACTCATAAGATAGACCAACAAGGAGGTCTTATTCCATTCGGGATGATGAATAGAGTTGCATTCGACAATGTCTTACTTTTAGGAGACTCGGGGTGTCAAGTTAAAGCTACAACTGGTGGAGGGATTATTAACCTTCTTACAGCAGCAAAATTTGCTGCATTTTGTATTAAAAAATGTCATATGCTTAATGATTTCTCAAGAAAGATTATTAAGAAATATTATGAAATTCCCTGTCGTCTAGCCATTGGAAAAGAACTTAAGATCCATTATTTAATAAGGATGATTCTGGAAAGATTAGATAATAATGATTTCATTAAATTATTTAAAATTATAAGACATAATAAAATTGAGAATTTAATCAATATTTATGGCGATATGGATTTCCCAAGAGTATTTATTCTAAAACTTTTAAAAAATCCGATCGTAATTTCCTTTCTCGTGAAATTTACTTTAAAAAATCCCCTCTTTCTTATTAAGCTTTTTAGATTAATTACTCACTAAAACCATTTATATTTTTCACGACTAAAGTATTAAATAAATCAGAATTTAAAAGTAATATAATTCAACAGGTGAATTTAATTTGGAATGTAGAAAGAGAGTACTGGCTGCTCTTAATTTAGAAGAACCTGATCAAGTACCTTGCCATACGATTCTAATAGACGCTAATAATAGCGATGAGATTCTTGGAAAGCCTGAAATTGATGATTTTGATACGCTCAATCAGGTAAAACAAAACAATCCTGAAGGTTGGGTTGATGATATGAGTAATCTGATTGAGGGGATTGAAACAACTGTATTTTCAAGATGTGTTGAGGCTGCTACTGAAATCGGATTGGATGTTATGCAAGTGGGGGTAATTCCATTTTATGCAATAGGAGAAAATGAAGAAGGTTTACTTCTATTAGGAGATATATATGGGAGAGTATGGTCAGTTTTGAACAATGAGGGAAATTTTAATCCCTATTATATCTATGGTACGACAAATTCAAAGGAAAAATGGAAAGATGTCAAGGAAAATATAGAAGGACCTGCTACTGAAAAATATAAGAAAATTGTAAAGAAATTCTTTAGAAGAATAAATAAGAAACACAAAGATAAGATTTTCGTGGCTGTTACAAACGATTATTTAGGTACTTTCGAAGCAGCTTCTCAAGGATTAGGATGGCCGTTTTATTCAAGGATGGTAAGAAAAGACCCAAGATTTATAAGAGAAGTTCATACTGTTATAGCTCAATTTACTGCTGAATTATATAAAAGTTATATGGATGCGGGAGCAGAAGTATTTGTAGAATCAGGAGATCTTGCGTATAAAACAGGTCCTATGATGAGTCCAAAAAAGTTTACGGAGTTAGTTCAACCAGGATATAAAATTATTACTGATACCGTCCATGAACGAGGAGGCAAAATTGTTCTTCATTCAGATGGACAGATAACACCCCTTCTTAATTTTATTGTGGAATGTGGATTTGATGGACTTCAATCTCTTGAACCAACTGCGGGTGTTGATTTAGCATTAGTGAAGAAAAAAGTTGGTGATAAACTTTGTCTTATGGGTAATATTGATATTGCCCATATTTTAACGTATGGAACGAAACAAGAAGTTTTTGACGCAGTCAAATATGCTATAAAAATTGGTGGACCCGATGGTGGCTTTATAGTAAGTGCGGCAAATATGCATCCAGCGGTAAAAGTACAAAATTTAAAATGGATGGTTGAAGCAACCCATAAGTTCGGAAATTACCCCTTACATCTATAGAAATTCTTTATCTGCAAACTTCATGAAGGAATCATAGAAAAGAACGCGATTTGGCCGAATATGAGATACCAAATTACCATAAATAAAACTATAATTACAGTTGAGATTAATCCAAATCCTTTTACTCCTTTTGGAATTCCTAAATCTTCACTTTTTCTTTGAATAAAAGAACGAATCATAGCAACGATGTATATTAGAACAATTATTATAGCAACTATCCATAAAAACAACATAAATAATGATAAGGTATAAACTGGAAAGTCATTAAGCCACACCCAAAACCTAACAATTAAGTAAGTAGGAATTGAGCTATAGATAGCGGCTGTGAGCAAAAACAACAGTCCCCATAATATGCCTTTTAAAGAATTAGATGTCATCTATTTATTATATTAACAATAATATAAAAGATTTGTTAGAATGCTTCCTAAGATATAAAGAAACTAAATTAAAACTTATAAGATATTTTTAATCATCCATCGAAGAGATTTCATTACTCTATCGTCTTCTTCTAGAATTTTTATAGGGAAATATCGAATTCTCCTTCCCATGCCTTTCAAGTTCTGAATTTCAAAGAGATTATAAATATAGTCTTTTTTATCTTCTTCTTCAATATCAAATTTATTGCCTATAATTAATATAGGAACAGGATCGACATTCATTTCATGATATTTTTCCTCAATAACCTGCAACATATTTTTAGCATCAATTATAGACTTATTTTCTGATAATTTAAATATGAGAATTATTCCCTGGGTATGAGTAATGCATTCATCAAAAGATTTAAAAGCTTTGCAACCGAATTCGCATTTTTCTTCGTCGAAATTTAGAATCTCAAGGTTCTCTATAATTACTTCTAAAATCCTTGTAGCTAAATCATTATCTTTAATATTTAGGAATTGTATAAATTCAATATTTTTCAGTAAAGTTTTCTTACCTGATTGTAGGCTTCCTACGATAAAAACTTTCTTTATTAATTTTTTATCTTTTATAGGTGTCTCAACACGATATCGAGGAGTTAATTTATTGAAATACTTATTAAAAATAATTAAGAAAGCATCTTTGAGTTTATCATCAGCATAAAGAAGTACGTTCCCTTTTGAATCTGCATGTTTGCTCTCATGCAATAAAGATGTAATATTACTCAACTTTTTTATTTCTTCTGCAAACTCCTCTAATATTGGCCCTTTTGAATCTAAATATTTAAAGACATCTACGATTTCATCTTTAAAGAATGCAGTTCTAATCATAAAGGTAATCATCATTAATTCTTTACCGCCACGAGCGAATTTAGAATCCAGATAAAATAAATGATTTACTGTTTGATATTTTCGGTAAGCAAAGATAAAAGTACCCTCCTCATCATTAAATTCAAGAATTTTATCTAAATCTGGAGCTCCTATAACTTCATCTAAAGGTTCACTTGAATAAAATAAATTTGGGCCTATTACATGGTCAAAATAGGAAACGGATAGAATTTGATCTTGAGACATTTTGAATTTATAAATCAGTATTGTACTAATAAAATACTGAATTTTTAATGAAAAAGTAAGATAGCCTTTAATTTAAAATTTATAATTTGAAAATATCAATGAAATGCTCGAAATTTTAATAACAGAAAAGATAAAAAAAAATGAAAAAATTTTAATGGAAAAATCCAAAAATGAAACTTAATCCACTCTGATAAGGTGAAATAGTGCATATTAGCAAAGTGAAAAAAAGTGTATTTACAAAAGCTACAGGTATGATGCTTTTTGTTTTATCATATATAAGTGTTGAGATAAAACTATTCATAAGGAATAGAGGTATTGCTAAGGGGATAAAAGAACCGAAATAGAAAAAACTCCCCATAATAAGAGCTATAATCAAAAGAATTGTAAACATGTATAGAAATTGTAATCCAAAAATTATCAGTGATGATTTCACTAGAGATCTGATAGTTCTTTCAAACTTATTTTGTATAATTCCATGAAATATAATTCCAAATATTGTGAAAATAATAAATAGAAAAATGAAATATAATGGCACCCAGAAAATTTTAGTGATCGAAGGAACGATGCCAATATAATGTAATCCACCGGAAAGGTAAATAATCACTGTTAAAAGGATTGCTAAAATTGCTCCTAATAAGAATTGTCTAATAAGGTCGGATTTGGGCATTTTAAATGAGTTTTTTATGGTTTCAATGAGCTTTTTGTTATGTTTCTTTCCTATTCTCCATAATAAAACCAGAATTCCAAAAGCTTGTCCAAATAACAAAGCTGTTATAAAACCCGCTACAGCTAAAAATACAATTAGAATTATAGGTAAAAAAAGAAGTATTCCTGGTATCCCAAATATCAATGAATAGCCAATTATTTTTCCTGTAAACTTTACTAAAGTCTCATTTTCAGGTTCAAATTCAAAGGTTTTCTCATCTCTAGATTTAAGAACTAATCTTGAAGTCGGACCAATAATTAAACCAAAAAAACCTAATCCCCCAATAAGCTGTAAAAACAATATTATGAGTCTTATATTAGCATAGAAATTCTCATCTATAGGTTTTACCTCGGGAAAAGAATTAAGCGCAAAATTTCTTGCTTCTCTAATAAAATCTGGGTCCCAGTCACCCAATACATGGTTCGTATTATCGTCAAGATAAATCATTGCAGCATTTCCATCTTGAAAACTACCATATAACCTATTTACATCTAAATCCTCGCTCGCTATACCAGTATAATCAGACAACCCTTCTTTAAGATCCTCAGGGGTGATTAATTCGTCATACCTACCAAGTATCATGAGAATATTTAAAGGATGTGTTGAATTTCCCTTTCTTACATCATTCGGTAGCAATGTTCCCGCACCTATAAAACATTTGAAATCTGTCGATTGATTTACTATTTTGATTCCAGGACCACCACCCATAGAAAACCCAAAATAACCAAGAGAACTTGTATTAACGTCACCCCGGGCATTAAGATAAGATATTAT
Organism: Promethearchaeota archaeon; assembly: GCA_048938895.1. Lineage (GTDB taxonomy): Archaea > Asgardarchaeota > Lokiarchaeia > Sigyniarchaeales > SOKP01 > Loki-b32. Next base: position 107,051 of record JBHLLU010000006.1, read on the forward strand.
CGCATTTATATCGTTAACTAAAAAATCTCTTTTAAGTTCTCCCGTACTCTGTCCATGTCCTCGAAAATCTAATGGTACTGCTACAAATCCCGCGGCTGCTAACTCAAGTGCATATCCTTTCAACATTTCTTTATTCGACATTATACCATGTCCCAATATTATTGCTTTTTTATTCACTCCAACCCTTCTTGGTTCAAATACATTGAAAGAAATAGTTTCTCCATCTATAGTTTTTACTGTTTTATTATATGTTGCTTTAACATTTACAGGCAGTATGAGCATTAAAATTGTTCCTAATATGAATATAGTTAAAAAGATAGAAATAAATACTAATTTTTTTAAATCTATTTTTTGCATATTTGTCAGATTTTATTCAATTTAATTATACTCGTGTAATTAAATGATAGGTTATGTGAATTATAAGTGTTAAATTTTTTGAAAATTAGCATTGGGGAAAAAGTTTAAAGCTACTAATTTTCATAATCTTTAAAACTAGATCTAATAATTCCAAAAGCAGTGGTTAATCTAATGGGAGATTATAAAAACATGGAGCAAGCTTATAAAGCTTCTTCTAAAATATTAGAAAAGAGGATGAGCAAAGAACGTCCATTGGATTTAGAAATATTGAAGAAAGTTGAAGAATCTTCAATTATCATAGTTTCAGGTTCATATGATAGAGTGGAAACCGTCTTTGATATGATTAATGTTCCGTACGTCCTAATAGCACCAGAGGAAGTTAATCAAATTGAATTAAATCCTGAGCAGATCTTAATAATTAATTGCCCTGGAAATATTTATGAAGATGTTTTACCCAAAATTAAAGAATTCGTAAAACAAGGAGGATTTCTATTCACTACAGATTGGGCTCTGTTGAATATTCTAGAAAAAATATTCCCAGAGTATGTAAAGTATAATCAACAACCAACAACTGATGATTGCGTCGCAGTTCAGGTAGTTGATAAATCAAATAAATTCTTAGAAGGATTATTCAAAGCAGATGAAGAACCTATTTGGTGGCTTGAGTCTTCTTCATATCCTATTCAAATTCTTGATAAACAGAAAGTTAAAATATTAGTAACTAGTAGAGAAATGGAACAAAAATATGGTGAAGCTCCTATAGTTATTACTTTTGATTTTGGAGATGGGGGAACTGTGCTTCATATGACAAGTCATTATTATCTCCAACGTGCTGAATTGAGGACCAAACGGCATAAAATGAGTGCTAAAGAATATATTCAGAATGAAATGGCATTTACCGATGAAGAAGCTGAAGAGATCGAAAAAGATCTTGAGGGCTTAACCCTTGGAGAAGCTGAATCTGCTTATTCAACAACACAGTTTATCAGCAATGTTATTGTTGAACAGCAAAAAAAGATTAAAAAGCGAAAAGAAGAAAATAAAGAAAAGTAAAAATAACTCATTTTTTATTTTATTTCTTAGAAATCAAAATGTATTTCAATTCACTAATATTTTCAAGTTTAATTACTTTTATTTGATGAATTATGGAAGATACACTCCCCATACCACCACGAGAATTAAATGGAAAAAGACTATTTGGATATTCCATGGGCGATTTAGGAATGCCCCTAGTAAACATATTCACTGGAATATATTTAATTCAATTTTATGTTTACACAATCAATCTTGACGCACTTCTCGTTTCGGTCGGAGTTTTTGCTCAATTATTCTTAGATGCATTGTTTGCTATAATTTTCGGAGTAATTGTTGACAATAAAAAACCAGGGAAATTAGGGAAAAGGCGTCCTTTCTTACTTTTTGGTCTACCTGTTTGGGTTACAGCCAATATCTTGGTTTGGCTTCCACCCAGAGCTCCACAGGGAAATCCGTTATTTCTTCCCACGGCAATATTTTTCTGGACTATCATCATAATCAGATCTTTATCAAGGTCACTATTATTCAATGTTTATATATCAATGTTGCCTGAACAGTCCCAAACTCTAAAAAACAGGGAAAAAGTAGCTTCTGTAAGATCTGCCTTTTCTATAATAGCTTCAGTTGTGGCACTGTTGTTACCTTTAATGGTTCAGAGTCTTTTACCAGATCCTAGAAATGCGAAGTGGTGGACTGATTCTGGAAAAATAGTCACTACTTTAATCCCAATTATAGGAACGGGATTCTCTATTTTTGGTTTTATTTCCGTCTTACTAATATATTTTTCTGTAAATGAGAATTTTCATAATTTAAACAGTGAATATCGCCATGAAAAAATTACCATTTTAGGTAGATTCCGTCAAATGGCAATACCCTTAAAGGATGTTAGTTTTTTAAATATAGTAATTGCTGGATTTTTTGCTGGTCTCGCAGGAAGAACTTTAGGATTTCTAATATTTCCCTTCCAGAATTATGTACTCGAATTCGAAAATGTTGCATTTTATACGTATATTTTTATCTCTATATTCGGAAAATTTGGGTGGTATTTCATATGGATCAAATTGAGAAAAAAGAATCATATAATTAAATCATATTCTACTATTATGATACTCAGTATATTTGGTTCATTTTTGGGTTCATTCTTCTTAATCCCATTCCTTCCATTTGGAATAGAATTGACATTATATATCATTACATGGAGTACTGTACTAGGATCAATGTATTCAGCTCCTTTATTTTCAATTCCATTAACAGCAGCATTAGTTCATGAAGCTGCAGAAAATTCAGGGGAACCTGATATTGATGTAGCAATATCAAAAATTTCTGGCTCATATTATGGATTAGCATCGTTTGTGAGATCATTAGGACCGGCATTTATGTCGCTTATTATAGGATTTTTACTATCAGGAAAAAATCAGAGCAATCCAATAATTATGATATTACTTTGGGTCGGTATGGGCTTTTTCTACCTAGCGGCTTTGGTATTTATAAAGAAAATTAAAGTTAAAAATTTAAAATTTATAGAACCTAAATTAGAGGAAGATAAGTTTATCTTGTGATGTTAGCTGGATTTCTTAAAAACGCATCAACTAGTCGAATAGTCTCATAAAGATCTTGAAGTTTTAATAATGATGTTGGTGAATGAATATATCTGCAAGGAACTGAAACTACAGAGCTTGGAACACCTTTACGAGAAACATGGATCTTGCCCGCATCAGTTCCCCCATAACGGGGTTTTTTAATTTGGTAATTAATTTTTTCAATTTCTGCATTCTTGATAATTCTTTTATTTACTTTAGGGTTTGAAATCATATTTCTGTCTGCAACGGTTATGGCAGGTCCTTTTCCGATATCAACTGGATTTAGTGATTCTCTAATTCCTGGTACATCCCCTGCAGAAGTGTTTTCGATTGCAATACCCATGGTAGGATCTAAAGTATAAGCTCCCGCTGTCGCTCCACTCCCACCAATTTCTTCCTGTACTGCAAAATTAAAAAGAGCTGTATCATTGACATTATCATTTTCTTTTAATAACCTTAAAACATGCAGCAATACGTTACAACCAGTTCGATCATCAAAAGCTTTACCTTTAATCATTCCATTTGGAAATTCTAAGAAAGGAGAGACTAGTGTACCCATTGTTCCGATCAATATATTGCTATCATATACCTCCTCCTCAGATGCTAAACCCAAGTCAATATACATATCAGCAACATCAACTTTCTTTTGTCTTTCTTTAGCTGATGAAAGGTGAGGTGGTTTAGATCCGATTATTCCATTAAAAACTTTACCTGTACTTGATTTTAATGCTACAGATTGACCAAGAAGAATTCGGGTATCCCAACCTCCTATTAAAACAAATCGTAAAAATCCCTTTTTTTCAACATGAGAAACCATAAAACCAATCTCATCAATATGCGCATCAAATAATATGCTATTACTTTTGTCATTTCCTTCTTTAATAGCGAGTACGTTTCCTAAAGGATCTATCCAGGATTTGTCTGCTAATCCTTCGTTCTCAATTAAATCTATAATGAAGTTGCTTACTTCTTCTTCATGTCCAGAAACGCCGATTAATGATGATAACTTTTGCTGAAGATCTTTAATACCTTCAATATTTAGTGATTCCCTTATCATAATTCATCTTTTCTATAGTATTGTACTTAAAAAAAAGACAATTGGATATAATGAAAAAAGCTTAATCAATATATTGAGTTTGTTTAGTGAAAAAATTTCTTATAAAAAATTAGAAAAAACCATTTATTGTTTTCGTAATTTATCTGTGTGCTTATACACACAAATTTTTTCTAAAATTAAAAATGAAGAAAAAAATTATTTCCGTATCTTCTTTAACTTTTCAATGAAGTTCTTTAATACCCTATTTACGCGTTTTTTTTAATTCTGCAATAGATTTCTCTGCTAATATTATCGCATCATCATATTTTGATTTATACTTCCTAACTTGAGCTTCGAGTTCAATTGCTTTATTGTTTAGTTCTAATAATTCTTCTGAATTTTCGGTTAAAGGAACAATATCTCCTTCTCCTTTTTCTGCCATTTCCTTAAGATAATTATATTTTTCCTTCCAAACATTTATCTCCGTTTGTAAATCAGATATAGTATCATCAGTAGCGACAAGGGGGATATCTTTTCCCTCTTTAACATCAGCAACTTTTTGTTTTAGGCGAGAAACCTCATCTTCCAATTCTTGAATTTTTATTTTTAGAGCAGCAATTTCGTCTAAATAATCGGCAGCTTTCTTTGGTTCTAACATTTCCTCAAACATCGATTTACCAGTTTCTAATTCATCAGCAGATTTTCCCCCCAATAATAACTCCTTTCTTTTCTGTAATTCCTCTACTGTACTTTTTGATAAAAAATCTAAGGGGTTAAAACTAACTCCACCATGCTTAGTCCTTCTTTTCCTTATCATTACAAAGAGTGGAATTCCCTTAACAGCTTCTCCACAGATTATTGCTTGACCTTTGTCTAATCCTGAAATGTCAGATTTATTTTCATTACTTAGATCTTCAGCACTTGAAATCGTAATTCCAATGTCTCGGATATCTGATAAATTATGGACAACCCACGTCCCTGCTTGAGCTCTAATCGTCGTATCTAACAATTGAGGACGCTGTGTTCCTATAACGATGTTTGCTCCGAATTTTCTTCCTTCTTGAGCAAATAATTTAACTACTTCGCAAGTTTCTGTTTGCTTTTTCCCAGCAAATAAATGAGCTTCATCTAGGAATAAGTAGAATGGAGGAATGCTTCTCGTTGTACTCGCATCATATAGTTTCTTGAGCAATTTACCAGCTATAGCCTCTTGTACTTCTAATGCCAACCCATTTAAATTAACTACTGTACAAAGATTGGGAGCAACAATATCAGAAGGTTTTAAGGAGAAAAGATATTCAATATCAACATCTCCCCCTTTATTTTTCTTTAAATCAGAGAATTCAATTATATTATCTACAAATTCACTTTCCCCTTCTGGAAGATCCTCTCCAGCGACCTTTAGAGAACCATATTCTCCATGTCTATCTAATATTACTACCGGGATTCCTTTTTTGAGAAATTCCTCACACAATACTCCCATTGTGTAAGATTTTCCAGATCCTGATTTTCCTGTAATAAAAATTCTGCCAAAATTTTTTATTAGTAAATAAACTTCATAGGGATAACCAATAAGCTTTCCTAAAGAGAGAGATTCTTCTGGGGGATTAAATATTCCTAAAATCTTTGAAATTTGTTCTTCTTTCGCCATAAAGACATCTGAACCAATTTCGAAAGGCCTTTTCGGTCTTTCACCTAAAACCCCTAATTTTGCCATACGTCCTTTTTCATCTGTCCACATTTCAGTAATGTAAAGAACATAGTAGGATTTATTTCCCTCTTCGTCTTTTTCACCATAAACTACTAAATAATTATTTCTTTCAACTGCTGGACCTTCAATCATCACAGTTACTGTATGTGTTGTTGTTTTTCCAGTCAATCGACCTACAGGTTTTTCTTCCTGTGAACCTTCTTCCAACATTAAATTTCACATGTTATCCAGTTTTTTAGTATAATAAGTAATTTCAAGTATATTAATATTTTAACAATTTCATAAAAAAAATTAAAAAATTATGATTTCACCAAGTAAGTTTATATTTTTTTAAAAATAATTGCTTTTTTAACCATTTTAATAGGTTTATATGACTCTTTCGCTCTTCTTAATCCTTCTATTCCTAAATCTTGTTCCCTATTAACATATATTGCTTCTATACAGCAATTTTTTAGAAAAAAATTATTGATTGCTTGATAAGCACCTTCATATTCTGCATGAGCTTTCTCAATATGGATTACTAGTGTTTTATCATTTAACATCTCACCAAAAGTATATGCTGCGCATTTATTATCAACACAAATAAGTCCTCCACTAAAATCTAGTTTATTAAAATTATTTAGAGCTTCATAGATTGCTTCTTGCTCTGCTTCTAAGCTTTCATCTTCATTGCAAGCTCTCATTATACACCATTCTAATTGAAGCTCTTTACATTTTTCAATGAGATCTTCTGTAATCAATTGAAACTCATAATCATAATTCTCTAAGAATTTACTTAACCATCTTCTATTTTGTCTATATTTATTTCCCACTAAGCTTATGATCTCTTCTCTATTGTAAACATAATCCCAATTATTCCGATCTTCAAGACAATTTAAATTCATTTGAAGGAATTTCTCATTTTCACTTAGCTTTTCACAGATGTCTTCTGGTACTCTATGAATTTCTACATTTTCAAAATTTTCAAATAAGTGTAAAATAACTTTTTCGGGAGTAGGACCAATCGGAGGGAAAAAGTAAAGATAATTTCGAGAGTTTGATTCGATGGGTTTTCTGTGATTTTTTAAATAATCATTGGAAAACAAGATTATATGACCATTATATTCTATATATAAGAAATTATAATAGTTCCGCCACATGAACAGGTTTGTAAACGTAAATTCAGAAGTTTCCGGTGAGTATTTTTGGAAATAATCGTCAAACAGTTTTTTATCTGTTATCTCAATTGGCTTTCCTGTGCTAAGATCCATGGTTTAATTATTATTTAAAGAACTTTAAAAGGATTATTCTTATAACAAAATAAAAAAAAGAAAGATAATAATGAATTTTTTATAATTTTTTAATAATCAATTCAGCCATACGGTTAGAGAAGCCCCACTCATTATCATACCAACTTAACACAAAAACTTCATCCTCAACTACTTTAGTCCACAGACTATTGAAAACTGAACTGTGTTTATTACCGATAATATCACTACTTACAATAGGGTCTTCCACATAGTCTAAAATACCTTTTAAGCTATTATTGGCGGCTTCTTTCATCTTATTATTTATATCTTCAGCTGTGCATCTATTTTCTACAATACATTTTAAATCAACTACGCTTCCATCAATAGTTGGGACTCTTACGGCAATACCATCTAGTTTACCCTTTAGCTCAGGAAATACTAAACCAATTGCTTTAGCGGCTCCAGTAGAGGTTGGAATCATATTTTGGGCAGCTGCTCTTCCTCTTATCATTTTATCTGGAGATCCTGCTCTTGCGATATCTCCCGTAGTTTGATCGTTAGTATAGGAATGAATAGTAGTCATCAATCCGTATTTAATCTTAAAATTATCCTGTAAAACTTTCACAACGGGAGCAAGACAATTAGTTGTGCAGGATGCATTCGAGATAATTTTATGTTCATCAGTTATTTTATCATCATTACATCCAAGCACCACTGTTATATCAGGATCCGTTGCTGGCGCACTAATTAATACCCGCTTTGCCCCCGCAGTTAAATGTTTACTAGCACCTTCTCTGTTAACAAATCGACCGGTACATTCAACTGCAACATCAATATTATTACTTGCGTGAGGTAAATCTGCAGGATCTCTTTCAGCAGTAATAGGTATATTTTTGCCGTCTATTATTAAAGAATTATCCGTAGATTCTACTTTACCTTTAAATCTTCCGAAGACAGAATCATATCTTAGAGCGTAAGCTAAATATTTAGGTTCGAATAGATCATTAATAGAAACAATATCAATATCGTTCCAGTAATTATCATATACTGCTCTAAAGAATAATCTGCCAATTCTTCCAAATCCGTTAATTGCGACTCTTTTAGCCATCTATATCACTTTATTAATAACATTTTGATATAATTCAAATGTCAATTCAAATATGTGGTAGATAGTTTTAAAATTTTATAGTTTTATATTTTTACGCATCAAAATAGGATATATGGGATAATATTGGGAATATAATTATGCATGGATCAGAAAAAATTATTCTAGATAAAATTGAAGAGATGAGAGAAGATATCATTGAATTTCACCGTCGAATCGTTCAGATGCCAAGTGAAAATCCACCTGGTAGGTACAAGGAGATCTCCCACTTTATAAAAAATAAGATGGATGAAATTGGATTAAATACAAAAAGTAAGATGAATAATGTAATAGGAGAGGTTGGTGGTAATGATGGACCTACTTTAATCTTTAATGCTCACTACGATACTATAGAAAAGTTTACAGGTTGGATGAAAAAACCATTTGAAGCCAACATTGAGAATAACCGTATTTATGGTCGGGGCGCATCAGATGATAAATCGTGTATTGCTGCAGAAATTTTCGCGGCAAAAGCCTTAATTGATTCTGGTCTTGATTTTAAAGGAAAACTGATAATAACTGCGGTCAACGATGAGGAATTAGGTGGTCTTGGAGGTTCAAGTTATTTGCTTAAACGTAATATTATAAAAGGAGATGCTTGTATAGTTGGAGATGCTCCCGCTGACTTTCCTGTAGGATATCTTCATGGCGCTATCTTTATAAGTGTTGTAATCCGCGGTAAACAATCTCATGGTTTTTTGCTACCTGATCTACCATCACCTAATCGAAACCAATATTCTGGAATTAGTGCAATTCATAAAATGGTTCCCATAATGATATTCCTGCTAGATTTACAAGATGAGTTTGCTAAAATAGAGACTAAATACCCTGTTTCGACTGAATTTCCTTCTAGAATCAGTAGCGTAAACTTAGCTATGATTGAAGGGGGAACAAAAATTTCTACTGTTGCTGACCATTGCTATCTTCATTGTAGTATTCAGACTATACCTGAACTTGATATAGAGGAAATTAAAAAAAGAATTCTTAAATATATAGAAAAATTAAAACATGAAGATCCTGACCTCGATATTACCGTTCAAATTCCCATTTTTTATGGTTCACACATAATTAATACCGAATCGAGGTTTGCAAAGGCAGTAAAAGGTGCCACAAAATCCGTGTATGGTGAAGAACGAGAATTTAAGTTTTCTAATTGTACAACTGATGCTCATTGGTTTGCTGAAATGGGGATCGAAACTGTAATGATCGGAACTTTTAGAAAAGACAATTTTATCCATTGCGCTGATGAAAATGTAAATATTGACGATTTGATTAACGTCACAAAAATGTTTGCTCTAACTGCACTTAACTACTTAAGGGAAACGACTTAAAGAAAAAAAAGAAAATATATTAGATCAATCCTAACGACTCATAAAATGCGGTTATTAAACGGTTTCCTCGTGTATCTGAATGGTATAGATTCGCAGCAGTTTCTTGCAAAGTTTGGTTCCTCATCTGATTCATTACATATCCAATACTAATTCTGGCATCCATATCCATTGATATAGCAGAACCACCTGCTCCTCCCCAAAAACATGTACGTGGATTTGGGCGCGGTCTTTCTCTAGTAGGTAACCCTACACCTAAGCCCCACCGCATTGGATAGGCCATGACAAGATCTCTATCATAAATTTGTTCTTCAAGAATTTTATCCAATGTCTCTTTAGAAATAATTCTGGTTCCATCAAGTTCTCCTTCACATGCAATTATAGATGCTACTTTTGCGACAGATCTAGCATTTCCGTGACCATTTGCTGCGGGAATTTCCGCTGCTTGCCATTCTCTATCTCCAGAACGATTTCGAATTCCCATAGGGGTTAAAGCCATTTTAATTCCCACACCTCCTAACCTCCGAGCTTCTTTAGCAGCTAATTCAAAAATTTTTTTAGTTAGTTTGATATCTTCAGGTTTACCTTCCGTTTTCAAATTTTCAGTAATATATTCTGGATCTTCATTTATACTAGTAAATAACCAATTCATTACTCCTGCTCGGTCTTTTGTGGTAATAAATTTACAATCGGGATTATCAACCTTTCCAACTTTAAATTGAAACTTTCCATTTGCTATTGTGATTGTAAACTGATCATCATCCCCATAATCTAGAATTATCTTTTTTTCTAGATCCTCCAGTTCTTTCTTTACTAATTCCGAGTTATTAGCGTTATTAAATAAAGTCCCCATAAGAAGAGGAATCATACTCATAATTGGAGCCCCAGGGATGAGATTAGAAACACGATGAACATGTTCTTCTACTAATCCAATGTGAAAATCTATATTAAGAGGATTAGCTATTTCTTTTTTAAAAAATGTTCCAAGAGTTTCTCCAGTAACTCTTCTTACTAATTCACCTAACAAATACCCATGGGTGATAGAATGATAACCACATTTAGTACCTGGCTCCCACCAAGGTTTTTGAGCTGCCAAAAGGCTAGTAATTTTATCCCAGTCATAATATGCATTCGAAGGAATTTCCTCTTCAATTCCTGCTAATCCAGAAGTATGACTTAATAGTTGTCTAACCAGAATATTTTCTTTTCCATTTTGAGCAAACTCTGGCCAATATTTAGAAACATTTTCATCCAAATCTAGAAGTCCTCTATCTACACACATCATTGTACATAATACGGTTGGTACCTTTGTTGTACTATACACATTACATATCGTATCTTTTTCCCAAGGTTGAGTTTTCTCTTTATCTTTATATCCTCCCCAGATATCAATAACGTACTTGCCCTTAATCATTACTGCAAAACTTGCCCCAACTTCCATTCCTTCTTCAAAATTTCTACTAAATGCTTCTTTAACAGCTTCAAATCGAGGTTCACATAACCCTTGTATTTTTACTTTATCTATCATAATTCCTACTTTAACTTTTTTCTAAAACATGGTAATGAATTTTAAATTACATTTTAAGTTAAATATCTTATGGATAACCAAGAATTAATTTTATATGATACAAAGGGACGTGTAGCTATTATAACAATTAATAGACCGGATAAAGCAAACTCGTGTAATGTGGCTATGTTAAAACAGATCCACGGATCTTTAATGAAAGCAGACAAGGATGAAAAAATAAAATGCTTGTTAGTAAAGAGTACAGGCGATCGCTTTTTTTCTGCGGGGTATGACCTAAGAGAAATTCAAGGGTCCCCTGAAAATGTGAAACTTATTACAGAATGGGGGAGAAAAATAAATGAAACCATGATTCTTATGAAAAAACCAAT
>JBHLLU010000101.1:0-10043 GCA_048938895.1 Promethearchaeota archaeon
CATTCTCAAGATCGTCAACATAACAAAATGACTGTGGTGGACTAAAGTTTGGAATAATTTGTTCAGGTTCAATAGGTTTTTTAAAAAATTTAAGTTCAGAAATTTTAATTGCTAAACCTGAGTCTTTACCTTTAAAGTATTTAAAAAAATCAACTTGCTCAATCCCAGATACATCTTTACATTTATTCCATAGATGTTCAGGATGGTCTTCTAAAATCTCTTCAACTAAAAATCTTGCAACGATCTTTTTAATGGGTGAGCTGGAGTAAAAGAAAATTTTTTCTAATTTATCTCGATTTTTTGTATTACAAAGAGATTTACGAAATTCATATCTTTTATTTCCGTTTTTTATCTCTTCTACATATTTTGGATTAATTGAAAGTAAAACGTTCATCAATACCACCTAAAAATTTTATTCTTTGATAGTTTTCATGCCCAATTTCAGTAATAGACTGAGGAGGTCCACGAAGGATTTTTTCTTTTAATAAAGTTTTATATTGGACAGGATTTTTAAAATGGAAATGATGCATGAATAGTATCACAGTTGTAGATTTTTTAGAAATTTCTTCAATTTCTGTAAAGGAATATACAGTACGTTTCCCAACAATGGAAAGAATTTCTTTTGGGTCAGTCATATCATAACTAATATTTTCTATTATTCCTATAGATAAAATACTTTGAACATCTTCAGAACGATAGAATAATAGAATATCACCTATCTTCATTTTTTTTGAAGATGAATGACTTAGATATGCTTTTTTGATAGTATTCCCTTCAATTATAAATTGACCTAAATGTTCATTCATTGTTGTCTGTCTTCCAGAAAAATCTGTGTAAAGACGATTAAAATATAAAGGCTGAATAGGTATTATATATTTTTTTACTTCGTTTCCATCATAAAAATTTGGATAAAATGTTTTACCTATTTCTATAGGAGTTAAATTTTGGATATCTTCTTTTTCGATCTCTAGCTTTTTTAAAAAAACATCTTCAGGAATATCTGTCCAATTATGTTTTATGATAGAAACTTTAGTAAATCCATATTCTTCGATTAAATCAACTAAAAAATCATTTTCCTTTATAAAATGTGTTAAATATATCTCTGGTATATTATTTTTAATTGCTAATTCAAAGGATAATTAGTATCAGGTTTAATTTGATTTTTCGATATACCCTTTTGATTATAGTATAACTCTTTCTGGATTTTTTTATGACATTGCTTACAGTCATTACGTAACCCGTCTCTTGCTTTATTATCTTTATAGAAATATCTTCCCGTTGCTAAAAATTCTTTACCGCATTTCGTACAGATTTTCGTGGGAGCAAATTGTTCAATAAAGGTATTTAATCGCTCTTGATGAGCTTTAATTTTGGATAGGAGAAAATTCTTTTTCTCTTCATTCAAATTATACTTATGTTCAATACAATAGTTTAAATAATATATAGTATCATTGAGAATAACATCTGTAGTTCTAGATAAATCCTGCTTTAGTTCCGTGCTTACAGTATTTATTGTAATTTTTTTCGTAATTTCAAGTAACTCCAAAAATAGTTTTATGTAAATTAAAGACATTTTTTCCTACACTCTTTTTAAATAAATTCTCAAACTTTATCCTCTATTTAAAAAGGAGAAGGACATACTGTAACTTTCATGGATTTTTATGTCAAATTTGAGTAAATTAATTTCTTTAGAATAAGATTATTAATAAAATTTACTTATTAAAGAGAATATTTTTGCACATATTTTTAGCACTTCATCATCACCGTTTTCATTAGTTATAGGAACAATTTTAGATCTAACATCTGCTTGTTTTTTAAATCCTCATCTATATTTTGACCATTTAGATAAAGGTATAAATTTTTAAGTGTTCTATGTGTAGAGTACTTACTATCAAATTATGAAATAGTGTTAACATTCATTTAAAGGTGAAAAAGATTCCCGATAAATTAATGACAATGAAGAACGCGATTGGAAAATTCGTTAATGATGGTGAAATGGTTTTTCTGGGTGGTTTTGGGAATGGTATTACTTTCTCTGGGCCTCATGAGATGATACGACAAAAGAAACGGAATCTAACTATTTGCAAATGCAGCGGTGGTCTTGTTTTTGACCAATTAATAGGAGCAGGTGTTACCAATCAAATTATCACCTCACACTGCTGGAATGGTACTGGTCCGCAACCTGCTTGGAATTATAAACGCGCAATGGAAGAGGGAATTCCTCAAAAAGTTATTTACAACGAACAATCTTTATTTATGATTAATATGTCGTTTTTTGCTGGATATATGGGAATCCCGTTTGTACCTATAAAGTCTATTGTAGGAACAAGCATTTATGATACTCCAAAAGAAGTCGGTTTAAAGGCAGCAATTGTAACCTGTCCTTTTACAGGACAGGAGATCTGTGTGGTACCTGCTTTAAATCCAAATGTTGGAATTATTCAAGTACAACGAGCTGATAGAGAAGGTAATGCTCAAATGTGGGGATTTATTGGAGATACCAAATATGGAATTAATGCTTGTAAGAAGGTTATTGTTGCTGCTGAAGAGATAGTGGAAAAAGAAGTCATAATGGAATCACCTGAACGAACAATTGTAACTTCACATAAAGTTGATGCTGTGGTTCACGAACCATGGGGAGGGCATCCTGGAAGTATGCAAGGTTTTTATTACACTGATTTAGAATATCGATACAATTACGCGAAAGAAACCAAAACACTCGAAGATTGGGAGAATTGGCTAGAAAAGTGGGTTACCGGAGTAGAGGATAGAAATGGATATCTAAAAGTGCTTGGAGAAGAAAGAATTAATAAATTAAAAGCTAAACCAATTATTCAGGGGGCAGTAAACTATGGATTCTGAAGAAGAAAAATACTGTGAAAAGTATACTGGCTATGAGATGATGCTTGTTTCAGCCAGTAGACAGGTTAAAAAGGATGATCTTATTTTCAATGCATTTCATTGGCCATTTCTTGTTGTTCACATGGCAAGATTACTTCATTATCCTGATCTCTATAATGTAATAGAAATTGGGATAGTACAAGAGAAACTTATCCAACCTACTAAGATGCCCTATTCTATTAGCGATCCAGTGTTAGTTCCAAACTCTTTATTTGTAGGTGATTCAATTGACGTCTTATCAGTGCTCCAGCGAGGGGAAATAACCTTAGCATTTCTCAGCACTTCTTTAATAGATAAGTATGGAAATTGTAATACTACAACAATTGGACCTTATGATAAGCCAATTTATCGATTACCTGGCGGTGGAGGTGCTACGGAGATTGCAGGGTTAGCCAAAAGGTTAATCTGGCTTTTAGATGAACATAGTAAACGAAGATTTCAAGAAAAATTAGACTACATCACAGATCCGGGATATTTAGAGGGGTACGATAGTAGAACAAAAGCAGGTTATCCTCCTGATACTGGACCAGAAATGATTATCTCTCCTCTTTGTATTATGCGATTTGATCCTATGACTAAAGAAGCCTATTTGGATGCACTACACCCAGGTGTTACAATAGAACAAGTGAAGGAGAATACTGGATGGGAATTAAAGGTTGCAGAAGAAGTGAAGCAAATTAAACCTCCTACTATGAGAGAAATAGAAATTTGTAGAAAGACTATGAAGGATTCTATTGATCAATTCTACGTCTTAAAGCCAGAATGGACGATCTATATGGATATTGAATAACTTTTTCTTTTCTATTTTAACTTAAAGCCACAACTTGTACAATAGTTTGGAACTTCATCATCTACGTGAGCACCACATTCTGGACAAAATTTTGTAATGAAACCAGATTGTTTTGGAGTTGATGGTAAGATGAGGATTCTTTTTTGAGGTGCATTAAATATTATTACCTCTCTTATCTTTACAATATTTTTAAACAATAGATACCCCACTCCCGCTATTCCTGCCCCGATAAATGATCCAATTATGCCATAACCAGGAAGTATATACTCCCAAAAACTCATGGAGCTTGGACCAAATTGATATACAAGTTCTATATTTATAGTCCAAGTTATAGTACTAATAACTATTAAGATTATAGGTGTTAACCAGTTAGTTTTTACCCCAGTATCTTTTTTCATATCCCTTTTGCAAGTAATTCCCGATGAAATTAAATAAATTGCGCTAAGTCCTATGATTATAGAAAGAATAATAGAAGGAATTAGGATGTAGAGATTATCAGAAAAAGCTGTATTGCTGTAATCTCCAACAATGGGATCATAAAATTGAACTGTAAGTAAACCCCACATCCATAAAACAAAGTAAGAATCTGATTCATATAAAGATGCTGCGGGCGTTGCTAGCGCTATAAGTGAGAGTATCCCTCCAATTAGTGGAAATACCCATATATACCGGTAAGTTTCTTTCAACTTGATCTTCCAATTAATTTTTCGAGATATTTAACAGAATGGCAGAACTTTTGTAATATGAATTTATTTTATCTTTCTTGATTGTATTAGAAGTGACATTAATTTTTATATCTAATTAAAATATAATTGGTGAATTGGAATATCATAAAACCCTCGATAATTCTAATTTTATAAGTTTTTATACTATTAATGATATTTTAAATAAACTCGATAAAAAATTCTTGAGAAGAATAAGTTATGGGAAATAAAATTGAATTAAATATAAAAGATAATATTGCTACTTTAAAATTCATTGATCCTGAAAGCATGAATCCTCTTAATACAGAATCAGCGAAAGAATTATTAGAATACCTAGAATCTCTTAGAGAAAAAAGCGATGTTAGGTGTATAATAATAACTGGATCAGGTAGAGCATTTTCTGCTGGTGGAGATGTAAAATTATTCAAATCAAGCATAGAAAATGGTACGTCTAGTAAAGTTATGGATGATTTAACAAAAGATCTTTATAAAATAGCATTAATATTACGACTTTATCCAAAACCAATCATTGCAGCGGTAAATGGATGGGCTGTAGGAGCAGGGATGAACCTCGCTTTATCATGTGATTTAATTATTGCTTCGGATAAAGCAAAATTTAGACAATCATTTAGTAAATTAGCTCTAATTCCTGGATTTGCGGGATCTATTATTTTGAGTCGTCAACTTACATGGCAACAAGCTTCTCAGATGGCTTTTTTTGGGGATACTTACTCAGCGGAAGATATGGCTAAACTTGGATTGGTCAATCAAATAGTTTCTCCCGAAAAGTTAGAGGAAATTTCTTTTCAATGGGCACAAAAACTTGCCAAAGGTCCTACTTTAACCTATGCTCGAACCAAAATGCTCTTCTTTGAAGCGTTAAGTACTCCTTTAAAAGAGCAACTCGAAAATGAACGTCAGATGCAAATAAAATCAGCTGAAACTGAAGATCATAAAAGAGGTGTTTTTGCATTACTTGAAAAAAAAGAACCTGAGTTTATTGGGAAATAATAACTTAAATTTTTGCACAACTAACAGGTTAAATTTGGCTTTTATTGTTATATAAACAATTCCAATAATAAGTATTAAATAATCTTAATTTTACTTTATACTATAATATTTATAATATCAGATAATAGGATTTTTAAATAGAAATGTCAGACAGTGAAGATGTTTTAAAGTTTTTTCAAGCTTATATAAAAGAAATGATAGATATTGGTGGAGATAATTTACCCAAAGCCATTTCCGTAAAATCGGGTTCAAAATTAGGTAAATTTTATAAAGAAAAGGGATTTCCATTAGATTTAGAAGTCGTATTAAAACAGTTCTATACTGGTTTGAGAGGAAATCCTACAATAAAAAAAATTGATGAGAATAATTATGAAGTAATTGTAAAATATGCTAAAAAATTCTGTCCAATTGGAGGGAGTTATAATCCTTCAAGAGGTACTGTTTTTCAAGAAAGTATATGTATTCCCTATACTAAAGGATTTTTAAGTGAAATATTTCCTCAAATTACGACTGAAGCTGAATTTATAAACTGTATTCCACTTAATAATAAAAGAACTTGTCACTTTATTTTAAAAGTTAAACAAGCAGCAAAATAACATTGAATAATATTTAGTTTGAATAATAATTTCAAAATGAATAAAACCTGGAAAGTTTAGAAGCTACAAAACAAGGTTTTATTTCACCTTCCACATAAATTTTAAAATCAAATTCTACATCGTATGCATCAGTACCTACTTCTTTTACATTAAGAACTGTACCAACTAATCTAATTCGTTTACCTACGGGTGTCGGTGCGGGAAATCGAATCTTATTCCAGCCATAATTAACTGCCATTCTTGTGTTCACTGATTTATATAATTGTGAAAAAAGCTTTGAATATGCAATAGAAAGTACCCAATTACCATGAGCAACTGTAGTTCCATATGGGGATTCTTTTGCTGCTCGGTCTGGATCAGTGTGTATCCATTGATTATCGACGACTAATTGCCCATATTGGTTTATTTCCTCCTGAGTAACTTCATACCAATCAGAAGTGCCAAGTTCTTTCCCAACATAATTTTTCCAATCTGATGGACTAATTTCCAATTGAGCCATAATTATTTCCCCCACATTCGTATCATTTCTCTTGAAATAAGAAATCTCATTATTTCAGCTGATCCAGCACTAATTTGGCCTATTTTTGCATCTCGATAAAAGCGCTCCACTGGATATTCTTCAGAGTATCCTAATCCACCAATGACTTGAACAGCTTCTTTGGTGATGCTAACAGCTGCATCTGCGATTCTTGCTTTAATCGCAGCTACTGTAGCTCTGCAATAATGAGCTTCATCAAGCATTCGAGCGATTTGTGCTGTCGCAATTCTATGTAATTCCAAATCCATAAACATTTCACTCAACTTAAAGGAAATACCTTCAAATGAATAAATTGTCTTACCGAATTGTTCACGTTTGTGAGCATATTTATAAGCAACTTCAAATGCACTCCTGGCTAATCCAAGATATTGAGATGCTGTGAAAGTTCTTTCTCCATCTAAACCAAAATTTAATACTTCTAATCCTTCATTTTCCTTGTATAATAAGTTTTCAGCTGGAACCTTACAGTTGGTAAATTTAAGGTGAGAGTTTGGCATTCCTCTCCTTCCCATATAAGTATAGTTTTTAACAACCTCAAATCCCGGAGTATCTGTTTCAAAAATAAATGCTGATATCCCTTGTTGTCTTCTTACTTTATCATTGGTTACAGCATACAAAGTAATATAATCGGCGACGCTCCCGTTAGTAATAAAACATTTTTCTCCATTCAAAATGTAATAATCTCCTTCTCGCTTTGCTCTTAAATTCATTCCACCAACAGCATCCGATCCTCCTGTTGGTTCAGTTATACCTATTGCTCCTATTTTGGAGCCGTCAGCAATACCACTTAAATATTTCTTTTTTTGGTCCGGGGTTCCATATTCAATTACAGGTGCAGCAAATAAGCATGATGAAGCACCAAAAATGGTTGCCGTAGCATAATTAAAGGCAGTCAATTCTTCCCCAAAAATCACGCGATACAAAACCCCTTTACCTAATCCTCCAATTTCTTCTGGGATTAATATGTTTAAGTAAGGTTTCATCTTTCTTAAGGTCTCAACGGCAAGATCTGTATTTCTTTCTCTGTCTATTTTATCAGCTACAGGTTCAACGTTGTCTTGACACCAATTGCGAACTTCCATTCGAAAATCATTTTCTTCTTTAGAGAAATAGTGTAATCTATCAGGCATACATGAATATCCATATTTAAAATCTAAATCTTTAAAAAGTACTTGACCTCCCATTATAATCATCTTACATAATGATTCAGTATAGGCTTAAATGGTGGTTGTTTAATTAATTTTATTAAGGTTAAACTATAAAATTAATGTTTCAATTTGTAAATCTAATGAAAAATTAAGAGGAATATTTATGGATTATACTACACTTGGACGTACGGGATTAAAAGTAAGTGTTATGGGTTTAGGATGTGGAGGTCCTAGTCGTGTAGGACAGGCTACTGGAAATACTGAAGAAGAATCAGTTCAGATAGTAAAACATGCAATAAAATCAGGAATAAATTTTATTGATACAGCAGAAGTTTACAGAACCGAAAAAATCGTTGGCCTTGGGATTAAAGATTCTAATCGTGAAGATCTCATAATTTCAACAAAAAAATCAACATGGGGAACTCTAACAACTCAGGATGTACTTAAGAGTTTTGAAAAAAGCCTTAAAAATCTTGGTACTGAATACATTGATATATATCATTTACATGGGGTGATTCTAAAAGATTATGAATATCTTTATTCCGAAATAATACCAACGCTTCTTGAATTAAAGGATCAAGGTAAAATACGTTATATAGGTATTACCGAAAGATTTAATCCCGATCCTAATCATTCGATGCTTAAACGAGCTTTACAAGACGATGTTTGGGATGTTATGATGGTGGGTTTTAACATACTGAATCAATCTGCCAGGAATAGTGTTTTTAAAAAAACTATCGAAAAAAATATTGGAATCTTGATTATGTTTGCTGTACGTCTAGCTCTAAGTAGACCTCATCGTCTCAAAGAATGTGTCAATGATCTAATTGAAAAAAACCAGCTTAATCCTTCTGATATTGATATAAATGATCCCCTCAAATTTCTAATACATGAACGTGGTGCTGTATCATTAGTTGACGCCGCATATCGTTTCTGTCGCTATGAACCAGGAACTCACGTAATTCTTTCTGGCACTGGAAGTGTCCAACATTTGAAAGAAAACCTAAAATCAATTTTGCGACCACCTCTTCCTGAAGAAGATCTAAAAAATATAAAAAAAATATTTAAGAATGTTGATTCGATTTCAGGTCAGTAAGAACGCAGTTTATATATCTAAATAATTTTCAGAATTGCATTTTAGACATCTAAAAAGCCCCTTTTTCTCGTTTAGAGTTTCAAATCTATTTTTTTCCTTGCAATTACCACACACCTTATAATTTTCTTCTATACGAATTTTATACAACGTAGTACTAAGTGGTTTTATTGCATTTACTTCTACTTGTTTTGATATAAATTTCTCAAAAATTTCTCCCTTTGTTTTACGTAATTCAAGGAAAAAAGTAATTATGCTCGAAATAAACATAAATATCCCTAAATAGAGTATTATTTCATGAGTATTATCTATTATCTCTTGTGTCAATGGAGGATGCCATCTACAAATAAAATAGTAACATATAATAGGACTTAAACAACCATAAAGAGAAAAGGGTATAGACAAGATATAAGAAATTATACCATAATAAAACCCAATATTAGATATTTCTTTAAATAGTTTTTTTAACTTGGATACTCCCATAAAGAAATAGATAACACCAAACAAATATATCATTATTATTGCAACGTATATTATTAAACCAGCTAAGTCTTTTAAGACTTTTAGTGAACTATAAACTAGAAACTCTTCTAAGGAAGGTTTTAGTGAACTATAAACTAAAATTGTGAAGACTACACCAAAAATAGTTAGAATTAATCCCCAAATTAAGTACTCTCTCCCTAATTTTATGATATCTTTCTCTTTCCTTCGAAAGTATGCCATAAAATCAACCTAAATTTTTGTAAAAGATATTAATAATACCAAAAATAAATATTTAAAGATGCTTATGAAGATTTCCTAATATATTTAGAATCATAAAAAATAAATAATTATAATTATTAACTTACAAAAAATTACGGACTAACCTGAAAAAATGATTTGGAATACAAGATTAACAAAAATGATGGATACTCAATATCCTATTATTATGGGCGCTTTTGCGATAATAGGGAGAGCTGAGTTTGCAGCTGCTTTTTCAAACGCAGGTGGATTAGGTATCGTTACTGCATTAAATTTCAGAACAAATGAAGAATTTAAAAAAGAACTTGAAAAAATGAAAAAATTGACAAATAAATCCTTTGGAGTTAATTTTACTGTATGGCCACCCCAAGTAAGGCAGAGCAGTGGACGAGCTCAATCTGAAGAATCATATTTTGACTTTGTTGATATTGCCTTGGATGCTGATGTTAAAGTTATTACTACTTCCGCATATAAGGCTGCTGAAATAGGGAAGAAAGTTCATGATGCGGGAGGATTCTGGT
>JBHLLU010000038.1:0-37899 GCA_048938895.1 Promethearchaeota archaeon
CCAGAGGATTTCAAGGATTGCATGAAGATTCCCAAGATGGTTGATTTCATAGATGATAGATATGCGAATTTCTGGGATGGGTATGTTGAAAACACACCTAAAGCATTTGAAAAAGAACTCTTTACTTGTCCGGTTACGGAACCATGGTCGATGGCACCTGATCTTTGCGAAGTATTAATTGGTGAATCTCTTAGAAGCTTTGTCAAAGCACTAAACCCGAAGTTTAAAACCGAAGGGTTCACAAAATTACTCACCAAAGGTGATAAATGCTGCCGATACAGGGTTGAGTTGGAAGAAAATTAATTTTTTCCCAAAAAGTCACAAGATTCCAAAAAAGTGTACACTACCACTTTTCCCTAATTTTCTTTTTTCCATTTATTGATATTCTTCTTCTGTTACCGGTCCGAACCATTCTGCCCTTCCTAAAGTAGGATTTGCAGTTATCCCAACATGAACAAACCAGCTCTCTTTTGATGCTCCATGCCAATGTTTCACATTTGGTGGTATTTTCACAACATCTCCTACTTGAAGCGATTGGGCGGGTTTTTCTTCTGCTTGATAATGTCCTTTACCTCCTGTAACAAGAAGAATTTGTCCTCCTGGATGTGAATGCCATTTAGTTCTTGCTTCTGGTTCAAAAGTTACATTGTAGACTTGACAATTAAATATCTCCTCCGTTACTAGCATTTGAACCCATACATTTCCTGTAAAATAATCACTTGTTGCTTTTTCTCCCTTGGGAAATATCACACTATTTTCCAAATCATTTTTTTTTTGCATTTTTAACATCTTTTTTGAAAAATTTGAGTATCCATTAATTATCTAGTTATGAATTGTTACTTTATATTAATTAAGTATTAATTGATAGAGAAAAAAAATTGAAGAAGCTTTTGGCATAAAAAAAAGGATATTTTTGAATATATGTTTATACAACTTAGCTAGGTGTATTTTTAGGACTGATTGTTATATAATTTTGTTTCATATTCAATTTCTTCCAATTTTTTTCTTAATCTGTGATTTTTCCATCATCATGATTTAATATAAGGAGACATTCTAATCAAGGCTAATTTCGCAAGAGGGGCAATAACTTTCATTCCTAATCTTCTCATTCGGTAATCATGCTTCATTCTATTAACATATTGCTGAAATGTCACAGTTTGGAATTTTAGGACTTCTTGGGATTCCTTAGTGTCCATCCAATCAATATAAAACCAATCTTCCTTTTTTTTGGCTACTTTAAATGCTTTCTCAGGAAGCATTTTTAACCCAAAAGCATCGAAGAATCCTTCTAAAAAATCTTTTTCTAAAAGCTGACAACTCTCACCACCTCCGATGAGAAATACCTTGTTAATTTCTTCAATCGTTACAGCATTTGCAAACGCAATTCCGCAATCATTTGATGAGACAAATTCAATACGCTGGTCAAGTGGCATTTCGAATAAGAGAGATAAAAAAGAGTCAAATTTACGAGGAATTTTTTCAACAGATACTGCACCTAGCCGTAAAATAATCCAAGGAAGTCCACTGTCTCTTAACATTTTTTCACATTCTATTTTCGTACTTGAATAGTTATCAGAAGGATCTAAGGGACTATCTACTCTCACAGGAGGTATTAAATCAATTGTTACTCCATGAACACTTGCAGAACTTGCTATTATGAACCTTGGTTTATTTGGTAAATTTTTCGCAGCATCTATTAGATTTCGAGTTCCATTAATATTTACTCTAAGGGCTAATTCTGGATTTTTTTCGCTTAATGGTGGGATGATAGCAGCAAGATGAATGATACATTCAATTCCCATCAGGGCTTTATTTAAATCCTCTTTATTAAGAATATTGCCCCAGATCGTTTTAAATTGCAATTTTTTTGATAATTTAGCACTTATTTTTTTATTAGACGAATTTGGTAAATCAAAACAGGTCACCTCATGTTCACGCATGATCAGTTGTTTCACAGTATTTTGACCTACATTGCCAAAGGCACCAGTTAACAATACTTTCAAATTAA
Organism: Promethearchaeota archaeon; assembly: GCA_048938895.1. Classification (GTDB taxonomy): domain Archaea; phylum Asgardarchaeota; class Lokiarchaeia; order Sigyniarchaeales; family SOKP01; genus Loki-b32. The sequence goes on from JBHLLU010000038.1 coordinate 2,009, forward strand.
TTACCACCTATTTTTAATATTACAGAGAGATATATATACAGATTTGATATGTCCATAAGTTATATATCCATATTAAACATATACTAATTTTGATATATAAATTTATTGCATTCCGAAAATATTATCAATAAACATTGCAAACTCCAATAGCATCAATATTTGACTTTTAATCTTCAAATTATGTTGTAAGAAGTTTCCCCGTAAGAAGGAGTAATTGGGATTTTAGGATGTAAAATTTGTACATATGATAATACCTTTAAGAGAATTTCTCATTCTAATTATTTTTGGTAGTTTTATTACTTATTGCAACAATTGCATCTAAAATACGTGGGAGGACTTCACGAGGAAAACTATGACCCATTCCTTCCAAAATCAGTAATTCTGCTCCAGGTATCCCATCTGCAATATCCTTACCCCATTCAATAGGATGAAGTGGATCTTCACTCCCGTGAATAACGAGTGTGGGTACTGTTATGGCTTTAATTTTAGGTTTTAGATTACCAGGGACTGCCATTGCTGCTAATTGACGAGCTATCCCTTCAGGGTAATAAGAACGGTCATACTGTTTTGTCCAGTAATCTTTTGCTTGTGTTTCATTGTATGGAAAAATACCGTGAATAAAACGCCCACGTTTGACCATTTCTTCAATAAACGCTTCACGTTCAGTAGGAACGGGTGCAAAATATTGCATCATGATTTCTGGTTTAGCTTGTGGTAATTCGGGATTTCCAGTCGTGCTCATGATTAATGTGAGAGACAATACTCGAGAAGGATGGCGATATGCTAAAACTTGAGCAATTGTACCACCCATTGAAGCACCACAAATGTGTGCTTTATCTATGTTCAGAGCATCCAAGAGACCAATAGCATCATCTGCCATATCTTCAGAAGAATATGGTACTTTTGGTATTTCTCCTTGAGTATATGCAGCATTAATCTCCATAAAATTTGGTACACCGGCATCTTCAAATTTGGTTGACAATCCCACATCTCGGTTATCGAATCTGATAACAAAAAAACCGAGGGTTGCTAGATTTTCACAGATTTCATCCGTCCAAGAAATTAACTGCCCTCCTAATCCCGCGATCAGTAATAACGGTTTTGAATTAAGATCTCCAATTGTTTCATATTCAATTTCAATATTATTAGCTTTCACTTTTGGCATTTTAGAATCCTCCATTCATAATCTTATTTCAATTTAATAAATTTGTGGAGAATTACAATTAAAGATTATAATTATACTTAATTAACAAAAATATTATAAAAATTTAAAAAATAAAACTTCAAAAAATGATTGCAAGAATTTGGCATGGTTGGACTACCTTTGAAAATGCTGATACTTATGAAGATTTACTGAAAAATGAAATCTTTCCTTCTATTGAGAAAATGGGGGTAAATGGATATAGAAAAATAAGTCTTTTGAGACGTCCGTTAGAAAGCGAAGTGGAATTTATAACGATAATGTTATTTGAAAATTTGGCAGCAGTGAAGGAATTCGCTGGGGAAGATTATGAAAGATCCTATGTCCCCGAGGAGGCACAGAAAGTTCTTTTAAAACATGATTCTTATTCACAACACTATGAAATTATTAATGAGTTTGAATATTCAAAAAAGAATCCATAGATATATGAACTATTTCTTTAAATTTTCTTTTACTCTAAATTCAACAATCTTTTTTACTAATTCATAAGGTATAGGATTGTCAAGTGGAAATTTTGCTGAACCTTTTGATACTTCATAAGGAGATAACTCTATTTTAAATGCTTCAATCCCAGAAGGAGTAGGATAAAATCCAATATGTTTTTTATATGCCGCAAAATGCACTAAATTTCCATTTAGTTTGAATGTAGGGATTTTATAACTAATAGCTTCCTTAGCCTCAGGTGCAGATTCTCTAATGGCTTGCCTCAATTTTTTTAATATTTCTTGAACATTTTCCGGAAATGTACTAATATAGTCATCAATAGTTTCAATAGTTTCAAACATATTTTTACCAATTATTTTAATTATTAATTTTACCAAAACTATGTTTATACCCAACTACTTCTTTTAACTCTTTATTAAAATCAAATTGAATATAATGAGCCTTTGAGCGAACCATTGGTTCCAAAAAGAAAAGCTTCAAAGTAATTTGTCCGTTAAATCTATAAATTTTTGGCAATACAGTCCATTTTGCGTAATAGTAATTTTCCATACATTTTTCTAATCCTTTCTTAAGAAACATCATTTCTTCCAAAGTCAACTTTTCGGAATTCTGATATATTATCTTGGTTTTCCAAAGGTGAGATCTTTTTTCAATCTGTAGGGATAGGGTGTTATTTTCAATTTTCTTTTCAAAAATGAAAAAAAAGAATGGTAATACTCCTGGAAAATATTTTTGATTCTCTGTTAGATGGGAGCTCACCCAAATTCTAGTAAGAATCCGGAAAGTATAATAAACTAATAAAAAATATGTGTATGTGTTGATTGCTAGGAGAAGTAAAGCGTTATCCGGAAAAAAATTATAAACAATTAAAAAACTTGCTATAAAGATCCAAGAAGTTAGAAATGTAAACGAGCTCCCAGCTTTTTCGACAGAAAAACAATATTCCCTTCTGGATATGGGGTAGAAACATGGAATTTTTGTAGTATTTAGTAAATCAAGAGATACATGTATTCCATAGAATATAATTCCTATAATCCAAATAATGGGAAATGATTGTTTGGTTAAAATTGAATAAAAAAGGCCTATAATTGTGGATAAGATAATCCCAATAATATAAGAATGGGATGCTGAACGATGCTCAAGATAATTTGACTTAAATTTACGCCTTAATGGAGATATAAATATATCTAAATCAGGTAAAATCGCAAAAAACATAGCATAAAGAATATATTCAAATGTTATATCCTTGAGAAAAAAGGTATACATAAGTGCTCCAAACACTAAATGTGTAAAAAAATCCATAATCAATAATAAACAATAAATTTCTTCTTTTGTAAGGAAAAAAACACTACTTTTTTATTTTAACGTTTATAATTTTGAGCTACAGATTTTAAGTAATTTTAATAGGTAGATTTTGTGAATTTAAGAAAATTGCCTAATATCTTTTTTTTGGATGCGTTCTTCAAAAAATGAATGAGATTAAGATTTTTAATGAAATGATTTAAATATCAATTAATTAGAAGAGATATTATTAAAATACACTTTTTATAAATCACCTATAAAAAAGTAATAAATATGGGATTTAACAATTTAGAAGAACAAGCGAAAGAAGAAGAGGAAGAAGGTGAAGTAATTTATTTAAGAACTTATTCCAAGGCTATATTTCTTTTTCCTTTATTTATCATAAATATAATCTTGTGGATTTTACAGTACGCCTTAGGAAAATCTGGAAAACCAGTTCCTTGGCTAGGATTTATATGGACATTAGTATTCTTTATAAATCTGATAACAATTGCATTTGATATATCCTCAACAAAGTTCTTTATAATTATCCTAATATTCATTATTGCATTCTTACTTATTGTTTTTCTAATTCTTCCTCCTACATTGCACGATTTTTACAATAAAGTTCAACTCGTAGAATTTAACATTGGAATGAATGAAGATTTCTATTTAGTGATGACATTAATTTTAGGTTTAATTTTATTAATTACCATAATTGCTCCGAGATTTAACTATTGGAAATTGGAACGTAATGAACTTTATCATAAAAGAGGTATATTTGTTGAAGCTGATCGATATTCTACAAGGGGTTTAAGATATAAGAAAAAAATTCCCGATATTTTAGAATTTTTCATGTTAGGGGCAGGTTCTATTACGTTTCTATTGGGAGAAGATGATTCAGAACATTTAAATACTGTACCTCTAATTAATAAAAAAGCAAAGAAACTTGACTTTCTTTTAAGCGATCTAGAGGTTGAAGTTGAATCAGAAAAATAAGATAAATAAAAAAATAATATTTAAAAAAATATGGGAATTCACTTCTGATATTTATTCCAGTTTTCTTCGAGATTAGGATCCTGAAGTGTATTCATTAAATACTTAGCAAATTCTTCCCCTGTAGCTCCCGTATCTCTTCCGGTCATCTTTAATTTCTTTTCATAGGTTGCGCATATATCAAGAGCCATTTCAAGTTGTTTTGCTTTATCTACAAATCCTATATGGTTTAAAAGTAATGCAGCAGCCTTTATGATGCTAGAAGGGTCAGCATATTGAGCTCTGCCTTCTTCAACCATTCGAGGAGCTGAACCATGAATAGCTTCAAACATTGCGTATTCTTTACCTATATTTGCGCTTCCAGCAGTACCAACTCCACCCTGTAGCTGAGCAGCTTCATCAGTAATGATGTCCCCATAAAGATTAGGGGCAACAAATACTTTAAAATCCTTTTGACGTGCAGGATCAACGAGTTTAGCGGTTGCAATGTCAATATACCAGTCATCCCATTTAACTTGAGGATATTCTTTTGCAATTTCTTCTGCCATGGAGAGAAATCTGCCATCTGTAGCTTTTACGACATTTGCTTTCGTTACCACCGATACTCGATTAATTTTGTTTTTGGCTGCATAATCAAATGCTAAACGTATAATCCTGTCTGAACCCTGTTTTGTTATTACTTTGAAATCTATTGATAAATCATCAGAAACATTAATTCCTTTCGATCCTAACACATAAGCTCCTTCCGTATTTTCTCTGAAGAACATCCAATCAATACCTAGCTCTGGTACTTTTACTGGGCGAACATTAGCAAATAAATCTAATTCACGCCTCATTGTAACATTAGCACTTTCGATATTTGGCCATTTATCTCCTTTACGTGGCGTAGTTGTTGGGCCTTTTAATAAAACATGACACTTCTTAATTTCTTCTAAAACATCATCAGGAATAGCCTTCATTACTTTAGCTCTGTTTTCAATTGTCAAACCTTCAATAACTCTAAGTTCTACAGCACTACTATTCGACTCATCCTTAAGTAAAAATTCCAAAATTGTTTGAGCATGCTTTGTTATATATGGTCCGATTCCATCCCCACCAACGAGTCCTATAATAATAGGTTTGAGTTTAGAATAATCAGTCCAATCCGCGGCTTTTTTCATCTGTTCAACTCGTTCCAATTGTTCTCTAACAAGAGACTCAAAATGTTTTGTTGCTTTTTCTACTAAATCAGTCATTTCTCATTACCTCTAAACTTTACGTTTGAATTTTCTATTAAAATTTATACTTTAAATTATAATTTTCAAAAGTATAATAAACTTGTTGAATATTCATCAAGAACCATCTTTTCCCCCAATTTATTCCCATCAAAAAAAGTAAATGATTAAGAAAGAAAAATTCTATCAAATTCGTTTATGTTTTGTTGGTGTTTTTAATCCTTCATGGATTAGTATTAAACTTAACAATAAAAGAAAGAGGAAGACTCCTGGCCACAGAGCCCAAAATTTTCCAAATGCTGATCTAGCCCAGTTACAACTAATTCCTAATTGAGGTATGGAGATATCAATTAATCCAAAAAAACCAAGTGTTTGATATAATATGATTCCAAATGCTACTTCTAAAGGAATGGATTTCAATATCATTTTAATCCGATTGATTAAGTTAGATTCACGTCTTATAGCATTAGCTATGATTCCAGCAAATACTACAGTTAAAAGAAGCCCCACAATTAATATACTAATAAATCGGGGTTTTAATGCATAAAAAAGGGTGTTTGCGACAGCGAGAAGCATTATTCCTGGAATTATCAAAAATATTATCAATGTTCCAATAATGCCATAATGGACATACCTATGATATCTACCTGCCATATATCCGAATATTGAACCAAATAGTAGTCCTATAATAGTAATGACGATACCAAATATAAGTGCATCTTGAATTCCATAGATGACTCGTGCAAGCACATCAAATCCATATTTGGTTGTTCCAAAGGGATGACTATAACTTGGGGATTCGAAAGGATTATCAGGAGGAAAATCTGGTGGGACTATTTCATTTATACTATAAGAGGTAAAAAAATAAGGGAATATAGAAAGAATAATGAAAGACATCAATAGTGTCAATCCGATTATAACAAAAGGATTCTTTAATGAAGTTATTATATAATTTTTGAATTCATTTCTGAAATTCAACACTTCATTTTGTTCCATATTAATTTCTTGTTCAGAAAAATGTGATAGATTTTCATTGTTTAATTTATATTCAGTAATTGTTAGTATTCCGCTAATTATACCCAATATACCGGCTATGATTGGAATAACAAACCCAAAACTTGGAGGATAAAACATGTTCCAATAGCTAGAAAAATATTCCTTGAAATTTGAATAATATATAATTGGACTAATAAAAATTAGAAATCCACCAACAATACTTAATACTACACCCCCATCGTACATCTTATTATTTTTTGTTTTTAATATAGGTATTAAAAGTAAAATGATCCCTATAACCATTAATATAATTATAATAGTACCTAACATAAGGTAATTATAATCCAATGGACTAACAAAAAGTTCATTAACAAATCCAGAATCAGTTGATCCACCCCCACTACCTCGTACATAAAATCCCAAATACCAAAGAAAGGATATACCATCAGGATCTAAAAGACCCATTGTAGGAGTTATTAACCCTATTACTGTTAGACCTATAGCTATTTTCGGTATTAAAAATTTCTTTTTATAAACAATTCTCTTAAAGTTTTTAGCTTTGTCAAAAACAAACTTCTTGAAGGAATTATATACTATAGGGATAATATTTGTTAAAAAGATGGTAAAAGAAAAAAGAATAATTATAAGATAAAGACAACCAATACTGAGAAATATATCTCCCAGATAAACAGATTGTATGAAACGGTATCCAAATCCAGTTCTATTAAAACATACTTCTAGAGTAATGACTAAGGCAAAAAATATTCCAAATAATTTAGCCGCTGTTAATGAATTTGAGACAAAAGCAGTTTCCTCTGTTTTACGTTCAATATGATTCTGAGTTTGTTTAATAACTATGGCTAATATCAAAAAGCTAAGTATAAATATCGGAAGAATTGCGTGTTCAATAATACTTCCAGCTAATTTCCAATTACCATTAATAATAGAATCAAATAACGGGAATCCTGTAATATCGGATAGTGGGTAATAATATGGATCAGCTATATACATTGCCGGGAATTCGAATCCTGGTAACAATGTACAAAATTGTATCAGCGTAGCTAAAAAAAATATAGGTATGGCAAAACCTATAATTGTAAATATCCGTATTATCAAACTTTGAGCGCTATTTCGTTTCTTTATCACACTTTTACCAAGCTTAATACCTAATAATCCAATTAATAATGGTACTATGAGTATTCCAATAGTTCTAGGAAAAGTTTTAGCTAATATATCAATCACAGGTTCCCCTTCAGCAACAATAAAGGATTCTCCCCAGTTTCCCTTGAAAAAATTCAGAAAATATAAACCAAATTGAACATACCACGGATCATAATAACCAATTTGGCGTAAAATCTTTTCATAATATGTAGGATCATCAAATAATGCTGGGGAAACTATATTATGTGGAGCTGGGTTATGTATCCCATAGTAATAGAAAAAAAAGCCAATTACTAACCCAATAAATAAAACTACAATCCCATAAACTAAGGAATTAATTATAGTAAGACGTACTTTTCTCTGATAATCTGTGAAACTCATATCCTAACTATTATCTCTTCTGATTAGTAGGATAATAAGTTAGTATATAAATTTTATTTAGATGAACTTATTCTGTAAATAAAATTTCATCATAAGGTTGTCGAAATAATCCTGCTCTTTGTCGCTTTTGGTCAAAGATATGCCCCATCATTCCGATTGATCTTCCCAAAACAAATAGGCCATTTAAAGCTTCACTATAAATTACATCCTCTATTTCCTCTTTAGTGTAGTCAAGATTTTCCAACAAATCTAAGAAGGTAATCCCAATACAACCATCAACATTCAGTATAAGATTGTTTCTCTTTGAGGTTGTTGCTTTTTCGACTTCTAATGCATAATCTAAGTGTGGATGTTTGGGAAAATTTTTTAATATGAATTCTTTTAATAGCACCACTCTCATGTCAGGATTCTGAACGGACTTAACTCTGTGTCCGATTCCGGGAATGTTGATTTGAACAACATTTTTCATATAATTCATAAACTCTACAGGTGTCATTCCTTTTTGTACAGCTTCTCTAAAATATTTTGCTGCATCTGATACGGCTCCCCCAAATCGAGGTCCTATAGTAAGTATCCCACTAGCCAATGCCGACATTAAATCTTTTCCTGCGCGAGCCGTAATGATAGCATTATGAGCACCCGAAACAGCAGGACCATGATCTGCCGTTAATTTAATAACCATTTCGATATATTGCTGTGCAAACTCAGGTAATTCACGTTTAAACCAGAGTAACCCTATAACATAGCCAAGAGTTTTGTTCTCTCTTATTATTTTATCAAGAGGTACTTGATTATAAGTAACTATCTCCCCTCGATCATCACTTATAGATACTATTACGTCTGTAGGACGTCTTACAACTCCTAATCTAGTTGCATCATTAAAGTTTAATGGTACTTTGGGAGGTTCAAAATCTTCAGCTGGTTTTATTTTGCCTTCCTGTACTAATTTATCAAAGGTTTTTCTAATTAATTTATCTAAATCTTCATATGAATCTGGTACAATAGCTCCTACTTTCCTTAAAGCTTCATTTTTTGCTTCGGCGGTTTCCATATCACTTCCTGCCATAGCACCGGCATGCCCGAATTGTAACCCTGCGGGTAATATCTTGGCACCTGTTCCCGCTACCCAAATAACTAAGGGTTTTGTTATTTTGCTTGATTTAATTGCATCAACAACAGCATACTCATCTTTTCCACCAATTTCTCCTAAAGCTACTAACATTTTAATATTTGGATTAGCTTCATACCGTAATAGGTGATCGATTAATTGGGATCCTGGATATTTATCTCCCCCTATAGCAATTCCTTCATAGATCCCATCAGTTGTTTGAGATATCATAAAATTCATTTCATTGGATAATCCACCCGATTTAGATACAAATCCTACTGATCCAGGTCGGTAAAGTTTTGATAAAACAATATTTTCAATAGTTCCTGCGGAGTTTCCAATTTTAAATGCACCTGCTTTAATACCACCAACGGTGGCGGGACCGATAATAATTTTTTTTCTTTCATCTGCAATTTTGGTTAAATGTCTTGTTTGCCTTTCTGGCATACCCTCTGCTATGATCGCTACAGTTCTAATCGTATTAGTTTCTAGTGCTTCCTTAGTTGTAGGATATGCTGATCGAAATGAGGCAAAATTCACCATGACATCAGCATCAGGATGGTTTTTAACAGCTAAATTGAGTGTTTTATATACTGGTACTACGATCTCATTAGAACCCCAAAATACCTTATGGTATGCTACAGCTGCATCTTGAGTAGGTCGTATTACTGCAGCCACAGATGGTTTTTCCCTTTTGCAAATGTAGTCAAAATCAAGCATTCTTTGAATAGCATTTGCTTGAAATCCATATATTATTGCTTTTGTATTTTCATCAAATAAATCATAATCTTCCATCTTTTTATCTCCTCCTTCTCAGGTTTTACCCCCTTCTGCTTTTTTTATTAATTCAACCACTCTTGTCATATGAGTATAACGATCATAAATTTCAATTGGAACTCCTGTTTCTTCACCAACTTGTTTCATAAGTTCTAACCCCTGTTTTTCATTTGGACCTCCTCTGCGAACAAATATTTTAACATTTGCTTTCTTTAATTTGTCAACAGAATTTTTAATCGCACTTACTATTCCTGTAAATGTAGCTTTAACGTCTGTAAAATTAGCTATTCCACCTCCAATTATAAGATATTTTGGTCTCCCCTGAGGATCAGGGGTTTCTGTTATTAAATCAATAATTGTCTGAGCGTAAATTTCAGTATGCTCACGTGAAGGATTGCCACTATATTCTCCGTAATTTCCTAATTCTTTTCCAAATCCAAGATCAACGATTGTATCTGTATAAATAACAGAAGCTCCACCGCCTGCAACCATAGTCCATACACGCCCTTCTCTATTAATTATTGTTAATTTTAGAGAAGCACCAGTTTTTTCGTCTATTTCTTGAATTCTTGCTTCTTCTTCTGACATTGTTTGACCAAACCCACTTGGAAATTCTATAGGATTTTCTGGATTTCCCCAAGTATCCCCATGTAAGAACATAGCTGTGTCATCCAGACGAGCTTTCACATCCAAGGGTACAATCTCCTTTTTTTCAGTTATTGCAAAAGGATTAATTTCCAAAAACGCAAAATCTTGATCAACAAATACTTGAAAAAGAGCTTTAATAAAAGGGATTAGTACATCTTTATATTCTCCCAAGTCTGGTAATTTTCCTTCTAGATCAAAAGAATTTATATCAGTTCCTAAAGGGAGGGGTATATGAATTACTTTGTCCCAGTTTTCCTCTACAAATATACCCCCTTCAAAACTAAAGTGAATTATATCATTTTCTCTATCAGAAGTAATAGAGACATAGTATTCCTTTTCATGAGGGATAAAAGGTTCAATGAGTAAGCGTTTCAATGCTCCTTTTATATTTCCAATTTCACAAACCCTATCTAAATTATCAACACAAAATTGTTTCATTTCATCACAATTAGCGTCAAGTAAAAGTAAATTAGCTTTTCCTCTTTTCCCAAATAATTGGTCTGGTTTAACTACTACCTTTTCTGTCTCAATCCAAGGATTATCTTTTATTATTTTATCTAAATCTGTGTTGCAATCGGCAATAGCTAATTTATTATGGTATTTAAAATCAGGATAGTATTTTGGAAGTTCTCTTGCTAAAAGCATTTTAGCATCATATTCGTAAATATTTTTTTGCGCCAAAATTCTCTAACTCTTTCTGTGATTATATCTTTGATAAAAGTATTAATATTTGTAGAATCCATTTTCATATAAATATTTCTTAGATTATTAATATGGGAATAGCTTCCCCCAAAATACAATGGATTGTATATGTTTTTCAAGTATGAGTACTATTGTTATTTACAAATTCTTTTAAGGAAAATATCTTTCTTAATTCTAATCCAATAATTTTTACCTCTTAATTACAATCAAGCATGCCTAGGGAAAAACCTGAAAAGTTCTTAAGTATAGAACGTCTTATAAATGAAGGGAAAACAGAGGAAGCTCTTGAAAAAATTAGGAAAATCCAGCAAAATCTCTGGAGTTCTTATACTTTTAATCCTGAAAAAGCTTTAGAAGATACTTTGCAAAACAAGAAATATATCGAAAAAATTGGAAATGATATAGATCTCGGTTATAACTTTCTCTTAACCGGATATATTTATCTTCTAAAAGAAAATTACAAAATTAGTTTAGAATTTGGGTTTCGGTGTAAAGATCTTTTTGAAAAGATAAATAACCAAAACGGCGTTGCAGCAAGTCTTACTTTAATAGGAAATAACTATTGGTTAAAAGGGGAATATAACCAGGCAATAGAATATTGTACAAAAAGTTTGTCTATTGAAGAGATCAGTATTAGTTCAAAAGCAAGTAATTTAAGAGTATTAGCAAATGTTTTTCTTTGGAAAGGTGATCTTTATCAATCTTTAGAATATTGTGAAAAAGGACTAAAAATTGCAGAAAATGAAAACTTTTTTGGTATACAGGTCTCCTTTTTATGGTATTTAGGTATGATCTTCGTTTTTATGTATGACGTTGATAAAGCTGAAAATTATCTTACAAGATGCTGCGAGCTTGCTGGAAAATATCAGATTAACTACATTAAAGGATTCGTACTCCATACAATGATAAACATCAGAATTGAAGAAGATGATATGTATCAAGCAGAAAGATATTTAGATTATTTTAGAGAATATGCTTTTCGAGAGAATGATGAATTTACTACTAAAATATATTCGTTATCAAGAGGATTAGTGTTAATTCAAACTGGTAGGGTTCGGGATCGTGCAGAAGGAGAAACAATTTTTAGACAGATTATTAACGATGGTGTATCTCATGTTCGGGTTCAAGCATTATATACACACGCACTGTTTTATCTGACTTTTATATACGTTGAAGAGTTAAAAATGTCAAAGGATATGAAAATTCTTGATGATATAAATCCTTTGATTTCAACTATGAATACAATGGCAGATCAACTTGGATCTATTATGCTTCAAATCGAAGGAAAACTATTTCAAGCTAGGGTATCGTTAATACAAATGAAATTAAATGAAGCAAAGATACTATTAGCGGGAGCTCAACATCTTGCAGAGTCAACGAATAATCATTATTTAGCTCGATTAATTTCAAATGAACATGACCTATTACTAGAACTTCAAGACAACCAAGAAGAATTAGAAAATATAAAAAATATTAGAGCAGAAAGCATCAAGTTAGCATCACTTAATGGGATGGTAAACATAACTCAAAAAAAAAATATAAAAGGTAAACTTGAATTAGCTAGTGACCAACCGGTCTTGCTATTAATAATTGCTGAGGGTGGAGTTCTTTTGTTCTCTTATCCATTTACTGATGAATGGAAACATGATACTGAAATTTTTGGCAGTTTTTTATCAGCTTTTACCTCTTTTATTGATGAATTCTTTTCAGAAGGGCTTGATCGTGCGAAATTTGGTGAAAATACTTTACTTATACAATCGATTGGTAATTATTCAATCGGTTACTTGTATAAAGGACAGAGTTATCCAGCAAAACAAAAATTAGCCACCTTTATAAAAGAAATTCAAGATAACACCTCGATATGGCAAAATCTTGAGATTTTTTTTAAAACAAGTCAGGTAGCTGGAGCAAAAGATCTTCCTCAAATTGAGTCTTTAATTAAAGATACATTTTTAGGTTAAAATAATAAACCAAAATCATGTAGAATATATTTTTAAAAGGGATTAGACTTTTTCTTTTAATAAAACGTAATTTTTAATTGTGATAAAATCAAATGAAAGACAATCGAAAATTCCTGCGTTTTCTTGATAGGGAAGAATATGTTAAAATGGTCCCGGAATCTGATGAACAAAAGAATAAGCCTTTTCCTTTATTTCAAAAGGAATACGCAGAAGATACTAAACTTATAGAATTAATCCCTCCCAAAAACTTCAAGATAGGAAATATGGCATTCAAAGATGCGGTGAATAAAAGAGTAAGTCACAGGAAATACACATCAGAATACTTAACTCTTGAGGAATTATCATTTTTACTCTGGTGTACGCAAGGAGTGAAGGAAGTTATGAAGAGTGGTCGTGGTGTATTGAGAACTGTTCCATCTTCTGGGGCAAAAAGTCCATTTGAAACATATCTCATAGTTAATAGAGTGGAAGGGCTTGATCCTGGACTTTATCGCTATATTTCATTTACTCATCAGTTATTATTCATAAAAAGTATCAAGAATGCTGAAAAAAAGATTGGAGAACTATCCTATGATCAAAAATTTGTTGGTAAGGGAGCAGTAATATTCTGTTGGGTGGCTATACCATACCGAAATGAATGGCGATATACTATACTGGCCCACAAGTTCATAGCAATTGATTTAGGTCTAGTTTGTGAGAATCTCTATTTAAGCTGTGCGGCAATTAATATTGGAACCGTTGCTATAGGATATTACGAACAAAATAAGTTCGATTCATTGCTTGAACTGGATGGAAAGGACGAGTTTGTGGTACTGATTGCTCCTGTGGGAAAAATAAGAGAGCCTTCTCAATCTATATATTAATCTTACAAAATTTATAATCTTATTATATCAATCAAACTAATCATAGTTTATTATGGCAAAAATAATAATAGATACAAAAATTGAACCTTCAAAGCAAAAAAGAATCAGTAAACATATATATGGTCATTTTGCTGAACATTTAGGACGCTGTATCTATGACGGAATATGGGTTGGGGAAGATTCTTCAATCCCTAATACACGGGGTATAAGAAATGATATTGTCCACGCTTTGAGAAAAATTAAAATCCCTAATTTACGGTGGCCGGGGGGTTGTTTTGCAGATGAATATCATTGGAAAGACGGTATTGGTCCAAAAGAAACAAGACCTAATAGAATAAATACTCATTGGGGTGGTGTTATTGAAAATAATCACTTTGGGACTCATGAATTTTTTGATTTATGTGAACAGCTCGATTGTGAGCCTTATATTTGTGGAAATGTAGGGAGTGGGACTATTGAAGAAATGGCTCAATGGATTGAATATATCACTTTCGATGGTAATAGTACTATTGCAGAATTAAGAAGGAAAAATGGGAGAGAAGAACCATGGCGTATAAAATATTGGGGTGTGGGAAATGAAAATTGGGGATGTGGGGGTCACATGTCAGCAGAATTCTACTCAGATCTATTTCTCTGTTATTCAACTTATTGTAAAAACTTATCTAAGAATAGTTTATACAAGATAGCTTGTGGACCTGTAGGAGAATTTCCACTAGAATGGGTACTACATTGGGTTGAAACAATAATGGAAAAAACATCAATCCCGATTCTTTTTAATCCCTTAATTCATGGTTTATCATTACACTATTACACTCGAGCAGGCAATCAACCAGCAGCAGAAGTAAATGAAAAAAGGTGGGCAGTTGCGATGGAAAGAGCCCTTTATATGGATAAACTTCTTTCAGAAATTAGTAACGTAATGGATAAGTATGACAAATCCGAAAGGATAAAAATAATTGTTGATGAATGGGGTGCTTGGTGGGGTGTTGAGAAAGATACTAATCCAAATTTCTTATTTCAACAGAATACTCTAACTGATGCATTAATTGCTTCTTTACACCTAGATATCTTTAATAAACATTGCACTCGAGTAGACATGGCAAACATAGCTCAAACTGTTAATGTTTTACAATCAATGATTTTAACTAAAGAGGAAAAAATGCTTCTAACTCCAACTTACCATGTTTTTGACATGTATCAAGTCCATCAGGAAGGCATTTTATTACCTATAAAAATTAATACTGAAAATTATGTACAAGGAAGTAGAACTATTCCTGCTATAAACGGTTCAGCTTCAGTTGATTCTGAAAATCAAATGCATATATCATTAAGCAATATTAACCCAAATCAAGATATTAATATTGAAATTTTATTTAATGATTTCGATTTAGAAAGGAGTGAGCTAACAGCTAGGATCCTTCATAGTGAGCAAATTAATGCGCATAATACATTTGAAGCACCAGAAACTATTAAACCTGAAAAATATACAAATGATAAATTTAGCATAAAAGGGAGTAATCTTGTCTTTAAAATACCAACAAAGGCAATTCTAGTAATTGAAATAAAATAAAAACTCTCAAATTTCTCTGAAATTTCTCTGTACTTGCAGATTGAGTAACTTCACCAATGGTTGTATCTACACTAATGCTTTTTAGTCTACTGATACACTTTTGTAAAGAACCTAAAACAGACCCTAGCGATTTCAAAATAAGAATGAATCTCTGACCAAGAAATGATTATCAGTCTAAGATTAGTCTAAGACTCCATCCAGAGTTCCCTGCCTTAAACTATAAATTAAACCTTATCATAATTATAATTATAAAAAAAAGAAGTGAAATGAAAAATGACTCAAATAATTGAAAAAGTTATAGAAATAGAAGGTCCAAAGGCAGAAGAACTTGAGCTTGAAATTAATGAAGAAAGTAAAGTTGATGAGTTAATTGGAGATTTAAATCCAAGATATTTTGAAGAAGTTTATTCTCTTGAGGAAGCAAAGAACAAAGCCAAAGCTTCTACTATAGTTCCAAGTTCGAATAATAGCTTTTTTGGTGGCTTTTAAGAAATATAAAAAGTTTTTTTAATATTCTTATTTTAATTATTAATCTTGTTATAATTTAATTAAAGTAATTCCTTGATTAATTTTGGTACTTCCCATGGAGTATCAGCAATGAAAGAACCTGCTTCTTTAAGAGCTTTAATTTTACCTTGTGCTGTACCAAATTCACCCGAAATTATTGCTCCCGCATGACCCATTCGTTTACCCTTAGGAGCACTTTTACCTGCAATATACGAAATTATCGGTTTTGATACATATTCTTTAATATATTCTGCAGTTTTTTCTTCCTCATCACTCCCAATTTCACCTATTAATACAATTAATTTGGTATTTTGTTCATTGGAGTAATATTCTACTGCTTCGACCATAGTTGTTCCTCTAACAGGATCACCTCCAATCCCTATATAAGCAGAAACTCCAATCTCCGCATTTCCAATGGCTTTTGTAATTTCATAAGAAAGAGTTCCACTTTTGGAGATGATCGCCACATTTCCATAATGACACATATCTCCCGGCATTATTCCTAATTTAATTTTATCTGGAATCATCATTCCTGGACAATTTGGACCTACGATGTGAAGATTTTGTATTAAAGTTAACTCTCTTAATTTAATCATATCAAATACAGGAATATTTTCAGATATTATACAAGTCATTTTTATGCCTGAAAGTAAACTTTCCTCAACTGCACTATATGAAAAACGAGCAGGAACAAAAACAATACTTATATCACAGTTAGTGTTTTCCACAGCTTCTTCTACAGAATCAAATACAGGAATTTTATACACTACTTCTCCTCCTTTTTTAGGAGTAACTCCTGCTACTATATTAGTCCCATAATCTAACATTAAACGAGTGTGAAATTTTCCTTGGTTTCCAGTGATTCCTTGAACAACAACTTTGGATTTTTCACTTATGTACAATTTACTCACCTACAACCTCCTTTACTTTTTCAACAGCTTTAATTACGTCCTGAAATGCATTCACTCCAGATTCTTCAAGGAGAGCAATTCCTTCTTTTTCTCTTGTCCCTGTAAGTCTTATTACTAATGGTGGTGTATCTTTCAGATCCTTTAATGCTTGAATTATTGCTTCAGCGACAATATCGCATCGGGTTATACCACCGAATATATTTACAAGGACACATTTAGGTTTCATTCCAAAAAGTAGTTCTAATGCTTTATATACTCGTTCTTTACTGGCACCACCTCCTACATCCAAGAAATTTGCAGGTTTTAAACCTAATTCAGAAAGTACATCTAATAACGCCATAGTTAAACCTGCTCCATTAGCTAGTATTCCAATATCACCATCCAATTCTACAAAAGAAAAGCCTGATTCTTTTGCCAATCTTTCTAATGGGGTTAACTTTTTACCTTGTAGTTCTTTAACAATTGGTTGTCGAAAAGCTGAATCGTCATCCAGGATCATCTTTCCATCAACCGCTTTTAACCCTATTGGAGTGAGAACTAAAGGATTAATCTCGACTAACTGAGCTTCAAGTTTAGTTGTTATCTTCCATAAATTGTATAATAATGCCTTTGCAGAAGCAGAATTATCTCCAATAAAGCCCAAATTGTTGATAACTTTATCGATAATTTGTTCAGTTAAAGCAGTAGTATAAGAAAATTTCTCTTTGATTATAGCTTCTGGATTGGTATTTGCGACTTCTTCTATATCAATCCCTCCTTGTTTGCTTGCAATTATATAGAACTGCCCTTCTGACGCATCTAGAGCAATTGAACAGTAGTATTCATGCTGGATCTCAACTAATTCTTCTACAAGAATAGCTTGGACTTTAAATCCACTTACTTCCCTTTGGAAGAATTCATGACATAAAGTAATTGCTTCCTCTTTAGATTGAGCAATTTTAATAAGTCCAGCTTTTTTTCTGCTACCGATTGCTATTTGAGATTTAATAATTGCTGGAAACTCAAACTGATCTACTTTTTCTTCTATACATTCTCCCTTTTCTATTACAATATTTTTTACTAAAGGAATGTTAAATTGACTGAAAATTTTCTTACTTTCATATTCAAGTAATCTAATTTGTTATCCCTCTTTCCTTGTCAGTATAAAATTAATGCTCTATATCTTTTTGTTGAATTTAATTATACTTTAATATATGATAATGTGAAATAAATAATTACAAGTAAAATTTATTGAAATGAATAAAATGAACAAGTCAATTGAACCTCAAAATATAGATGAATCAAAAGGTTCTTCTATATCCAAATTAATTATGTTTTCAATGGGCTATTTTCTCAATATTTTCATAATGATGGCTTTTAATACTTATGTATGGACTTTTTATGAAGTAGAGCTTGGATTAATAGGTTTTGTATCGTTATGGCCCTTATATATGGCAATCGCGAACATAATATTTACAGTATGGACAATGATTACAAATCCTCTTATTGGCTATTTTACAGATAAACCTTTTAAGTGGACAAGGAAAAGAGGATTTCATACACCTTGGATTATTATCGGAGGTATCCCAACAATAATCTTCTTTTTCCTCCTTTTCACGCCACCTAACGTCTCAGGACGAGAAAGTGCTATTCCTATTTTTGTATATTATCTATTTATCGTCTGTTTGTTTGATATTTCTTATACTCTTCTTCAAACACATTCTTTTGGGGCTTTCGCTGCTCATTTCAGAGGGGAAAAGGAAAGAATAAGAGCAGGATTTGCTACTCAGTTTTTTACATTTCTAGCAAATTTCTTAGCAATTACAATCTGGTCACAGATTATTTTTGCAGGGAATATTGAATCATTTACATTCGCGGCATTAATAAGCATAATACTTTTATTGATTTCTTTTATTATATTTATTCCAGGTTCTATAGAATCTGATGAGATTAAAGAGAGATTCATTTTAGGATATAAGAATGCAGAGAAAATCTCATTTTTTAAAGCGATGAAAATTGCGATAAAACAGAAAAATTTTATGCTTGCTGTCCTTACATACGTCTTTTTCATGATAGCAATGGGGCTTGTAAGTATGAATTCATTTAATTTTGTTGATGATGTTTTAAAAGCAAAGCAGGAAATAAGAACTATTGAGTCATTCTTAATGTTTGTTGCATCTCTTTTGACGATGCCCTTATGGCTATTTTTAGCCAAAAAAATGGAAAATTCCACAATGTATTCGCTTGGTATGACTATCTTTGGGTTTATTGTGCTACTTAATTTATTCATTGTAAATGTATTCCAATTATATCTACTTGCTATCTTTAAAGGAGCTGCGATTGCGATGTTTTTAATTATGTTATCACCTATTTTTGCTGATTGTTATGATGAAATTGCTGTCAAAGCTCAGAAACACCAACAAGCTACCTTATTGGGAGTAAGAAATTTCTTTCTTAAAATATCTGTAACAATTCAAAGCTTAATTATTGCATTTATTCACATCATTACAGTATATGAACCAATTAATCCAAGCACTAATGCGATTTTAGGTCTTCGCTTAATCCAAGGACTATTTCCATTTCTTTTTTGCTTTATTGGTGCTTTAATATTTTATAAATGGTTTGATTTGAAGGGAAGCAAAAAGAAAGAAATTATGAAAAAATTAAAAGAAATGGGCTTATAGAATTTTACTTTAACAACTTAATATAAATAAAGAAAAAAAAATCATGAATATCTGAACATAAGTGCTTAATTTCCTAATTCGTTGATTTTTAGAGGTGGGCGAGGTGTTGTTCTGAGATATTTCACAGCAGGATAACCGAGTGTAAAAGCCCCAAGTACATAACCTTTTATTCCTAAAATATTCATAATTTCTCTATTCATAGGAATTGCTATTTGAAGGCCACCTATCCAACATGTTCCAAGACCAAGAGTTTCAGCAGCGAGCATACCATAAGTTAATGCAATACCTGCATCATTACCGCGCAATCCTATCATTGTACCAATTTTTTCAACAGTTTCATAGTATAAAACAATTAAATGAGGTGCATTGAAAAAAACATTTCTTCCTCTAGATTTGAGAGATTTGAGTGCTTCATCTTCTGATTCAAAACCCCTATATCTATACATTGTTTTCACAATTGCATCACTCAATTCTTCGATTTTTTCAGGATCAGATATAATTAGATAACGCCATAATCGGAGATTACCACCACTTGGAGCATATCTCATAGCCTTAAAGACCTTTTCTATTAATTCTTGTGGAACATTTTTAGATTTATAACGTCTAATTGATCGTTTTGCGCGAATAAGTCTATAAAAATTGTCGTTGGTAATAATAGCTTCTGGAGAATCTATGCCTGGAAAGGATTCAACATCTTCTAAGTCCTCTGTGAGAATAGCATTTTCAGGACATATGGCTATACAATGACCACATACGTTACAAGCTGGAAGGGTTTCATTGAACACTACTTCTTTATTTTCATTGACTGAATAATAACCACTACCACACTCTTGGATACATTGCTTACAATTCGAACACTTTTCTTTATCAATACCAATAATTGACATGGGGATTTCATTTAATTTTATTAATATAAAATTATTCTAATGTAAATTAAGCGTACTTTATAAAGTATTGGTTGATAAATACTCATTATATAGGAGAAAAAGAGGATTAATTGCTGAGTGATTTAAAGGGAAACAAAAAACAAGAAATTATGATATGATTAAAAGAAATGGGTTTACAAGAATTATTTTTATTATTCAAGTCCTTTTATTTTTAATGGTGGTCTTGGGGCTGTTCTATGATATTTCACAGCAGGATAACCTAATGTGAAGGCTCCGAGCACCATTCCCTTTATTCCAATAATGTTTAAAATCTCTTTATTCATTGGAACTGCCCCCTGAATCATTCCAATCCAACAAGTTCCAAGACCAAGACTTTCTGCTGCTAGCATTCCATAAGTTAAAGCAATTCCGGCATCATTTGCGCGTAATCCAATCATAATACTATTTTTTTCAACAACCCTATAATATAATACAATTACATGTGGGGCGTTATAAAATATACTACGTCCAATAGATTTAAAATATTTAAGAGCTTGTTCTGCGGATTTAAAACCCATATACTGGTATTGAGTCTTTACAATTTCATTACTTAATAACTCAATTTGCTCAGGATCTGAGAGAATTATATATCGCCATGCCCGAGCATTAGAAGCGCTTGGTGCATATCGCATTGCTTCAAAAACTTTTTGAATTATTTCTTTTGGGACTTTTTTGTTTTTATAACGTCTTATTGATCGCTTAGCTCGAAGAAGTTTATATATCTTATCATATTCTACAATGTCTCCCGGAGAATCTATACCTGGAAAGGTTTCAACGTCATCTAAATCTTTTGTGAGAATAGCATCTTCAGGACAAATGGCTATACAGTGACCACAAATATTACAAGCTGTAAGGGTATCATTGAAGACTACTTCTTTACTTTCATTGATTAAAAAATATCCACGACCACACTCTTGGATGCACTGCCTACAATTTGAACACTTTTCTTTATCAATTCCAATAACTGACATAGGTTTTAAATCGACTATGATTAGTATATACTTTTCATATAAAAATTAAGGAGTGCTTATAAAAAATTGGTTGATATAATATTTGGATAATTATGAAAGTAGAAAATAAAAGGTTTTATTTATTTAGAAAATACCAAATATTCTAAGAAGTACTACTATAACTACAATTGCCAACCCTATAAGTAATACCCAGAACCTATGGATCCCTCGCTCTCCCAATCCAAAAATCACATTTTTAAATTCTATCTTATCACCATTCCTATCAATTTCATGACCTTCTTTATTAACGGTATCCATAATTTTAACTTTCCCTACAGCTAATCTGTCTTGATCATCTTTGAGAGGTCCAATATCACATCTCATAATTCGTCCATGGATATGTTTTTTCCTACGGATAAGTTTAGCCCCTGAAGTAAAATTCCCTCCTGAAAATGCTACTAATTTCCAGAGTTTAATAAGCACTCCTCCCTTTTTATAATCTGCTCTTACTTTAATTACTGGTTGCCGAACATGTGGATGATGACCGAAAATAAGATCCCAACTTTTAATGTCATTATCGCCTATCATAAGCTTTTTAGCGCGTTTTTGTAATCGTCTTCGTACATATCTTTCATTTTCAAAATTCCAGTGTGGATAAAGTATATTGAATTTTCCATCATCATGATATGGGTTCAATTTCTTTGTTCTATATTTGGAAATGCATTTCCATGTTTTTTGATTACTCCATTCTGAAGCTGAGGCAATATTAATGTTTTTTCTCTCTACAAAAACATTTGGTACATCGTTACGCCCAAATACATCAATTTTAGGATCTTCTTGGATTAAATTTAGTGATTCATGAAATTTCCGATTACCGTAATCGATACTATGATTGTTACTTAAACATAATAACCAACGAATATCATTACCTTCTAAAAGCTGATTCAGTTGTTTAAGGATTTTCATTGGATGTACCTGTTTTGTTAAAAAAGGATCTTTTGGAGGTTCTCTCACTATACCTTCAAGATTCCCTACAATTATATTAACTCCACTATCTTCTTCAAAAAATTCTTTTACCTGATTTTCAAACCTTAAACCGAATTTCTTCATCATCATTATATCCCCTACAAAACCTATTTTATAAATTGTTTCTTTAATAGGATTTAATTCCAATTCATAATGAAAAACTGTAGCATTATTTTCTTCAGGTGTAATTCTCTCTACTTTATCAACTTCTTCTTGAATTTTATGACGACTTGTTAAAATTCTATCTCTTATATAAAAAGAGATAAATATACTTGCTGTATATGTTAAGCTTGTTATTATTGTCAATAGGATAAAATTGTCAACATCACCTGTGGTGAAGATGATTAGAAGTACAATACAAAACGCAATTATTCCTGGTAAAACTAACATTTTTAAGAAATAATTAAGAGTTTCATGGCAATTATATGGCGTATAACTCATTATACACCACCATTTGGTTTTCTTACTATTATTGCAAGGGTGTTTTACTGGAGGATTAGCATTATAATAATCTTCTAATTTTTCTTCACTACCATCCTCCTTTCTCATCATAAGTGACATGATTATATTCACCTTTTTTAATTGAAAAACATTGGATATTGATCAATACTTTTAGATTCTTTATATATATTACTTTTTTGTACAACAAAATTACGAATTAGCTATCTTATCTTATTTAAACTCTGATTATAAACTATAAAAAAAGGCTTTTTAATCCAAAATATACCTCACTAATATAACTTAAAAGTTTCTATTCAAAAGAATAAATGATTGTATATGGTGCATCAAAAATTAACGATATCTCAATAGTGCTTTGTGGAGCTGCGGGTCAAGGTATTCAAACTGTTGAAGCATTATTAACAAAAACATTAAAAAGAACAGGATATCATGTATTTGCAACTCGAGAATACATGTCACGTGTTCGAGGAGGAGTCAATTCTACTGAAATTAGAGTTTCATCTAAACCTGTACGAGCATATGTCGATCGAATTGACATTTTAATCCCACTTAACGAAGCCGCACTCCCACATTTAAAAGAAAGAATATCCCCTGATACTTTAGTCATTGGTGAAAAACGCTACTTAGAAACTATTTCAGATATTAAATTTGAAATATTAAGTATTCCCTTTACAGAACTTTCAAATGAAGTTGGGGGTGCTATATATGCAAACATAATTGCATTAGGGGTAATATTATGCATATTAAACGCTGAAAGGACAATACTTTTAGATTTACTTTCAGAGAATTTCAAATCAAAAGGCCAAGAAATTATTAACAATAATATTAAGGCTGTCGATAAAGGTTATGAGGTAGTCGAACAAAAATTAGCTTCAAGAATTGTAAATAAGAAACGATTTGAAATACCGAGAAATACAGATATAATAGATAATTATATATTAGATGGAACTCAAGCGATAGCGTTGGGTGCTATTGCAGGAGGTTGTAATTTTGCTTGTTTTTATCCAATGGCACCTTCTACTGGTATTGGCACATTTTTAGCTCAACATGCTCTTGAATTCGATATGATTGTTGATCAAACAGAAGACGAGATCAGTGCTATTAATAAGACTCTAGGTGCTTCATATGCAGGAGCACGTTCGTTTGTCTCCACTTCTGGTGGTGGGTTCTCTCTCATGACAGAGGGAATAAGCCTTGCAGGTATGACAGAGTTACCAATAGTAATGGTTGTGGGACAAAGACCCGGACCCGCAACTGGAATGCCCACCAGAACGTCTCAAGAAGATATTGAACTCGTGCTATATGCTGGTGCTGGGTGGTTTCCAAGAATTATTTTCTCACCAGGTAGCCTAGAGGATGCTTTTAAATTGACCCAAAAAGCATTTAACCTTACTCAAAAATATCATGTTCCTGTATTTATTCTAACAGATCAATACCTCGTTGATTCATATTATAATATTAGTTCATTAGATTTAGATTCCTTAGAAATTATTAAAAACATTGTTGAAACTCACAAATATTATGAGAGATACCGATTTACAGATAATGGTATTTCTCCACGAGGAATCCCCGGTTACGGTGAAGGATTGGTTGATGCAGACAGTCATACTCATGATGAATATGGTGCTATCACAGAGGATCCAATAATAAGAAATAAAACAGTTGAAAAACGATTTAAAAAACTCGAGGTAATTAAAAAAGAAACCATACCTCCAGAATTTTATGGAGTTAAGAAACATAAATATCTTATAGTAAGTTGGGGCAGTAATTTCTATTTGATTAAAGAAGCTTTAGAAAGATTGGACCGGGATGATATTGGTTTCTTATTTTTTAAACAGATTTATCCCATTCATGAATCTGCTCTTGATTATCTTACGAATGCGGAAATAAGGATATCAATTGAGCAAAATCCGACTGCACAATTTGCGAAACTATTAGAAAATGAAACTCACATAAACATGAACCATAGGATTTTAAAATACAGTGGTTATATTTTCTCTGTCGAGGAAATTTTGGAACGATTGAAAAATATAATTGGTGGTGAGAAAGATAACTAATAATTCGTTTGATTTGGAAGGAATTGAAATGCATTGGTGTCCTGGATGTGGAAACTTTAGTGCGATGAAAGTAATGAAAGAAACATTGATTGAATTAAATATAAAACCAAAAGATTTCGTATTAGTTTCTGGAATCGGACAAGCGGGAAAATTTCCTCATTTTATGAAATCACAAAGCTATAATGGACTTCACGGGAGATATTTGTCAGCAGCATTGGGTATAAAAGCAGCAAATCCAAATCTTCATGTAATTGCTGTGAGTGGTGATGGATGTACATATAGTGAAGGAGGAAATCACTTTCTCCACACCATCCGGTATAATCCAGATATTGTCAATATTGTACATAATAATATGGTCTATGGGTTAACGAAGGGTCAAGCATCTCCTACTAGTCAGTTAGGCTTTAAAACCAAAGTTCAGGTATTTGGGGTTATAAATGAACCATTTAATGCCGTAGCGGTGGCTATAGCATTGAATGCTTCTTTTGTTGCCAGAGCATTCGTAGGTGATATAGAAAAGTCCAAAGAGATTTTAAAAAGCGCTATAAACCATAAAGGATATGCTCTTATAGATCTACTATGTCCATGTGTTAGTTTTAATCGCGTTAATACCTTTCAATGGTACAAGGCAAATAGTTATTATATAGATAGTTCTCATAATCCACATGATCAAAAAGCCGCAATGGATTTGGCATTAGATACTAGTAAGTTTGCTTTAGGAATTCTATATCTAAATCTCAATAGGAGAATCTATAGTGAAAACGTTCGTATTTATAATAATGATAAAAGACCATTATATCAGCGTGATTTAAACAAAAAAAAAATAGAGGACTTGTTAAACACTTTTCGGTAAATTATAATTTATAAGATTTAAAAGAGAATAATGAAGATAGAAGAATTTGATGTTGTGGTGGTTGGTGCTGGTCTCAGCGGATTAAGAGCGGGATTAGAATTATCATCAAGGTGGAATGTAGCAGTAATTAGTAAAGTCTATCCTGTTAGATCTCATTCTGGAGCAGCTCAAGGGGGTATCAATGCTGCATTAGGAAATTTAGCAGAGGCAAAAGAGGATACTCCAAAAAAGCATGCATTTGACACAATCAAAGGTTCAGATTATCTAGCAGATCAAGACGTTGTAATGTTCATGTGTGAAGAAGCTCCTAAAATTGTGGTTGAATTTGAAAGTATGGGTGCTCCTTTTTCTCGATTAGAATCTGGATTAATTGCTCAACGTCCTTTTGGTGGTGCTGCGTTTCCACGTACTTGTTATGCGGGGGATAGAACAGGTCATGCTTTACTTCATACGCTTAATGAACAATCAGTTCGTAAGGGTGTAACTTTCTTTGATGAATATTTTTTAATTGATCTTTTTTCAGTACAAGGAAAAATTGCAGGATTGATAGCTCTTGATATTGCCAAAGGAGAGCTTGTTTCATTTAGAGCACCTTATATCATTTTAGCAGCAGGAGGGTTTGGAAGGATATTCAAGCGTTCTACAAATGCAGTTATTAATACAGGGGATGGCGTAGGAGCTGCCTTTAGAGCGGGTGTACCTATGCAAGATGTTGAGTTTGTCCAATTTCATCCAACAACCTTGTATGGGACTAATATTCTCATAACCGAAGGTGCTAGAGGTGAAGGTGGATATCTTTTAAATAAAAATAAAGAACGATTTATGATAAAAACTGCTCCAAAAGCCATGGAGCTTGCCCCACGAGATATGGTTGCACGAGCAATTGAAACTGAAGTTATTGAGGGTAGAGGTTTTGATAATGCTTATGTCAATCTAGATCTTACCCATCTAGGAGCTGATAAAATAAATGAACGATTACCTGGGATCAAAGAGATTAGTATTTACTTTGCTGGGGTTGATCCCATTGAAGAACCAATTCCTGTACAACCTGGACAACACTACTCAATGGGAGGAATTGGAACAAAATTTGATGGTGATTATGGTGAAACAGATTTAGATGGATTGTATACGATTGGTGAATGCTCTTGTTTATCAGTTCATGGTGCAAACCGATTAGGCGGAAATTCATTACTAGAAACAGCTGTATTTGGAAGATATATTGGAAGAAAATTGATAGAAAAAGGTTTGCCGTCTAAACCATCATTGAGTAAGATCCAAACTGCTGAAGAAGGTACACTCGAGAAGATCGAACAACTCCTTAAAAGTTGGGATACTAATACGGGCAAGAAACCGGTAGAACTTAGGAATGAAATGGGTGAAACCCTAAATAAGAATGTTGGAGTCTATAGGAATGAAAAAGATCTTAAAAAAGCGAACCAGACTCTTATCAAATTGCAGAGTGAATTTTTAAATGTTCATGTTCCAACTGAAGATAGAAAGTTTAATTTTGGATTAGTTCGCACACTAGAACTTCGGAGCATGATAGACATTGCAGAAGTCACTGCTTTCGCCTCGTTATGGAGAAAAGAGAGCAGGGGAGCTCATTTTCGCACAGATTATTCTAGCCGAAATGACAATGATTATTTAGTACATTCAATGGTTTATAGAAGACAAAACAGGCTAGAAATTAAAACTAAACCCGTTAAATTAGGAATATTTGAAGTAAAAGAGAGGAAATACTAATGGTTAATATGCAGAAATTTTTGGTTTATAGAAATAATGGAGATGGAAATATTCGTTATGATAAATTTGAGGTTCCTTTAACAAAAGGTATGAGCATATTAGAAGCACTTTTTTATATACAGGATTATATCGATTCCTCTTTAGCATTTCGATACGCTTGTAGAGGTGCTATTTGTGGCTCTTGTGGGATGACAATTGATAAAGTACCATTACTCGCATGTAGAACTCAGGTTTTAACTGTAAAGTCTTCAACGAAACCTGTTAATCTGCCTGAATTCAAATTAGGGGAATATCAAAATTGGAACTCCACAACCGAAATTTTGATTGAACCCTTACCTAATATGGCTGTATTGAAAGATCTAGTAGTCGATATGGAACCATTCTGGAAATTTTATAGAGAAATTGAACCATTTTTCATAAAAGAATGGAATGATAAAGCTCCTGAATCTTCACAGTTTCCTAATCAAATGAAAAAAATTGAGCGCTTAGTTTATTGTATTCTTTGTGGATTGTGTTGGGCCTGTCCAGTTAGTAAAATCAATCCAAATTATCTTGGACCAGCACAATTAGCTAAGGCTGATAGATTTGTAAGAGATTCTAGAATTACAGACAAAAAACAGGAATCTATTCTTAGACGAGTATTAGAACATGACGCAGTTCCTGCATGTGAGAAGTATTTTGTATGTAATCGAGTTTGTCCTAAAGATGTTCTGCCCGGTATTGCAATAAAGGATATAAGAGAAAATTGGATGAGCAAAAAAGATTAAACAATATGATTTTATTTGATTTTTCTACCAACTAGATATAGCACACAGCAACCATTACAAATTGGTAAAAGTAAACTCTGTTTCATATAATTTCTAAATCTATTAAACAATCCTCCATTCCAAATTTCATCAAGACTTTGCTCATATAAATTACCAAGAGTAAAATCAAAAAATATATGACAAGGAGCAACATCCCCTGATGCAGTTATATTTATTCCTCCCCAAGGAGCAGGACAACCATTATATCTGTCATTCATTTTATTCCAATCAGCTTTAAAATATGCATTAAAATTATTATAGGAACAAGTAGGAGGCAAAATACGAGCTTTTTTACCATGATTTGTAAGATATTTCAGAACATTGCATACTTGACGAGTTAGTTCCTTTACGTCCATTTGGTCAAAATAATTTGGAGATCTCACCATTCCATGCCAATATTTATCGCTTTTAATACCAAACTCAGATTCCATCCATATTGCATAAGCATTTCCCATTTCTTCAGTGATAAAATTTTCCATTTGGAAGGTTACATCCTCATATAAAGAGAGATTTAAATTGTTCATAAAAAAATCCTCAATTACAGTATAAGTTAAAGGAGTAATTGTATACAATATTTCGATGTGGGGTATTTTAGAATTAGATTTAAGCTTTTCTTCTGCTAAGCACTCTATTCCATACATTGCTCTGTCATAAGAACCAAGCCCTCTTTGTAGATCATTTACTTTTCGCGTACCGTCGATTGAAAGACGGATTAAGTCAAATTTTGTTTTAACTAACATTTTTGCATCCTTGTCTAAAAGTGTGCCATTAGTAGGAGTATTTATGTGAAATTTCGCCTCTTTTACTGTTTTAATTAATTCTTCTAAGTAGGGATAAGTTAAAGGTTCACCTCCAAATAGAGAAATATATGCAGGTCCTTGATCTAACTCGCCAATAACCCGTTTGATCAAATCAATATCTAACATCTTAGGTTTATTCTGGGAAGATTCTCTAGTAAAACAACCTTTTTCACCCCAAAAATAACACATTTTACAACGAAGATTACAATTCTCAGTTACTTGAAGATCCAGGGAAACAGGAAGTTTAGATTTTTTGGTTTCAACCATAATCTACTCAAAGTTCTTTTTAGATTATTAAGTTTAAAATTTAAGAATCTACCAATAATTAATTAAGAGAAAGAGTAATTATGCTTTAATATCTTTTCCTTGTATCTAGAATCAACAAAAGAAAAAGTTTATTTAGGATTAGATTCAATTTAAAAAAAAGGTGAAAAAATTTGACAATTAAAACAAAAATTACTGAAATGTTTGGAATTAAATATCCAATCGTTAGTGCCCCCATGGGCCCTTTTCGTACAGTTGAATTAGCAATAGCAGTTTCACAAGCAGGTGGGCTTGGGACGATATCCCATACAACAGTTTCTATGGATGGTTATGAAAAGAATACCTTAGAAGCCTTAAAGAAGAACCTTGATTATGCTATCGAGCAAACAGATAAACCATTTGGATTTAATATTATAACTTCGAGAAATATAGTCGATTGCGACAATTTAATAAGTGGAGCAGCAAAACACATTATGGATAATCCTAAACTGAGAGAGCAGTGTTTATATGCCCTTTCTAGTGCTGGTTCATCTAGAAGAATGCCTGAAAATAAAGAATTTCAAAAATTAAGGAAAGCAACGGAGATCAAGCACTTTCACGTTTCTCCAGCACTTTGGTTAGCTGACAAGAGTGTTGCTTCGGGAGTTGATGGTCTGGTAATTACTGGATTCGAAGGTGGTGGCCATCAATCCTACGAACAAGTAGGAGGGATAGTTTTACAACAACAGATCCAGCAAAAATATCCTGATATCCCAAGGATTGCGTGTGGTGGATATGCAACAGGAGCAGGCTTGGCAGCCGCATTATCTCTAGGTGCAGATGCAATTGCCATGGGTTCAAGATTTATTGCATCTGAGGATAGCGAATTTCATGAAAATTACAAAGCTGTTATTCCACCTGCTAAAGCCCAAGATACAATTATAAGAACAGGTGCACTCAGTATCATTAGATATTGGAGAAATAAATTTGCCTTATCAAAAGGATTAGTAAAAACTAAAGAGGAAAAAATAGCAGAGGAAAAAGCCTTAGCTGATCACCGTGCCGTAATTTCACAAGAAGATCTTGCTGAAGAATTAAGAAAAGATGCAAAGGCAGCTTTTGCAGCTTACCAAGGGGATATGGAGAATGGTGGAGTTTTAATAGGGCAGAGTATTGGAATCATAAATAAAATCGAAAAAGTTTCAGACATTATAGAAAGAATAGTTAAAGAAGCTGAAGTAGCGTTAAAAACTGCTTCGGGTTATTTTCAATAATTTCTATTTCTAATTTATTTTTTATTTTCTCAAAAATCTGATAATATAAATTCAATATTTTTTACTTCCCAAAGGATAGTTTTAATTATTAATTCTGTATTTTTAAAAAATATTCCCTATGTAATAATGAGAGGTAATTGTAATGTCAGAAGAGATTATTAAAAGAAAATTTCCTCAATTTAAAAGCGAATTTGCTGAAGTTAATAATATTAAGCTTCACTATGTTAAAGCAGGTCCGGAAAATGGAAAATTAATTATTTTCTTACATGGATTTCCGCAATTTTGGTATATGTGGAGAGATCAACTCTTGGATTTTTCAAGAGATTATTTAGCAGTAGCTCCCGATATGAGGGGATATAATCTTTCTTCAAAACCTGAAGACTTGGAACAGTATCAACCCCATCATATGGTAGAAGATCTCAGAGCATTGGTAGAAGATCACTTTAGTAGAAAGAAATTTATTTTAGTAGGACATGATTGGGGAGGCGTTGTTGCATATCCTTTTGCAAATCAGCACCCTAATTTAGTAGAGAAGTTAATAATAATAAATGCTCCTCATCCAAGCGTTTTTGCCGGGTTAATTTCGAAAAATAAGGATCAACAATCATCTAGTCAATACATTCTATTTTTTCGATCACAAAATGCTGAAAATTATCTAAAAGCAAATGACTTTCAAAATTTATTTAATGTGATAATCACTCCCGAGATGGAATTTGATGAAGATGATCGTCAGATATATAGAGATGCTTGGGCTCAACCTGGGGCTTTAACTGGTGGTCTAAATTATTATCGTGCTGGAGGTTTACGTCCCCCTTCACAAGGAGAGGATATTTCAGAACTTGCAAGTGAAGGAATGCAAATTAATCGAGTCATGATAAACATTCCCACATTAGTTATTTGGGCTGAAAAAGATACTGCTCTTACTGTTCATAACATAGAAGTTCTTGATGAATTCGTGCCTGATTTAATAATTAAACGTATTCCCGAAGGATCTCACTGGGTTATAAATGAACAACCTGATAAAATTAACTCATTGATACGTGATTTTCTTTAAGTAGGCTTGGTTTAGTTATAAAATCCATTTCAAATTTATTTAATATTAATATAAACTTTTTTTATTGCGGCTTTTCTAATAAGCTTATAAAATTTCATTTTAAAGTTGATCAAAATTTCTAAATATCGAATTGAGAAAGATATTTTAGGAGAAATTAAGGTACCTGACAGTGCATATTGGGGTATTAATACCCAACGAGCAATTGAAAACTTTCAAATTAGTGGCATTACTTTCCCTAAAATTTTTATTTCTTCTTTAGCTGTATTAAAAAAAGCTACTACTTTAGCAAATATAGATTTGAATTTGATTGACGAGAATATAGGGACTGCAATTATTAAAGCTGCAGAGGAAATATTTAAAGAAGGAAAATATTCTGATCAATTTCCAATTGATTTTTATCAAACTGGGAGTGGTACTCAGACGAATATGAATATGAATGAAGTGCTAGCAAATAGAGCTAATGAAATCTTAGGATTTCCTAAGGGGGAAAAAACTCCTGTACATCCAAATGATCATGTAAATAGATGTCAATCTTCTAACGATGTTATTCCAACTACTATGCATATTTCAGCACTCCTTCTCATAAATCAAAAATTATTTCCAGCTTTAAAAAGACTAGTTGAAGGATTAACATTAAAAATTGAGGAATTTAAAGAAGTTATCAAAGTAGGAAGAACTCATCTTCAAGATGCTGTTCCAATTCCCTTATCTTTAGAATTTGAAGTATATAAAAAACAAATTATCACATGTGAAAACCGAATAAATAATGCTTGTAAAGAGCTTTATCAAATTCCTATTGGTGGAACCGCATTAGGAACTGGATTAAATGCAAGTGACGGTTTTGCCCAATTAACTATTGATTACTTATCAAATATGACAGAATTACCTTTTGAGCATAACCCGGTTATGGCGGAAGGAATATCTTCGCATAATGTAATTTCTAACCTAAGTAGTTCTTTAAAAAATTTAGCATTATCTTTATTGAAAATGGCAAATGATATTAGATGGATGGGAAGTGGTCCAAGAGCAGGACTTATGGAATTAATTCTACCTAAAAATGAACCTGGATCCTCTATAATGCCCGGGAAAGTTAATCCTACTCAATCTGAATCATTAATACAAGTATGCCTAAGAGTTATAGGAAATGACGCAATTATTACCTACTCAGAAGCTTATGGAAGTATTCTTGATTTAAATGTTTGTAAACCCTTGATGATTTTCAGTCTTTTAGATTCTATAGAAATTATCAGTAATTCAATTAATTCTTTTATTGACCATTGCCTTTTAGACATAAAAGCTAACAGACAGCAAATCAATTCTCAATTGGACAATTTGCTTATGTTAGTTACAAATCTCACTCCCATATTAGGGTATGATAAATGCTCAGCAATTGCTATTAAAGCCTATGATGAAAATAAGACAATTAAAGATGTTATTGAAGAAATGGGAATTGAGATAGGGGAAGACCTTGATGAAATTTTAGATCCAAAAAAGATGGTTTGAGGTGAAAATGTGACCATAGATATAAAAACTGTAGAAGATGTTAGGAATTTAGCAAGAGAGAAATTAAAGGGTATATGTGGTGTTTATAAAGATTGTGATGGTGATCCACGAAGGTTATGTCAGGGGCAGAGTTATGGAAGAGCACTTGGAATAGGAGGTATAGGAAGTGGAACAAGTTTCAATAATAATTTTTTAGCCCTTCGTAAGTATCAATTAAAAATGAAGTTAGTAGAACCTGATTTTGATTCTAATACCACATATGATTTCTTTGGAAATAAACTTACTATGCCCATCATGGCAGCAAGTGTTGCCGGAGTTAATAGTTTTGGCGGAGAGAAAGTTATAGCTGAGCAGGACTTTTGTCGTTCCGTAGTTTTAGGGTGTAGAGATGCGGGAACAGTAGGATGGAGAGGAGATACATATACGTATTCCCTCGAAAATTCGTATGCTCTTAATGCTATAGCAGAAGCTGGAGGATGGGGTGTTAAAATAGTAAAACCAAGAGAACAAGGAACTATAATGCAATTTTTTAATAAGGCAGAAGAAGTTAGATGTATAGCTGTTGGTGTTGATATAGATGGTTCTGGATCGTATGCTATGGCTACTCATAATAAACCAGTTTTTAAAAAATCTGTTAAGGAACTAGAAGAATTAATATCTGCTACAAGTCTTCCTGTTATTATAAAAGGTGTAATGTGTGTTGATGATGCTATGAAAGCCGTAGAAGCTGGAGCTGCTGCTATCGTGGTTTCTAATCATGGGGGCCGAGTTTTAGATCATACACCTGGAACTGCTGACGTTCTCCCAGATATTGTTGAAGCATTAAAAGGAAAGACAAAAATAATTGTAGATGGTGGGATTCGTACTGGTTACGATGTGTTAAAAATGCTTGCACTTGGTGCCGAATCTGTGTTAATTGGACGAGATATCATTAGAGCCGCTGTAGGTGCAGGAATTAATGGTGTAAGAATTCATATGGAATATATGCAAAAAACCTTACAGAAAGCTATGAAAATGACAAATTGT
The DNA here is from genome assembly GCA_048938895.1 of Promethearchaeota archaeon. Classification (GTDB taxonomy): domain Archaea; phylum Asgardarchaeota; class Lokiarchaeia; order Sigyniarchaeales; family SOKP01; genus Loki-b32. The sequence goes on from JBHLLU010000038.1 coordinate 36,113, forward strand.
GAGACATTAAAAGATATATCTCCTAATATTTTATATTTTGATAATAATTAGAGAATTAAATCTATAATACGGATCAAAAAATGGAAAAAGGAGAAATTATTGGTAAGGGTCGAACTGCAGAAGTGATTTTTTGGGGAAATAACAAGGTTCTAAAACTTTTTTATAGGGACTTTTCAAGCGAATCTATAGATTATCAATATAAAGTAGATTTACTTGTTGGGAAAATTTTTCCTAATTGCCCTAAAGTATTCGATAAAATTGAAGAAAGGAGTAGGATTGGAATTATTTATGAATATATTGAAGGAAAAGAATTAAGGGAAATCATGGGGAGAAAAATTAAAACAGTTGGGAAGGCTCTTAGGATGTTAGCAGAAGTCCATTCTGATTTGCATAAATTTGAAGTTGCTGATATCCATACTCAAAAAGAAGCATTCTCAATAGCAATTCAGAAGACAGATTTATTAGATAAGAATCAAAAGAAGAAGATTTTAGCTTATTTGGAAAAGTTATCTGATGGGAATAAAATCTGTCATGGAGATTTTCATCCAGAAAATGTTTTAGTCTCGAATGGTAAATTTTATGTGATGGATTGGGGTATTACTTATTCAGGTAATCCAATTGGAGATGTTGCAAGAACTTTTTATATACTTAAATACGGTTTAGCCCCGTCTGATGAATATACCCTTCGAAAAAGTATCATTCATAGATTCTTTTTCAAAAGAATAAAATCACTTATAGCAAATACATACCTAAAGCGATATAAGGAACTTACTGGAATTTCCTTAAAAGAGATAAAAAAATGGGATCTTATAATATTTGCAGCACGTCTTCGTGACCCTGTGCCTTTAGAATATGATTTTCTGTTGGAAATGATTAAAAAGAAAATTAAAAGTCTTTAGTTATGTTCAATTATCTATTTCAATCTTAATACCTTACCTTTTAAAAATAAAAATCCCTCCCAAATTAATGTTTTAAAAGACTAAGAAATAAATAACTCTCTATTTTACTTTAAGGTAAATCTAACATTTCAAAAAATAGGTTTTATTCGTGAATCGAGAATCAAAAGCTTGTGAAACTCCCGATACCTTCTTGTGTGAAGATTTCGAAGAAGAAGAACCACAGCTCTGTGAAATAGATAAGTCAAAAACTTATAAAGGGCTTGTTGGAATATATGTCGATGAAAGCTTAATAACATACATCGATGGAATGAATGGAGAATTATATTATCGAGGTTTTCCTTTACATGATTTAGTAGATAAATCTTCATTTGAAGAAGTAGTATATCTACTTATATATGGAAAACTTCCTACTAAGTCTGAATTTAGTGATTTTAGAGATATATTAATAAAAGAACGGAATATACCAGACAATATCTTAACGATTCTGAAGAGTTATCCAAGAAATACTACAAGAATTGAATTATTGAGAACATCAATTTCTGCATTATCACTTTATGACCCTGATGACTATGATTTTTCTGAAGAAGCTAATATTAGAAAAGGCTTAAGAATTATTGCGAAAATACCGACGGTCATAGCGTTTTCTCATCGAATTCAAACTAATCAACCATTGGTAGAACCTTCAGAAGATCTATCGCATGCATGTAATTACTATTATATGATGACAGGGGGCGTTCCTAATAATAAGTTTACGCAATATTTCGATAAGATATTGATGTGTCATATGGACCACTCTATTAATAGCAGTACGTTTTCTTGTAGAGTAACAGTATCAACTTTATCAGACATTTATAGTGGAATTACTAGTGCAATAGGGACATTAAGAGG
>JBHLLU010000170.1:0-2829 GCA_048938895.1 Promethearchaeota archaeon
GATGGAATGATACCTCATCTTAACTTTGAAAAACTTGAAAAGAAATTCAAAGTTGGAAAAGAAGATATCATGTCCTCTTGGAATACTTATCTTTAAATTACCACTTTTTTTTTATATTATCTTAATCATTTAAAAAAGATTTTCGACAACGTAGAAAATAAAATACATCTAGCTGTAAAGCACTTAGCATTTACTTCAAGTTGTATCGATGAAATATTCTCTATTTATTTCTGAACTGAAGCCTCTAAACGGCTAAACTTGAAGTCCAATTCTCTATCTAATCTAGGTATGCTATAGATGGCACAAAAATCAGAATAATATTATATTTAATATCCATAATCAGGTATTTTTGAAATTGAAATGGATAACCTCCTCCAAACATCGAGAAGTCATCGCTATGAGCGTAAACGAAACGAATATTTACTACAATAACATCAGACAATAGAATCGTACTATTACTATTATACACGTAGGGTATCATCGAGAAATTTAGATATAAGGTGTCTGTGATGAAAGGATGAAATACTTCTGTATTGTTAGGATACATACAATTGAAAATAGAGTTATTATTATAGGTTAATGATATATTTGAATGCGAAACAGCACTAAAATGATAGAGAAAATAATGACAATAAAAGGGATTTATATGAAATCCAATGTCGTTATTAATTTTTCGTTTAAAGCAATGAATTGCATCTCGATCAAAATAACATTTTTTCAAGTTACATGTATAATAATTATTAGAGCAATCTAAGACATGGCTGTAATTAAACAGTTCTACGCGATCTATAAGCTCGTTGGCATTTGGTTCACTGATGTTATATTGGATTTTAAAGTAGATATTTGGTTTGATAATAAAGAAATAATTGAGAGTCAACAAGGAGAGTACAGTGAATGAGATTAAAGCGGTAGCAATTATAATTTTCTTTTTTTTCATATGGAATTAAGCATTTCTATGGTATTTTTCAGTTAAAGATTATACGGGATAGATATTTTAATTTTTTTTATTTACCTTTTTTTTTATTGTGTGAAGTTTATACGAAGAAGGAGAGTATTTTTTTATATTGCATTAATAAAATTGTCTGGAAATTGTCTGAAAGTATCATATTGAAAAACGATGGGTCAAATTTCATATAAATAACAGAAAATAAAAAAGGAGAAGTTAGATTTAATGTCTTATCTTTTTCAGTATTAGGAGTGAGATGACACAGGTTATTCCAATAAGCGTAATTATATTATATCCTGATATTTGGCCTCCAGTGACATGTTTTATCACTGTTACTTCTGCATTTACAACTAATCCTCCAGAAGTATTGGCATAGAACGTAATGGTCACAATACCATCTGAGAACTTATCCCATTCGGTCTGATCGATGGTTCCCGTCAGTCCACTTGCCGTAACATTTGTAAAACCTCCATCGAGTGTATACCAAATCGTATCATAAAGATCACCCATCCCGAGATCATAGACAGGGGCACTTGAGCCAAAAAATTCACTATCCAAAGGTGAATATATTTTAATTCGAAATACTGTGAAATGTCTTGGGACTGATTTATATAGGATATAGGGATAGCTTGAATGGTTGGCGGTCACTTGAATTGAATGATTACCATTGTTTGGCATCGGAATAGTTGTATTTCCCGATATAGTTTTGTCAGCAGTTCCATCTAAAGAATATCCAAACCAATCTAAGGAGACATTTATGGTATTTTCATAACTCAGCAGTAATCCTTCATTTAGATTATCTCCAATAGTGTAGTAGGGATCCCAAGAATAGCCAACAGCATCCCAGTAAATTGTAAAATCGTCATCAAGAACGCTTGTATGAACATGAAATGTTCCAATGTCAACATTATCGCGATATTTGTATGGTCCAAACCTTAAGCTATTGATATAAATGTAATAGGAATATTTAGAAGTTAAATGGTTATATTTATCTACACTTGACCCTCTGAAGTCAAAACGTATATGATACCAAGTATTTAATCGAGGCTTGAGACCGCTTGATATATGGTGCAAACCTGAATTATCTTCATACCAAAATTCATTCTTTTCCACTGCAAAGAGAGGACCGAATCCTACTCCCTCTTGACGAAGACGATAAAAATGTCCCTCCCAACTAGATGTGAATCTACACCAAAATTCAACAGTACCATAAGTTTGATTTTCATAATAATTAAGAACATCTACCGCTCCGCCACTAGAAAGATCTATTGCCTCGTATATTTTCTTATGTCCATCTAATTCTAAAATAATCTGCGCATCTTGAGAGGCAACATCATGCCACTCTGGATCATCTGACCCATTCACATTTTCAAACCCATACGTTGCAGGATAATAACCGCTCATAGGCTCCGTGTATATTTTATTTTCAGGGGTTTTTATAGCAATTTCGCCTGAGACATCATACTGAGATGCTCTTAAATCTCTTGGAAAATCCTCTGACGGTATCAGTTTAATTGTAACGGGGAAAAAAGGAAACATCGAAAAAACTATTAATACAGCAGTTATAAAAGAAGTAATTAGGTTCTTTTTGTTCTTAAATCTTTTCATATTTATTCACATAAATTGAATTCTTTTTCCTCTAATTTGTCACATATTACAGTTTAACTTATAAATCTATATGATGGAAATGAAAACGTATAGAAGAACACATTTCGAAGATAAAAAAAATTTGATAAAAATGTAAAAATTTTTATACCATGTATCATGTTTACTTTTTGCTTGAAATCCAAGCTTAAGAGAGAAAGGATGGGTGAAAGTATGCCGTATTTATTTGTAAATGTATGGTTTCCACCTCAAAAGAGTCAAGAGATGGGTAAAAAAGC
>JBHLLU010000102.1:0-7169 GCA_048938895.1 Promethearchaeota archaeon
CAAAATCGACCTGAAAAACCAGTCCTGTAGTAAGATTATCGACTTCAAATTGCCATGGTTCACCATAAAAATCAATACTTAATGAATAATTTGAATTTATTCCTGAAGAATTCACCCATCGAAAAGCAACTTCCCCATTTAATCCCGTGATTAAATTTACGATATTTTCTCCTGTATTAGTATTATTTAATATTAATTTCAGACCACTTACAAGTTGAGATTCATCTTGAGTAAGAGCAGTAAAATTAATTGTTGTTAAGTTGGTAGTAACATTAATTACTGAATTTGGAGTAAGTAGATCACCTGAAGCTACTTGAATTTGTGCAGGATTATAATATGAATCGTGATACCAAACTGTATAATTATATTGGTACGGAAAAATATTTAACCAACTAAAAGTTGCTTGTCCAGTATTATCAATGGTACAATTCTGAATCAGATCTGAACTATTACCCACTATTATCCATCCAGAATCTAGTGAAATTCCATCAGCATCAAATACGTTAAAAGTGTTTTTACTAATATTGCAAATTAAATTAATTATCTGAGAAGTTCCTTCTATTAGGATTGCTTTAGATGTTCTATTTATTATAATCGTATGATATGGTGCAATGTTAGAAATCATCGATACGGTAAAATTAAACTCATCTTCAAGTGATAATAAATCATTAAAGATCACATTCCCATTTGAATCAGAAATACCAGTTCTAATTAATTTAGAATCTTCATACATAGAAATATTTACGTTTGGAATTGAGTTGCTATTTAAATCAATTGCATTAACTTGAAGATTTGTAAAGGGTGTACTTTCTGCACCTACCGAATAGAAATTATTAGGTTCTTTTTGATTATTAAATTCTGTTGCAATCCAATCCGCTGAACGTATGACCTTAGAGAGACGAAATTCATCGATAGCCCCATCAAAATATGTAGAAGCATTTCTGGCAATATCTAAAGCTGAAGCACTTACTCCTGTAGTATCAGTTATTACTATATGTTGCCAAGTTCCTGCTGTTAATGAGGATCCAGTTGCCCCATTAACATAAATAATTGTTGAACCTGGAAAACTAATGGGTTTTAATTCTTCAGTATTTTGATCAATCCGAATCTGATCTATTCCATTTAAATCCATTATGATATTATCTGCTGAAGTACTATAATAGACAATTATCCTAATATGATCAACCCTTAAAGTCGTAAAAGAAGAACCTGTTTTTTCTAACCTTACTCTGAAATTTAAATTAGAAAAATTAGAAGGTGTCCATGATTCTCCCCAAGTATCAGAAGAACTACCCACTGTTCGATAATAATCATAAGTACTAGACCAACTTTGAGGAGACTTATAACTCGTATAACTACTACCTCCATTCCCAGAGAGATAAACCCTACATCCTACATATTGACCGAATTGGGAGGAACTTCCTTCAATAGATACTTCTATACCGTCTATAGATACTCCAGCTGGTATGCTAAATCCAAAATTGTACCAATCTTGATCATCGTAATTGGTTGCTTCTGTTGCATATATATTATTACTAGTATATGCATTTGCAGGATTAAACCATTGATTATAGTAGTCTCCCGTTGCTGTTGGACTATGATAACCCGTATTATATGAACTATAACTTCCTAGTGAGTCTGGTCTCATCCAAAATTCAACAGTATTTATTATTTCAGGACCAACATTGCCTATAGTAACATAATCGTCAACTTCAAAATCAAGGCTTCCATCTATCTGTCCTAGTACTTGGTCACCAGATCCCATACTGATAGCAGTTCCATCATTTCCATTAATAGTTGAATCTCTCATTATTCCAGAAAAACCAGGATCTTCTTTAAGATGCCAAACACCTTCATAGTTAGAATTCCAAACTCCTGTCGGATTTTCTCGAGAAGTAATGGTGGAATTGCCATAGAACATGAAGATTATCGTATCAATTGAAGTAGATAATAGAGGAATTCGAACCCAGGCAATTAATTGTGCTTCAGTAGCGCTATAACTTGGATTAAATAATTCTAATTCGTGATCTAACCAATCAGAACTATTAGCAAAAGCAATATCATCTCCATCTAGTTGAGCATTATCATCTAAATCAGAATCAATAATGGAAATTAAAACAGGGAAATCCTTATGGTTCCCAGATCCATTAACTTTTGTATGATCAATTATAATAACTTTATAATAACTAAAATAATCAACATTTGGAAGAGTAGTTGAAGAAAAAGAGAGAAATGATTTATCAACAATATCCTGTTCATGAGAAGGATTATTTGCTTTATTGTTAGAATCTATATATAAAGGTATACTTGTTATCATTGGTAAAATTATGATTATAAATAAAATTATAAGAAAATTGGATCTTCTTCTTACTTTACTTTTATAATTTTGATTAATATACAATCACCTTAAGTTATCAGATAAATGAATTAATTATTATATTACACAATAATAGATGTTATATTTAATTTTATTGGATATTAAAATTAGCATTATTTATTTCTCAAAATGAGATTATTCGTTCTGTACCTATTATGATTAATTATTAATTTATTCTGGATTTCAACATATTTTTTTACTGAATAAAATAAGATATTTGTTTCTTGTTTTGTAATAACAGGAAATTCATAAAATTTTGATTTATACTTAATCTCTTTATTTTGTTTCTTGTATCTTTCTATAAATTTAACATGTTGGTTTAGACGGTAATCATTCATTTCCTTATTCAATTGTTTAATATTATTGATGCGTTTTCTAAACAATTCCATAAAATTGGGTTTCAATTCATAACCTATTGAATTTCTGGTTGACAAGATGGCAGCCAATGAAGTCGTTCCTGTACCCCAGAATGGATCTAATACAATATCCTCATAGATTGAAAACATATTTATTAAACGATATGGAATTTCTAAGGGAAAAGCTCCTGAGCGATCTCTTAAATTCATTTGATAATCATTATTTTGATTTAATTTTTGGCTAATTCCTCTTATACCATCCCATATATCAGAAAACCATTTATTTCTTTCTTCCCAAAAAAATGCACTATTATAGCGATTTTCCGATTTAGGTTGTATAATCCTGCTCTTTTTACCTTTTCTAAATATCAGAATATATTCATGCTCAAGAGTAACATATGCATTAGGAGGTAACATTCCTGATCCTAAGAATTTATTTGGACTATTTGTTGGTTTACGCCATATTATAGAAGGTAATTCAATAAAATCATTATCATGAAAAAAATTAGCAATATCTACATGGTTGGGAAATAACTGAAAATTATTATTAATTTTTCTTGTTGCATCCCCTATGTTTATACACGCAATTCCACCAAACTTTAGAACTCTTGTTACCTCCTTCCATACCTTGTTTAATTCTATATGCATTAATTTATAGGCTCTTTTACCATTTCCTTCAACAAGAGTATCTTCAATTTCTTCATTTGCTTTAGAGAAATGTGAATCCCACATCTCAATCATAGGATAAGGAGGGGAAGTAATCATTAAATCTATAGAATTTGAATCTACCTCTTCCATATCAGAGGAATTCTTAAAATAAATCTGATGAGTTGTTTGCATAACCGTTATTAGATTTTAATTATAATAAAGTATTAAATTTTAAAAATTATTAATTCAAATTCTATACAACAATATTTTATTTTCAATTTATATAAATCATACTCACTTGTCGATATATTTGAGTCGCAACACAAAAGTTAACCAAGTTATTTTAATCATTATGGATGATGTGCGTGCAGATCAATTATTTAAATTGTTAAAGGAAGGAAGACTTCCAAATATGGCGAGGATTGCAGAAGAGGGGATTAAATGCTCTAATTGTATCACTTCATATCCCGCGATCACATTTCCATGTTACGGTAATATTGTTACAGGAAGTTATTCCGGATATTTTCCCAAGGAAGGAAATGCAGTTCCAATGTATCACTGGTTAAATAGAACAGATCCCCCATCAACAAGCAAAAAGTTTCCATTCATTCGGAATTATGGAGATAGAAAAGATCTCTTAAAAATAAACAAAGATATTGGAAAGAATGTGAAGACTATCTTTGAACAACCATCTGAAGGAAATATGTTGAGTTCTTCATGTTTTCTATTTCGTGGAGCTTATTTTGTTGTAGGTAAGAGTGTTTTTGATGTAGAAGGTATTTTTAGACATATTTCAGATGCTTTTGAAAATCCTGGAAATTATTTTCCTAATAAAGAAGTTCCACTGATTTCTGTGGGATATGTGTTTCAAACTGATGATATATTACATAAAAAAGGATGTGATGATCCTACATATATCAATTTAATTATTGACTGTGATAAGTATCTTGGGGGATTAATTGAAGTACTGAAAAAAAATGGATATTATGATGATACAGTGATAGGTATTATTTCTGATCATGGAAATTATAAAGCAAAGCAAATTTTTGACTTAGAACCATTTTTTAAAAGAAAAGGTATGATACCATATATTCCTGAAAGGGGATTAGGGGATTTTGATTGTAATTTCGGATCAGTTGGATTTTTTAATTTTCCTGGTGAAACCTGGCATCACCATCCTACTCTTAATGAAATGAAAAAATTTAAAGTAAGTGGCTTAGAAACTCAAAAATTAAATCTTATTGATACGCTCTGGGAAATTCCAGGGGTAAAATATATGTATTATAGAGATGATGATAATAAGCCAGAGGATGGAATTATATACATTGAATATTTAGAAAAAGAATCTGGAAAAAAACATAAAGGAATGATAGAATATCGAGGTTCTGGGAAAGAACAACAAACTAAGTATACCTATGAGAGCGATGATTTCTATCAATACAGTGAGAATGAGAAGTCTTCAATGATCTTAGATAATAGATTTCATACATTAGAAGAATGGCTCGAAGCTACAAATAAAGTCAATTTTCCAATAATAATTGATCAGATTCCTCGTTATTTAAAAAATCCAAGGTCATGTGATATTGTAATATCTACGTTAGGAGATTATTATTTCAATTATGAGCATGGAAAAACTGTAAGTAGTTCACCTTTTTCTCACGATACTGGGCTAAGAGAATCAATGATTGTTCCATTCATCATTGGTGGTTCACCAGAAATACCAAAAATGAACTTAAAATATTGTAAATCCACAGATATGGTTCCAACATTATTACATTTTCTAGGCATAAAACCAGATCCAAGTGTAGTTGGGAAATCTGTTTTGAATTATCGATAGAAACTACCTTTTTTACATCTTTACTTTTATAATCCTAAAAGAAGATTTATTAACATCAATGGTGTAATTGGTTTTATGAGAAGAGTAGAAAGAAAAGAAAATTCTAAAGGCTTATCTTCAAATAAAGCTTGGTCTCGATTGAGTCGTTTACCCAGATTAATGATGTTTGGTTTTGGGATTGTGACTATGTTTTGGTATTTCTGGTGTGTAGTAGGTATAATAATAGGAGTTTTGTATTATATCTTTTTAAATGATAAAGCTTGGAAGCGTAATGGAATTGTATTATCCTATTCCATTGGGTTTATAACTGTATTTGTTTATTTTTATATTGAAGTTGCACCTCTTATCATTATAATTTGGTACTCTGTGGTGTTCATTTTATCTTTCTCGTTATTATTACTGATATTTGAAGTGATAAAACGAAAGAAAATTACATTTAAGAAAATAGAAAGGTGGTTTCAGAAGTTTGAAAAACTCTCGAAGAGAAGACAGAATGCAATTAAGTTAATTGTAATTTTTATACCAATATCTTTATGGACATCTGTAAGTGTTGATCTTGGCGTACTATTTAATAACAATCCCAGACTGCTATGGATAAATACACCGACGACGGTTAATACCAATTCAACATTTGATATCACTGTAGAAGCATGGGATTCGTTTGAACGTTTAAGTGCCATATATAATGGAAGAGTAGAATTTTCATTAGAATCATATAATCTCACTAATTATGGAATTATTAGCGAAACGCAAGCATATTTACCTAAATCTTACAAATTTTCAGGACAAGTTTTTGGTTCAGATATGGCTTATGGGATTAGAGATGGAAAAGATAATGGGAGACATGTATTTCAAGCAAGGATAAATACTCCTGGCATTCATTACATTTTGGTAAACGACAGTATCACAAAAAATCTATATTATAGCAATCCAATTATAGTAAAGAATTTTAGCTCATCCGAGCCGTTCATTGTTTGGGGAGATATTCATAGCCACTCCCATCTCTCTGATGGCACTGGTACTCCAGATCATTCTTTCTATTATGCAAAAAAAATTGCTTGTCTTGATTTTTATGCATTGACGGATCATGGGGAGCTCATGATGTTTTCACCGGGATCACTTAACTTCCTTGAATCTAAGACTAATAAGTGGTATGAACCAGGTAAATTTGTAACATTACATGGTATCGAATGGACTTGCGTTAGGACAGGTCATTATGTTTGCATTTTCAGTGGTAATAAATTAATTAAATCGCCTAAACTTGATTCTTATTTTACCGTCAAATCTCCGCAAGCCTTATGGAAAGCCCTTGATTCTTTCACATTAAGGCAGAATTGTAAGGCATTAGCTCTTCCACATCATCCAACAAAAGAAGCATATATACAAGACTGGACTTATAATAACCCAAAATATGTTAAAATAGCAGAAGTGGCATCTGTTCATGGAGAATTTTTATTTGAACAAAGACACGAATTAAATTATGTAGGCGCTCTTGATAAACCTCCACATTATACCAATGGGACTTCTATTATTGATGCCTTAAGTATGGGTTATAGAATGACATTGTATGCGTCTAGTGATGAACATGATGGTCATCCTGGTCATAGTTTAAGTCATACAAGAGCTTATGTTGGGCACCAAAGACCATACAGTTTATGGCACACTCGTAATGAACATCCTTATCCGGGAGGTTTAACTGCGGTCTATGTAGAGAATCTTACAAGAGACGGAGTGTTTAATGGATTAGAAAACCAGAGAATTTATGCAAGCTCAGACCATGGACGACCAATTCTTACGTTTAGTATAAACGGAACAACAGTTGGTAATGATTCAACATTTATAGCCAGCAATTCAACAGATGATAGAGAAATAAGTATTTTTTTAGCTCAAGATGGAGCACCTGTTGCACGGAAATCAAAATCAGCATCAGTTACAAAAAATTGGGTTCCAA
>JBHLLU010000102.1:7269-9926 GCA_048938895.1 Promethearchaeota archaeon
TTGGCCCAATATGGGTTGAATATTAATTTCTCATTTTATTTCAATTAATTTTTATAAAAATATTCTTTTATGAATCTAATTAGATTAATCATAAACATTATATTATGAAAGTAAATCACATTATACTTGTTCCCGAAACTCATTGGGATAGGGAATGGTATTTACCCTTTCAGGAATTTCGAGCTAGACTTGTTTTACTTATGGATAAATTGTTAGATATTCTAAAAAATGACCCTAATTTTAAAAATTTCACTTTAGACGGACAAACAATTCCATTAGAAGATTATTTAGAAGTAAGACCTGAGAAAAAGGAGGAAATCAAAAAATATGTCAAAGAAGGAAGGCTTTCAATTGGTCCTATGTATGTATTACCTGATGAATTTCTTGTCAGTGGTGAATCTTTAATTAGGAATCTTATAATCGGACACCAAATTAGCAAGGAATTCGGGAAAGTTATGAAAGCAGGATATATTCCAGATCCTTTTGGACATATTGCTCAATTACCTCAAATCATAAGTGGATGTGAAATCCCTTCAATTTTATTTATGAGAGGATTCGGAAATGAATTCGAAGAAAATAATTTAAATATGGAATTTATCTGGAATTCTCCAGGGAAAGCTGCATCGGTGGTAGGAATACATTTAATTCTGACTTATCATAATTTAGCATATTTAAATACAAAAACAGTAAAAGGTGAATTCAGAGCAGCACTGCGAAGAGTAAAACAACTTATTGCAGATTTTGAAAAATATATCGCAACACCTAATGTTTTGCTGAATAATGGTTTAGATCATGAAGAAGCTACACCAGAAATACCACAGATAGTCGACCAATGGAATAAAATGTACCCTGAGATTCTTATGGAACAGGCAGACTTTGAATACTACATAGATAGAGTATTAGAATCAAATGTAGAGTTGAAAGAGTACCAAGGAGAATTAAGAGGTGGAAGATATTCACATCTCCTATCTGGAGTATTATCAGCACGAATGTGGATAAAACAAAGAAATACAGCAATTGAGTATCTATATGAGAAATATAGTGAACCCCTCTCAACAATTTGTTGGGCACTTGATAAATATGGAAGTTTCATTTATCCAAAGAATTATCTCTTAACTGGTCTAAAATGGTTGCAGAAAAATGCACCTCATGATAGTATTTGTGGTTGTAGTATAGATGAAGTTCATAATGAGATGAAGACTCGTTATGATTGGGCTGAACAAATTGGTGAAGAAGTCTATAAAAATTCATTTATCTACTTAAATAATCTCATAAATTTTAACTCTAATTATGAGAGTCGAAATATTTTAATCGTGTTCAATCCACTTCCATGGGAAAGAAAAGATATTGTGGAGTTTACTTCAATTTCAAAAAAGACAAAGGGAGATAAATTACCTTTAAACCTAAAATTAATGGATTCTAATGATAAGGAAATTGAATATCAATATGTGGTTGCTAAAGAACAACCAAGATTTACACGAGATCAAGGAATTAGCCACAAAATCTCATTTTTAACTGATATCCCTGCATTAGGCTATAATGTATATTATTTTTTTCCTGTAGAGTCTCAAAGATCATTTGATCTTAAACCTGATGAATTTAGAATTACTAAAAATTTCTTAGAAAATGAATTTTATCTAATTGAAATTGATTCAGATGGATTCATCAATATCAAGGATAAAGAAACAGGCATTGTATATGAAAAGATATGTGAATTTGAAGATGTAGGTGATTGGGGAGACGAATATGATTTTTCTGGTCCAAAAGATAATCAGACAGACTTGAAGTTTTCCACAGAAGATGCTACTTTATTTGAGAAATCAGTAGTGGTTGATGGTCCAACTCAAAAAACCTTCAAATTAAGATTAAATTTAAAGCTACCTCATTCTCTTACAGAGGATAGATATAATAGAGAAGAATGGCTAGTTGATAATAGAATAACTATTTTCATTTCCCTGTATAGAGCTATTAAGCGAATTGAATTTACAATAAAATATGAAAATAATAGTCGAGATCATAGAATTCGCGTATTATTCCCAACTAAGATAAAATCTGAGGTTGCCCATGCTGATGGTCATTTTTATGTTGTTCCAAGAGGTGTCGAATTACCTAACTCAGAAAAATGGGTTCAAAAGGCTTTACCCACAAATCACCAAAAAGATTTTATTTCAATCAGTAACAATTCAGGAACATTTGCTGTATTAAATAAAGGATTGCCAGAATATGAAGCAATTATTAATGAGGATAAATCAGTAACATTTGCTATTACTCTCTTGCGATGTGTTGAATGGTTGTCTCGTGATGATTTTGCTACAAGGAAATCTCATGCAGGTCCAGGGTATAAAACTCCTGGAGCACAATGTTTAGGAGATCATACTTTTGAATTATCAATTACGACTGAATCAGAATCAAGTTGGTTAGATTCAAACATACATCTAAGAGGGAAGGAGTTTAATAATCCATTAAAACCTATATTTCCCGCAATGGTACAGAATGCTGTTAGAACATCTAACAAAGTAGTATTAAATCCAACTGGTGTGACTTCCTATGAAGGAAGAGCTAAAACAAAAAAATTTGAGTCTTATCTCCCTGCCTCCCTATCTTTTCTTAATATTGATAATAAATTAATAAATTTAAGTGCCTTGAAAAGAGCAGAA
>JBHLLU010000103.1:0-4806 GCA_048938895.1 Promethearchaeota archaeon
TCGAACCTTGTGTCTCTTAAAATGGAGGAAAATACAAATGAATAAAAAATCAAAATTACTCTTTGATTTTTAATGAAGACAAAACTTTTTTTTTAATCTTAATTCAATAACAAGTTTAAAACGAAAGGTGATATATAACGATGGGAATAATTAAAATGCTAATAGGTAAGGCTAAATTTAACGCGTGGAAAAAAAAGAATATTGTTGAAGATTATGTTGATATCGGAGATATCAAAATGTACTGTACCATGTTTGGTAATGGAGAGCCTGTTTTTTTATTACACGGCGGTATGGTGGACTACACAAGTTGGTTTTTCCAAATCAAAGAATTGGCAAAACATTTTAGGATAATCGCTCCGGATACTCGAGCACATGGAAGAACAACAGATTCAGATAAACCTCTAAGTTATGAGCTCTTTGCTTCAGATATTTCTCAATTAATGGAAAAATTAGATATAAAAAAAGCGAGCTTCATTGGTTGGAGTGATGGGGGTTGCACTTCATTAGTTCTCGGTCTAGAGTATCCTGAATTAGTAAATAAGCTAATATTAATTGGTACTCCCTATAATATATCTAATTATTATCCAGATATCCTTGAACAATTTGGTAATGTTGATCCTAATAATTTACCTAAAGGCTATAAATTTATTAAGAAAGCTTATGAAAAAGTAGCATCTAATCCAGAAAATTGGCCAAATTTGCTCAAAAAAGGAATGGATATGGCAATAAAAGAACCAAACTTTAGGTTAGAAGAATTGAAGAACATTAAAAGCCCCTCACTTATTATTGATGGAGAAAATGAAAACCTTTATCCATTAAATGTTATGCAAGAAATGGCTGATGCTATACCTAATGCACGACTCGAAGTTATTCCAAGTGGAACACATTTAGTTCTCATGGAGAAATCTAAACTGGTAAACAAACTAATTGTAAGCTTTTTAAAGAATGATTAAATTATTCAATGAAATTTTCGTTGAAATCAGACTCTGAATTTACCTTTCAGGACAACAAGGGTTTATAATACGATAATTCACCCCTACTTACAAGCAAATGATAAAATAATATCGTCGGAACCACTGCTTTTGTACAACAATTTTTAAATTAAATATTAGCTTAATCTCCTTCAAAGACAACAAATTAAATTTAGTTGAAATCTGCTTGAAAATAAATATTAAAACTGGTATACAAATTCTACTAATTTTAGTGATTTGTTGCTCCTTGTCTCCCTTAAGTACCACCAATTTTAGTCATACTAAAGGTAATTGGACTAACCATTCGGATTATGAAGTCGACTTTACCATAGATAACGATGATCTTGAACTCTCAAAATTCTCAGAGAAAATTCATATTATCAATAATTCAGGATGGGCAGATCTTAGAAGCGCAGGAAAATGCAATGGGAACGGTACCTATTCAAATCCTTATGTCATAAAAGATTTAGTAATTGATGGAAATAATTCGGGAGATTGCATCCTGATTGAGAATTCAAGTGTCTTTTTTAGAATTGAGAATTGCACCCTCAAAAATTCCAAAGATAACTGGTTTTATGCAGGAATTCGATTATATAATACGACAAATGGGATTCTTGTTAATAATACTTGCTCATATAATGAAGCGGGCATTACATTGTGGGAAAGTGACAACAATCTAGTAATTGGAAATAAATTGAGTAGCAATTGGGATTATGGTGTATTTTTAATATATAGTAATAATAACACTCTTATTGCAAATAATGCCACTAATCATCACTGGGGTGGAATATGGTTAGAAGAAAAATGTAATAAGAACACTATTTCAGAAAATATAATAAATGGTGGTGATAATATTGGAATAGTTTTAAGTCGTGACTCTAATCATAACTTTGTCTCTAATAATAAATTGAATAACATTGATGGCACTGGAATTGGTTTAATAAGAAATTATAATAACACTGTATCTGGAAACAAAATAAACAATAATAAAGAAGCCGGGATCTGGCTGATTTATAGCAACAATAATACAATCTTAGAAAATGATGTAAATTACAATAACTACGATGGAATTTCTCTCTATATAAGCGATTATAACTCAATTTCGGGAAATTATATATCCAATAATATACGGGATGGAATTTCTTTTGATACAAGCAACAACAATTCTGTTATTGGAAATGAGGTAAATTACAATAGCAATGGTATTTTATTGAAATCGAGTAATTACAACAATATTTCAGAAAACTTATTGAAAGGAAATATAAAATGTATTTATGAAATTAATTGCATTGGTAATTTTCTTGAAAATAACGATTGCCGAATGCAAAACGCTATTCCAGGTTTTAATTTGCTCCTTCTACTCTGTATTTTCTCAGCCATAGCACTCCTTATAATCAAAAAAATAATCTCAAAATCCTAATCAATGGTCTATTTAACAATTGAAATCCCTAATCATGAAATATTACTGTCGGAAACTACTCTTTTTTACAACAACTTCTCCCTATCACTGCAATCTATTATTATCAATATTCAAATTTCACAGGAAATTGAATTTCTTTATATTTCTGTAAAGTTAATAGAAGCTTGACATTTGAAACATTGTCTAGCCCCGCGATAATTAATAGTACCACACTCCGGGCACATATTTCTATTTTCAACCTTTTCAACCCATTTTTCTGTCCCAACCTCGCGCCAAATAGGTATCTCTTTCTTAATCACCTGTTTGCCTTCTAAACTGGGCCAATTTTCGATAATATCACAAGGAAATCCATCACATTCACAGCAGCTTTCTATATTTTTATCTTTTACGCATTTTTTTATAGAACAAGTTAGACAAAATGGAAATACAACATCATCAGATAAACAACCTGTACAAACAATATCTTCGATGGTTTTAGCACCCCACTTCTCGAAAACGGGAAACAATTTTCTCTTAAAGCCATTTTCATTTGAGGTATACGCTAGATAAACAGCACAAACTCCGCAATATAAACCACAAGGAGATAATAGTTCTTTCCTTATTTTAACCATAGTTATTCCCTATTAATTAATATATTTCTATAGCATATTTAATTTTACATCAAAGTTTTTAGCTTTAATCTATTCTTTATAGTTAGTATTCTACCGATTGTTGTATTTCTTACAAGAAAGAAATCTCAGAAATCTTAAATCCTAACCAATATCATTGCCAATAGCTGGTTTTTAGTCTATGAAAATAAAATAGTGAATAAAAATAACTATAATATCTAAGTTCTCATTTAGTACAAGATATTGCTCAAAAGAGTGTTCATGACAACAAACATATCCACATTGCCACAAATAATCCAGATTAATCACTACCAAAATAAAATCATTCAACATCACTGTAGAACTATAATCATACACATAGGGGATTTGTGTGAAATTTAAATACCAAGCAGACCCATCCCAACCAAAATTTTCCCGCAAAGAAAATGACTGATTATTTTGATCCTTTATGCTAAATATCATATTGTTATTATATGTTAGATATAATTGAGAATGATTTTCCGCTAAAAATGAATAGCGTAAAGTATGCTCATACCATGGCCACCTTCTTAATCCAATATCATCTTCAATTCGACTTTTCAAAAATTGTATTAAATCAGCATCAACAAAACCTTTGATGCCAAAAAATGGATCAGGAGGAATATCATAATTCAAAAATGTGGAATAATCAAAATTTTCCACCTTTTCAATGATTTTCTCTTCGTTTGTTAAATTTATATTGTAATCTATCCTATAATAGATTCTAGGTCTAATTACAATAACATAGTACAATACTGGATATAAAATAAGCCCTATTACAAAAAGAATAAGAATTATTGAAATACTTATTACGATTCCTTTGTGCTTCATAATAAATTTTTTATTATCAATTTATTAGTTATTTTATAACTTTACCCAATTTTAGAATTTCATTTCCAAGTTAGATAGTATATTTCTTTTTATATGCATTGTCTTCATAACCTAAGCTTTGTAAACATTCTGATGGAGAAATATTTACAGTAGTGACATTTTGAAATTTTAAAATAAATCTGCGTAATAAAAAAGAATTATTTTGGAGGTCTTATGTTCAGAATTATATCTCTTTCTTTTCCTTTTAACTTCCGAATCGCATAAAGTGTTATAGTTGAAGAAACTCCCATTTTACGTAACTTCTTTACATAATTTAATACTTTTTCCTTATTCTTTCCAAACATGTTATCTTTAAGGGCCCAACCAACTGCTTTTCGGACTAAATCTTCCTTATCCCATATTAAGTTATCACATAATTCTAAGAGAAAAATTACATATTCTCCCTCTAATCCAATTTTCCTTGTGAATGTTACAACACTCGCTCTTTTTTTCCAGATGTGATCAGAAATATTCCATTTTTTTATTAGTTGTTTGGTCTCATTAGGATACTTTCTTAATAAGGACTGCATAATATAAAGAGAAAAAGAGTCTGTTGGTCCCCAATTTGTAATATAATTTAAAAGTTCATCTAAAAACTCAAAATTCTGCGGCTTTAACTCTGGAATGCTGATTTCCAAAAGTTTTAATCCAAAATGAGTCTGGGCAATATATTCAGATTTATAGAATCTTCGTGATAAATCAAATCGTTCCTGTAAGGAAAGACCTATAAATTGATTAACGTATTTCTTAACTATATTTTCTATTTCAGGAACTCTTAACCCATAGGATTTGTACCCATATTTTTCATAAAAATTTTGGCTCCATTTTATATATTGCTCCCTCGAATCAAACTTTTTGATGGCTTCTTCCTCTAAATCATCATTTATAACTTTATATAGCTTTATTATATCCATCTTCT
>JBHLLU010000103.1:4906-9797 GCA_048938895.1 Promethearchaeota archaeon
ACTTTTTGAATAAATCAATAAAAAAGAGGCGAAATATGAATGATAATTATGGTAACCCAACGGTATCCCTTAAAAATGGGCAATATAGTTGCTGAAAAGTTCCTTCAAGCTCTTAAAAATCCTTTACCCTCCTATATAAAAAAATGGCAAACATTTAGTGTTGTTGAAGATGATAAAAATAAAGTTTATAACCTTATTATGGTGGAAAAGGGAAAGGCGGATGACGCCCAAATAGAAATAGGGAAGATATTAAATAGTTTCTCGGAAGTTGATGGTTATTCAATGAAGATAGAAATTGTATTAGGGGCAAGAGATACCTTCAAAATATTGGGAAGAAGTTTGTGATAATCCATCTAAGTTTATCAAAACTTTAAAATATTGTAACAAATAAATCTATTTTTTTTTATCTTAAAAAAGGATATCAGAAATCCATAAAAGAGTAAATACTAGACTAGATTTTAAAATAAAAAAATTTTCCTTAAAAGAATTTTGCGCTGAAATTTCGATTTAAGATGTTTTTGTCTTTTCTAATGAATTTTCATTGAACTCCGATACTGAATTTACTTCTCCAATCTGATTTCTATAGAATTTGAAATGAAAAATGATAATGAAGATTATGTGTTTTTAGCAGTCCATTGCTCTTTAGTGAGTTTGAAATGGCCACCTAGAAATTCAATAGGATTACCATCTTCATCTGTATGGAAATTTTCCTTCTCCTCCGAGATTTTTCTGAACCCTAACTTTTCTAACAGGTGAACAGACGGCTTATTTCGCAATCCAGTCCCAGTAACAATGGTTTCAATCTGTAATTCATTAAACATATGGTCGAGTAAAGCATTTCCCGCTTCTGTCGCAAATCCTTGTCCGTGGAAATCGATATGAATATTATACCCGAAGTTATTACTACCATCCTCATTTTTTCCAATCGCAAACCACCCTATAAATTTATTTTTGAGTTTTTGTTCTACAGCAAGGTAATCATCTGTACTTATGAAATTCTGGATTATTTCTGCATATTTGCTTCTCTCTGATGGCCACTGCCATTCCATGAATACAAATTCCGATTTCTGGAATTTCATTATCTGCTCATATACATGTTCCTCATCCTTAATAGTAAAATTACGAATTATTAACCTCTCAGTTTCGATCCTTATCATCTTACTATCAACTTAATGAAGATAAATTTCCTTTAAAGCCTTTGGCACTATACCCTTGATTTAAATGCTCATTACTAATTTTTAATACCGAAAATTACATAGACTAAATCATTATTGACCCGGTGGAAATGTTTCAGAACTATCCTTGAAGACTTGAACTTGTGCTCATCCTTTGTATCATAAATAGCACCTGTTCACCTAATCAAATCTGTGGCATTCTTTTCAGCAGTAGAAGATTCCCTTCCCCACTATCTATGGAAATATATGTTTTTGTTAAAAATACCTTTCAAATTATAATATAGTCTACAGAATTGTTGATATTTCTTAATCTATACGTTTAAATAACAAAACTATCAAAAATACTATATATATTTAAGGTGAAAAGAATGGCTGAAAATAAAAGTATAGTTTCTTTTATAGCACTGATTCTAGCTATTGCAGGAATCGGTATTGGAGTAACTCCTTACATATTACCGAAGAGTTCACCTCAAGAAAGTAAAGTCATAACTGGTATGTGGTCTGCGATAGTGGATACTGATTTCCAAGTTCCATTGAGTTCTTTAACATATATTCCTAATTTAATAATAGATTATAATATTGCTGAAGGAGAAAATTCTTATTTTGTTTATAACGGTTTAATTGAGTTTGAAACTCCTGGATTTGTCCAATTTGTATTTTGGATTAGTGGAGATACATATCCTGAAGGTTTTACAACAATCGACATACCTAATCTCGGTTCTAATGTTACTATACCCGTCTCTTTATTTTACACGCTTTATTCTTTCTCGGGTGGAAGCCATAATGTCACTGTTAGTGTGTATAGTGATTCAGCTGCAACTTTATTTGCAAGTAAACTATTAATTCAAACATTTATCGAGCCCTAAATCTTTTTTTTTAATTACTTTACCCGATCCTTATCATTCTTTAAGGAGATTTTGCTCTTCTAAAAATCAATGATCAATCATTCTGATGAAGAAATTAAAGAAGTCCTAAATTTTAATTATTTTTCCAAAGGAATTTTCAGACGCTGAATTTACCTTTCAGGACAACATGAGCAAATGATACCATCATTCACCCTTATTTACACGAAAGGATAAATTAATTTCGTCGGAACCACCACTTTTTTACAACAACTTCCCCCCACTTCACCTCAATTTTACACTATTTGAGGTAAAATCATGTTACCGGAGAAATACCACCATATCGTAATATGCTCACTCCCCAACCTCTTACTTCTCCAAACTCCCTACTTCTCCCACTCTCATTTATAAACCCTTTAAATACCCCTTAAAAAACCCCCAAAATTCAATTCTTATTCCCATAAAAAGCACTAACCATAATTATTAAATAGAATATCAACATAATTTCATTATAATAGATTTAAATACTTTTTAATGAAATCTAAATGGGCTCAAATCGAAAAACAATAATTCTAATAACTTTAGGAATTTTCTTAGCTTTCTTACCCATTTTTACTAATAATCTATGTTTTATTGCCAGATATAGCATTATAAATTCGAATTGGAATGATGAATTCGATGACAATAATTTAAAAATTTCAGCTGTATCGGGAAAAATACATATAGACGGTAATTCTGGTTGGGCTGCCTTTAAAGCCGCAGGAAACTGTACCGGATCAGGGAATTATACACATCCCTATGTCATAGAAGATCTGGTTATAGATGGTGATGGTTCGGGAAGTTGCATCTTGATTGAAAACTCGGATGTACATTTTAGGATTGAAAATTGCACTTGTTTTAATGGTGGAGGATCCGGAAATGCAGGAATCGAATTAAACAACGTAACTAAAGGAAAATTAGTTATTAACAATTGTACAACTAATTATCATGGGATATATTTAGACTCTTGTGATAATAACACCATTACTGGAAATACTGCAAATAACAACACCTGGACCGGGATACATTTAAGAAATTGTAATAATAGTATTATTTCAGGAAATACTGCAAATAATACTTTAGGCCACCTCAACTTCCCCACAGCCGGGATAGAATTATACTTAAGTTATAACAATTTAGTTTCGGGAAATATCGCAAATAACAACACCTTGTTTGGGATATTTTTAGCGTATTCTGATAACAATAACATCTCTGGTAATACTGCAAATAAAAACACCAAGACTGGGATACGTTTATTCGAGAGTAATTATAATATAATTTCGGGAAATACCTTATTGAAAAATTCTATCTCATGTATCAGAGAAAAATATTGCAAAGGAAATACTTTTAGTGATAATGGCTCTTGTAGATATGGCCAAGGAGATGATACTATTCCAGGCTTTAATTTGCTCCTTCTACTCTGTATTTTCTCTGCCATAGCCATAGCACTCCTTATAAGTAAAAAAATAATCTCAAAACCCTAATCAATGGTTTATTTAACAATTGAAATCCCTAAATATGAAATATTACTGTCGAAAACTACCCTTTTTTACAACAACTCTCACCCAGCTCAACCTCATTTTACACTATTTGAGGTAAAACCATATTACCGGGGAAATATCATAATATCCTACTACGTTTATTCATCAACTACTTACTTCCCCAAAATCCTTATGTCATTTATAAACCCTTTAAATACTCTTTAAAAATCCCCCAAAAATAGGGCATTTTTTATTTTCCGTTTAAAAAAATTTATAAATACATTCTATTATTATCAATATAATTTTGTATTTTAAACAATCATTTCATCACCACCTTTTGTTCAAAATATAAAAACATAAAAACCAATATTACCACAAAATATATGAATCAAAACACCTGTTTTGAACTAAATTAAATTTTAAATTATAAAATCAAAAATATAGGCTGATATGTAAAAATGGCAGAAGAAGAAAGCTTTTTAAACGCCAAAGCCCTCGTGGTCGATAACGGTACTGGCATCTCCAAAAATGGTTTCGCCGGTGAAGACCAGCCTCGATCCGTGTTCCCTACGCTGATTGGCTACCCTAAATATGAGTCAATCATGACTGACGTTGAGCACTACACCCGTGAGTACTACATCGGCGAAGAAGCCATGCAGCTCAAAGGTGTACTGAAACTTATGTTCCCCGTTGAGCACGGCATCATCGAAGACTGGACCGCCATGGAAAAAATCTGGCACTACACCTTCTACACCGACCTCAGGATTGACCCAAGCGAGCATCCGGTTCTGTTGACCGAAGCGCCCCTCAATCCGCGCCCAAACCGCGAAAAAATGGCTGAAATTATGTTTGAAACCTTTAATACGCCTGCGCTTTACGTCGCCATGCAAGCTGTCCTGTCGCTTTACGCCTCAGGTCGTACCACCGGCTGTGTTATTGATATCGGTGACGGCGTCTCTCACGTCGTACCTATCTTCGAAGGTTTCGCCCTAAGCCACGCCATCCAAAGAATTGACCTCGCTGGCCGCGATATCACCACTTACTTACAACGACTCTTGAGGCAAAAAGGATATTCTTTCACCACCTCTGCTGAAAAAGAGATTGTGCGAGATATCAAGGAAAAACTATGCTACGTCGCCATTGACCCCGAAAAAGAAATGATGCTCTCCAAGAAGGTTGCCGGTATGGAGAAATCCTACATGCTCCCTGACGGCGAAACCATCAACGTCGGTGTCGAGCGATTTCTAGCCCCTGAGTGCTTTTTCAATCCTTCCGTTATCGGGAAAGAACTTGAACCTCTTGACGACGTTATTGTTGGCGCCATCTCTGAATGCGACGTTGACCTCCGCCGAGA
>JBHLLU010000039.1:0-36209 GCA_048938895.1 Promethearchaeota archaeon
TTCATTAAAAATCAAAGAGTAATTTTGATTTTTTATTCATTTGTATTTTCCTCCATTTTAAGAGACACAAGGTTCGAGTCTTTTTAAATTTTGGTCCAATTTTCTGTGAAATTTGGATGGAAAGGTAAATTCGATTGAATAAATTTATTAATAAATTCTCACTTAAAGGATTTAGAGATGGCGAAGAAAAGTATTATATCAATAGAGATAATGGCGATTATCAGTTTTAGTATTGTTATTAGCACTATCCCTGTTGAATTACTTTTGGATCATCTCTCAACTTATGGTCAGATTGATTACTTGGAGAATTACACCTACTCCTCAAACGTACCTTCTTCAGTAGTAAAATTAAATCTGAATGTTGATGTAGGAAATGTGGATATAACCTATGTTGATCCCCCAGTTGAATATATAATAAAAATTAAGGTGAATATCAAAATGAGTGGTCAGTATTTAACAGGGAATTACTCAGATTACTTTAACATTGATTGGGAAAAAACTACGTCCCCTCTTAATTTTACTCTTAAATTCAAGTCAGATCTAGATCACATCGAGGTGTTATCATTAGTTGAATATATCTCCATTGTTGTAATACTTCGAAAAGACATAACTTTTGATATAGATGCCACTGTTTTAATAGGTGATGTTGAGTTAACGGTTCCATTCGGAGTTTCAATAAGTAATGTAAAGATCATTAATCACTATGGAAATAGTATGCTTGAATATAGAAATTGCATCATTGGGGGCAATATAACAGGAATTATTGAAGAGGGAGACATAGAATTAAAAACCTATAACGTGGAATATGCATTGAATAGTGTATGGAACCTTTCTACTCAAACTGGTAATGGAGAAATTGAAATCAATCAAGAGAGAGAGATGGGGGATAATATCACAGGCATAGTGGCAATACCCATTGGCGACTTAACGTTAACTTATAGAGATACTACTGCTAATGTTGGAGCATTGTTTACTTTCCCCTTATCAACTCCTTCCCCTTTGGTAAATCAATCAGGATTCAAACCTGAAGTATTAGATGATGGTACTGAGATTTATACCTCCTTTGACTTTCCAGCTAAAAATAATTACAATTTATTGCTTAATTTTACTGGCTTTGCTAATATCATAGAACTCAGAAGTGAATAAATTTAGTTTATTGAGTTATGATATTAAAAAAATACTTTTTTTTATGAATTAATAGATTAAAATTCAACTTTAAAGATATATTAAAAAATAGAAATCCCATAATTGATAATAATAGACTCCGGTGTATCACTGTTAATGCGAAAAAAATAATGGATTATATGAAAGAGACCGATTTAAATTCAAGTTTAAATGAATTAAAATAATAGTTTCTTAAATCCGACGCATAAACATCTGCTCTTACTGGTGATAATTCCCAAATTTGTGGATACAATTCTTCAATTAACCGTTTTTGAATTTTATAATACAATCGTTCTCTAGCAGTTGGATTAGTTTTTCTAATAGCTTCCTCCATCCATTGTTGAACTAACGTATCATTAAATTGCCCGAAATTTGAATGCCCATCGGCTTTACTTGAAAAGAATGGATTAATAAAATTGATAGGATCGTTAAAGTCCCCCATCCATCCATACCATGCAATTGTAAGCATGTCTTTGTTATAACCATATAGTTCAAAGCCACACCAATAATATTCTGCTAAGCTCATTTCATTATACTCGATTTTTACTCCAATTTGCTTAAGATCTTCAATAAATTGATATGTGTGATTTAATCCCCAATCAAGCACAAAGTCATAGTTATATGTTGCGAGAGGCGTTAAGCCTTTTGCGACCATTTCCCATTCATTGTAAGCACTAATATTATCGTTTACAGTTAAATTTGCAGTTCCAGGCCAACCTGTGTCTTTTAAAACTTGCCTCGCTATTGAAATATTATAATAAGGTACTTTAATTCCTGTTATATTATGATATAAAACAACTTCTGGGATAGGAGATTTTGACCTAACTACTTTACCCAAATTCTCATAAGGCTTAAAAAGAGCAGAATAATTAAGAGCATAGGAGATAGCCTTTCTCATGGTAGCATTTATTAGTTTATTATTTATTTCGAACGACGTTACAAAAGGAAGAAGTCCTTCCTGTACAATAAATGAAGAATTATCTCTAAATTCATTGAGGATTGTCTCGTTAAACAAAGGCCATCTAAAAATATCAATATCTCCCGACAATAATGCTTCGATTTGATTAGGTATATTATCAATTTGGTAGAAAATTAATTTATCGATATCTGGTTTACCACCCCAATAGTATGGATTGGCAGATAATGACAAATTAACTTCATACTCATAATTATTATAAATAAAAGGACCAGTTCCCACCAGTTTTCCCGTATAAACATTAATAAATTCATCTGAAGGAGTAGCAGCAGGAGATAATATGTGCCCACGAGAAGCCATCAAATTTCTAAGCGGAACGTAAGGAGCATTCAACACAAACTTCACAGTATAGTCATCGATAATTTGAGTTTCATTTATGATAGGTCTACCATCTGGAAAGAGCCAACGTTCAGGATATGTCAGATTATCAATTAATCTATATATTCTATCAAAATTCCATTTGACTGCTGCAGCATTAAAAGGTGTGCCATCGTGGAATTTAACTTTCTTCCTAAGAACGCAAGTTAATTCTGTAGCATTATCATTCCATTCATGATGTGTTGCCAAATTATAAATTATTTCTGAATTATTAGTAGTTACATCAATAGTAAATAGTCCTTCAGCAACTTGGTCGATGACAAAAATATCTACCATTCCCATAGTACTGTATGGATCGATGCTTGCTGGACAACCTGCTAAACCCACTTTAAGTGTAAACTCCTTTTCATCTTCTTCATTTTTTATATACCAAACAATACCACCGATGATACCTGCTAATGCAAAAACAATTATTATTATTCCAACGAAAATTGGCCTATATTCAGTAAAAATCCGCTTCTTTCTATGAGCTTTGTTCTCGTTTATAATTCTCCCTATTTAGATTTTTTTTGATGATTTAGTAATTATTATCAAAATTATATTAGATTTCACAAATTTGTAATAAATTATTTTCATTCATACTTAAAGGTTACTATGATCAAAACTTTAGGCCCAAATCCGCAAAATAATTATTTTTAGTTCTCTATTTCTAATTTTACATATAGGTCAATGTGAAGATTTCAAACCTAATGCACCTTATTGGTTCTGGGGGTGGTTTTCTTTTATTTTCTTTTCCTTTTACAGGGTGCTAGTAAGATTTATTTTATAATTCTTAGAATGCGGATTTCCCACATAGAAGGATAGATAGTAATTATGTTTCTATATTTTTAAAATTGAGACTAGAAGAAATAAAGCCCAAAGGATGTGTAAAGGTTTAAATTAGTGAGACCATATTTAGATTATATCCAATATTAACAAACTTGTCAAATAATATGATGTGATTTTATGGAGGATAAGATTAATAGTTTTTATAAATTCCATCAAAGGCTAATAAATGAAATACTACCGAAGAAAACAGCTTTAATTGTGGTTGACATGCAGAAATATCAAGTGCAGAAGGATTATGCTGCATTTAAGGCAATGAATAATATTACCCCTGGAATTTTTGATTATTTTGCAGAAGAAGTGGAAAAAAAAGTTATTCCAAATCTACGAAAAATGATTGATTTTTGTCACGAAGCTGAAATTCCAGTAATATATACAAAATTTTCGAGTTTCATGCCCGATGGAAGTGATCTTACAAGGAGTACTAAATTTTTAAACGATTTTTGTAAAAATCTTGTAGGGGAAGTAGCATTTCCTTACATAGAGCACCATAGTTCAGATATAATCGATGAGTTAAGACCTGAAGATGGCGATTTTGTTATTCAGAAAAACACGAGCGGAACTTTTATTTCTACTAGACTTGACAGTTTCTTAAGAAACATGGAGATCGAAACGGTCTTGATAACAGGAGTAGTAACTAATTTTTGTGTATATGCAACAGCACGAGAAGCAGCTGATTATGGCTTTCAAGTTGTTATTGTGGAAGACTGTTGCGCAGCGTGGAACTCTGAGATTCATGAAGCTACTTTGAAGTCATTTGGATTACTTACAGGTTTCATACTAACACATGAGAAGGTTATCAAAAAGATATCTAAAGTAGTGAGATCATTGAAGACAGAAATTCCATCTTAATTTCCTTTGGTTTTATTTTTAAGCCATCTGATGGAATTGGCAATTGCATAATAAATTAACCATCGTCCTGAAATAGCTCTCGCACGACTCCATCTGATTTTTAATTGTTGACTAGTTAATGAGGAGCTAGTGGTGGATAGAGATAAGAGATGATACATACACACAATTAAAATTGATCTCTAGCAATATAGAGATTTTAAATATAATATGAATCAAAACTTTTTATTTTTAAAATAATTTTGACAAAATACTGTCTGTAATTAGAAACGAACAAAGTGAAATATTATTCCATTTATTCGAAAAACCTGTAAAATAAATGAAAATACATGGATGTTTGATTGTTTAATTTACAATATGGTAGAGCAAATGGCTCTTTTTATTATTGAAAATAATAGAAAAACTGCTTTGATTGACACTGGAACAAGTAGTGAAGTTGATAGTTTATTAAATTATCTTCAAACTATCGGTATCGATCACCTCGATTATATTTTTTCCTCCCATGTTCACTTAGATCACACTGGAGGTGTGAAAAGATTATCCACTCGATTTCCTGAAGCCGAAATCGTGGTTTCAAAATTATATCAGAAACTACCCGAAACAGAGCTTGCTAAAAAGAACTCAGAATTAGTAGAGTATCACGAATATTTGTTACAAAACTTAAAAAATAGGGTGATATATGTAAGTGAAGGGGATATTATTAGTTTGGATGATTTAAAATTAGAAATTTATGCTGCTCCAGGTCATACTCCCGAACATATTGCTATTTTGGATAGGAAAAATATGAATTTATTCCCGGGGGATTCAATAGGGGGACACCATTTAGGTTCAGGATTTTCTCGACCGACTGCATATCCTCCTTATTTTAAATATGAATCTTATTCTAAAACTGTTAATAAGTTATCCCAAATTGAAAATCTAAAATCTATAAGTTTAGCACATTTTGGTGTGGCTACAGGTTCTGATGTTCAAGAAGTATTTAAAATATCAGAGGATGTTTTCAAAGCTTACAAGGATACAGTAGTTGAAAGTTATCAGAAGTATAATGGTGATCTCAATTTAATAATAACTGCTCTTCTAGATAAATTTGGTCGTTCTCCAAACGAAATTAAGCATAATCGACCCGATTCCCTAATTTTCAGGACATTAGGTGGAATATCGATTGGGTTTATAAACGAGTTGGGTCTAAATTCTAAATTTAAAGTAGATTTAAAATAATCAAAAGAACTCACATGTAAACTCGGTGCCTGTTTCAAAGAAAACATATATAAAAAAACTTGGATATGAAAATCGATTGTGATTTGGCTAAATCCAAATCATTTTGAACTAGTTGTGAGGGGAGGAATAAATATATCCCTGAGCCCAGTTCTTTCTAATATCCTTGCCTTCTCAGGGCAATGATGAGCACAGAGGCCGCAACCTATACATTTATTAAGATTTGTTGAGGAAAGAGCATCTACTAATTCAATTGCTTCTATCGGGCATTTTTCTATGCAGGTTCCACATCCTGTGCATTTATCTTCATCGACTTTTGCGATATAGTAAGATAAAGTATGAAAAGGGAGAATTCCTCGCTTGTATAGTTGGAAAAACTGACAACAACAATCACAACAGTTGCAAAAAGCATCTTCTTCTTGGTTAGGATTTTTCATATGAATAGCTTTGTGGATAAGTCCATCATCCTCAGCTTCTTTCAAGATTTCCAAGGCTTCTGCTTTTGATATTAATGTACTAAAACTGTGATCTATAAGAAATTGAGCGTATCTTCCAAATTGAAAGCAACATAGTTTCGGACTTTCTAATTTGCATTGTTGTTGTAGGTTATTTTTCCAATTTCTACAATAACAATAATTAACACCTATAATTTCATTTCTTTCTATAATACTCTTAGCGTTTTCGTAAGGTAATACTACATCTCGATACATTTCGACTTCTTTATTAACAGGAACAACTCTATCTATTGGCTTACGAGTCTTAAACTGTTCTACAATTACATTATAATTACTTTGAGTCAAATCACTCAACTCATCTAGTAATTTATCTATCAATTTGGCTATTTCCTTCT
This sequence comes from Promethearchaeota archaeon, assembly GCA_048938895.1. GTDB lineage: Archaea > Asgardarchaeota > Lokiarchaeia > Sigyniarchaeales > SOKP01 > Loki-b32. The sequence continues at coordinate 6,258 of JBHLLU010000039.1, forward strand.
GCTTTTTGCCTTTTTCGCCTTTCATAAAAGGATATTCAATAAGCCCTGGAAGGATGGAGATTAAAGAGTAAACCATGCTTCCAGTAGTCCTACTCAGAATTCCCATTATTATTCCATTATCCATTAATTCATTGAGCATATTTTTTAGTTCTTGATCGTCTAACTCAGTTTTAGATTTAATCTGGTTCATATTTAATGACCGTTTCCTAAAGAGTAACAGAAATTTTGCTTGATCTTCATTTACTAAAGTCTGAATTAGCTTTATTAAGGTATCACTTATGGGGATTGGTGCACCTCCTGCATTAACAAAATTTCTAGTTACTTTTTGCCATAATTTCTCCGAAATTTTTAATCATCTTTTGTTACTAATTGATTAATCATAATTCAAATAAGACATATATGATAATATACTTAATTGTCGATTTGTTAAAGGGATTAGAGGAGATTCGTAAATTTATCCAGAGTATTCGCTACTAAAGGGACTGAAAACCAAAAATTATACCTTAAAGAAATTTAAGTTACTCCCTTCAGTGTCAGTTTTTCAATAATTTTGTTAAGATTGGAAATAATTCATCCCTAGTATTTTTTACATTAATTAGCTCTTTCATATCATATTTACCGAAAATTTCCTGACCCAATCTGATGTATTCCACTTGTGATGGATTAATGTCAATCAATCCACAGATTAAAGCGTCTAGAGAAACTAAATGGTTACTAAACGCAGCAATGCCTAAATTTTCAATTATATCATAGTTCCCCCATGGTACTCGTATGCTTCCTTTTGGATCAGAAACGGTTACAGAATAAATTCCCTCACATAATCCGTAAACATCAAAAAAGGTGGCATAAATTTTATTTATATCGATAATATTTTGGCTTAAAAGACTGTCTGCTGGTCCGTGCCACCAAGATCTTAATGGATCGGGAATAAGACCAAACATATTTTTCAATGTTAAGCTAGGATACGTACTTTTAATTCCTTTTATCTTTCCAAAACTTATAAGGATTTGATCTTTATATTTCAGCAATTTAGATGGAAAAAATTGATATAAATTATCTTTGACTACCGGTGGATATTTCCTTTCTACTTCTTTTTTTATTATTTTAGATTCTGCTGAACGATCTTGCCAGATTTCCTCTGTTACATTAATATATTCGACTCCAAATTCAGAAAAAAGATCTTTAAACCCAAATTGCGACAAAAACCATTCGTCTTGTTTTCTTAATTGATCCCATCTCCCTTTTTCCTTTATCCACTTCCAATCTGGATATTCCATAATCCATTTCCAGTCCACTTCATGATCCTCAACGATAAACTTTAATTTACCATCCTGTTTTTCTAAAGTATAGGATTCTATAATCATTATCTTACCATTTAAAGCCTCAAATAATAATCTCAAAGTTTTTGCTTCCGTAAAATTACCTGGATGAGGACTAAACCAGTTTGGTTTTATAATAAAAGTATCTGACTCAAAAAATTTAGGGGGGAAGAGTTCTTTTAAATCAGATGCATCTCTTATCTTATTTAGATTAATGGCTCCTATATTTTTCATAATATTGGCATTTTGGTAGCTTTGTTTTACATATTAGCTAATTATTTGTAAGTAATAATTATCTTCCACATTATAAATATTCTCAAATTCCTTTGTAAAGTCTTAATAAAATCTCATAATTCAGTAGCAAAATCCTTTAGCTCATATATATCATCAGGAAGATGATCAATTCCAGCGAATTCTTTTATAACAATAGAAATTATTTTAGATTGTAATTCCGGCTTAAGATTAGGGAAAGTCATCTGATATTTTCCTCCAATACTCTCGCAATCATCTTCAATTATTATATCTGGTTTTGCTTTTTCAATTTGTACATCCCAATCTTCTTCCTTTTGTCGATAAAAGATAGTGCCTTCAGGGAAATTATATTTTTTTAAGACAATTTCGTCTTTTTTCACATTTTCAAGAATTAGATGAGAACTTAGATATGAAATCTGGGCTCCTTGATTTTGCCATGAAGTTAGTTTCTTAACAACGTTTCCAATTGGAATATACGAAGCAAAATCAGAAATAGATTCATCAGTATCCTCAATAACTTGCTGTACTATTTGCAATCTTGAAAGTCCTAAGGCACTCCTATGCATGATGCAGGTTCCATGGAGAAATACTAATATTCTCATTCTTCCAATCTACATTCCCAACATTATTTTTTTTTTGGGTTTAGAGAAAGTTATTATCAAAATAAAATGAGTCATTAATAAATATGCTCGATTTTTGGGAAAAATTAATAGAATATAGATTAAGCTTTTATTAACAATAAATAACTAATTTAAGCATCATGGAGGGTAAATATATTAGTCTCATAACATATAAAAGGAATGGAGATCCCAGAGCCACTCCGCTATGGTTCGTAGAAGAGAATGAAAAAATCTACTTCGTAACTTTACAAGGAAGGTATAAAGTTAAACGAGTAAAAAGTAATCCAAATGTCAAGATTGCATCTTCTAGCATGCGAGGTAAACCTAAAGAAGAATATATTGAGGGAATTGCTCGCATTCTCTCAGATGACGAGTCTAAACCAATCATTGCATTGTTTAAGAAAAAATATCGGATGTTTAAAATAATGTTTAAAGAAGGTCGGGAAGGGGAAAAGAAATTAATCTTCATTGAAATTGCATTAAAGGAGAATTAATACTACAATTTGCCTATTGATCGTGAATCTTTAATCCTGGTAACTATAACGTTGTTGCTTCCAAGGATCGGCTTTATTTGAGTAACCTGCTCTTTCCCAATAGCCTAATCTATCTTCCTTTAGGAAAGTAATCTTGATTATCCATTTTGCACTCTTATAAAAATATAAATCGGGAATGATAGCTCTCACAGGACCTCCATGCTTATCATTAATCGGTTCTCCTTCATAAGTCAACGCTAAAATTGCATTATCTCTCTTTAATCTATCTATAGACACAGTTGTAGTAAATTCACTATCAGCACATAAAAATTCAATGAATCTTGCCGATATTTTTGGTTTTGCTAGATTAAGAAGCTTCTTAAAAGAAATGCCACCCCATTTTGTATCAAATTTACTCCATGAAGTTACACAGTGTATATCTTCCAATATTTCGATATCTTTTAATTTTTGTAATTCTTTTAGAGTTAAAATTATCGGTTGCTCAATTTCTCCATTGATTTCTAATTTATAAGTTCCTCTATCTAAATGGGCGACTGCTCCATTTTGAAGGACGGGAAAACGTGTAGTTATATGCTGACCAGGAGGTAACCGTATATTTTTATCTGGAATTGTATTGTTTTTCATATTTCAGATTCTAAATCCTGTTATTTTCTGAATTTAATGGGGATAAAAAATTGTAAACTTTTTTTGCTAAATAGATTTAAAGTGAGTTCAATAATAAATTTTTAGGAGGATTGAAATGAGGAGGGAATAAGGGCAAAGTCAGGTTGTCCTAAAGATAAAAAAAGGTATTTTTTAAATTAATTATTTATTTAATAGGGTACTCATACTTTTCACAATACTTTCAATTTCGTTATCAAAAGTTTGAACTTGGTTGACAAAAATGTTGTTTACCTCAAGTAATTGTGATATAACATATTCAGGAGATTTAATAATTTGTTTAGCTAGCTTCATAGCTTCATTTAAGACTTGACCTTTATCGACCAATTTATTAATTATATTTAATCGATACGCTTCTTCTGCGGATATGAAAGTTTCTCTACTAGCAGTATTTAAGGTAATTTCAAGTGCTTTACCTCGACCTACTAGCATTAGATAAGGAAAAAAAAGCGGACATGCTCCAAATCTGATTTCTGGGTGCCCAAACAGAGTACCTTTGGAGGCAACTCGGAGGTGGCAGATAACTGCAAGATCAAATCCCCCTGCTAAAGCATAACCATTTATTGCGGCTATTAATAATTTCGGAAATTCAAAAACTGTCTGATGAAATAGATGATTAGAGGCAATAAAATGTTGATAATTACCAGTTCCCTGAATGACCGCTTGTACTTCATCTCTATCAAATCCAGCAGTAAAAATTTCTTCTCCTCCATATATTATAACTACTTTAATTCTTTTTTCTTCTTTCAGTAATTCTAGTGCTTCGATTATTTCAGTTCTCATTACGTCGTTCATTGCATTTTTTTTGTCGGGACGATTAAGGTGAAGAATTCCTATATTCCCTTTTCTCTTAACATTTAAAAACTGAAATTCTTTATGTATCAATTTATTCACCTCACTTTTTTATTTTTATTTAGGTAGAAATTAGATAAACACATTTAAATCTCTCTTCATTTTCCATTTTTGTTTTTTAAAAGCTTAATTTTATACAAAAAAGTAATCCCGTTGACCATTAAAATAAATTATGTGATACTTTCTTACTATTATTACTATTATCATGCAATTCAAAAAAGTCAGCATTTCCATAGGTATCGTAGTAGTAGTTATTATTTTCGCAATAATCGTCTTAGGATTGATGCAACCAAATAATAGTGAAGATCCATTCGACAATGAAGGCAGGTATGACTCAACCATCCTCAATAACATGGGTGTGATATATAATGACTCATCGGATATTGCTCACTGGAATAATGGTTATAGTGAGAGTGATAATTGTCCATGGGGCTATGTACATAATGGCCTTGATTACATGTACTCCAATAATTCTATAGTAATTGCTGCCGCTCCTGGATTAGTAGAGGATATTGAAGTTGGATATCTACCAGCTCCAAATGATAACATCTATTTTATTGTAGTTGCGATCAGATTTAATGAATCAATAACAATCAATTACAGTTTTGAAGGGAATTCTGTAGATATCGCAGTGAGAGAGCAACAAGAATCTATGATAGATGTAGAAATAGGAGATTGGGTAGCCAAGGGGGATAAGATAGGCAGATTCCTTAGACCTGTTGAGTATGATCACATACACTTTGGCGTGTATCGCAATGATATCGCCATCTGCCCAAGACTTGTCATGGGTGAGGATGATTACAACGGGATCATGAGCTTGGTACATTCTTTTCACCCCACATGGGAACTATGTTATCCTTGAAAAAAAATGAAAAATTCTATCTTGGACATTTCACAGTAGGATTATCATTAATTGGAGTCAGAGTGATACTTCTTATGATTGTATTTTTATGTAGTTTACCACGTGGTTGTTTGAAGAGGATTCGGTGGTAAATTGGATATATTTATAGGTGTATTCTTTTGATTTGGGTTCGATTTATCACTCATTTGTCTTTTCCTCCAAAGGTTTTTAAGAGACCTTTTAAATAAAATTTTATTCTGAAGTTAAAGCTTTACTAACATCCCATAATCTTTTTTGAATGCTAGTATTATAAGAATTTTTTGATGATTTTACTTGCTTGCATTTGATCCAATATTTTCCGCTAATATTTTCTACTTCTGGGGAGGATGCTAAAAATATAGAAGTTTTAGCTCCTTCTTCAGCGCTAACTGTAAACTGTTTAAAAAGTTTCAAAAATCTTCTTGTTCTTTCAGAGAATTCTCGTCCAAAATTTGTTCGTGCAGCTCCAGGATGAACTACATTAACTGTCACGCCCGAATCTTCCAATCTTCTAGCTAGTTCATAAGTAAACAAAATATTGGCTAATTTCGTATTGTTGTATGCTTTAAATCTTCCATATTTTTGTTCTAACATCAAATCGTTGAAATCCAATTTTCCACGTTTATGAGATCCTGATGATACGTTAATTATACGTGCTGGAGCACTTGATTGAAGCATTTCTAACATTAGATTTGTTAGTAAAAAATGCCCTAAATGATTTGTAGCAAAAGTTGTCTCATGACCCATACTATTTGTTTCTCTCTTTTTTTTCATTATACCTGCGTTATTGATGAGAATATGTAATTTATCATGCGTTGATTTATAATTTTGGACAAATAATCTTATTGAATCATAATCTTGTAAATCAGCAATCATTAATTCAATGGATTGGTTTCCAGTGTTATCTTTGATCTCCTTTAAAGCATTGGTCCCCTTCTGTTCATTGCGGCATAACATTACTATTGACGCCCCCATCTTTGCAAGACCAATGGCGGTTGCTTTTCCAATACCAGAGTTTGCTCCGCTAATTATACAAGTTCTATTAGATAAGTCAGTCTTCATTATAATTAGATAAAATTATGGTTATCATTTTGAATTATCGATTTCGTTCATATTGAATAGAGATTTGTATACCAAAAATAAAATGTCTCTTGGTACTAGGTAGATTCGAGACACCTAATTAGAATGGAAAGGTAAATTCAGAGTCTGATTTCAATAAAAAATCTGTTGAAAAGACAAGAAAATCTTAAATCCAATAACAATATGAATGGAAGGGTAAATTTGAAAATGTTAAGTAGATCCAATATTTTTTAAGGTAAACTCTCTTCTTTTCTTTCAAAATAAAAAATTTTACTAAATATACTACATTACAAATTGAATGTAAAAGGAGTACAAAAACCAAGGCAGATTTATGAGAGATATAGAAAGGGTGAACTTGATACAAATTCTATAGTTGAGATTTTCAAATCTATAATTGAAGAAGATACCGTTTTATTAAAACGGATACGCGCTATTGAATTTTTAGGCGAAATTAAACCTTATAGCAATAAATTATATGGAGTTCTCGAATATTGTATAATTTCAGATGTAAACCCTGAAATAAGATTAGCTGCGATCAAAGCAATAATTAACAACTATTTAGAACTCGGATTCGAATCAGTAAGATGGGTTATTTCCCATGATAATTCTAATTTAGTTATGATGAATATCTTCGAATTACTAAAGCATAAGACTGATGTAACTTCAAAAGTATTACAAGAAGAAATACTTCAGAGATTTTCTAATATTTTTCAAGTAGTACCTCTCGAGGCAAAATTTTTTATTGATTTGTTTAATGCCTTAAATCAAATCGAAGAGAATTTAGATCTTAATATCAATTATACACACAAATTCTCTTTCAAGAATGCTTCACTGCATCATTGTAATGCTGGATTCTATGCGCCTATAATAATCAGTGTCAGAAATAAACATGCCTATGCTTTAATGTTGGGCGGATTTAAACTAAAAGAATTACCCAAATCTATTTCCTTATTAAAAAAATTGAGATTTCTTACTCTATACAATACAGATTTACATCATTTACCTAAGTCTATTCAAAATTTGAAAAACTTATCCTGTTTAAAATTAGCAAGAAACAACTTTAAAAAATTACCAAAGTCTATTTCTAAATTGGGAAAACTTAGATCTTTAATTTTGAATGAAGAATCCTTGAAGTATATACCAAATCGGATTGGGAAACTTCATAGATTATCTTTTCTTCAGGATTTATCTGGTAAAATAAGAAAAATTCCAAATTCATTAATAAACATATCAAACCAGAAATTTCTTAAAAGATATATAGATTTAGGAGTTGACAAAACTGAGGCTCCAATACTGGGTTTATTAGAGCTTCTTAGTGATATCCCCTTAGAAAAAATTGAGTTCTTTGAGGATGAGTTTGATTCAGAAAAATTTGATCCAATCAATTCTATGCATTGTTTTAAATTAAATGAGAAAGGTAATATAATTAGACTTTACTTTTATTCTTACCATTATCCATTGGTTTGGATATTACCTAAACAAATAGATTTATTACAACATATTAAATGGATATGTCTCTACAATAATACCATTCCACAAATACCTAAAAAAATAGGGAAACTTAAATCACTTGAAATAATGGATTTATCAAAAAATTCTATAAAGAAAATACCACTAGCTATTAAAAAGTTAAAGAATTTACAAAATTTGGATCTTTCTATAAATCAAATTAAAAAAATACCGAGATTTTTGAAAAATAATCCCATACTAAAGAAGATCGATTTGCTCAGTAATCCTGTATGTAAGAGTAGAAAATTAAATTCCAATTCTCCTGCTAAATTTTCTTCCTACAAATCCAGCTATAGTTAATGCGTGTTGGGTATGCAATAATGCGCTGGATGAAACCTAAATCTAAAGTGTAATTTTCGTCTGATTGTATTGAAAATTAACCTGTAGTGCGTAAAAAGAATTTTTTTTCAGCTTTATATGGAGGATAAGAAAATAATTCAACGTGGGATATCCTTGCTATGAAAGGTTTTGTGATCTGTAAATCAAGATAATTTTGGGAAATTTCCACTGCTTTGGAGATGTCTTGGGTTGGAAGGTCTAGTAGTAGGGTTATATGTGGACTCCACATACTATCTGTTATTTGATCCAAAACAATCCCTTGGTTTTCTAATGTCTCTAAACAAAGCTTTCTTAAAGATTGAAGATTGCTTGAATATTTAGGATTAAGATAAAAAACTTGGGTTGCAGGAAAGGTAGTTAAACCAGTAAATTCTAGTGAGAAGGAGTAAAATGTAGAAATTGCAGATTCCAAGGCATCATAATATTGTTGTTTTCTTAATTCTTTATGTTCAAATAATGTAATGTGGGGTGGCACTAGCACATATGTATGACCATGCAGATCAGGGGAATTATTTAAAATTTTCTGTAATTCTTTCAACTTTTTAGCCGATTTTTCATCAAAACAAACAATGATTCCAGTCCAAAAATCCATGATTCTCAAATTAAATAATCTAATTTAGTTTTAAAATTCATTGGTTGAAAAGTGGTTGTACTTCCATAGTATTGTGGTGAATATGTAAAAAGGTAACTTTATTAAAATGAGAATCAAAATGATAAATATGAAAATGGAGACTAAAATATTATTATCTGGTCTTGAATTTCCAGAGGGACCACGATGGCGAAACGGGAAGTTGTTCTTTTCAGACTTTATTGGAAGAAAAGTTATTACCGTTGATGAAACAGGTAAATCGAAAATTATAGTAGAAATGCAGGATTCTCCATCAGGATTGGGTTTTTTAAATGATGGTAGGATGCTTATAGTATCAATGCAAAGACGTTGCCTTATGCGTCTAGATCCAGAAGGATTGAAAATTCATGCGGATTTAAGCAAATTTACAGATTATAACTGCAATGATTCCGTAACTGATACTCATGGACGAACTTATATAGGAAATTGGGGCATCAAATCCCTTGAAACCCCCGCTGAGCCCACATGTCTCATCTTGGTAACTAAAGATGGAGATGCAAGAATTATTGCTGAAAATCTTTTATTTCCCAATGGATGTATTGTAACTCCCAGTTGCAAGACTTTTATTGTAGCAGAAACTTTTGGAAATAAGTTGACTGCTTTTGATATTGAAAATTCAGGAAATCTAATAAATCGAAGAATTTGGGCTGAAATGAAAGATTTTACACCAGATGGTATATGTCTTGATGAAGAAGGTGCAATCTGGGTCGCAAATCCATCTAAAGCGGAAGTCTTACGTATTTTGGAGGGAGGGAAAATCACGTCTACTATTAAAGTAAAAGATACAAATGTTTATGCCTGCACTCTGGGTGGAGAGGATGGAAGAACTCTTTTCCTTTGCACCACTCAATATTTAGAAGGTAAAAGATCAAGCGGGAGAATTGAATTTTTAAAGGTCGAAGTCCCGGGTGTTGAGATTCCATAATTTTTTTCTTTTAATGATTATGAAAGGAAGTGAATTTTATTTCACTTAGTTGAAATCAAAACACTTATGTCTTTAAATACTATGTATGTTTATTGTAAATTAGGTTTAAAAATGAAACCTAATATAATTAATACATCTGGTGGAAAAAATAAATTAAATTGAAGGTGAAAAATGAACATGGTAAGTAAGTTTGCGAAAATGTTTATGAAAAAATTAGGAGAACAAAAGGATTTTATCTTCGATATGAAGAATGTAGAGGAATTTAGAAAAGAATTTGAAAAAATGTTTATAAAGATGAAGCCTGCTAAAGGTATTACCCTTGAAGAAATTCAAATAGGAAATATTCCTGCAGAAAAATATTCGTTAAATTCACAAGACTCAAAATTAAGAGTTATGTTATATTTACACGGAGGGGGTTATTTTAGTGGATCTTATATATCTCACCGAAGGTTTGTATCGATATTGTGTAAAAAGTTAAATCTTCATGCATACAGCATAAATTACCGGCTTGCTCCAGAAGATCCGTATCCCGCTGGTTTAGATGACGCTTTTTTTGTGTATAAATGGTTGTTGGAAGAGAAATCCATTCCCGCAGAAAAGATAATGATTATGGGTGATTCTGCTGGAGGAGGATTGACTCTGGCCTTACTTTATCGAATTGGAATACATAATTTACCTCAACCAAAAGCAGCTATATGTTTGTCACCCTGGACTGACCTGACCTTAACTAGTGAAACTATGAAGACAAAACTAGATGAAGAGGTTTTTTTTAATCTAGAAAACATGGAAACTAGTGCTAGAGCATATCTACAAACGGAGTCTCCAGAAAATCCGGAAATCTCACCTATTTTTGCTGATTTCAATGGATTTCCCCCAATATTTCTACAAGTGGGGACAAGAGAAATATTACTTAATGATTCTATAATTATTGCAGAAAAAATGAAAAAACAGGGAGTCTCCGTAACTGTTGATCCGTGGGAAGGAATGTTCCACGCGTTTCTAATTTTTATAGCGATTCCAATACTGGGAAAACTGACACCTGAATTTAGAAAAGCCATGAAAAATGTGAAGACATTCGTAGATAATCTTTGAAAAGATGAATTTGATCAATTTAAGGTATAATCGTCAAGAAAATTTTTTTAATATTATGAATTATGAGAGATATTTGGTATCATATAAACAAGTTGAGACTTTATGATAGAATTGTTGAAAAAATTGAGCATTGTATGGAAAGAGATGGATGAACAGATACCTCTAATGCGCGAAGCGGTAAGGAAGGACCTTAAAAAGGATTTCGAAACTTTTGATCATGATGATGCTCATATACAAAGAGAGTTACTTTTTCTCAACGATGCATTAAAATTTTTGCAGAAAAAATGGACAATGGATCTTATATATATCATCAGAATTAAAGAAAGACCATTTTTCAATGATATTCGTCGAGCTTTACCAAATATAAATTCACGTACGTTAACAACACGCTTGAAGGAGTTTGAAGAAAACGATATTGTAATTCGAACAGTAAGCAATACACAACCCATTCGAGTCAGTTATGAACTAACAGATTTAGGAAAAGGTGTGTATGAGTTATTAATTCCATTACTAATTTTTTTTGCTCGTCAAAAATATCAGAAAGAGAGTCTGGATAATTCTGTTTAAACCACATGAATTTCATTCTCTTTTTTAATTTGCTCTAAAATTCATTTCTAAGGACAAATTAGAGAAATTAAAAATAAGAAAAGAATAATAAACAAATCGTCATTTATAAGTTATATTCTATCTAATTGTAAGGTGTAATTAATCTGTGGATAAAAAGAAATTATGAAAAATGCAGTGGATGCAGAAGATGTGAGATCGCGTGTTCTCTACATCACGAAGGGAAAATTTGGCCAGAAGCTTCAAGGGTAAGAGTTTTTATGTTTGTCCCAGGAGTTGAAATACCACATCTCTGCTTTCAATGTGATGATCACCCATGTGTTGAGGAATGTCCCGAGGAAGCCTTATTGATAGATGTTCAAACAGGAGCTATAATTACTGACACATCGAAATGTACCGCATGTGGAGTATGCATTAATGCGTGTCCTGGAAGGGTACCACATCTCCATCCTCAAGATGATCATATAGTAATTTGTGATTTCTGCGGTGGAGAACCAAAATGTACGGCTGTTTGTCAAGAAGGGAAGTGGGATGCTTTGATTCTCTTAGAGAATCAAGATATTGAAAAAAATCCCGTAAAGATCCCTAAGGAACTAGCATATGAAACTGCGAGGAAGATATTAGGTGAAAAAATAACTGAAGAGGTGTATGAATGGTGAATGGTTATGCAGGAAAATTTCTGGAAATCAATCTAACAAATAACAAAGTTGAAGAAATTGCATTTTCAGATGAAATTCTTCAGAATTACATAGGAGGAAGGGGTTTAGGAGTAAAGATATTATGGGATAGACTTGGAGATAAGTGGGAAACGATTGATCCTCTAGGTCCTGAAAACATTTTACTCATGCTTACTGGTCCTTTAACTGGATATTTTATTGGAGGTAGAAGTTGCGTAACTGGAAAATCCCCTCAAGGCAATGGAATTATAGGGTCCACAGTTGCAGGAGAGTTTGGAATTGAATTGAAATGTGCGGGATATGACGGTATAATTTTTACGGGAAAGGCTGAAAAGCCGAGTTACGTATTTATTTGTGATAATCATATAGAAATTAAAGATGCTTCACACATTTGGGGTAAGAAAAGCAGAGAGACTATGCGAATTCTCATAAAAGATTCGATTAAAGAAATCAAAAATATCCATCCTAATTATGGGGAATTTAAGGAACCTTCTGTTCTATATATAGGTCCTGCTGGAGAAAACAAATCCAGAGTCGCAGCGGTTTTAGCAAAATATACACATGCCGCTGGATACGGAGGATATGGTGGGGTAATGGGATCCAAAAACTTGAAAGCTGTAGTTGTAAAAGGTTTTGGTCCTTTACCAGAGGTGAATGATCAAGATACAATGGTCAAGTTAACCCAAGAATTTTCAAATAATTGTTTTGCTATAGAATTTTTTAGGCGTTGGGGGACAGGATCAGGAGGATATACATTTGGAGCTGACTCAAGTTCAGAGCCAGTTAGAAATTGGCAGGAAGAATGGCATCATGAGGAAAGTTATAGAGGTGAAGAATTCGACAAATTTTGGGTAAAAAAATACTGGGGAGATTTTGGTTGTCCTGTTACTTGTCTGAAGTTAGCGGTGTTAACAGATGGGGAATATGATGGTGCCATCTGTGATAATCCTGATTACGAGCTTGAGGCATTCCTGGGCGCGAATTTGGGTATTTTTTCACCAGAACAAAATATTTTTCTCTCTTTCATAATTGAAGAATTAGGGTTTTGTGGGATTCAAGGTGGTGCAATTTTAGGATTTACAGGGGAATTATTCCAAAGAGGGATCCTTTCAAGCGACGATTTAGGAGGTATTAATCTTGAATGGGGAAATGTTGATGCATTTGCAGAATTAGCAAGAAAAATCGCTTTTAGAGAAGGTATTGGAGACATATTAGCAGAAGGCATATATCGGGCAGCTTTGAAGCTTGAAGAAGTGAAAGAAACAGAAGTTCTCAAATATGCCATTCATCTTAAAGGGATGGCAATCGGAGCTCACGGTCTTAGAAGTGGTAAAGATATGGTTACAACAACTTCTATTGGATATAGCGTATCAGTTCAAGCAGGAGACCATACATCATCAGCTGCTCTTCCTATTGATGGACGTGCAAGTGAGTTACGCTCAATTATGAGCGATTCTGGAGTATATTGTAACTTTACCACCTTTACCCTGGCTTTTGATCAAATCGCAAGTTTCTATCAAGCAGTTACAGGTTGGGAATTAACAAAAGAAAATTGGTTTAGCGAAAAAGGGTTAAGGATTTTACAATTACAGAGAGCTGTTTCACTAATTGGAGGACCGGATGCGGAATGGAGATCAACGCATGATGATACACTACCGTCTAGGTTTTGGGAACCTCTCCCCTCGGGACCGTATAAAGGAGATACAATAGATAAAAATGAATTCGCGAAATTAAAATCCGAATATTACCTAGCAGTGGGGTGGAATGAGGAAGGTGTACCCACTTCTGATATATTGGAAAAGCTGGATTTAAAAGATGTTGAATCGAAGCTTAAAAAAGAGGCTATGTTATAATTTTAAAGCTAAATTTTTTTAATATTTATTTTTTAAATCTTGTTTATCAATAAAGTAAAAAATTTTATATCGAACTGACTGTATATTAATCAATCACATTATTCGATGCTTAGAGTCGAAAAAGAGCATAATTGATTTTATAATTGAACCTAAATGACCTCAATAGAAAGTGAAGAGTTACTACTAGAAAAGGCGAGAGTAGAGGAAGAAAAATTCAATTGGAATGAAGCAGCAAAGTTATATGAAAAGGTCTTAAAATTTTATTTAGATAAAAATCTAGACGAAAAAGCTGCAAGTTGTTATAAAAATCTTGGATATTATTATAGAAGAGCGGCTGATACTGTGGACACCGATGAAGAGTTTTTAGAACAGATTAAATCTGCTGTTAAAGCATATAAGGAAGCAATGAATCTCTTTAAGATACAAGCAAATAGATCTGAGGAATTAGAATGCAAGGCAGAAATAAATTGTGCAAATGGGTCTCTTGCAACATCTGATAGGGAAGCTAAGGGGGAGCTTTACCAGGCTTATAAGTTTTTTAGTGAATCAAGTAAAAATTATTCCATTGAGGACAATCAAGAGAGTTTAGCGAGAGTATTATGTCGAGCAGCAAATGCAATATTATTCCTTACATTCTATAATATCGATAAGGAAGAGATGAGGCGCATCGGTCAAGAGGGGAAAGATTTTGCTAAAAAGGCTTGGGAAATTTCAAGAAAGATAGACAATCTACAGATTTTGGCTGATTCGTTAAATAGGGAATTAATGATTAATTTCAATGCAATAGAAACAATTATAGATTTTAAAAAAGACGAGGGATACAAGGAATATAAAGAGAGCATTTTATTAAAGTGCGATGAAAGCATTACACTCATTGAGAACAGTGATGATTCATATGCTCTCATGCAGGTTTATATGGTAGCAGGTGCTTCTTATTGTTCCTTTGCTTATCAATTCATTGAAGATGAGAAGGAGCAAGATGAAATTCTTGATAAAGGGATGAATTTACTAGAAAGAGCCTTGATGGCTGCTAAAAAAACGAAATCAAAATCAGAAATAATTACATGCCTTTTTTTTATAAATTATTTTGCCCTTTATAGTAATCGAATTAATTATTTACAGAAAAGAATTCTCAATGACATCAAAGAGAGTTTAGAATATGGAAAGATTTATACTTATCCCTATAATATATATAGTTCCATGTCAAATGTTTTGCCTGCACTTTATTTCTCTAATTCCTCCCAAAGAAGCTTTTTTACTAGAGCGCAACGTAAAACTTACGCTGAAAAAGGAATCCAATACACAAAAGAAGCAATGAATGGACCTCATGTTCCTGGTGTTATGGCATGGTTATACCAAGGTTTGGTATTAGCTTATTCTCAACTTACTATTCTCTCGGATTCAAAAGCAAAACAGGGAGAAAATGCTCAACTTTTGCTTCAATATGCAAACCAGGCAGAAAAATTCGGCTTAAAATATGATGGAGGGTTTCCTCGAGCGGGGGGTTATACATGTCTTTATAAAGCTCATAAAACTCTTGCAGACATCACTGAAAAAAGAGAAGAAAGGATTTACCACCTTAAGGAAGCCATCAATGCTCAAAAAAAATCAACAGATTATGCAATTTTATCTCGAACAGGTACGCTTACAGAAAAAATGAGACTTGGATTGTTATTTGAAGAATTAGGTATTATAACAAGGGAATCCTCTGATTTGAATCAAGCAAGGGAAATTTTTCTCCTCACAATAAAAGATAGCGTCGATAGAAAATACTTTTCATATGAAGCAGCTAGTTATCAATATTTAGCTCGTATAGAAGATCGTTTAGGTAATTACATGGTTTCTGCTGAAAACTACAACCAGGCTCAACAAGCATATGATAAGTCATTAAAAATGATAAAATACAAATTATTAAAGAATAGGATTATCGAGAAATCTAATTATGTCCGAGCATGGGCCTATATTGAAGAGGCTAAATCATATCATAATCGTGAAAATCACAAACAATCTAAGGAACGTTATAAGAAGGCTTATGATATATTAAAAGATTTAGGAAGTTATGCTTATGAGGCATCATATTATTCTGGATGGATATCCTTAGAGGAAGCAGAACAACTAAGTAAACAAGAGAGGCATGAAGAAGCAATAGAAAGCTTTAAAAAGACAGGAATAATATTTGAAGGAGCTATTAAAACATTAATTAAATCCCAAGAGCGATCAAGCGATAAATTTGATAAAGAGAGAATCATTAAATTTGAAAAAGTAGCTCAGGTAAGGGTGAATCATTGTAGGGCAAGAATAAATCTTGAAGAAGCAAGGATCTTAGGAAAGCAGGGGGAACATATTGCCGCTGCAGAAAAATTCGCTCTTGCATCTTCACAATTCAGAGATATTTGTATTTTATTTAGAATTAAACGAGAGAGAGAGGAATTAGAAGCGGTATATTATCTTTGCAGAGCATGGGAAAATATGGAACTTGCTGAAGAATATAGGGACCCAAAAAGGTTTTCTGATGCTGCAGAATTATTTGTAGATGCAAGTAAACGGTTCACTGATACAAAATTAAAATTATTAGCTACTGGAAATTCGACTTTTTGTTTAGCTCTTGAATATGGATGTAAATTTGATGAAACTATTGAAATAAATCTTAAAAAGGAATTATATCCAAAAGTTAAACTGATGCTCAGTAAAGCAGCTAACTCTTATCAGGATGGAGGATTTGAAAGTGCTGCTGACTGGGCACAAGCTACCTCTATTTATTTTGATGCTGCATGGCAACTAATTAAGGCTGATGAAGAAACAGATCTTCAGGAAAAAGGAAAACTTTTAAGAATAGGTGCTAAGTATTTAAAATCTGCAGTTGAATTATTTGGAAAAGCTGGTTATAAAGATAAGACGAGAGAAGTTCAAGATCGATTAAATAGAGTTGAAAAGGAAGAATCAATTCTTATTTCTGCTTTAAGCACCATAAAAGAACCCACAATCTCTCGAAGCACTATGGGGATTTTTGCTCCCTCTTGCCCACTTGAAAGTAGTCAATCTCCTCGATTAAGCGAAGCCCGTCAGTTTAGCGAAGAGGAACGACGAAGTCAGAAAGAGACAAAAGAAGGAAAGAAATATCAATTAATCTATAAAGATTTGTTTAAGGAATACATTAAAGTCCAAAAACGGGAATGCAGAGTTGGTATTGCCCAAATAGGAGTTTCTGAGAAGTTAAATATTATGAAAGAGCTATTTGAAATGAAATCGGCTGGTCTTTTAGGCATAAAGGAGGAAAAAATTGAAGAATTAAAATCTAAGATTAAAATTATGGTTGAAAATGCGCATAATGAAAGAGTTAATATTTTACTTTTCCCAGAAATGACAATAGATCTTAACTACGGTGAAATTTTTGAAGAAATAGCAGATTTATCCAAATTGTATGGGATGCTTATTATCCCAGGTTCGTTCCATGATCAAGGTACCAAACGAAATATTAGTAAGGTTTTTGCTCCCGAAGGGATACTTTGGGAGCAGGAAAAGCATATCCCAGCAATTATTAGTACTGGGGAGGGAGAACGTTTTAAAGAGGGAATAGAAGTTGGGAATTTTCCCCATACTACAATTATATGTAACACCGAATATGGGAGAATTGCAATCGCAATTTGTAGGGATTTTCTTGACATGGATCTAAGAGTAGAATTGAAAAATTTTGAACCCCCCGTAGATATTATATTAAACCCTGCCTTTACTCCAGTTACAGTGGATTTTAATGCTGCCCATTTCGATGCACGAAGATCAATCTATGCATACTGTTTTTTCGCCAATGTTGCTGAATTTGGTAATTCATTCATACATACTCCAGAGAAGGATAGAACGGAGAGAGTTTTAAAAGCTAAAGAGGAAGGACTAATTTTTAAGGATATTGATATATTTAAATTACGTTCAGAACGCAAAAGGTGGGAGAAGGAACAGAAAAAGGAAAGATTATTCATCCAAAGTACTCGTTAAAATAATAACTGAGAATATATATTTCCAGCGAATAATTATTGAAAAGTAAATTACTGAAACATCACTTAATTTTAAAGAAATGTTTAATAAAATCTGGTCTTTCGAGTAACCTACATAAAATGCTAAAAGTTTTAAATCTCAAAATATAATTAAACCGTTGTTACTTGAAGAAATAAATTTGAAGTGTGGAATTTATGGAAGCAGAATCTAAGAAAGTAAGGTACCTTTTCTTGGACAATATAAAGGTCCTTTTTACAATTCTAGTGATTTTCTGGCATGTAATGGTAACTTATGCTGAGATAGGTTGGTGGTACTATAAAGAGTCTAATCCAGTTGATCCAATCAGCTATATCTTTTTTCTTCTTTTATCTTCAATAGGCGGAGTGTTTCAAACCTCACTTTTAGGATTATTTTTTTTATTGGGAGGATATTTCACCCCGAAAAGCTA
This sequence comes from Promethearchaeota archaeon, assembly GCA_048938895.1. Classification (GTDB taxonomy): domain Archaea; phylum Asgardarchaeota; class Lokiarchaeia; order Sigyniarchaeales; family SOKP01; genus Loki-b32. The sequence continues at coordinate 24,440 of JBHLLU010000039.1, forward strand.
TGATCGAAAAGGTATTTGGAGCTTCTGGAAAGAACGACTTATTCGTCTTGGCATCCCTCTTTTTTTATATATCTTTTTGATTAACCCTATTATAATATATATATTATCTCAATTAGGGATTCCACCTTGGGATGCTGATCCAACATTACAAGGAACTCTACTAGATTATTATTTCGGTAAATTTATCTCATGGCAAGATTTCATTGATTTTCTAACGTTTGGAGGACCTATGTGGTTCCTCCGGGTTTTACTAATCTTTACTGCACTTTATACTATTTGGCGTCAAATAACCAAGTTAGAAATAGTACAACGAAAAGTTAAAAATGAATTTTCCATCCCAAGATATTCACATTTACTTATTTTAGCTATTGGCTTAGGATTTCTTACATTTTTAGTACGTATAATCTTTCCGATAGACGTACGTCCGCTGGAAATACCATGGGGTCAACTAATTCAGTATCTAATGATGTTCTGTATTGGTGTTATCTGTATCAGGTATTTTTGGTTCGAAAAGATGACTAAAAAGCATGTTAAAATCTGGCTAATTACAATAATAATTTCATTTATTGTAATTTATGTCGACTTTTTTGTAGCTATAGCAAATGATGTAGATTTTATAGATTTTACAGGAGGTGCCAATTTGCATGCTTTTCTTTTCGCTTTGGTAGATAATGTTATTTGTATGGGAGTTATTTTTGTCTTGATCAAGATCTTTTACGCAAAATTCAACAAGCAAGGACCTATATTACGAAACCTATCTACTAGTGCATATCATATGTACCTTCTTCATCCAATTATCCTTGTAGTAGTATCCATTGGATTTGCATCCTTAAATCTTTACGCTATTATAAAATTAGCAATAGTTTTTCCTTTAACTGTCCTATTTTGCTATTTAATAAGTCATTATGTCTTTGAAAAAATTCATTTGAAAAAACTTATAAGGGCTACTCATAAGAGTGAGTGATGATTTTTTTCAGTTTTATCATTTGAAACTAAATTTGAAAAAAGATTTAGACTATTAAAGAAAAAAAAAAAAAAGGATAAAATTATTGATACATATAAAAAACTAATTAAAGATATTTTAACTCTCAGAAGCTTTTGATTTTTCTTCTGCTTTTTTTTGTTTAGCTTGCTTTTTTGCTAATTTAACATCCCCAAAGGAAGGAGTGAATTTTGAGCCTTTTATGGGTAATATACAGGTTGCGTCTAGTTTTTCAGATCCTCTAGAAGCAACCATTGATGTTTTTTGCTTAAAGTGTAGTTCTAAGTGCCATTTATCATAAATTTCATCTTCCTTTCCCTTCCCTTTTTTTTTTTGCCATGTTGGTAATTTAATCTTAAAAGGATATTCTTTTGTTTCACCTGTTTTCAGTTTCTCACCTGAGGCAATATCCCATTGCTTCAATTCCCTCTTTTGATCTCTCCAAGATTCAGTTTCTTCTCCAGTTTCAAGGTCTTTAGTGGTAACTAGTTCTTTATACATATCAAATAATTCAATATACAGGCTTTTTAACTTTTTATCCTTTTTCTCTCCATTTGATATTATGATCTTTCCTTCAATTTCATCATTGGATTTAACAATCAGCGGTGGATCTTTTATCTCATATGCTACATGAACCTTTGTTCCAACCATAATTTTTACACCAAAAAAGTAATAAATTAAGGATTTATAAATGCATTTGGAATTAGTGTATTAATGCCTTCGAGGAATGAAAACCTAAAAAAAAAAGAAGGTATTGGTTATTATTATTTTGAATTTTTTTTGAGTATTTCTGCTACTTTGGCTACATTTTTATCCATTTTAGGTCCTTTCTTGATAATTATGGTAACATCCATGTCAGATACTTTTTCTTTCCCTTTTTTATCGGTGAAAGGAACATCTACTTTATACTTAATAACACCTTTTTTAATCTTCTTCTCTTCAATGTCATAATTGTCTTTAATTGGATAAATGTGACCATAATTCAAGATATTAGATGCTTCCATATCAGCTGCCACAGATTTAGCGATTGAATCAGATACTGACTTGTGGACAGCATAGGATCCGAGTCTAATAAATTCTAAGCCCATTCCACTTAATCTCGCTTGTTTAATTTCTTTCTTTCCTGAAGCAATAATTCTGAAATTCGATATGTAAAGCATGCCAGTAATTTCCGAATTACCATCTTGGAGCCATCCCTCTGCAATTACCTTAAATTCTTCACCGGGAAGCTTACAAAAGTTCTTAATGAAATGTTTTTCAAAATCAACCAATTTTGGTCCGTATCTCGCTGAAGCCATGAACATAAATCCTTTATATATTTTATCATTGAATTGCTCCACATCAGCTTCGATAATAGCTTTGAAAATCTCACCCATCGCATCATATTCATCGGGTACAAGCTTTTTAAATCCCCCTAATAGCTTCTTTACAACATTTCCGTGCTTTTTATTAGCAATAAGTTCTAAAACTTCATCTTTAAGAGCTGAATAATCAGTTGGTGCCATATTTTTTACCTCATTTTGATTAAATTACAAAAAATATGAAAATCATTAGGAGGAATCTTCATCTAATTAATGAGAATAATTCCTCTCTCAACCCTTTTCATATCTATTTTTTTTTAATTACTAATAACATGATAAATTTAATGTTTAAATATTTGCCACGTTAATATCATAGTAAGGTGTATTTATATTAACACAAAATTATACTTCTTTGAGCTGATGCTAAGACATCAATCTTGTTTTTGCACGGTTCTTTCAGAAAAAGTTTTCATAACTTCCAAATTAGTTTTTCTTACATGTTTTAAAAGGACTTTATATGGTTTTTCGTTGGTACGGAGGAACCCTTGCTTTAGCGGTGAACCAGTTGACGTTTCCTGATCTATATATTGACAACGATGATAACCCAATATATAAGGACATTCAATCAAAGCTTTTAAATATTCTGTATAAGCTTTTGCTGCTTCCAATTCATTTGGGCATTGTAGCCAGATAGTTTCAGGAAATTTTTTTGTTGGAAAATTAATTGCATGGTCACAGATTAAAATTGGTTTACCTGTTATTGAATGCAAATTATTGAAATATTCTGGATTAAATATAACATCATATGGCTGTACCGATATAGCATCTACGAATGGGAGTGCTTCTTGAAGAACTTCGATTGGATGATCACCTGCTAAATACCGATCTCCGAATATAAGATGATCAGGATCTAATTTTTTGGTCACTTGAGCCGCAATCGAATAATATTGACGGGCAATAAGACGTAAGAATTCGCTATCATGCTTTTTGACCACTGGGTGTGCAAGGTTTAATTTGGAAAAATCAGATTTCAGTAAGTCTTTATACTTTGGATTTTTAATACCCGAATAAATCTTTAATTCGTCGTGGTCATTTATCAACTCATACAGGAATGTTACATACTTTTCTTTTCCTGGTGAAGAAGCCGAGAGTGATCTGAAAGTACTCACCCAATCAGTATTATATTGATTACGAGCTTTATTCAAGTCCCAGCGGGGCGTATCGGTCCAATAGTATCCGATTAGATTGGAATGATGCCTTACAATTTTGTAAATCCTTTCCAATTTATCTTCGATACTCTTTTTATATATAGGATTAAATACATCAGGATATACAGGTTTTCCCATCCAATATGAAATCGGAGCTAGGTATGAATCTTGCATAAACGGTAAATAATCCATTACTTCTAAAGGACTGTGATAACCTGCTGAATTAAAACCCCAATCAAGGAAATCAGAGACAATTTTTTTAACTAGTTTATTATTGTTTTTACTCTCAAGATTCGTCCTGCCTTTTAATTCGAAATATACTTTAGAGTGAACAATTCCAAGAGTGAAAAATGGTTTACCCTGAGGATCAACAAGGCATTCTCTTTCACTATGTTTACCTATTTGATAATAATCCATTTTCTATTAGTAATTTTTTAAACTTTTTGAATGTTCAGTAGTTAATGATGTTTTGAAGCAATGATTTTGAGGAATTATAGGAATTTTGCTTTTATTGGTCTACAAATTTTTTAAAATAGAGTTTATTTTTAATTTAAATATGAATAATAATTATGAAATCGATAGCCTATATAAATTAACGTCGGATGATGTTAAAAAGACGTGTGCAATGGCGGGAAATGCTTTTCAAGATGATCCTATCATGGTATATACATATCCTGATGAGGAAGAAAGAAAGAAAAAGGCACAATATGGATTTTATATGATCTATAATTATGGAATAAAATATGGACTAACTTATGCTACGTCTAAGAACTTAGAAGGAACTATAATATGGTTGCCACCTGATAAGGTATATCCTTCTACTTGGTCTATGATGAGACATGGGGGGATTTATACCATGCGCAAAGTAGGCTTAAAAATGGAAGCAATGAAAAAAACTATGAGGATTTTTAAATATGAAGAAGAGAGACATAGACATCATGCACCTTTTGATCATTGGTATTTTCAAAATATAGCAGTTGAACCAAAAGAACAAGGGAAAGGATATGGAGGTTTACTCATAAGTACTATGCTTAAAACAATTGAGAGTGATGGGTTACCTGTTTATGTGGAAACTAATACCGAAAAGGCTATGTCAATTTACCAAAAATATGGTTTCGAAATTGTTGAATACGGAATAATACCTGAAACGCCTGTACCTTTATGGTGTATGTTAAGAAAACCAGAGTAATATTGATAATTATTCAGTACGACAAACAACATGTACGGGGTTATTTGGAATCTTTTTCAATAATTGTTTCAAACACCCTGGTTTGAGGTCGACATGACTAAGTTCGTCTAACTTAAACCATTTAAAGATAAATTCTGGAGAGTCAATAGAACGAAATTCTTCTTGTTGCCAAGGCCCATCAGGTTCTTTGGGAGCCACCAGATAAAAGAACCCTATTCCGTGGATTTTTCTCCCGTCAAGCGTATCCCTTTTACTTTTCCAAACAAAAAAATTCTCCATTATCCATAACAATCGTTGAACTTCGATCTCAAATCCTCCTCTTTTCTTGATAATTCTCTTTATAGCATCTTTAGTGGTTTCACCAAATAAAGGACCACCTCCAGGAAGTACCCAGTAATCTTCACTCTGGTGTCTATACAGTAAGATTTGGTTTTGTTCAATCATGACAATCCGGATATTTGGTCCACCAATAGTCCCTGGTTCTGATCCAAAACCTATGTGATTTGATGTCATTAATTTAACAGTGGTAATAATATTTAACAGAAATGTAAGAAACCTTCTAATATATAATTTTGTTTAAATTCATGTGTTAGAATAATTAATGAATCGGGTAAACTATCCAGGGAATGAATAGATTTTTATTCACAATACTATTTAAATATACAAAATCTTTTTCTTTTGAGTATATTAAGTTGAGCGAATTAGAAATAGAAGAAAATTCTGTATTAAAGCCTAATGATATTATATATTTAAATTCAGAATTTAGTTTTGAAAAAGATCCTTTTGAGAAAAAGCGTTTTAAAGGTCCCAGATCTTGGATTTTAGCACATCTCTTTCATAAAAAGAATAAATTTTTACTCTTTCTGTATATCACACTTAGTATAGTGGCTAATTTTATGCTTTCATTTAATATCGTTATCCTTGGATGGGCAATTGAAGATACCATCACTCACATGTTCGGAGGTACTACACCGAATATTTTATTTTGGACAATTTTATATCTCTCAATTTCCTTGGGAACCCAATTAATTGCAGTTATACAAAGGGTCTCAAGGATTATTTTAGCTCAAAATTTAGAAGCAGAAGCAAGAAGGGAGTTTTATATAAGTTTACTTGGGAAAAGTCAATCATTTCATGATAGACAAGCGATTGGAGATATTATGGCAAGAGCGACAAATGATGTTCGCTTTCTAAATTTCTTAATCAATCCAGGAATCTCCAATTTAGTATATGCGTTAAATAGTATCTTTGTACCAATAATTACCATCTTTATAGTATTTCCAGACTTACCTCAATTAGGTATTATTCCTATAGTTTTTGTTATTTCCTTTCTTTATTCACTGAAAACTTATGTTACCAAATTAACACCTCTTTTCCGATCGAGACAAGCAGAATTTGCGAATATGAATGCAATTTTGAATGAATCTCTTGATGGAATTGAAGTGATTAAAAGCATGGCACAGGAAAAGCAAAGTATTGAGAAATATAGATCATCTGCTGTAATTTTTAGGGATCTATCCATTAAAGCTGGCTATATCCAAGCTCGTTATTATCCCAGATTGCTTATAGCTGTCGCAATAACTCTGGGATTAACTCATGGATTTATCCTTAGTTATTTTAATTTGATGTTAGTGACCGATGTTATTATCTTTTTAGGATTATTAACTACTTTAAGAAACGCCATCGATTCAAGTCTTTATAGCTTTTTTTATATCAAAGCTGCCTCAATAGGAGCAGAAAGACTAATTGAAAAAATGCTTTCTGAATCAGAGATTTCAAATCCTCATAATCCGACAATAAAACAAATAGAGGGTAAATTAGTATTTGATAATGTATCTTTTCGTTATCCAAGAACGACCAATTATGTATTGAAAAATATCAGTTTTGAAATATTTCCTGGTCAAACAGTAGCAATTGTTGGCACAACAGGTTCAGGAAAAACTACCTTGACTAAATTAATTTCTCGGTTATATGATGTTAATGAAGGGAAAATATCAATTGATAATATTGATGTACGAGAGTTTTCTTTAAATTCCTTACGGGATCAAATTGCCTATATCGAACAGGATGTATTTTTGTTCTCTAAATCTGCTTATGAAAATATAGCGTTTGGGAGGGAAAGTTTTACAAAAGATGAAATTATTGATGTAGCTAAGCAAGCTCAAGCTCACGACTTTATAAGCGAATTCCCTGATCAATATGAATCGGAAGTTGGGGAAAGGGGAGTGCAATTAAGTGGTGGAGAGAGACAAAGAATTGCAATAGCGAGAGCCTTTTTATCTGATCCAAAAATTTTAGTTCTGGATGATGCATCATCTGCTATTGATGCCCAGACTGAAGAAAAGATACAAGAAGCTATTTCCAAAATCCTTCGTGGTCGGACTACCTTACTTATTACTCATAGACTAAGTCAAATTAGGTGGGCTGACCTAATAATCGTACTGAAAAAAGGAAGGATAGTAGCGAAGGGTTCTCATAAAGAATTGTTACAATCATCAGAAGAATATCGAAAAATTTTCATAAAACGATTTGATAAAACCTATTCAGAATTAATTGGAGAGGCAGAGAAATGACATATTATGGGTTAGATGCTGAAGAATACGATAGAGTTTACAGTGATAAAGAACTCCTCTCTCGAATAGTCAAATTATTCAAACCATACCGTAAATCAATGCTTATTGTCATTGTATTTATGATAATCAATTCCTTTAGTTTTGGGATATTACCCGTATTGACTCGAGAGATAATTGAGAAATTAGATCAATCAAATTATGTCATTCCATTTATAGCTCTCATTATTCTAGTGTCCCTTGGTTTAAATTTGCTCTATTTTATATTTAATGTGGTAATCCAAATGATTCTCTTTAAAATTGTTTCTGAATTAAGCTTCCAATTACGTTTTAAATTAAATTATGCCATACTTTTACAGGATCTTTCTTTCTTTGACAAATACCCTACAGGAAAAATTGTAAGTCGAATTAATAATGATGGAACCCGTTTTGGGGAGATGATTAATATAACTATTACTGGATTGGCTTCATTATTAATTTTAATAGTTGTTTTAGTACCAATGTTGATGATCAATGTTCTAATCTCTTGTATTATATTTACTGTGGTTCCGTTTCTATTTTTACTCACCTTTTCCTTTAGAAAACTCGTCAGAAAAAAAACATTGCTTGGTCAAAGATCTTTAGCCAATGTGAATGCTTTTGTACAGGAAACAATGAGTGGAATTCAAATTGCGAAAACATTTCGACAAGAAGAAAAGTTACTTAAAGAGTTTGAATTTGTTAACGAACAGAATAAAAAAGTGAGCATTGGAAAAGATTTAGCTATGAATATGCTATGGCCTTTGATAAATACGATTATATTCATTCTTTATGGTGTTCTCCTATATATAGGTGGTACTGCGATTTACCAACAAGTTATAAGTGTAGGAGATTGGTATTTAATACTTCAAAGTTTTGGTCTACTTTTTAATCCCTTACTTCAACTGGTTAACTTTTGGCCTCAATTTCAACAAGGAATGAGTGCTGCTGAACGGATTTTTAGTCTTCAAGATGCTGAGGCAGATATTAAAGAAGGAGATTATGTTTTTCCTAGTATTAAAGGTAAAATAGAATTGACAAATCTTAATTTTAGCTATACTCCAGGACTCCCAATTTTTGAAAATTTTAATTTAACAATCGAGTCAGGTGAATCTATTGCTATAGTAGGACATACAGGTGCAGGGAAAACAACATTAGCTAGAATATTGTTAAGATTATATGAATTCCAATCTGGGGATGATTCAGTAAAAATTGATGGGAGAAGTATCAGAGATTTGAAATTAAATGAGTACCGTCGACAGGTTGGATATATTGGACAAGTACCATTTCTATGGAATGACACAATTGAAAATAATATAAAATATGGATTACCTAATGCTGCTTATGAGGATGTTATTTCAGTTTTAAATCAATCTGGTGGTGTAGAATGGGTAGAAGATTTAGATAATGGACTAAAAACTCGAATTATGGAAAGAGGAAAAGTTCTATCAATGGGACAAAAGCAATTACTTGTTTTTGCTAGGGTATTATTACAAGATCCTTCTATTCTCATTTTAGACGAAGCTACTGCTTCAGTGGATCCATTTACAGAAACTAAGATTCAAGAGGCTATGGAAAAAGCTATGGAAGGGCGAACTACTATAGTCATCGCTCACCGGTTAGTAACTGTTAAACATGTTGATAGGATTATTGTGCTTGATAATGGAAAGATACTGGAAGAAGGCAACCACGTACAATTAATGAAAAACGGAGGATACTATGCAAAACTTTATGATACGTATTTTAAACATCAAAGTTATGAATTCATTGAAGACCACAAACCTAAAGAAAGAAAAGATTTAGGAGAATTTAGAGTGTGACATCTAATTCCCCCTTAGGTATAACTTTCTATTTTTTAAGAGGAACTTGAACTTCGTGAAGACATTAAATCAAATAATGATTCTGAGGTTATCACAGAATGACATCTTGAACAAAAGTGAATTATTAACGGGATGGCTCCTATAAGTTCTAAATATCGGTTAACAAATTTTAGACTATATTGTGCCATTCTTTTTAACATTTTCCCTCCAAATGGGACAACTTCAGCTTGAATTTCTATGAAACTTTCATAGGCTTGTAATAAATCATTTTTAAACTTGTCATTGATGGGTGCTGGCTTTATTTCAAGTTCTAATTCAAGTTCTTCTTTACAATATGGGCATTTAGACAACGAAGATCACCTTTTTATTATTAAATTTCTGTTATCTATTTATTCTATTTAAAGGATAGTATAATTTCTTTACTATTAAATTAATCTTCATTTTTACTTGCATCGAACATAAGAACTCCATTCAAGAAAAACTGAGAGATAAGTAATCTAGAAAGTAGGAGTTTAAATTTTCTACAAAAAATAAAATAAATATTTTAAAAATTATTATTTACTCTACAATAGCGTAGGAATTTCCTAAGACTACAGTATTTTCTTTTCGCACTTGGATAATATAGCGTCCATTATCTTTCCATCCTTCGGTCACAACTTTTTCACCTGGAAGCACAGGGCTCTTAAATCGAGCACTGAACTCTTTAAAACGAGAGACATCCCCATCACATAACTCATTTACAATAGCACGCGTGGCAATCCCGTATGTACATAAACCATGAAGGATCGGTCTTGGTTGACCTGCCATTTTAGCAAAGTTCGGATCGATATGTAATGGATTAAGATCTCCATTTAATCGATAAAATGCTGCTTGATTTGTACTAGTCTGATAAGGACTGCTAAAATCTGGCTCTTTACCCTCTGGAGGATTTATAGGTATCGTTTTTGGTCCGGGGTCTCCACCGAAACCTCCTGCACCACCAACGAAATAGACATACCTTGCATCAAATAAATGCTCGTCTTCTGGGGAATGTCCGGATACTTTTATGTGGATAACAGCAGCTTTACCCTTATCATAAATATGCTCTATAAGCCCTTTTGTGTTCACTTTTCCACTTGCTTTAAAAGGTGCATAAAGACGAATAAATTGTTCACCATGTAAGAGTCGCACAAAATCGGTGCCAGGGGGGAATATCATTGCGCTACCTGCTACTATCGTTGCAAAGCTCGGAAAAACTTTCATACCACCTTGTACTCTCTCATAGACAAAAGGTAAGTCTTCTGCTTGTGCACCAATTCCCAAATTATACAAAGCAGCTGCCTTCCAATCATATTCAAATGTTCCCTCTCTTGTGTTTCCTAATGAATCTACATCTATTTTTGACATAATAACCATCTCATATTTTTATGGTAAAAAATTGTAAAAACAATTTATATGTTTATGATAAGTTACCATTTTTTATAGTTATTATTAGTTATTCTCTAAATTTTGTATTTATTTTAGGTCAATGAATATTACCTCCTACCAAGAGCTTCTTCAAGTTTGTATGAAAGTATGTTTTTTTTGATCATAAATTCTTGTAAAACATGGAGTTGTTGTCTATATCCTTTTATGATACTAAATTTAGGAAACCAGATTATTAATCCAAAGAGATTTAGGGTTTTTTAGAAATTTCCATTCTATCTTTTAGAAAACTTATAATTCTGATAATCTGAAATGTAACTATTAATGGAATAATGTATGTTATTGTACAATTTGCGGGAATATGAAAAATTGCACAACTTGCGGGGAAAAATTAGAGGAGTTCTATGAAATCTGTCCTTTTTGTTTTACTAACTTAATTCATGGATCAGAGGATGAAGAAAAAGCTAAGAAAAGGAAAAAAGCTAAGAAATTAAGGTTAATTTCAATTATTATCTCCTATTCTTTATTAATTGGTTGTACGATATCATGGATAACAATAAGTGTTGAATGTTTTCAAAGTAACAATCGGATCTGTTATACTATTACTTTAATCCTTATGATGCTATGCTGGATATTTGCTTGTGTAGCTCCTGTTTTACTCGGGGAAGAAATACCGAAAGAGGAAAAATAGTCTAAATTTATTAAAGTTATCTTGAAATATTAAAATAGAAAATAGATAAAGATTTAAAAAAAAGTTTAGTTAATTTTTGAACCACATAACATACAAAAATTCCCTACTTCGGTCAATTTTGCTCCGCAATTTCGGCAAAAATTAATTTCCCGCTCAAGATTTCTTATTGGCTGAGGTTTAGGTACGACTATTTCTATATCTGAAGATTCCGGAGAGTTTTCAGTTGGTAATTTATTTAATGATGCGAGCATAAAATAACCTTTCACTTGATAGACAAAGCCGATAATTGCAGGAACGATTAAGAACCATAATGAGATTAAAAGAGTACCTTTTTTTAGTTTATCACACCCTTTTACAGCTTCTTCGGAAATATCTGCTGGAAACATCTTAAAATTACTCTCAAAGAATGTTTTTAGATTCTTCCACGCTTTCATTTCAGCTGCCACACCAACATAAATAACTATTATACCAGAGATCATGAGAATTGTAGATATAGATAGCGACATGTAGATAGGGAGTGAGTTTGGGATAAAGAAAAATATAGCAAGGTTCACTCCTCCAACAATCAAGATGATCATACCACATAT
>JBHLLU010000040.1:0-36131 GCA_048938895.1 Promethearchaeota archaeon
TAAGCATTTATCATCCTTGAAAAGTATTGGTCAATAAGAGTTCTTTTCATATTTATATCTCTAAAGAGGATACCATAGAGAGCATCGTTCAGCATCATATCAAGTCTTTCAAAAGCACCCATTACAGCAATTTCTGGCATACATAATCCTGAACAGTAGTTAGTTAGACGAATATACCTTCCTAATTCTTCACTAACTTCATCTAAAGCTTTTCTCATTAGTCTGAAATTTTCTTGTGTTGCATAAGTTCCTCCAAAACCCTCTGTAGTAGGACCATAAGGAACATAGTCCAGAAGACTTTGAACAGTCGATCTTATTACGGCAATTACGTCAGCTCCTTGTCTTGAAGCAGCTTGAGCTTGTATGATGTCCTCGTAAATATTTCCTGTTGCTACGATTACGTAAATAAGAGGTCCTTTTTTGTCACCGTATTTTTCTAGAAGCTCATCTCTTTTTCTTCTGTTTTGAGAAATTAAATCTAACTTTTCTTTAGCAAGCGAATTAAGGATTGATTTTATCTCTGTAAAATTTTCTAAAGGAAGATTGGTTAAATCCAATTCCATTTTGGCAACCTTCTCAGCTATTTCTTGGGGAGAAAGTTTTGTACTTAGAATAGCATTACCGATATAAATAGCAATTCCTCTTGTTAAACCTTTTTCTCTTTCGATATGATTAACGACGATATTAGGCAATGGTACTTCAAATTCATCAATACCATCAATTCCCAGAAATCTGCATACTGTTCTTTCGATAGTTTTAGTTGTATGCTGATCAATAAATTCTTGAGTTTTCAACGCAATTTCTTTTGCAGTTTCCCTTGCTTTAGCTACTATCGAAAAGTCTAAGTTCAATTTACTTGAAATTTTCTTCATATAATTCACCAATTTTAATAAATATATAAATATAAACTAAATTTAATCATTAACTCCAAGATTATATACGGGGATGTTAAGTTCTTCTGCTAGTGCTCGTAAAAATTTATCTTTATCAAATTGATATTCGTATGGGGATGTTGGATTTATAGTTAGACCGATAAGCTTTATTGGGTTAAGAACTTTTAATATTCCACCCTTTTTTTGAAATTTTTTAAAGATATTCTTACTAATAAACAATTTGGTACTATCTTCAACTAGAAACGTGATTCCTTTATATTTTTGAGAATATTTCATTAAATCTTCCAAAAATCTATCAGTAATAGCCCCTTTTATTACAACGTATTGAGAATTATCATCCAGACTTTTGATAATATCTTGAGCCGAATCTAAGGCGGTAGCTATTTCTAAATTGATTATTGAATGTGATTTAGTAATAATACCAACTTTTGATTTTCTTATTATTTCATTACATAAATCTATAATTTCTTGATCATTTTCAGGTTCTAACCCTAATAGCTGAACAGTATGGATCGTTAAATCAATTACTTCCTTCATACTTCTTGATACTGAAGCGCCAGTGGACACAATTGTAGCATCAGATATTAAAGGTGTAGCATAAGACCTTCTATCAAAAGCTCCATCAATTAAGATTAAATCACATCCTAAACTACTTAGTTCCGAGCAAATTTTCGCTAACTGGCTATTTATCGAAGGACCAGCTAATTCAATGTAGCCTTCAGTTTTTGCTTTCAATATCATAATTTCTCCTAATGGAGTGTTAAATCCTGTTTCTTTAATTAATTCAAACTTAATATTACTTTGTTCAAAACACTGCTTAGCAGTTGCTATAAGAGTTCCTTTAGTGATATAGATTCTAGGTTTAGGGAGCTCAGTAATAACATCATATTTTTCTCCATCTCTTCCTATTGATGTAAGACCTAAAACGATTTGTTCTCCTATATTTCTTATAATATAATTTAAAGTAGTGGTTTTACTAACATTTTTGGCAAGTCCTATAATTGAGATGATTTTATAATTCTCAAATTTTTTCAAATACTCAATCATGAAATCCATTTTCTCGCCAAAAACCATGTCTATTCTTCAATAGTAATAGAAATAAATCTTAATTATTTAATATATAGATTATAATATAGATCAGTTGTCTTTCAGAATTTTGGGTATGTTATCTTCTTTAAGTTTTTGGGATCTCGTTATATCTAACGGTGCTTCACATACCCAGCAAACATTTTCTAAATCAATTAATGCTTTTACACATTTTTCACAATATAAAGCATTACATCTACAAATATAACTCATACCCTTTACTTGACCTTTACAAATAAGGCAAACTTTTTTTTCTTTATGGATTGTTACTTTTTCTTCAACAATTTGAGTTATTATTGTTCTGCGAATTCGTAACATACCCTCCAATTGTTCATCTAGCCCTGCAAATTCCATTCTTTTATCAATAGATGGAAAATCTCCGTTTATTTCTTCAATTTTCTCCCATTTATCCAATAAATTTGTTAAATATTCTTGTTCATGATTAATTTTCAAGATTAATTGTTTATATCCATATCTTTCTGCAATTTGTTGACTTTTAATCAAAAATCTACGAGTTCCCTTGAGGTCTAATGTGATCAATGAGATTTTTGCTTGTAAGAGACAAAGTTCTGCTAAAAAATAGAATGAATTATTAGATTCAGCAAGTGCTTCTAATTGATATACGTACGGCTCTAGTTCATCTAAAACCCGAATTTCATTGGTCATACGTAATTCTGTGAGTAATAAATCGCATAATCCTAATAACGATTCAAATTTTATTCCTCCTCTATCCCCTTCTTCAATTATCCACTTATAAATCTCTTCTGCTTCTACTCTATTTCTAGCTCTCTTACTCGTTTTTAATATTGACGCTTTGCAGGAAAGATAGGCAATATGAATCCATTGATTATTTATTTGATCATCTAGCTGCTTTAATTGGAGTAAATATTGTTTTGCCAAATCCAAATTACCCATTTCAACGGCTAAATCAATTGAAATGCCAAGAGCAGTAGAAATATCTGTTGGAATTCCCAATTTTTCTCGTATTGATAAACCTCGTTCCGTATATTCAAAAGCAAGTTCTAAATCACCTAAAAGCCTATAAATTTCTCCAATCTGACTTAATAACCCTCCGGTAAGAGTTTTATTATCAATTTCTTCAAAAAAAGCTAAACTTTGTTTTATGTAAACAAGGCTTTTATCAAAATCACCTTTTATTTTAAAAAACAATCCAAAATATATTAAACACCACGCAATATAATATATATTGTTCGTTTCTGTTGCTAATGCATAAGCTTGTTCCAGAAGTTCCAAACCACGATCCACTTGATTTTTAATTAGACCAATATGATAAACATAACTAAGATATGATTCAATTATTTCAAATTTAGTTCCAAATTTCTTACGTATAATTATACTTAGTTCTATAAACTTCAGTTGCTGATCTATGCTATATATATCCATAGATCTTTTAAGATCAAGTAGATATGCTTTTCGGAGCATATAGTCTTTTGAAGTTTTTTTTGTATAAGAATTTAATAGAGTTTCGGCTTTTTTAATTGATCCTGAAACTTTTTCTTGATTTCCCCTATAAGAACGAGCCTTAGATATTGAAAGTAATGTATCAATGGTTAAGAGAATGTTATTCACGTTTAATGATTCTTTAAATGCTTTTTTGGCGAGCTCGTGAGCATCTTTATACAACCCTCGTTGAATTAATAGCTCACACTTGAGAAGGTAACATTTGACTAAATTTTCAGTTGTATTAACTGCTTTTTTTTCGAAATTATTCATTACCTTTAGAGCTTGCTGATACTTACTCTCAAACAGAAGTTTTTTAGCTAAAATTAAGTCTTCAGTATTTGAATTAAACAATTAAAACCCTCTGGTTCATACAAATTCAATAACAATGGGAAATGACAAGTTATTATAAGGATTAAGACTAATTTAAGTATATTCACTAGATTAATAATTCTTTTTACTTATGGTTTAGCTTTCTCCTCGACTTTCGAACTAGATCATTGGGTTCAATTGTCATCTTTTGGCCACTTAGCAAAGCACTTACCCCGATTTGTTTCTCACATTCTTCACAATGGCAATTTGGTACGTAATCTTTTGGTTCTTCATAAGTGGTTATGACACCCTCAAAATTCCTTAATACCACTCTGGTATTGCCTTGAGAAATGGTGTAATCTGGCATTACAGGAATTTTTCCACCTCCTCCTGGAGCATCAACTACAAAAGTCGGAACACATAATCCCGAAGTATGTCCTCTCAATCCTTCAATTATTTCAATTCCTTGAGCGACACTAGTTCGAAAATGACCAAGCCCTAAAGAAAGATCACATTGATAAATATAATATGGTCGTACTCTAATCTTTACCAAATCTTGTACCAATTTCTTCATTATATGAATACAATCATTTACTCCTCTTAATAGAACGGATTGGTTGCCAAGAGGTAAGCCTGCGTCTGCTAACAATTCACATGCTTTTGTAGAGTCTTCTGTAATTTCATTCGAGTGGTTAAAATGAGTATTAAACCAGATTGGTTGATATTTTTTTAGCATTTTACATAACTCTGGAGTAATCCGAAACGGATTTGTGACTGGGGCTCTCGATCCAATACGTATTATTTCTACATGAGGTATTTCTTTTAATCTCCTTAAAATCTCTTCCAGTTTTTTATCAGAGATTAATAATGCATCCCCGCCAGATAGTAGAACATCCCTTATCGAGGGAGTATTTTTGATATATTCTATACAATCATCTATTTGGGATTTAGGTGGAGCCATGTCAGCGTGCCCTGCAAATCTCCTTCTTGTACAATGCCTACAATACATCGAACAAACCTCTGTAACCAAAAATAATACTCTGTCTGGATAACGATGGGTTAACCCCTCAACAGGAGAATCAATATCCTCACTAAGCGGGTCTTCAAGTTCACCAGTGTATTTTTCTAGCTCATGAATGGTTGGAATAGCTTGTTTTCTAATAGGATCATAGGGATCATTGGGATCAATTAAGGAAAGATAGTAGGGAGTTATTGCCATTCTATATTCTCTAAGTATTCGTGGATCATCTTCTTCCTCTGTAAGGGTAATAAAATTCTTAAGCTCTTCCAATGTAGAAATTCTATTTTTAACTTGCCAGCGCCAATCATTCCAATCCTCATCACTTATGTTAGAAAATAATTCATTTCGCCTATTAACTTTCATTTTGAAGACCTATAATCTTTGATTTACAATCTTTATAAGTATTTTATATATGTTAAACTTTAAGGATATTTAGAGATTTGTGGGAGAAGTACCCCACATTCATAATGTTATAGTTAATAATTCTAAAAAGTTAAAAAATTGTACTAAGCATCAGATTTTTATACATTATGGACCTAGAGCATAGATTGCATATTTCTGCAAAAAGGATAATAACTATTAATATTTATATAGAATGCTGTAATTCTTTTTTATAATTCAATATATAAATCAAGGGCAGAAATTCATGAATAGATTGTTTAAAAGTAATAAATGTGCAGGTTTTGTTGTAATTTTTATACTCCTAATCTTTTTTAATATTTACAGTACTGTATCATTTAACTGGAATAATAATGATATAAATGCTGATTATTTCAACAATACAAACTATCCAAAACTACATGAAGATAATTTGGAGGAATGGTTGTACTTTAGAGAAATCTCTTTAAATCCTTCTACCCCTAAAGGGAATTATCAAATAAAGGTCATACTCAATACAACTAATTTCGATTATACAAAAACTAACTTAGACGGAAGTGATCTTAGATTTTATAGCACTAATGGAACATACTTAGATTACTGGATTGAATCATGGAATACTGTTGGTGATTCAATAATTTGGGTTAAAATAATAGAACAAGGAACTTCTCATTTTTATATGTATTATGGAAATCCATATGCTTTATCAATGTCGGATGGAGAGAAAACATTTGAATTTTTTGATGATTTTGAAGGAACTAGCTTGAATTTAAGCAAGTGGAATGAGCAAAAAGTTACTCGAACTGGAACATTCACTGTTACTGTAGAGGATAGCTTAGTAAAAGTATTGATGAGTGGTTTTAATATATACATGGGTATAGGAACCATTATAGGATGGCATGATTTTTACACTACTGGAGGAACATATGGTAGCAAATCTCCTAATGGTATTTGTCTTTCGACAGATGATACAATTACAAGAACCGAAGGTGGAACATCTCAGTCTTTTGCTGATGTAGGGGGTCCTGAATGGATTTGGTTATTACAAGATATTTATTACTTAAATTCTACTGTAGTTCAATTTTTTGAAAACAATACACTTATTGCCACTCATGATGATACTGCTTCATTTCCCTCTTCAGAAACTATCCCAATTAAATTTATGACCAGATGTTATGACTATCCTGCGGGGAGGCATTATATGAATAGTATTCGTTCTAATCAGAATTTAAACAAAGAGGGAACAGCTCTAAGAATGCTTACAAGACAAGATTGGGATGGAAATTATGATGATAATGCTTTAAGGGTTTGGGTTGATTGGGTATTTATTCATGAAATCCATGAAGATGATCCAATACCAAATATAGGTTCTGAGATATCTAATAAAATCCCACCTATAATCACCATTATTAGTCCAAATAATAATGATGTCTATGGCACATCAGCACCATATTATCAAATATCAATTTTTGGAGCATCTATTAATGCAACCTGGTATACTCTAGATAATGGTGTGACAAATATCATTTTTACAGAATACTCGGGTTATATAGACCAAACAGAATGGAACAAATTTGGTAATGGTACTATAAATCTCAAATTTTATTCCAACAATACTTGGGGGAATGAAAGTTTTGCTGAAGTTTTAATCAGAAAAGATATAATTAAACCGGTTATAACAATAAATTCGCCAATTCAAAATGAATTATATGGAAAAATATCTCCTTCCTTTGATATCTCAGTTATTGAACCCAATATAGATTTAATATGGTACACCTTAGATAACGGTATTACTAATATTTCAATCACCGAATTAACCGGGAAAATTGATCAAGCAGAATGGAAAAAACACGGAAATGGAACAGTTACAATTAGGTTTTATGTGAAAGATAGAGGAGGAAATGAACAATTTGATGAAGTTACTGTAAGAAAAGAAACAAGTGATCCAATTATCATCATCCACAAACCAAAGGAAAATGAACTTTTCAGTACTCTTGCACCTACATATAATATTTCTGTAGTGGAACCAGATTTGGATTCAATGTGGTACACACTGGATAATGGTATTACCAATATTACCTTTTCATTATTAATGGATGATATTAGTCAAACAGAATGGAATAAAAAAGGAAATGGAACCGTAATTGTTCGATTTTATGCTAATGACTCATTAGGGAATGTTGGTTTTTCTGAAGTTATGATAAGAAAAGATATACTCGCACCTCAGATCAACATTGTCTTGCCAATTGAAAATACTATATTTGGATTTGATGCTCCAGCTTATTCAATAACTGTTATAGAAAATAATCTTCATTCAATGTGGTACACACTCGATAATGGTTTAACAAATATTCCATTTAGTAGTTTTACTGGTACAGTCGATGAAACAGAATGGAATAAAAGAAGTGGCGGAACTGTCTCAATTAGATTTTATGCAAATGATACTTTAGGACATCTAAGCTATGAAGAAGCAATTATTGTAAAAGATATTATTGAACCACTAATAACAATTAACAGTCCGTCTGAAAATGAAATATTTGGTGCAACAGCTCCAACCTTTAGCCTTTCCATTGTGGAACCAAATTTAAAAAATTTAACATATTCAATTGATAATGGTGTAACTGTTCTAGAGTTTAGCGGTCTTACAGGTCAAATTGATCAAGCTGAATGGGATAAAATGGGAAATGGAACCGTGTCAATTAGGTTTTATGCTGAGGATGAGGCGGCTAATATAGGAGACTCTGCGGTTACAGTAAGAAAAGATATTAGTTTACCTATAATTGACATAATTTCACCTGAAATGCATCAAATGTGCGGTATTAAAGCCCCAAACTTTGAACTTACAATTTTAGAACCAAACATAGATTTAATGTGGTATACACTTGACTACGGATTAACAAATGTTACATTTACTAGTTTTACAGGATTTATTAGTAAAGCGGAATGGGATCTGAAAGGAAATGAATCAGTTATTATAAGATTCTACGTAAGAGATAAAGGGGGAAATGAAGTATTTGCTGAAGTTCTTGTAAGTAAAGACATTTACATACCAATAGTTAATATCCTTGTTCCTGAATTAGGCGAGGAAATCATCGATTATCCTCCAATTTATAGTATATCTGTAGATGAAGCAAACTTAATTCATTTGTGGTATACTTTAGATGGCGGTATAACAAACACTACATTTACAGAATTAATCGGTATAATAGATGACGATACATGGAGTATAATTCCTGATGGACCAACTACAATAAGATTTTATGCAGAAGATAAAGGGGGGAATATTGGTTATGATGAAGTTCTCGTTGTGAAAATTACGACTCGAAATAGGCCAAACCAAATTCCTGGATACGATACATTACTTCTAGTTAGTATTTTTGGGATTTCTACATTGATACTTTTAAGAAATCGATATAAAAAATAATTCTCCCCATTTTTTTTAAAATTTCAAAATCTTAGGCGTATTTATTTTTGAAAATTCCTCTTAGAACAGATGATTCTCTTAATAGATTTAATGCAATATTCGCATGATTATATGTATATCCGTTCCCGATTATCATAACCACATCCTTTCCAACACCTTCAGCCCCAAGTGCGGCTTTAGTGAAGCTAGTAGCCATAGAAAAAAAATATACAATACCACCATTTCGAACAGGAAGAATAGAGGATAATTCTGTATTAGAAATGCTAAGACAATTGATGGCAATATCAACTTCCTTATCATTATTAACTCCCAGAACCTTGTCTAAAACATCCATAGGATTTAAAACATCAGCTACTATTACTTCATGACAAAATTCAGTGTTTAGAAGAAATTCGGCTCTTTCCTCGTTTCTTGCTTGACCAATAACCTTCCCTTTCTTACCAACTAACCCTTTGGCAACATAGGAACAAAGTAGTCCAGACTTTCCTGTAGCACCTAAAATTAAAACTGTATTTCCGGGTTTTACCAAATTCTTGACTTGAGCTGGTGCTCCTGCTACGTCCAAAACTGCTAATGCTAATGTATCCTCCATATCTTCTGGGAGTTTAGCATAAATCCCACTTTCAAAAAGTATTGCCTTCCCCTCAATTTCTACTCGATCTATATTAGGGTTAATATTAATTATCTTATCGATTCTTAATGGAGTTAAAGAAAGAGAGACAAGCGTTGCAATTTTATCTCCTTCCTTAATACTAATTTTGTTTTTCAATAATTCCCCAATTTTCTCAACTTTTCCAATAAGCATCCCTCCAGAACCAGTTACCGGATTTTGCATTTTACCTTTTTCTTCAACAATTTCTATTATTCTTGTTTTAACCTTTTCAATATCTCCCTTAGCTTCTTCTTTAAGTTGGGTGAAACTAGCTGAATCTATATTTAAGTAATCCACATCTATTAATATTTCATTGTCAAAGATTTCCATATCGTTAGAAATTTTAGTGGCTGGTTGGGGAAGTGCCCCTTTTGGTTTAATAACCCTATGAGTACCATATTTATTCCCTTTTTTCATTATAATCCCAAACCTTAATTTTTATAACTTTATACCTAAATATAATCCCCTTTGCCTCATCAATCCATCTTTCAAAAATTCTGCATCAAATCCAGATTCTTTCATGATTTCTAAAAATTTCTCGGTTTCAAAAAGCCCTAATTCATGTCTTTCGACAAAGTATTTAATATCTTTATCATGCTCTGCAATTAAATAATGCATATCCATTACTGAAAGATTTTCTTCTAACTTCGTTGTATTTAATCTTGCGATTTTAATGTCTTTAGTATCATAAGTTGTCATTCCTGGTGTTCCGACCCAATATGTTGATTTTGTAAACCATGGTTCGATGATTACAATTCCACCAGATTTTAGATGATTTGCAAAGTTTCGTATAGTTTTTTCTAAATTATCATAAGTTTTTACATGACCAATCGCACTAAAAAGGCAGGTAATAATGTCAAATTTATCCTCTAAATTGAAATTTATCATGTCTGCTTGAATAAAACTAATCTCGTCTAACTTGGATTTAGCAATCTTGAGCATCTCATCATTTAAATCAATGCCAGTACAGATAAACCTATCTTTTAAATATTCGAGATGACTTCCTGTTCCACAACCTACATCAAGAAGCTTGGGATTATCTGAAATTTTACATTTCTTGATAAGTTTTTTGATTTTACATACTTCTTTTTTATAATCTTTCCATGAATAAATCAAATCATAATATTGAGCTAATTCTTTATACATAATAATCTCAAAGAATTTTTTTTTATTTTTATAATTATATAGTAAGGATTTTACGTGCTTCCTTTGGTGTTGCAATTTCTCTCCCCAATTCTTCTGCTATTTTAACCACTTTTTCAACTAATTCTCCATTTGACTTTGCCAAAACACCTTTAGAAAGATACACATTATCCTCAAATCCAACTCTGGCATGTCCTCCTCTTTCAATAGATATTGACACCATTGGAAATTCATATCTGCCAATTCCAGTAACGGTATAGGTAGATCCTTCTGGTATGCTTTCTATTAGAAAGTTTAAATTTCGAGGAGAACCATTCATACCTCCAACCACGCCAAGAACAAAATTGAAATGCATTGGATCTTTAATATAACCCTTATCGTGTAATCGTAATACCATATCAACCATACCCTTATCAAAGCATTCTAATTCATATTTTATTCCCAAACGATTCATTTCTTCAGCAAAGTAAATAATAGAATTTTCACTATTCACAAAAATATCATCACCACCAAAATTCATAGTCCCACAATCTAAAGTGGCTATTTCAGGAGGAGGATCCAAGTATATTGGCTGTAATCTTTCCTCATTACTCATTCCCAAAGCACCACCTGTGGAAGGTAAAATAATAATGTCTGGGCATCTTTCTATAATTTCTTCAATGCAAGCTTTAAATCTTTCTTTACTTTGTGTAGGGGTCCCATTATCTTCTCTAACATGTAAATGAATGATACTGGCACCAGCATTATAAGCATATTCAGCTTCTCTTCCAATTTCCTTAACAGTGTAAGGAATGTTAGGATTATTCTCTTTTGTTACCTCTGCTCCACATATTGCACCGGTTATTATTAATTTCTCCATATCAATATCAATATTTCTATTGTTTTAAATATAATCTCTTCGATATTAGCATTACACCTAAATTAAACCAAATATTCTAAAGTTAACACGCTTGTAAGATAGACTTTAAATATAAAAGTTACATTTAAAATATTCAATTCAAGTTTAACGATACATGAAAGAAAATGAAAGAAGATAATCAAATTAAAGAAATATCTCAGGAGGATGAAGAGGGTGCCCAAAGATTTTTCCAAATAGATTTATTAAAGTCTTTTATGATCCTCCTTGTTATACTTGATCATTCAATTGCTTTTACAGGTTTATATGGCCCAGGATTTGAATTATGGCAAAGAATTGCAATACCCATGTTTCTTGTAATAATGGGATTTAATATGGGTAATTCTTTTTCAAAAGAAGGAGGAAAATCTTTAAGAGAACTTTATTCAAAGGATTATTTTAAGAAGAAATTTTGGCGATATATTTATCCTTATCTAATTTTATATAGTATTGGTACAATTTTTGGGTTTATATTATATGGTGCTGCCTTTCCTGAAACTCTAAATGAAAATTGGTTATTAGAATATATTATTTTTCAAAAGTCTCTTCTTGAAGGTCCAGGGAATTGGTTTATACCTGTTTTATTTCAATCTATATTTCTTATGCCCTTACTGTATAAATGCTTTTTAAAAGTACCAAAAACATCTTTAACCTTATGCTTTATTATTGAGTTTCTTATGCATTTAATGATATTTTTTATTTTTGGAAAGATAACTAGTACTGGAGAATTAATACGGTCATTAAATTTTCGCTATAATATTCTTTTATATCTTTCCGCAATAGGAATGGGAATGTGGTTTTCCAGGAATTATAATCTGTTCAATAAGAAGAATATATTTGTATGGATTTTATTTCCAATAAGTATAATATATATGATAGCCTGGGATTTCTATGATTTTCGCTTGGTTATAAATAGAGGAGATATCCTAACAGGAGATTATAATTTCTTAACATTTATCTATTCTGCATTTCTCTTTTTAGTTGTTATGAAATTGATATCGCAAAATCCAAAAACTAAAAAGTTAAAAATTTTCAAAATGATAAGTAGTGCAACTTTTCATATCTATTTAACTCAAGATATTTATTTTGTTATATCGTATATTTTCCATGACTCAATTTGGGTATATGGGGTATCATTAATTAACATTCTAGGTATAAGTTCTAATGAGTTCTTGATAAATTTTGGTTTATTAACAACAAATTGGATAATATGTATTTTCTGTGGAATTTTTTGGTGGTACCTTGATCACAAACTGATTAAATATTATCAAATTAGAAAATTAAGAAAGATGAATCATTCAATTATATAATTCCCTCTTGATACATCTTATCAACATCTTCTTCATTATATCCTAAAGAATTTAGAATTTCTCTAGTGTGCTGACCCAAACAAGGGGGGGCTGTTCGAATCTCTCCAGGTGTATCGGAAAGCTTGATGGGAATCCCAGTCACTTTAACTTTACCTGCCTTTAAATGATCCAGATCTTTTACCATTTTTCTATGGATAACTTGAGGATCAGAAAAGATATCTTTCATATTGTATATAGGACCACGAGGTACTCCTGCTCTTTTCAAAGTATTTAACCAATGCGACGCATCTTTTGTTTTGATAATGTTTTCAATTATTCCAACTATTTCTTCCCTATTTTCAACTCGTTTAGAATTTGTTGCGAATTTAGGATGATCCATAATTTCTTCTAATCCAACAGCTTTACAAAATTTTTGCCAAAGTTGATCATTACCCACGGCTATATTAACATATGTATCCTTTGCTTTAAATGATTGATAAGGTACTATGGTTGGGTGACCTGAACCCAGTGGTTGTGGAATTTCACCCGAAGCAAAATAGGCTCCTGCTCTATAAGTAAGCCATGCAACTTGACTATCAAATAACGAAACATCAATCATTTGACCTATTTCAGATTCTTTCCGGTTAAATAAGGCAATAATAATCCCAAAGGCGGCAAACATTCCTCCTGCTATATCAGCTACAGCAATCCCGACCTTAATTGGGGGACCATTTGGTTCTCCTGTCAAACTCATTAATCCCCCCATGCCTTGTAACACTTGATCAAATCCAGGTAACAACCGATATGGACCATCTTGCCCAAAGCCCGAGATACTTGCATAAATTATTTTAGGATTTAACTCTTTTACCTGTTTATAACCGAAACCTAACTTTTCCATAGTACCAGGTCTAAAATTTTCTACAAGTACATCTGATTGCTCTATCAATTTCTTGAAAATCTCTTTAGATTTTACATTTTTCAAATTTAGAGTTAGACTCTTTTTGTTTCGATTGACACTCAGAAAATAAGCACTCTCTCCTTCTATAAAGGGAGGTCCCCAAGATCTGGAGTCATCTCCTCTTCCAGGCATTTCCAATTTTATGACTTCTGCACCCATATCTGCCAACATCATTGTACAGTAAGGTCCAGCGAGAGCTCTTGTTAAATCCAAAACTCTAATACCTTCTAGTGGACGAACCATAAATTGATTCACTACATTAATTTTTTAGTTTCATTTAGGGATTCACTAATCATATCCGCAGCATAATCTAGATCTTCAGGCGTATGCCTATAACATATATACCCATGATGAAATGGTTGTAAGAACACTTTCCGTCTAATCAATTGTCTATAAAATTCCTCACGTAATTTTTTATAGAGATTTTTAGGATCACGTTCAAATGTAATGTATGGCATCCAAGGTTCTCCTGTAAAAACGCACGGAACCTTGCTTTCTTCTATTAAATCTTTAACTTTATTTGCAAAAATTGTTCCTTTTTTGTTAATATCTTCTAATACATTTTCACGTTCCATTATCTCCAATGTTTTAAGAGCTGCAACCTGAGCAAGACTATTAGGAAAAAATGTTGAACTAAGAAAAACATGTTCAACTAGTTCATCCATATATTCTTTCTTACCTGTAAGTACTCCAATAGGATATCCATTTGCTAAAGCTTTTCCAAATGCAGCTAAATCAGGTATAACCCCCAATTTCTTTTGAGCTCCTCCAAGATCTAAACGAAAACCAGTACGAATCTCGTCATATATCAGCAAAGAACCATAATCGTTTGCTAATCCACGGACTCCTTCTAAAAATCCAGGCTTAGGCATCTCTACTTGATTACCACCGGGGTGATTGATAGGAGTCAAAATTATTGCAGCAACATCCTTCCCATATTGATTCATAAGATGACTGATATGATCTAGGTTGTTATATTCAAATTCAATTACATCTTCATATAATTTTTCTGGTATCCCCCCTTTCTGTTCAACGCACCAATCGTGCCAACCATGATATCCACATCTTAGTATTTTAATCCTGTTTGTATAACTCCGTGCTACTCGAATAGCAGAAGTTGTAGCATCCGATCCCATTTTAACGAAAACCATTTTTTCAGCACATGGGATTAATTCGTTTAATTTTTTTGCTAATTGATTTTGAACTGGTTGAGTTAGTGACATACAGAAGCCTTTCTCTTTAATTTGTTTTATAACTTCATTATCAATTTCTTCTTCTCTGTGACCAATAATTATAGGTCCATATGCACAAAGCATATCTATATACTCATTTCCATCAACATCAATAACCTTACCACCCTTAGCAGCTTCAAAGAATATTGGATATTCTCCTTCTACAAAATTATATGGTCGTCTGATACCTAAAATCGCCCCAGGTATTAACCCTAATGCTTCTTCATAGAGTTTGAAAGTATTTTCAAGATTTAATTTCTCATTCATATTTCTTCCTCAAATTGAGAATAATATAGATCATATAATTATTGAAGATTTTTAAAAGGAAACATCTCACAAATCAGTGTTTATATTTCACAAAATTTATTTGATTTTTGCTTTCTTTAGACAAACTGTTCCAGTTTTGAGATTATATTTAATAATAAGAGCATTTTAGTTATCAAATTATCTTAGATCTTTCGAATAAGAAAAATAAATGGGTGATGCAAAGAGTGGGAGAAAAATTAGTATGTTCCGTTTGTGGTAGGGAACAAAACGTTCCTAAATGCTGTGATAAATCAATGGTGATTAAGGATGGTTATTTATTATGTTGTTGCTCAGAAGAATGCGGGTATCAACCCATCCCTGAATGTTGTGGGAAAAAAATGATATACGTATAAAATCAAAAGAAAAAGAAAAATTCTAAAAAATTAATTTTTACCATACTAAATTTGCGATTACATCTTTAGCTGTTTCTGCTTGTTTTTTCCCAAGAATTTTACGAATCCTTAAATCATTAATCGCATCTTCTAACCGTGTATCAAGATTTTTCATTTCCATTAAGTTATTTTTGTCTCCTTGTGTTTCTACTAAGTCAATCATAGAATTATCTTTGTTCATAAGATTCCTAAGTTTCTGTCTAAAACTTTCTTTAACTTTTGTACTTACGGGCCTACCTTTTTCAATTAATATAGGTAATACCGGAGCTCTTTCTGTGCTACTATTCGTTTTAGGATCTATGAAATAAAAAATATAAATTGGGATACCTACTACAATATTTTGAGTTTTCAACTCGAGAGTATAACTGTTAAAGAAGTTTTGAACGTCAGTCATTTCCTTGTCTTTAATACGTTCGATATTATCTAAAGAGGATTGTTTTTCAGTTTTAATTTGGGCGACTACTCCTTCAGCTGAACTTAGATCTTTGCTTAATCCAGAATGTTTAGCATCAATTTGTTTTTCGACTTCAGCTTTTTTACGTTCTAATTCCTTAATTTTCAATTGTCGCGTCTTTTCTAAATCAGAAATTTCACGTTGTACATTTTTCCTTAGTTGAGCAATTTCATTTTTGTACCGTGTAATTGAATTTCCTAAATCTTGATATTTAATATCAATATCTTTTAAAGATTCTTCTGTTAGGAAAAGATCTCTTTGATTGAGCGCGTTCCGCATACTATCAACGCTTCCTTTTAACGCATTAATGTTATTATGCAATTCCCCAGTTTTATCATTCATTTTATATTTGCCGCTCTTTACTAATTCTTCTGGAGTTTTTTCAATCTCTCGTTCTTTTTCTGCTTGAATTTCTTTATTAAGTACTGCTAATTGTTTTTCTTCTTCTCCTGTATCAACCTTAGTATCTCTTATTTTATCGACGTCTTTTCCTCCTTTTTCAACCCATCTTTCACATAATTTTGTAATGGCATCTCCAAAAGTATCAAGGAGTTTAACATCCTTCTGAGATAAATATTCAGGTATATCATTTACAATTTTTGTCTGATTGACGCTTTTTGAAATAGGTCCTCCCTCGAGTAGAAAATACGAAGAGGGATGTGCACTTAAATTATATTGATTTAAGAAAAAATTCTGAAAATACCCAATTTCACTAGTATTAAAGAGAGCTTCTTGGATAACCATACCCCTTTTAAAATTCCTAGATCTTTTGAGGTAGGTGCTATTATATTGTTGTAAGGAATTGAGAAAACTTTCTGGATCTGCTCCTTTAACTACTGCTTCCGGTCTGGGGGGCATTTGGGCAAATTTTCCGACGTTCAATTTTTCTTGTTTGTTATAGAGATAACTCATTACACAAGCTCGAGTATCGGATAACGGACTTAATCTAACAGGCCAAAATGCCATTGAAATTTTTGATACTTTGCCCAATTTTTTAAGACTTTTACTATAAATACCAATACATTCAATTAAAGCCATTGTTAATTCATTTAATATGGTAGCTTGGCTTCTTGCGGGAGTAATTTCGTCTAAATTAATTAAGAAGGGACATACTTTATCCATTTTTGGTTCACTTGATATTTCTATATTTATTCTTAATAACAAGATGATAATTAAATTTATGGTTTTGATGAATTTTGAAAAAATCTCTTGAGAAATTGATAATTACTTCGTGCAAAGAAACTCTTAAAGATTTAAATAAGTTCAAGGAAAAATAATATCATTGATAAAATCAAAATTTATTTGGTGAATTGAAGATAGAAGAAAAATTTCTAGAAGGAAAAGGATGTCTTATTACTGGAGGAGCATCTGGTTTTGGAAGAAGTGTTGCTTATGCTTTTGCTGAAATTGGCGCGGATTTGGTGTTAGTTGATATTAACGAAGAATTACTTAATGAAACAAGCAAAAATATAGAAATGGAAACAAGAAAAAAAGTTATACCTGCTATATGTGATGTATCAGATGCAAAACAAGTTAAAAAAATGGCAGAACAAGCTTTTTCTGAGTTAGATAATGTATATATCTTATTTAATAACGCAGGTACGGGGACAAGTTATGGCGTAGATATCCTAAAAATAGGAGAAAAAGCATGGGATTTAACCATAAATACAAATCTTAAAGGACAATGGTTAGTAGATAAATTTGTGTGCCGAAAGATGAATAGACAGAAATTTAAGCCATTAAGAGGCAAGGTTATACATACAACTTCAATTGCGGGGAAAGTTGTCGACCCTCTCCTTCCTGTTTATAGCTTAAGCAAGCTAGGAATAATTGGGTTGACTCAACTTGTAGCTAAAAGTTTAGCCCCGCATATTACCTCAAATGCAATAGCACCAGGATTTCATCCAACGGGTGTTTATGGAAATAGCGAAGATATCATGATTCAAACTATGAAAGATGGAAATGTTAAAACTCCATTGAATCGAACCGGAACAGTAGAAGATGTTGTAAATTTAATGATCTTTTTAGCTTCACCTAGAAGTGACTTTATTACGGGTCATACTTTTCCTATAGACGGAGGTATTGCTGAAGTAGGAGTACCACCAAATACATTGAAATCTGAAATTTAATTTATAAAAGAATCAATTTATATAAAAATCAAAATAGAAAAAAATGAGGAGAAAGATATGGATTTTATTATAGCAGGTTTAGAAATCTTTTTGGCAGCTGGTTTTTTTGGTTTTTGGATCTATTTTTTCATTTTTGAAAATAAAAAACCTGACCAAAGAGAAGGATATCTCGAATTCGAAAGATCATTTCCTTTAGCAGATTTAGGATGGGCTGTACCTTGTTTAATCGTAGGTGCTATTGGTCTTATTATGAATGAAAAATTTGGGATCTTTTTCTCAATTACAGGAGGGGGTGCCTTAATTTTCTTAGGTTTACTTGATGTTTCACATAATCTACAATATGGGGGATATAAGGGAGCAAAATTTGATATTGCGTTAAATTTAATAGTTAATCTAATTTGTTTAATTTTCGGAACAATTTTCCTGATTTTTGGTTGGTTCAACATATAAAACATCAAGGAGGAGAGAAACTATAACTAAAGATAAAAAAAAGAAAAATCAATCCCTAAAAGGAAGCACAGCCATATTAAGTGGTGCCTCAACTGGCATTGGAAAAGCAACCGCAAAAGAATTTGTACAATTGGGTGCTAATGTATGTATCATAGCTAGAAGATCCGATGTCTTAAATAAAGCTATAGAAGATTTAAGAAAAGAATTAATTTACAATTCTCAATTTATTGAAGCAATCAATTGTGATGCAACTGATATGGATAAATTACAGCCACTTATTGAAAATTTTATTGAAAAACATGGTATTCCTGAATATTTAATAAATCTGGTTGGATACGCATTACCAGATTATATTGAGAATTATAAATTCGAAGATTTCAAAGAAAATATGGAAAATAATTATTATGGTCAGTTAATACCTACACTAATTTTACTTCCCTATTATTTGAAAGAAAAAAGAGGTCACATAGGGTTTGTTTCTTCAGTTGCAGGATATTTTGGCGTAATGGGATATGCAGCATATAGTCCAACTAAATTTGCTATTGTAGGCTTAGCAGAAACTTTACGAAATGAGTTATCTCCATATAATATAAACATCTCTATCATCTATCCCCCAGATACTCAAACTCCGGCATTTGAGAGGGAAAACATTAAAAAACCAAAAGAATGTATGATAATGTCAGAACGTGCGGGTCTCGTCCAACCTGAGGAGGTCGCAAGACCATTAATGGAGGGCTTAGTAAAAAAAAAATTCTATATTCTTATTGGGAAAGCAAAATTTTTATGGAGAATGAAAAGATTATTTCCAAACTTGGTAAATAAAATCTCAGACAAAGAATTGAAAAAAGCAAGAAAAAAATTAGAAAAAAATTACAAATATTAAATTTTTTCTTTGTTTTAAAATAGCAAAAGCAATATGAAAATAGGACTTATCATAAACCCAATTGCCGGTATGGGAGGAAGTGTCGGTCTTAAAGGAACTGATGGAGATATATATTTAAAAGCATTAACGATGGGAGCTAAACCCATAACTCCATTTAGAGTAAATGAAGTATTATCTCATATTACAAAGAGAAAGAAAATTTTTTTGTTAGTAGCGCCAGGTAGTATGGGTGCTAATACTTTGAAAGATAAAGATTATGAGTTTGAAATAATTGGTGAAATCGGTGAAGTAACCTCAGCAGAGGATACAAAAAGAATAGCAAAGCAGATGCTTAAAGAAGAAATTGAATTATTAATTTTTTGTGGTGGAGATGGAACTGCAAGGGATATCTATGATGCCATAGGTTTAGAAATCCCAATAGTTGCTGTACCGGGAGGAGTTAAAATGTATAGCTCTGTATTTTCATACAATCCGAGAGCAGCAGCTCAAATAATAGATGGATTCATAGAAGGTTTTAGTGAAACTGAAGATAGAGAAGTTCTCGATATTGATGAAACTCTTGTAAGAGAAGATATGTTAAAAGCAACTTTATATGGTTATTTAAAAGTTTTAACCTTCAGAGATCTGATCCAAGCTGGGAAAGAAGGTTCACAATTTGGAAGAACTGTTGAAGATAATAAACAAGATATTGCTCAATATGTTATTGAAGATATGAAGGATGATATTCTCTATTTATTAGGCTCGGGAACCACCGTAAAAGCGATTACTGACAATCTCAGTTTACGTAAAACTCTCCTTGGGATTGATGCAATTCTCAATAAAAAATGCAAAGGGATTGATCTGAATGAAAAAAGCATTCTCAAGTTATTAGAGAAATATCCCAATACAGAGATTATAATTTCCCCTATAGGAGGACAAGGATTTATCTTTGGGAGAGGAAATAAACAATTAACTCCAGAAGTTATTAAAAAAATCGGGAAAAAAAATATTAATATTATAGCAACTAAAAATAAAATTAGAAACCTTCGTTGTTTAAGAGTTGATACCGGGGATGCAGATCTTGATGTAGAGCTTAAGGGATTTGTAAAAGTTATAATAGGTTATCGAGAAGTGTCCGTTATCAAAATTGAATGTTAAGATCTTTATAAGGATTATAATTAGAAGGGCTTAACTTATAAAATGATATTAGATTTTTAGCTATTATATAATGGAAAAAACCGATGTAATTAAAAAAGCATTAGAACTGGGATTTGAAGATATCGGGTTTACCACTGTTGATCCTTTTGATTCACAAGAAGAAATTCTTAACTCTAGAAAAGAAGAATATGCTTGGGCATTGACAAAAGGAATTGATCTTAAAAAAGGTCTTGATCCGAAAAATATATTACATGATGCAAGATCCATAATAGTTTTAATTGACGTATATTTTAAGGAAGCTTATCCAACGCATATGGAAGGTTTTTACGGGCGTTGTTATTTGGATGATGATAGAATGACTAGGGGTCAATTGTACCAACGTATTAAAGAATTTCGTAGTTATTTACGAGATAATGGTATAGATTCAAGAGCTCCATTTAACATTCCCCACCGTTTAACAGCAGCAAGAGCAGGATTAGGAACGTTTGGTAAAAATAATTTCCTTTACTCACGAAAAGCCGCAAGAAAAAGTTCTTGGTTAACACCAATTCCATTAATAGTGGATTATGAATTCGAACCTGATGAACCTACGATTGAGATTGGTTGTCCTAAATGGTGTAAAAACACATGCATTGCTTCTTGTCCTACAGGAGCTCTTAGTAAGCCAAATAAAATAGATCCTCGAAAATGTATATCTTATCTTAGTTATTATCAAGAAGGAATTACTCCATTGGAGATTCGTGAACAATTAGGAACATGGGTATACGGATGTGATAGATGTCAAGAAGTTTGTCCTCGTAATAGACCATGGCTTTCTAAGAATTTACCTTTTAATGAGAGAGTTCTTGCTAAAGAAAAGGATTTCAACTTAGTAAAATTACTTCACATGGATCGAGAATATTATAAAACAAAAATATGGCCTCAAATGTTTTATATGTCTTTAGATGAGCTGTGGCGCTGGAAAATGAATGTAGCTAGGGCTATGGGAAATTCTATAGATCTCAAATATATTCCTGAGTTAATTAAAGCTTTCAAGGAGAATAAAGATGAAAGAGTAAAAGGAATGATTGTATGGGCCTTAGGACGGTTAGGTGGTCTCGAAGCAAAAAAAGCTCTAGAAGCTTTTCTAAATAACAGTAATGGTTTAGTTAAGGAAGAAATTTTACAGGCTCTTAAAAAATTCTAACTAAATTTTTTTATGACCCTTAAGAATTCTAATGATCATTTTATCTCTAAACTTCCTTAGAGATTCATTATCATTACCAAATTCGGGAGTTCGATTTGCTAATTCTTTGTTAACTTCTTCTTGGATAAAATCAGCATATAATTCTAAATCTTTAACAGCTTGTTCACTCTGATCCTCTAAATTTGATTTTCCGATATGTAGTGTTATCCCTTTAATCCCTCCTTCTCCTCCGCCTAATTGATAGATTAAATATGGTCCCATAGTAGCCCATCGCAAGCCTGGACCAAAACTTACTGCTTTATCAATATCTTCAGCTGTGCAAACTCCATCTTCTATTAACTCTCTACACTTATCACTAACAGCACTCTGAATTTGGTTTGCTATAAACCCAGAAACGTCTTTTTTAAGAATAATGGGTACTTTATTTATCGATTCAAAAAAGTCAGCAGCCACTCTCGCAGCTTCTTGTGAACCCTTTTCCCCCTCGGGTACAGTTATCTCAACTAAAGGGATAAGGTGTGGTGGGTTGTATGGATGAGCCCCAATACATCTTTTTGAATATTGCGTGAGTTTTGTAATATCACTAATCAATTTGTAAGATGTACTACTAGCATAAATAGCATCTGCACTTGCATATTTATCAATTTTTCTAAGCAACTCTTGTTTTATTACTAAATCTTCAATTATTGCCTCTATAATTAGGTGAACATTACTTAATGCAATTTCAAGTGAGGTTGTGTAATTTATCAATTTCATCATATTAGGGATCTCTTCTTTATTAATTATGTCATTCTCAGCTAAACTTTCAAGATTCCTTTGGATTTCTGTCCTAGCTTTGGTTTCTTCCTCAGCAGAATAGAGCCATAAATTCACAGGAAAGCCCTTCCAAATAAAATTTGTTGTCCAGCTATTTCCAATGACGCCTGCTCCTAGTACTGCAATTTTCTTTATATTAGTAGCTTCCATTTCCAAAAGACCAATTTAAAATTGATTTTCTATATAGAATTATATTATATAGTTCATAAAAATAATTATTCCTTTGAATAAAATGATTTGTTATGAAAAGTAAAATAAAAGTAATTACACTAATAGGAGTAGGATATTTAGGGAAACAAATTATTGAGAAATCTCTTTTGTTTAACTATGAAATAAAAGCTTTTGATACCAATCATGAAGACTTAAACTCTTTTACAGAAAATATGAATGAATTAATTAAAAAGAACAATTTGCAATGTAAAATAACTCAATACAATACTATTGAGGATGCGGTTAAAACTACAGATCTTGTAATAGAGGCTGTTCCAGAAAAACTTGATTTAAAGAGAGAAGTCTTTTCTAAAATAGATAAAGCAGCTTCACCACATACAATAATCGCTACGAATAGTTCATCAATACCTATTTCGAAAATAGAAGATGTTGTTGAAAGGAGAGATAAAGTCATGAATATCCATTTTTACGATCTTTTTAAGATTCCTCTTGCTGATATTATGCGGGGAACAAAAACAAGTGATGAAACGTTCGAGAAAGGCAGGAATTGGTTAGAAAGTATAGAAATTACTCCTCTTGAAGTTAAAAAGGAATGTTATGGATTTGTATTGAATAGAATTTGGAGAGCAATTAAAAAAGATTGTTTGAAGATTTGGGCTGGAGGTCACGCAGATATTGAAACTGTTGATAAAGCTTGGAAAACGTTTTGTCAATATTTTGTCACCACCGAAGTTGGACCTTTTCAATTTATGGATCGCATTGGATTAGATGTAGTTTATGATATTGAAATGTCCTATTTTAAAAATAGTGGTCTATCAGATGATAAACCTCCAGATAGATTAAAAGAATTAGTTGAAAAAGGGAATCTAGGTGTTAAATCGGGAAATGGATTTTATAACTATGAATGAATTAGGAACTAACTAAATAATTAGAATTGTTTATTTTCTAAACTTTTTTTTGTTATTTTTAATTTAAAAAAGTAATCCTTATAGTCGAATTGTTTATTTATATCACAATGTCAGAAAAAAGAAAAAAAGATATTCCACGTATTAAGGAACTAGAAAGCATCAATTTAGCTACTGAAGATATAAGAGATCTAGTGGTACAAACTAAGATGGAAGTAGAAAAAGACAATGAACTCTTAGCTAAACAGAATAATGAGGAATTAAAGAAATACAATATTAAATCTATAGACATTGTTGGTGCTATTGGTGCAGGTAAAACTGCATTAATAGAAAAAATCGTTGAAAAATTGTCAGCAAAGTATCGAATCTTAGTTATATGTGGGGATATAACAACTAGAGTCGATGCTGATAGAATTCAGGCTCATAACGCTGAAACAATTCAAATTAACACAGGGAGGGAATGTGCTTTAAACGCATATCATATTCACCAAATTATTGAAAATAAGGATTTAAATGACTATGATTTATTGTTTATTGAAAATGTTGGAAATTTAATATGCCCCTCTGACTTCACTCTTGGCACAGATAAACGTATAACTGTCGTTTCTACAACAGAGGGGGAATGGGTTATAGAAAAGCATCCTATGTTATTTAAAATGTCACAAGTTGCTGTAATCAACAAGGTTGATCTTGCTGAAAGATTAGGGACTAATATTCAAAAAATGGAAGATGATGCTAAATCAATTAATCCAGACATCCAGGTTATTAAAACAAGTGCCAAAACTGGCAAAAATGTTGATGAACTAATAAATATATTAGATTTATAATAATTGAGAGATTATGAAGGAAGATCTAAAACAACTAGAACAATTACTTAATGAAAAAGAATATAATCTTGAAAAGATTAAAATTCTAAAGTCAAAATTGTTGAAAGAGCATATTAAGGGTTTGAAAATTGAACATTATATCGGAGATTATCCTACTTTTATGGAACCTGTAATTCTTGGAGATCAAGTTAAAATTGGTGATGATGTTCTTATAGGTCCAAAAGTATACATCGGTAGTAATTCAGTAATTGAAGACTATGCTGAAATTTCAAATTCAATAATATTTGATAATGTGAAAATTGGTAGAAATTTCAAATTAGATAACTGTATAATTATTAAGAATAGCAATTTAAATTTTGACAATTTTAGTAGTAAAAATAGTATACTAAAAGGAATAGCTAAAACTAGGGACGTCTTAGAAATAATTCCACTTTAGGTTAATAAATATAAAAGCCAATTTTTTTGAAGGTGTTTTTTTTGAAAGAGAAAAAATATATGAACGTAAATCTAAAAAGATGGAACGAACTTGTAAATATAAACGCTAACGCCAAGTCATATGATTTAGAGGGTTTCAAATCTGGGAAAACTTCGCTTTTTCCAATTGAACAAGAAGAATTGGGATATGTTGATGGGAAAACATTATTACATCTTCAGTGTCATTTTGGTATGGACACACTTTCATGGGCAAGGAAGGGTGCAATAGTAACTGGTATAGATTTCTCAGAAAAAGCTATTTCTTTAGCAAATGATTTGAGTAAAGAACTAAATATTCCTGCTAAATTTATTTTGTCAAATTTATATGATGTGCCGAAGAATATTGAAAAAAAATTTGATATTGTTTATACATCATATGGAGTATTATGTTGGTTGCCAGATATAGTTAAGTGGGCTCAAGTTATCAATCACTGTCTCAAACCAGGGGGAATTTTCTATATAATTGAGAGTCATCCATTTGGCTTTCTTATAAATGAAAACCAAGAACCTTTCGAGGTGGGTTATAATTATTTTACAGATGGAAAACCACTTTACTGGGAGGAGGGGCAATCTTATGCGGATCCGACAGCTGAATTAAAAAATCAAGCAAGTTATGAATGGTTTCACACTATGGGTGATATAATAAACTCTTTAATAGAGATAAATCTAAAAATAGAATTTTTCCATGAATTTCCAATGTGCTATTTTAAAATTCATCCAAAAATGAAATTAAGAGAAGATGGATATTGGGAATTTGAAGATTTTAAATTTAACGTTCCGATGATGTTTTCTATAAAAGCACACAAGGAAACTTAAAGTAGATTCCCCTATTGATCCTTCTGGGCAAAAATGTATCTCAAAAAATGGGTATGAAATCCCTGTGTACCATGATTTTCCTGTTCTTCAATTATTCCTTGCTCTAAAAGGTTTAACTCCTTAAAATCTTTTGCTAGATCGGCTTCTGTGAAATAGTGAGTAGGTCTTCCAGGTTTACTTTCATATGTGTATCTTTCAATCTCTTTTCCTTTACCAAAACTCAGTTCTTTTTCTGAAAAAACTGTAAAAAAAACAAACCCCTTATGATTTAATATATTATAACAATTATTAAGGACTTTCGTACGTTCTTCTTTAAGAAATAAATGTAAAGTGTTAAAGCAAAAAATAGCATCAAATTTTTTATCAAGATTATCCATCTCGAGTATGGATCCACAGATGAATTTTGTTAGAGGGTCGAATTTTTTAGCGATCTTAAAAGCAGCATCAGATAACTCGATTCCTACAACTTTATAACCAATATCAGAAAAATATTTTGAATGTCTTCCATATCCAGAACCAGGTACTAATATTGACTTTATTTGATACTTCTTTATTAACTCTAAAAAATAAAAAGCTGATTTACTTGGTAATTCTCCCCAAATTTTTCCTTCTTCTGAATATCGGGTATTCCAATAAAATTTATTGTGACTCATTGTTATGAATTTGCAAATCTCTTCTTTGTCGGTATCTATATAAATTAAGGAATGCTTTAGCTGCTCTTTCAAAGCTAGGAAAAATTGGCACATCCATGTCTATGATTTTTTGTCTATATTCATCTCTTCCTTGAATACCAGCGAACGGTAAGGAAAGAAAAAATGGTTTTTGAAGTTCTTGACATAAATTTTTAAGAAAGAGTAAATTTTCATAGTAACTTTCTAACATACTTTTCTCTCCAGGTTGATATGTTTCTGCTAACACACCACCAATATAAGGTTCCTCAATAGCAATTCTAGCAATATTAGAATATTCGTCTGAAAAATTCTTCCATGGCAGGTCAAGTGGATTAACTACTCCCCCAAACCTAATTAACTGCTTCAACTTTTTTTTAGTTTCGTCTACAAATTCAGGTATGGTTGCTCCAATTTCTGTAATCAAATCTGTAGCTATAGTGGCATTTCCCCCAGACCATGTCATTAAGAGGATACCATTTTCCGATGGTAAAGTATCCTTATAGTGATAAAAAGCTAACGTTGTATCGATTAATTCTTCAAATGTACGAACAGAAATAGTATTTGATTGAGTTAATGCTGCTTCCCACAATTGATTTTTAGTTGTTAAACTTCCTGTATGGGAATCTGCTGATCTTTTACCTGCTAAAGTTTTTCCACTTCTTAACAAAATAATTGGTTTCTTTGTAGTTTTCAATACATTATATAATCTTCTTCCTTCCTTATCATGATATCTTGAAAATCCTTCAAGATAGACCGCTATTATATCCGTTCCTTCATGTGCATCTAAATATTGAATTAAATCAGTAGCATTTATTGAAATAGAATTACCTATGCTTGCTCCAACTGAAAAATTGACTCCAAGAGAATTTAAATTTATCACAAATCTTTCTGTAAGGTCTCCTGATTGGGAAATAATTGCTACATTACCAACGGGATCTGATTTAAATGAAGTGTTAAAAGTAAATCTTCCACCAGTAGAATAAAGACCCATACAATTAGGACCTATAGCACGAGTAGAACTATTTCTTAACAGATGAAATATCTCATCTTCAATTTTCCTCCCCTCTTCATCAAACTCACCTGTCCCAGCAGAAAAGATATGTATAGTAGCAAATTTCTTTTTAATGCAGCTTTTTACGATATCTACCAAATGATTTCGATTCACAGCAATTACAGCATGTTCAATTCCATCGGGAAGTTCAGATATATCCTTAAAACAGTTAATATCAAGTATTTGTTCACTTCCTTTTGAAACGAAGAATAGTTTCCCAGAAAATCCTCTGTCAACATACCCTTCAAGTTGCCATTTTCTCTTTTCAGAAGCACCAATAAAGGCTAATGTTTTAGGATAGAATAATTTTTCAAAATAATTTATCTGTTCCACGCGTGTAATAATATAATTTCAAAATTAAGGTTAATGAAAGTATTTAAAATCCAGCAATGAATGAATATTCATTCCCAATGGGAAGAAATGATTCCTCTTTTAATGCGAACCAAAAAATAAGGATATCATCCTTTAACGTATAATTTTTATTCTAATTTACTTTGTAAGTAATATTTAATAGGTGATTATCATAGAAAACATACAAGATTTATACAAGTTAAATTATGTACCATTAAATAAAGCAGCAATTGTTATTTCAAGAGCATTTCATAATGATCCCTTGTATGCATATATCATCCCTGATGAATCGGAGAGAAAAAAATATTTTCCTTATATATTTAAAGCTTATATCTGGTATTGCCTTCATTATGGGGAAGTTTATGCAACTTCAGCTGAAATAGAAGGTGTTTCATTATGGGTTCCTTCAGAATTCGCCTACATCACACCTGAACGTTCTTGGGAATGTGGTGATGAAGTATTTTTCTATAGGCTGGGAAAGAATTATCTTGAAAGATTATCAATTACATCTTACGCCAATGAGGTACATGAAGAACTTCTAAAAGAACCTCATATTTATCTCATGACTATTGCTGTTGACCCAAAATTTCAAAGAAAAGGATTTGGAGGAAAGCTCTTACTCCCTATTTTAGATAATTTAGATAAAAACAAATTGAAATGTTATTTGGATACTAATAAGGAAAGTAATCTCTTGTTTTATAAAAAATTTGGATTTAAGGTTATAAAAGAATTTGAAATTGAGAATACAGGGCTAACAAATTGGTCCATGGTTAGATTTCCCAAGGTGTGAGTCTTAAAAAAATATTTATAATAAGAAAAGGAAAGTATGCATATGAATTCAGATATATCTGCACCAATTAAGTGGATTCAGGATAATCAAGATAAACTTGTAAAGTTAATTCAAGATCTAGTAAGAATCCCCAGTGTCTCTGGAGACGAAGGAGAGATCCAGAAATTTATTTACAAAAAACTTGAGGAATTAGATCTTAAACCTAAGTTCATATATCCTAGACTTGAAATCTTACGAAAAAGTGATGATTATTTTGAAACAACCTCTTTTATGAAATATGGATATAAAAATCGTCCCAACGTAGTAGGAATCCTTTCTGGAAATGGAAAAGGGCGGTCTATATGTCTAAGTGGACATGTTGACGTAGTGAGTCCAGAACCTGTAGCACATTGGAATTATGATCCATGGAGTGGTGCTGTAGAAGGTGATTTCATATATGGGCGGGGTGCTGGGGATATGAAAGCAGGAGTGGCATCTACAATTTTTGCTCTACAAGCATTTAAAGAAACGGGAACTAAGTTAAAAGGAGATGTGTATATAGAAACTACCATTGATGAGGAAGATGGTGGGATAGGAGGGAATCTATATTTGCGTCTAACTCAACCAAAACCAGATGCTGCAATAATTCCTGAACCAGGGGGTTTTGCTATTAGCATCGCAAGTGCTGGAGTTATGTATTTTCGTGTTGTTGTGACTGGTTTACCTGCACATGCAGCAACAGCACATTATGGTGTGAATGCCATTGTAAAAATGGTCCCAATAATCGAAGCTCTTAAAGCATTGAATAAAAAAAGACAAAAAAAAATTAGTTATCGATATGCAGAAGTAGATCCTAGTATGAAAGGAAAAGCAACAACACTCAATATAGGGGTAATAAAAGCAGGAGACTGGCCATCAACAGTGCCAGCTTTATGTATTCTCGAATGTAGAATAGGATTTCCACCGGGTGAAACCAGAGATAGTGTTATAAATCAAATAGAAGATACTATCCAAGAAATTGTAAGAAAAGATAAATGGTTGATAGAACATCCTCCTAAAGTTGAGTGGTTTGGGTGGAAAGCAAGACCTCATGAACAAGATCCTGAACACCCTTTTATAAAGTTATTGGATGAGAAGATCCAAGAAGTCTCAGGTGATAAGCCAATATATTTTGGAGGAACTGCTGGTTTAGACGCTAGATTTTTTGTGAATAATGGCATCCCAGCAGTATCTTTCGGACCGTTAGCAGAAAATATACATTCGATTGATGAACACGTTTCCATAGACTCTACTATGAAAACAACAGAAATCATAATTAAGACTATCATGGAGTGGTGTAAGTTAGATTAAAAAAAGGATGAGAATATAATCTAATTAATCATTAAATAAATGTTATCAAATTCCTTAATTTTGTCCAAAAGCTTACAAAATTTAAGAGAATACAAAATTTTCTTAAAATTCTCACTATTTTCGTCGTAATATTTCTCTCCGGTGAAAATTCTGATGCGTATAATAAAATTTGCCTTGGTTATTCTAATATATGAAGATTTTCTTCAATAATATTGAAACCACTTTCCAAATCTTCATCATTTATAACCAGGGGCATAAGTAATCTTATCGTATTGCCATATTTCCCACATGTAAGAATTACTAAACCTTTTTTATGGCATAATCTAACCAATTCTGTAGCCTTATCTTTTGCGGGATTTTTTGTTTGTGCATCAATTAGTTCAAATGCCATCATTGAACCTATACCATGAATTTCCCCTACAATATCAAATTCTTTCTGCCAAGCCTCAATTCTTTTGTTAACCTTTTGTCCTAAGAGTTTAGCTTTATCCAACAAATTTTCTTCTTCAAATATATCTAATACTGCTAAAGCTGCTCTACAAGCTATGGGATTGCCTCCAAAGGTTCCTCCCAATCCTCCAACATGCGGTGAATCCATAATTTTCTTGCGTCCTATTATTGCACTTAAAGGTAGTCCTGCTGCTAAGCTCTTAGCAAGGACCATAATGTCAGGTACCACATTCCAATGCTCTACTGCAAACATTTTTCCCGTTCGTCCCATCCCGGATTGGATTTCATCAGCTATAAACAAAATTCCATGTTCTCGACAAATTTCAACAATTTTTGGGAAAAATTCTGGAGGAGGTGTAATAAATCCGCCTTCACCTTGAATTGGTTCTGCAATGATCGCTGCTACAGATTCGGGAGCAACATGATCAATGAGAAATGTCTCAAATAAGTTAATGTCTCCAAATGGGATTCGATAAATCTCTGGAGCAAATGGACCAAAACCTAATTTATATGGTTTTACTTTACTTGTTAGACTCATTCCCATTAGAGTTCTCCCATGGAATGCGTTTTCAAATGTAATTATTCCTGTACGCTTAGTATAATATCTGGCTATTTTTATGGCATTTTCAACCGCTTCAGCACCACTGTTAGCAAAAAAAGACATTTTTGGAAAATCTCCAGGAGTAATTTCACATAATCTTCTAGCTAATTCTATATATGGCTCATACATTGCTACATGAAAACAGGTATGGATGCATTTCTCTGCTTGATCTTTTATGGCTTCGACTACCCTGGGATGACAATGACCGACGTTTATAGTAGCTATACCCCCTGCGAAATCGATCATATTATGGCCCTCTACATCCGTCATTCTAGCACCATTTGCAGTACTGATAAAAGAGGGTATAGTATTGTAAACTGCTCTTGGAACATACCTTTCTCTTAATTCAAGTAATTTTTTGTTTGAATTCATGATCATTATTTTTTTAAATATTTCACTTATAAAATTTTTAATGGGTGATTATGTAAAGATATAAAATCCTCACCAATTTCGTAAGAAAATTAGCTCAGATTTTACATGATATAATCGTTATCTAAATGATTGGAGAATTTCGTTTCCAAAATTCTTCACTTCATCTGAAATTTTTTTAGTCCGTTGAAAACTGACTAGAAAATAACTTGCACCAGAATTCACGGCTTCTTCGATCTTCGTAAGATAATTTTTAATATCAGAGCCTCTCATTTCTCCTACCATGAATTCTACTTTCTCCATTCGATTATGTTGCTTTGCTGATTCTTCCACAATTCTTTTCATTTCTTCAGGATCATTCCCTAGCCAAGGTGGAATAAAACAAATATTTCCATATTTTCCCGTTAATTTTAACATTCGTTTTCCTCGACTTCCAAAAATTAGTGTTGGGTAGGGTTTTTGTATAGGTTTTGGATCTAATATAGCTTCTTTAGCCTGATAGTATTTTCCCTCAAAATTTACCTTATCTTTCGTCCATAATTGAATTATTAAATCAAGGCCCTCACATACTTTATCAACTCTGACACTTGGATTGCTCCATTTACTATATCCTTCAAATTCTATTTGGGACCATCCTGCACCTACTCCCAGCATTGTACGCCCTCCAGATAATACATCTGCTGTGGAAACCATTTTTGCTAAGATACTTGGAGGTCGAAAAGGAATTGGGGTGACAAGTGTGCCTATTTTGATTTTTTCTGTTTTTGCTAATAAGTAAGTTATAGATATCCAGGTTTCAAGAGTTCTATTACTATCTAATCTCTTAGGTCGCCCTGGCATTTCCCCCCACATATAATGATCGGGGAGTATAGCTCCATCAAAACCGCATTTATCCGCCTCTATAACAGCTTCTTCAATAAAAGCATAATTATTATACCAATTTCCTAATCCACCTAAAATAAACTTCATCATAGTAGTACTTTATTCCTCAAGTATTATTAATTTATAGATTATATCTCTAATGTTCAGTTCTAAAATCGTATTTATTATTTATAAACCACATTTTTTAATTAAAATGTTCGTGAAACAGACCTTTCACGACAATAAATATATCTCTCAATATGACATCAGTACTATGCTAAGAATATCTTCAATTCTCAGCTAGGATAAAAAATTTGAAAAGAATTATTTTGATAATGTTGAAGAAAATATTTTCAATCTCCTCTCTTTATAATCCCCTGAAAAGAGGAAAACTGTAAAAATGTTTTAGC
Source organism: Promethearchaeota archaeon (assembly GCA_048938895.1). Taxonomy (GTDB): domain Archaea; phylum Asgardarchaeota; class Lokiarchaeia; order Sigyniarchaeales; family SOKP01; genus Loki-b32. Next base: position 32,574 of record JBHLLU010000040.1, read on the forward strand.
ATCTCCTTCTATTTTAGCAAAAATATTTACGGGAGATGCTGCTTTCGGTTTGTCGTCTTTACTTGCTGGAGTAGGCCCAAAAAAGATACAAAAACCATTCCCACTTGGCCAAAATCCTATATCGCCCACTTCACATTCGATTTGAGAGTTTTCTTGTCCTAAGGATACAGGAATTTCACCATATAATTCTTCTCCCCATCGTGCTAAATCTACATCAAATGGTAATGCATTCCAGATAGCTTCACATGTCTTAGGATTCTTATCAGTAAGCAGTTTTGCTCTTATTTGTCCAATCTTTTCATTTTCAATGATTATGTATTCCATGTCAATTTCACATTCAAATAAATTTTTTAATTAAATTAAGCAATTTTATTATTTAAACGATGTTGATATATATTTGAATAAATGATTCTCGAAAAAACTGTTGAACTAGTCAAACAAATTTTTAAAGTTCATAGAATAATCCCACCAAAAGTTATTAATGTTGTAATTGGTTTAGGTTATACAGGGGTAGAAATAGCATCATATGGTCTAGATCCCATCTTAGGATTAGCCTCTACTTTAACAAGTGTTATTAATAATACTGATTGTAGCAAAATTAAGTTTGCTGGATATATTACTAAAACAAAACTTATAGAATTATTGGATTGGGCTTCTTTGCCGCCAAGCTTAAAGAAAATCATAGGTGTTGCTACCCTAAATGCGGTGTCTCAATATATATTAAAAATAAAAAATCCTTACTCAATTCTAACAGGAGATATACTCGATTATTTAGAGATAAATCAAAATATGAAAATTACAGTTATAGGGTTAATGAAACCCCTTATTAACAAATTAAGGAAAAAAACGATTAATATTACTTTAGTGGAAGATACGATTTCAACACCACAAAAATTCAATCATTTCAAATTAAAAAATAGTATAGAAGAACTAAAAGAAGAAGAACTAAATACTGATATCCTATTTTGTACTGGGACTGCGATAATTAACGATACTATCGAAAAAATTCTAAACTTGTATAAAAATAATGCTCAAAAAATTATTGTAATAGGTCCATCTGCAGGGCTTTTACCAGATATTCTGTTTGATCAAGGTGTGGATATTGTAGGAGGCATGGAAATTACTAATTCAAATGCAACATTGAAAATCCTCCAGGAAGGAGGGGGGACAATGCTATTTAAAAAATTTGGTAAAAAGTACAATTTAATAAAGAAATAATATATTATTGTTTTAAACTACTAATTTTTATAAACTATTCTTGACTCATCGATAATGATTGCAGATTTTACCTTTAAGATAATTCTCATTGGTCCTGCGGGTGTGGGTAAAACCAGTCTTATCCGTAGGTTTGTTGAAAACCAATTCTCATTTAATTATAAGTTTACAATTGGCGTGGATTTTTTAGCTAAAACAATAAATTTAGAAGATGGTAGAATTGTTAAACTTTCTATTTGGGATATGGGAGGTCAAGAACGTTTTAAATTCTTGCGAAAAAATTTTTATGAAGGAACACATGGTGCAATATTAGTTTTTGATCTTTCAAGGGCTAATACTTTTCCTAAAATGAAAGATTGGCTTATAGATATGCGAAGTATCATTGAACATGAAATTCCTTTTATAATTTTGGGCAATAAATCGGATTTGCTTCTTGAGGTTGGTGAAGTTATTAATAGAGATAGACCACGAGATCTTGCAGAAAAGGAAAATAGTATTTATATTGAAACGTCTGCAAAAACAGGTGAAAATGTTGAGGATGCTTTTAAAGAATTAACTTTACACTTGATAAAACTAGATGACTAAATTTTGAATTTATCTCTATATTCCACTTCTATATAAATTAATCACTTTTGAAAATATTTAAATATTAGACTTAGATTATTTATTAGACTTAGATTATATAATAATTGTTCAATGCCGTTATTCGTATTCAAGGTAATAATAATAGGAGCAGGTGCTGTAGGAAAGACCAGTCTTTTACAAAGATTTGTAGAAGACACTTTTAACTTCAAATATAAACTTACAATTGGAGCTGACTTTTTAGCAAAAGTAATTGAGGGATATCCTAATCCCGATACCACATGTAAACTACAGATTTGGGACATTGGAGGTCAAGAAAGATATAAATTTTTACGTTCAAGTTTTTTTGATGGCGCTAATGGTGCTTTAGTAGTATTTGATATTTCGAGATGGCATACATTTGAAGAATTAGATGATTGGCTTTCAGATTTACGAGAATTTGCTGGAGACAATGTCCCCTTCATTTTAATTGGAAATAAATCTGATTTAATTAAAGATATTTATGGTGAATTTGATAAGGAAACTGTTGAGAAATTTGCAATAAGTAAGAATAGTTATTTTGTTGAAACTTCCGCCAAAACAGGTGAAAATGTCGAACAAGCCTTTTTAGATCTTACTCAAAAAATTATAGAAAAAATAGAATCTGAAACCTAACTAATCAGTTAATTTTATAACCGCCAAGGATAAAAGGTTTGTATAAAACTTAGCTAAATTACGTCTTTTCATTTCATTTAATAGATCTTCATGATCGAAAGCGAGATCATCAAGTTTTTTTTCCAAAACTTTTATATCTTTTTGGATAAACCCAATTTCTTCTTCTAAATTCTTTATATCTTGGAGTTTTTGTTCCTTTCTTTCCTTATCTTTTAAGTTATGAATATTCTGCAATTGCCGTTCTGTTGGTTTATTTTTTTCTTTCCTTTCTAATTGTAATTTTAAGGATTCTGTTCTGATTCTAAATGTATTTTTGTTATGTTCATAAATTTTTTTCTTTTTATTTCGTTCGAGAGTAAAAATTTTTTCGTTTAATTTTTTAACTTCTTCTTTCCAAATGGAAGTTTTAGATTTTACAATTCTTTTAGCATTTTCTTGAAGATTCATAATGAGAGAAGGTTCTATATTAGAATTCTCAGGTATACTTTTAAAGTGAAATATCTTTTCATAATTTTCTATATCTAAAACATAACTATCAATATGTTCTATTTCTTTTCCCTCCCTATCTACCACCACACTCAAAATTTGACTCTCTATAATATATCCTTGAAATTTAACAATAAAAATAAAGAGATAAAGTTCATGATCAACAAATTGGTCAAGAACAAAATATTTTTGTACATCTTGTCTTTTTAATTCCAATACTGTATAATTCCCTTTAAAGGAATCACTTCTACAAAAGTCTATGACTGCATTTATTAATGGATGGCCTAAAGCAAAAAAATCAATCTCTTCTCTTTCTTTCGCAATTTCCAAATCAAATGTACCTGTATACTCTTCTGAAAGGTTATATCGAGAGTTTTTTAAAAAATCTTCTTTAAGCTTAATCTTAGAAAGGAATTTTTCATTTTCTTTAAGAAGTGGTAATTCTGATTTAATTTTCTCCATAAATCCATATTTGTTATTAGATAGATGTAGAAAAGAATTCAAGAGAAGTGCTAGTTCATTATGAGTTAACTTTACATCTACGCAGGAAGCTAAAGAACTTATAAGACCCTCCATTTGGAATGATTTTTTATCAATCATTAAATCATCCAGTTGCATTTC
>JBHLLU010000041.1:0-36060 GCA_048938895.1 Promethearchaeota archaeon
AATTCCAATTTCTCTTTTTCAGATTTTTCATCTAATCTATCTAAAATGATATTAAAAGGACCATGTTTATGAAAACCCTTAGGAATTACACCTTCATCATCTCCAAGCATCGCAATTTTCAATGTTTCAATTGATTCATCAATAATATTTTGTTTTTCAAGCATCATTTTTAAGGTTGCATTACCTTTAGGTGTAACTTGATAAATTTTCCTATTTCTTCCTTCAACTTGTTCTTCTGTAAAGGTTATCAAACCTTTTTCTGTCATATCTTTTAATACAGTATACATGGTAGATGAAGGAGGATCCCATATCCCTAGGGTTCGTTTTTCAATCTCTTTACCAATTCTATACCCGTAAGAAGGATTTCTTTCAAGAACAATCAAGATAAGTGCACTAATGAATCCTGTTTTCATGGCATTCTCAAATTTCTCAGCAATTTTCTCTGCCATGACTTATCACTTATTTTTCAGAATAACTCAACTTTTGACATATGTCATAACTTAAATATATTTTCATTATGTTTCATTAAGGTTTTGAGTAGTATTCCCAACCTTTTTCTGTCTTAATCAATTTAATAAAATTGGTGATATGAGTTGACAGAAGTTTTTATAGCAGATACTTCAAAATCAGTGGAGGAAGCAGTAAAGGAAATGTTCTCACACTTAGAAAAATCAGATATACCACTGATTAAAAGCTCAAACAAGGTTTATATTAAAATCAATGGAATTGATTATCAGAAACATACTTACACTTCTCCTCAAGTGGTAAAAGCAGTGATAAAATTTTTGAAAGCACGTAAAACAGAAGTATTCATTATGGAGAACTCTACACAAGCAAATTTAACAAGAGTAGTGTTTGCAATTACAGGTTATAAAGATCTTTGTGATGAATTAGGGGCTAAGATCATATATTTAGATGAAGAAGATACGATAACCTTCGAATTCAATGGAAAACCCTCGATTGAAGAGGATCCAAATGGTTATATTTTAAAGACCTTTAGATTACCCGCAACAATAGTTAAGATTATAGAAAATAGGGATGATGTCACATATATCAATATTCCAAAACTAAAAACCCATTCAATGGCAGGTGTGACTCTTGGGATTAAAAATCAATGGGGATTTCCCCAGCATGCTGACCGAGGGAAAGACCATAACTTTAACCTGCACTATAAATTTGTAGATTTATATGAAATAATTAAACCTGACATCACTATTATTGATGGAATTGAAGGAACTATTCATGGTCACTATCCTCCTACAGCCTGGGAGGATCGACTGGTAAAACAATTTAATATATTGATTGGTGGAAGAGATACTTTAGCGGTGGATACTGTAGGTGCAAGAATCTTTGGCTTATCTATAGATGAGGTTCCGCATCTGAAAATTGCTTATGAACGAGGCTTAGGAGAGGGAGATCTTGATAAAATCGAAGTAATAGGTAAAAATTTGGATACTTATACAGAAAAATATGAATGTGACTTGCTACAAGAATTCCCTGATAACGTGAAGATAGTGAAAGGGAAGGATCTTTTATGTAGAGAAGGATGTCAGAATAATCCATTATCAGTTATACAAGTTTTTGCAAATGATCATAAAGATAAGTTTAAAGGGGGATGGTTTCTAATAATGGGAAAAGGGCACGATAAAAATCTCATTGAACAATTAAAAGCGGAAGGATATAGTAAGGGACTTGTTGCGGGATATTGTGCTATTGATGAAATTGGGAAAGAATTAAGAAAGGAGTTTGGTAGAAGAAATGTTTTCTTCTCAGGAGATTGTAATAATTTAGCAGATACCGTCACTGCGATACTTAAATTATCTGGTATGAGTGCTCTAGATCTAGTACCTTTTTCCTTCGAAGAGTTAATGGTAATAATCCAAAAAGCACAAAAAAATGGTACAAACGCCTTGATTACTACGGCTTTTTAAAATTTTAGATTATTACTTCATTCATGAAATGATAAATTTTTATAAAGATTATTAACAACATAAATTATTGTGGATCTAAGTACTGTTTTTTCTGAGATAAGACAACGTTTATCAATTCCTGACGAAAAATTCGACTTAGAACAGTGTCTCAATCAATATTGTAATACAGAACCCGAAGAGAACAAGCTTGAAATTATCGGTGATATTTTGAGCTTTATTAATAAATTTTCCATGTTTCATGAAAATAAACAGCTTATGAACTCCCTCTATACTTGTATTATTAATACACTTGCTATTAAACCTGATTCTATTTTTGATTATGAGGAATTATTCCTCAAAAATGCCGTTATGCTTTTTCTCCAACAGTATATTGATTATTCAATGTCAGAAATAACTCAAAAAGATCAGGTTTTCAATTTTTTAACCGATTCATTGGAAAAGCTTGAAATTCAACCTTTAATTATGAATTTAGGATTATTAATAAAACCAATGTATCAAGATCAATCCTATATATCTAATTTGAATCAAATCGAAGAGAAACAAGTTAGTTATAACCACATAAATGGGAATGAATTTGAAATTAAGGGAGAAATTGATAATTGGTTGAAAAATCAGGAACTAGACTTAGATAAGCAAGAAGAACTAATAGTCCAATTATCATACGAGTTAGATAGATTATTTATAAAATTTAACTTGTCAAAAGATTCTGTAAAATGCAAAAAACTGCATTTAGAAGCAAATGAGATGCTCAATATGAAGCTAACAATGCTAAGCTTAATGGATCAAGTTCCAGATGACTCATTTAAGCTTATTCCTATTAAATAAACCTAAAAAGATTAAATAGTATGGATTGAATAAAGATATTTTGTGAATGAATCAAAATATTTTCGATATTTAAATCTAAAAAAAAATAAATACCAATTCTACTATTATAATTAAAAATAGCATTTTTTACTTTTAAAACGTGAGAATATTGGGTGAGAATGAAAAACCTCCAACTAAGGAAGAAATAGAAGCAGATAAAAAAATTGTAGATGATCTTTACAAAAAGGAAAAGGAAGAAAGAGAATCTTACCTAAAAATTACTGAAGATGAAAGGAGAAAAGCTTTTGAGGAGAGTACAAAATTAATTTCAGAACTAATAGAACAAAAAGCATTCATGATTGATCGTCATAAAGAAAGTACAGCTCAATTGAAAGATTTACACCCTGATATTGAAGGTACTGGTGAAAAGATTGAGAAATCCGTTGGTGAAAAAGCGTTTATGATAGATAGACAAAAAGATACTATATCTCAGTTAAGAGACATTCATCCTGATATGGAAGGAACTGCGAGTATAATAGAAAAGACAATAGGTGAAAAAGCATTTATGGCCGGTAGACAAAAAGAAATAGCTACACAACGTGCTGAGTTGCATCCGGATATTGTGGGAACAGGTGAAAAAATCGAAAAGTCAATTGGAGAAAAAGCGTTCATGATTGATAGGCAGAAGGAAAGTACTACTCAGAGAAAAGAATTACACCCTGATTTAGAAGGAACTAGGGAAAAAATTGAAAAATCTGTAGTAGATAAAGCCTTCATGATAGATCGTCAAAAAGAAAATAAAGCTAAATTGAAAGAGATCCATCCTGACATTGAAGGAACCGCTGAAAAGATAGAAAAATCAATTGGTGAAAAAGCATTCATGATAGATAGGCAGAAAGAAGACCTTGCTCGACGAAGAGAAATTCATTTAGATATAGAAGGTACAGGAGAGAAAATTGAGAGATCTGTAGTAGATAAAGCATTTATGATTGATCGACAAAAAGATAGTGTTGCCAAATTAAAAGAGATTCATCCTGATATTGAAATAACCGCAGAAAAGATCGAGAAGTCTATTGGTGAAAAAGCTTTTATGGTGGATAGACAAAAACAAGATCTTGCGCGACGAGCAGAAATCCATCCGGATATTGTAGGAACAGGTGAAAAAATCGAGAAGTCTATTGGTGAAAAAGCTTTTATGGTGGATAGACAAAAACAAGATCTTGCGCGACGAGCAGAAATCCATCCAGATATAGAAGGTGCAGCTGAAAAAATCGAAAAATCAGTTGGTGAAAAGGCGTTCATGATGGATAGGCAGAAAGAAGATCTTGCGCGACGAGTAGAAATCCATCCAGATATAGAAGGTGCGGCTGAAAAAATCTCTAGTATCATTGAAAAACGAGCAAAAGAAATTGAGGAAGATAAAGAAGTTGTCGACCATCAGATTGAGATAAAAAAAGAAGCAGAATCTATAGTCGAGAAGTTTGATTCTGAAATTGAAAAGTTTAAAGACGATGATGATGATGAGGAGTCTTAACTTCGAATGCACTACTTAAAATTTTTTATTGAATTTGAATAGAGAGTCTAAATTCATACTTTCAAGTCTTTTTTTATAATCCATTATTGCAGGAGCTATTGAGCCATTAAAATTATTAATTTGGTTTTTAAATCGATAATAAAAATCTTCAAGAATTTCCCGAACCACTCCTCTTTCCATTTGAAGATCATTTTTTTTAGTAATTGCAATAACCACTAGACGACCCTCTCTTTCGTATAAAATCCTGGTGTCACTAAAATTAATTTCTTGAATCTCTTCACTTACACCTTCTTTCAATTCATTAATAAACAAATTTATCGCATTTAAAAAACTGCAAATTAGATCATCTTTCAAAAAACTCAAATTATTTGAGAATCTATTACTCACGAGTAAAGAACCTGATTCGTAATCTAAAATATAGATCGCATGAAATAGATTTTCTTGAGATCGAATTTCGCCTTGATTAAAACCATAATACCTATTTATATTGTTATGGAAAGACATGCTGTTAACTATTTTAAGAAAGTATTTGTAGAAATTTTTATAGAAGAAAATATCAAATAACCAGAAATTAAATTAAGTATAAAATACAAATATTATCTTAATATCACCTAGGAAATACCATTAAAAAATCTTGAAAAATCATAAAAATTTATATAGTTTTCAGAAATACTACACTTAATCACCCTAAGGTTTTTGATTATTATGGAAAATGACAATTCCACACAAAAAAATAAGATTTCCGTAGGCTTAATTTTGACTAACAATGAACTAAATAACAATCCAATTTTTCCTTCTGAAATTAAAGAAGAAATTATGGATTCTCCTTATTATCTGCTCATCTTCATTTCAAGAGAAGATGTTGTTAAGATTAGTTGCTTTCCAACACAAAATAAAAATATTAAGAAAATCCTTATCAAGTTGAAAGAATTTTCTCCCGATCTCGTAAAAGGTATTTCAAATGTATTAAATGACTTAAATTTGAGCAAAGAAATCCTTCACACCACAGGCCTTTGTTATGAAATGGAAAAATGTTTCTATGAAACTTATTTAATCGGGGATATAATTGATTCTGGGGAATTAACGATAAAACAAATTAAAGAAAAATTTATGGCTGTAGCCAACGTTCTCGAAGTTCAAATCGAGGATATTAATAGCCTTTTATAATTTTATAGGTTTTTTAAACACTATCTTATTTTTTATCATGAGTAATAAAAAAATTCCCCCCTCCTCCTCGTCTTCCTCCTTTTATAAAAATCAATAAGAACAATATTTCGTAAAAGGATTGTATGAAATGTGCTGAAAAAGCGCAAGAAGAGGCAAATCTTTGCATTAAGTATAAGCAACTGATATTATTGTAGCAGACCTATTTCATTTTTATTCATCAATTCGTTTAATTGCAGAAATCGATCTCCAACCTGTCCAAAAAATAAGCATGATAATGATAAATATAAAAAGAGCAGTAGCGAAGGTATACCAGCCAATAAACAGATCCTCTATAAAAGAAAAGGGAATACCAGCGATTGCGAAACCCCCTATATACGCATACCCCCAGTATCTATCCTTTAATCCAACTATAACTCCGGGGATAATAGTTGTAAAAATAATTGTTAAATATGACCAAATCTGCATTGAATCTAAAATAATTAGCATGTTTATCCAAGAAGCAAAAAAACCGATGATAATCCATACTACTGTGAAAATCGTAAACTTAAACTCAGGTTCTGGTCTTCCTACTGTTTGTTCTTTACCATTACTTACCATAATCAAATCAAAAGGGGTGTTTTCTGCATATATAATGAGTATAATACTTGATATAATTAATATCCTTAACTTTCATTGTTATTTAATTAATAATATAGTTAATAATACTATTGATTTAATTTATAAAGTTCTAAACATATACTATCTTTAGGATGAAAATGGTGCAAAATTTAAAAAAACACCATATAAATTAAATTAGATAAATACTATACGTTAAAAAATCAAATATAAAAAATGCCTCCTGCCTACACCCTGGATTTTTGTCTTTTGGTAGTGTAAATTTTACACTCTGATTTCGCCCTCCTCCCCCTATTATATTTTTTGACGCGAATATTGCGTCCGTTGGCAGGAGGCTCTACCTTTCTCGTTTTAGGTAGCTATGTTGAGAAACTCTATTGAAAAATTAATTTGACTTAAAATTAAAAATTAGTTGTCTAATTAACCATCTCCTTGTTTTAAATATTCTCCATATCCTCGCTGACAATTTTAACCCCACTAAGATAGGATGGATGGAATACTTTCTTAAGGTGATATCATGTGTTGATTTTTATTAAGAATTTGAAGTTTTTTTAATAATATCGATAATACTATTGTAATTACTAAAAAATTTAAAAGATTCTAATACTTATTATTTAAAATATTAATTATTTAATTAACACAACAATTTAATAAATTAAAAACATAGTTTGATTCTTATGACTGAACTTGAGACTCAACCTACTAAAAAAGAGAAAAAATATACAGATGTAATTCGAACGACAACTAGTCTATGCCCCGAATGTATGAAACATATCCCCGCAGAAATCGTTGTTGATCCAGAAACAAACTGGGTTATGATGGTAAAAGAATGTAAAGATCATGGAGAATTTAAGGACAAGTTATCAATTAATCCGGAAGACTACAAATGGCAGCAGAGATTTACTAATGACATTGGTTCTACTGTAAATAATACTACAAAACCTGAATTTGTCTCATCCGGAATTAAAGAAATTAAAAAAGGATGCCCTTATGATTGTGGACTTTGTACTAATCATAAAAGCGCTCCAAACATTTGTTTAATTGATATAACTAATCGATGTAATCTTACATGCCCTATTTGTTTTGCTAACGCAAGTGCGAAAGGATACGTAGTGGAACCTACATTTGACCAAATAGTTCAAATTATGGAGCATTTCAGATCTATGAAACCGGTTCCTGCAGTTTTACTTCAATTATCAGGCGGAGAACCAACTGTAAGAGATGATCTACCTGATATCATTCGAAAAGGTAAAGAATTAGGTTTTACTGAGCTTATGGTTACTACAAATGGGGTTCGATTCGGTAAGGACGCTGAATTTATGCGGAAATGCCATGAAGCAGGAATGAATGCAATCTATTTACAATTCGATGCTACTGATGCTCCTGAAATTTGGAAAAAGATAAGGGGTGTCAATCTTTGGCCTCTAAAAAAGAGAGTTGTCGAAAATGCCCGAAAAATTGGATTTTTTGGCATCGTTTTAGTACCTACCGTTGCAAAAGGAGTAAATGATAGTCAAATTGGAAATATTTTAGATTTTGCACGGGATAATTCCGATGTTGTCTCTGGAGTCATATTCCAACCTGTATCACTGACTGGGCGTATAAGTTTTGAAGAACTTATGGACATCCGATACACTACTTCTGATCTTAAAGAAGCGATTAATAAACATACAAATGGAGCAATCGGAAATTTTTATCCCATCGCAACTACCGCAAAAATGACCCAATTACTTGCTTGGTTCGATGAGATGCCTGCATTTAGCATGACGAGCCACCAAGACTGTGGTTTTTGCACAATCGTTATCGTCAATGACAAGGGAGAGTGGGAAGCAATCGAGGATTACTTCGATGTCGACGGATTAATTAAATGGTCGAACAAAGTATGGGATATGGTTCAAGAACGTGAAGTTCCTAAACCTACTGGCTTATTGAAAGGTATTAATTTAGATGATCTAGGCGCAATTTTCTCGAAAATTGGAGAATTTGTTGACGATATGACCGATTTAGGATATCGCCAAATTATAAAGGCTTACTACTTTGCAGGAGCGGCTCGTTATATTAAAGACCCAGGAAAAATTCTTACTAGCAAGACATATCAAGGATTTGCTCGGTTAATTATGAACCCAAACTTTAACTCCGCAGCCAATTTTTTACATACACGCAACCTTATGATTAGTTCGATGCATTTTCAAGACAGCTATAACTTCGATCTTGACAGAGTGTGCAGATGTCTTGTCCATTATGGTGTAATTGATCCAGATGATCCTACTAAAGTCAGAGAAGTCCCATTCTGTGCTATGAACACGCTACACAGACCTATTATAGAAAGACAACTGGCGATAGAGGGTCAAACCGCCAAGAAGCCTGAAGTAATACAAGCTGAGATTGAGGAGCTTTTAGAAAAACTCCAAGAGTAATATCTTATCTATTATCTTCTTTTTTATTCTTTTTTATTAAAAAGTCAATTAAAGTATTCTTTTCTAATACTTTAAATTATAATAGTTTCTTGACTTCTTTTTCTTCATCTGTTCCTTTCTCCATTCTGGAAGCTTTCCATAAATAGTTTTTAGTTTTGAGTCCCTCATAAAATATTCTTGAAAAAATTCAAGAATAACTATTATTTTCTTTTAGTTTTTTTTATAAAATTTAACATTAATGAGAAACTAATTTCTTTTTCATTTTTCTGCTATTCTCCAATCAGGAAGTCTCCTATAGATGCTCTTTTTTATCTAATTGGTCAAAAACCTCTATTTGTTGTTGCACAGTCTCCAAAGCAAAGCATCTGGGCATAATTAATATCTCAGTTAAGTTTGAATAGAAGAGGAAAAAAATTTAAAAAAGTAATCACAAAAATATTTATGTCAATTAAAAACGAATTCAAAAATGACAATTCAGAACAGGGTGAGAGACATTCTTATCTTTATCAGAGGAAGCCCGTTCATTTGAAAAAAGAAAGTGCGGATGATAAATTCGATGTAATTGTACCAAAAAAAAATATTATTGTTCTAATTGTAATTTTTTTGATATTTTTCTTTATTCAATTCTATTATTTCAGCGGACTTTACTACAAGCTAATGTTTCCAGATGAACCTTACAATCCTGGGGAGTTCTTTTGGTGGGCACCTTTAGTTTTTATCGCAATTGCAATTGTTCCTATATTAGCATGGGGTCAGATTGGAGCGCGATTTGGTGCGAGGAGTATGGTAAAATACTTAAGGAAAACAGTATCAAAAACTAGACCAAAAGCTGCAGAAATTATTTTGGGATATCCTCTCAGAACAAAAGATATTTACTACCTTGAAACATATCCCATGGATTTAAATTTGGGGAAAGGATTTACGAGCATAAAGGTTTTTATCAAGAGGGTACTGAACGTGTTATTTCTTTCCATGGGTATGAGTGTGGTAATTTCTCAAATAGTAGCTCCATATATTTATGAGCGTATTATTGCATGGGATGCTGATTATTATTTTAATATCGAGGAAATGATCATAGATCTTACGATTTATTTGGGTCCTTTTACTTTACTAATCCTTATGTTCGTTATGCCTGTATTTTGGATTGCGGAGGATACTCAAGCCTATCGAGTTAATGAGTATCAAGACTCTGTCCGTTTAGGCTATTATTTGAGAACTGGAATATTAAGCAAAATTCTTGGATTCTTTGGGTTAGTTATTGTATATAATTTAGCTCAACAATTTGCTTCTGCTCTTTTGGCTGGAGGTGATCCAATTGAAATTTCGGCTTTAATGGATAATCCATTACTTGCCATCCAAGTGTACACCACAACTTTTATCTGGTTTGCTATTATTCTTGGAATGTGCGCGGGAATTCCCTTTTTAGTTACACTGGTATATTTAGTTTTCTATCACGAAAGATGGGTAAATAATGTAAGAGTTAAGGCCAGTGAATTTATGGAGCTTGGTACATTAGAAGTCCGAGAACCCCGGGAAGCCAATTTGAAGTATATGAAGAATTCTGAGATGATCGATGAAACTGGTGGATTTTTCCAAACTACTCATGGAAGAGTAATTCTTATCGTATTGATAATAGTCGTAGCTTTAATTTGCTTCTATCTTGCATTTATTTTAGGTTTTGAAGAAGCTCTATTTGGGTAAAATTGCATAATTCCTGAATTTTTTTTCTTTTTTTTTTATTGAAAAAGATGTTATTCAATCTCGGAGTAATTTTTTAACTAATCAAGTTTAAATCTATTATAAGTAGAAATAATTAAAAGAAGGGATTACACTATGATTCTAAAAAACCAAAATACTATCAAAACAATTGTTTTTGACTTAGGTGGGGTATATTTTACGTCGGGATCTTTTTTAGTAATCGAAAAAATCAAAGAAATATATGATATCGAAAATACACGTCTTTTGGAAGAGATATTTAGTGATTTACCTAATACAGATGGAAATTTAATACGACGAGGTTTAATTACCATTGAAGAGTTTGAAAAGCGACTATTCGTGAAAATGAATATCCAAAATAAGGATAAAGATCATATTAGATATATTTGGTTTGGTTCTTATTGTTTGCATTATGGTATCGAAGCAATAATAAAAGAGTTGAAGAAGAATTATAGATTAATCGTATTCAGTGGTAATATAAAAGAAAGAGTAGAATATCTCAATGGTAAATGTAATTTTTTAAAATTATTTGATGATGCGGTTTTTAGTTATGATTATCATGTCAATAAAGACAATTTGGAGTTTTATAAAGAATTAATAAAGCATATTAATTGTGATCCTTCAGAGGCAATCTTAATAGATGATGAGAAAAAAAATATTCAAATGGCAAGATCTCTTGGTTTTAAAGGGATTCACTTCTATTATACTGAAAAACTATTAAAAGATCTTAAAAAATTCAATATAAATCTTAATATCTCATTATAAGATTTAGACTACACAGACTTATTAATAAATAATTAAAAGTGGATTAATTGTATATAAAGATTGTTAATCTGAATTTGAAATATTTTGTAGATATTTTTAGAGGAAGACTTTAATCAAAGGATTTAAGAAATGATACAATTTCTTTAACAACTCTTTCTGGCTTTTCATTAACCAAAAAATGACCTGCCTTTTCAATATTTACTAATTTCACTCTATCTCCATTTTCTTCTTTTAGAATTAACCCATTTTCTGGAACAGCTGTTTTGTCGTCTAAACCTTGTATAACCAGCATTGGTGCTTTTCCCCCATTCCACCATTCCATAATCGGTGTAGCAAGATTTGCCTTCCCATGAGCTTCCGTTGCTTTTCTATGCTTTTGTCTCTCCTCTGGACTAATTCTGCCTCCTTTAAAAGCTTTGGCTACGATTTTTATATCTGTTGAGGGTGAAAAGTACAAGAATCTTAAAGCTTCTAATCTTTCTTCCCTGCTACTACCTGGCTTTGCTAAAATCGCATAATATTTTGATGATTCGTGATTTGGTGCAACCTTTCCACCTGCAGCTAATAAAATTACTGATTTTACTAATTGTGGATGGTTTTCAGCAACACAACGCGCTATACGATTTCCAAAAGCCCAACCTAGTATATGAACTGGACCTTCACCAAGTAATCGGATCACACCAGCAACATCATTAGCAAGATCATGTAAGGTCAAATTTTCAAGTGGTCCACTGCTTCCAGCATATCCTCTTCTATTGATGGCAACTGTTTTATAACCTTTTTCATTAAGAAGGGGAGTAAAACTATCAAAAGTTGAAGCGTCTCCATCTCCTCGTGATAATAAAATCATAAGCTCTCCAATACCATTTACAATAGCTTCAATCTGAACTTCTCCTAAATTGAATTTTTCATTAGTCATAATATTATCTCTTATCTAAATCCAATTCTGTATATCCACCAGTTTTCCAGTCTCTTTTAAAAAATCTAAAGCTGACATTTTCTTTATTAAACATGTCATATTCTTTTTGATTCCAGAAAACTTTACCAGTGGGACCACCAGAAGGTAATGTAGCCATCCATTTTGCAGAAGGATAGACAACCTTAGGATCTTGCCCTTGTGGCATCATTCCTGATTTTGTAGGTCCAGGAATCATACCATTAACTAAAATGTCATAATCTAAATTTTCGACGGCAGCACTTCTTGTTATTGACCATAGAGCAGCTTTAGAGGAATTATAAGGAGCCATACCATTATTTCCTGCTTCAGCAGCTCGTGAAACAAGATTAATAATACGTCCAAAGTTTTGAGCTCTCATAACGGGAATGGCAGAGCGTATTCCATAAACAGGTCCAAAAAGATTGACACGAATCACGTATTCATATTCATCATCTTTGAATTCATGTATATCTCTTACTCTTGCAACACCTGCATTGTTGAAAAGGACATCAAGACGTCCGGTTTTATCTACAGCAGTTCTAACCATCGATTCTACCTGCTTATAATCAGTTACATCAACGAGTTTTATAATTGCCCCTTTTTCTTCAAGTGTATCTAGTCCCTTGCTATTGATATCTACTGCTAATACTTTAGCCCCATCTTCAAGAAAACCTTTACTTATTGCATGTCCGATACCACTGGCAGCACCAGTAATACATACAGTAATCGAGCTTAAATCCATATAATATCAATTAAAATAAAGTATGTGAAGATTATAAATATAAAACAAACCTTTTCTTAAGAATTTTTTAAATAGAAAAAAATATGTAACCAATTCGACACAAATGTATAAAAGTCACTTTATCATATTACATTATGGAATCCAAAAACATGATGGTTTTTATGCACAGAATTGAACGAAAAATTGATATTGAGTCTTCTCCTGAAAGGATTTTTGGTATCGTCATGGACCCTAATATCATATCTAAATGGAATCCTGCAGTCGATCTTGCAGAGCAAAGAGATGAAAATTTGATACTCAAGACAAGTATTGGTGATCTTAATATAATCAATACTGAAAGTGAGGAAAATAAATATATGACGATCCAACTAGAGAAAGGAAATGTTGATTCAATCGGATATATATTAACTCCAAAAAAAGAAAAAACTGAAGTTATGCTCTGGTCTGAATTTGATGATAAAAAATTTATAAAAGCATATAAAGACGTAGAAGATCTCGTTTTAAAGAGTTTAAAGCAATTTAGCGAATACCTTGAAGACGGGGGAAATCCAGATGATTATGACAAAAAACAGCTTTTAGCTGTACCCTAACTCTCTTTTTTTTATATTAACTCATTTTCCAATGAGGTCCATCCTCAGAATCCTCAATTTGAATACCTACAGAACGTAATTTCTCCCGAATATCATCACTCATTTTATAATTCTTTTCTTTTCTTGCTTTTTCTCTAAGGTTGATAATGAGATCCATTAATTCATTTATTTTTGTATCATCTAGTCCTTTCTTTTTAGTGAAATCGAGTCCTAAAACCCCCAGTAATTCAAGTAGAGTTTCTTGAGCCCTTTCAAGTGTTTGCTTTTTATTATCTAATGAGGAATTTATTTGTCTTATGAATTCATGAATAGCTGCAATTGCTTTAGGATTATTGAAATCATCATCCATGGCTTCCTCAAAATTTTGTTTAACTTCCTCTATGGCCTGATTGAGGTTTATTTTATTACCTCCTGAAGAATCTGCAATTAAGCTTAAACAATTCCGAATTCTTTCCACATTTTTCTTTGCGTTCTCAATTATATCTGGATTCCAATCGGCAGCAGTTCGATAATGTCCTGCTACTAATCCCATACGAACAACAAGGCCTCCATATTTATCTATCAATTCACGGGCAGTAACATAATTACCCAGGCTTTTACTCATTTTTTTTCCATTAACCGTAATGAATTCAGCATGCATCCAATAACGAACAAACTTTTTCCCAGTTGCAGCTTCAGCTTGAGCAATTTCATTTGGATGGTGAGTTGGGATATGATCAATCCCTCCTCCATGAATATCTAATGTTTCTCCTAAAAATTTCATTCCCATTATAGAACACTCAAGATGCCAACCAGGATATCCCCAGCCCCAGGGAGAATCCCAACGCATAATATGGATTTGATCACCTTTTTGAGCATTCAACCACAGAGCAAAATCAAAATAGTTCTTTTTAAGAGGATCTTTATCAACACGGGCTTTTGCTTGTTCTTCATCAAGTTTTATTTTTGCAAGTTTCCCATAATCCTTGAATTTAGAAACATCATAATATACATTTCCTTCAACTTCATACGCATATCCTTTATCTATAAGAGTCTTTATTAAGGCAATCATTTCAGGTATAACCGAAGTTGCTCTTGGACTAATATTTGGTCTGTTAATATTCAATTCATCAATAACACGCCAGTATTCCTCGATTTCTCTATCTACTAACTCCCAAGGATTGATTTTTTCTTCACGCGCTCTTTTTTCTATCTTATCTTCCCCTTGATCAGCATCATCTGTTAAATGTCCTACATCAGTAAAATTTTGTACATGAAGTACTTTGTATCCTTTATACTTTAAATAACGAATTACAATATCCCAGGCACTGTATGTTCTTGCATTTCCTATGTGACACTTTTCGTATACAGTCTGCCCACAAGTGTAGATCTTTACAGTTCCTTCTTCTAGTGGTGTAAAAACTTCCTTCTGTCTTGTCATAGTATTAAAGATTCTGAGCATAACAAAGAAAAGCATAAGAAAATATAATAATTTTACGGAGTTAAATTACAAGTGGAAATTTGAAATAGAAAAAATTAATTTTTTACATCTAAATACGCGTTAACTACATAATTATCTATATTGATTTTCTTATAATCTACTTTACCTTCAATACTTCTGAATATATTATCTGCTTGTACCATTTTTTTTATTTTTTCTTCGTGTTTCTCAATTGATTTCAGAATGTCTTTACTTTCTGTAGTTATGTAAAGATCTATTCGATTTTTCGGTGATAATTTCAATCGTTTTCTATAATTATTAAGATTTCTGATTAGATTTCGTGCTATTCCTTCAAGCTTTAATTCTGCGTTAATATTTGTATCTAATTCAACCGTAAGCTCTTTACCATCTTTATTTTCAATTATAACATCTCTGACATTTAAAGCATTTAGAATGACCTGTAAGAAATCATTATCAAGAGATACTCCCCTTATTGTTAGTTTCTGCAATGGTTGTCTAACAGGAATTTTAGAATTTTCTCTTAATTCTAATGCTCTTTTTATAACTTCTCTGGATACATCCATGCTTTTATGTATCTGAGGTCTAATTAATTTTTCATTATATTTCGGCCATAGTTCTAAATGAACAGAATCATAGCTAACTAATCTACTTTCTCTCAATTTTTGATATATCATCTCAGCTATAAATGGAGTAAGGGGCGCTAGCAATTTTGATAGATTATAAAGTATATAAGATAATGTATTCATAGCAGATGATTTTTCACGAATATCTTCACTTTTAAATCGATCTCTACTGTTTTTAACATACCAAGTGGACAGGTCCTCAACAAAAGCAAAGAAAAACCTACTTACTTCTGCAGTATCATAATCTTCCATTCTTTCAGTAACATCCCGAATTAAGATATGTAACAAGCTGACAATCCATTTATCTAAGATATTGTTTGAATTAGATATATCCATAGCTCCTTCTCTAAAATCAATCATAGAATAAAATTTAAGAACGTTTATTAACAATAGATTAAACCTACGGTAAACTTGCTTTATGATTTCTTCTTTAAAATTTAAATCCTTTGCCCTCATTAGTTGCGATGATAATAAATAGACTCTCAAGGCGTCTGCACCGTAATTTTCAATTATTATGTTTGGATCGGGGAAATTTCGTTTTGATTTAGACATTTTAGTTCCATCTTCAGCGAGAATATTACCATTTACAACTACGTGTTTAAACGGTATATCATTAAATACTAAAATTGATATCACATGCATATAATAAAACCATGCTCTTACTTGTCCTATGTATTCTGAGACAAAATCACTTGGATAATTTGTCTTAAACCATTCAACATTTTCAAAAGGGTAATGCTTTGCAGCAAAAGGCATCGAACCTGATTCTAACCAGCAATCAAATACTTCGGGAATACGATTCATTATTTTTTTACAGCTTGGGCATCGAAGATGAATTTCATCAACTATGTGTTTATGCAAATCTAAACTATTTGGCACCTTCTCTATAGCATTTTCTTGTAATTCTTTAACCGAACCGATAACTCTTATCTCATTACAATTCTCACACTCCCAAATTGGTATAGCTGTAGCCCAAAACCGATTTCTAGAGATACACCAATCTGGAGCTGTTTCGATTATATTCTGGTATCTCTTCACTACATCCTTGGGATACCATTTAATAGCTTTATTAGTCTCCAGGAGTCTTGACTTTAATTGCTGAATATTTATAAACCACGCATCAAGAGCATTATAAATAAGTGGAGTATCGCATCTATAACAAAACGGATACGAATGTGCGTAATCTTCGGAATTAAATAATAGATTTCTTTGTTTCAAATCCTCTAAAATTTCTTTATCTAAATCTTTAAACCACATACCAATCCACTCATTTGGACCACTTTTTAACTCCCCATGTTCATCAATATGCTGAATTGTGGTCAAATTGAATTTCTTTATCATCTCATAATCAAATTCTCCGTAAATTGCCAAATGAATAATTCCTGTTCCCTCATCGGAAAGAACATCTTCACCTCCATCAACAATGATATGAGCAGTCCCATTTGAAGAATCAGAAATTTGATATAATGGTTTATATTTTTGATTAACTAGTTCTTTTCCCTCAAATTCCTTAATGACTTCATAATTGGTTTTTATAATATCTAATCTGTTTTTAATTAAAATTAAAATTTCATTATTGACCTTAACTTTAACATATTTTTGCTCACTATTTATAGCTAATGCCACATTTCCGATTAGAGTCCAAGGTGTTGTCGTCCAAGCTAAAAGAAATGTTCCTGGTTCTCCTCTTAATTCAAATTTGGCAGTTACAGATTCTTCAGTAACATCCTTATAGCTATTATCCATTGAAATCTCAAAGTTAGAAAGTGGAGTTTCACAGCGAGGACAATAAAACAATACTTTTTTACCTTTATATACAAATCCTTCATTATAGATTTTCTTGAAAATATACCACACAGTTTCCATATACGTATTATCCATGGTTTTATAAGAATTATCAAATTCTATCCATTTACCCATTCTTTCAACAGTCTTTTTCCATTCATTTGCATTCCATAATACCTTTGATCGACAAAACTCATTGAAATCTGCTATACCCATCTCATAGATCTCATTCTTTTGTTTTATATTAAGAGATTTTTCACAAACACTTTCTATAGGAAGTCCGTGGCAATCCCAACCCCATCTTCTTTCACAACGATATCCTTTCATCGTCCAATATCTCGGGAATACATCTTTTGTAACAATACTTAAGATATTTCCATAATGTGGCCTACCAGTAGCGAATGGGGGACCATCATAAAATACATAAGGTTTATTCTCTGGTCTTTCTTCTACACTTCTTTCAAAGATTTGATTGTCATTCCAAAATTGGATGAGTTTTTTTTCCTTTTCATTATATGACATGCTTATCACCATATTTTTGATTTCAAACACTTGAACATTACATAAAAAAAAAATAATTATATTTTAAAGAACAAAATCATGGCCTTTGTTATCCATGAAGCAGGATGTGGAAAAAAGGCTATGAGAATCTGCTTCATGAAAAATATAATTTACCCAATAATAATAGATGTGATTATAACTATGGTTTCTATTGATTTTAAGAAATTTTTTGGTTTACTCATAGCATCCACATCCATGTCTACAATTATATTAAGACATTAAATTTTAAAAAATTGATGGTGATTTAGCATAAATTGTGTTATCGCAAAGAATAACAATTTTCTTTTAGCTCAAATATAAAAAATCTAAATTTATCAGATATATAAAATAGATCCAAATAGGACTTTTTAATTATTTCAAACAACAAAATCTTGAGGGATAATAATGAGGTCTATTGAATCTGAAATTAAGCGAGTTATCATAGGAAAGGTTGAACCTGATGAAGATCTTATTGATTCTGTGATTAATATGATAAATATTCATAAGATTGGTTCTGGTTTAATTAATTGTATCGGGGCTTTGAAAAAATTCACCTTAGGTTACTTTGATTTCCCTTCAAAAGAATATTTGAGAAAGGAATTTGATATGTTCGTTGAGCTTGTCTCATGTATGGGTAATATTTCATTTAAAGACGGAGAACCAATAGTTCACCTCCATGCTACTTTAGGAACTAAAGATTATACAATACTAGGCGGACATTTATTCCAACCAAGCATAATCTCAATAACAGGTGAAGTCTATATCTATGGAATAGATAAGAAGCTAAACAGAACCACAGATCCTCAACTTGGCTTAACACTTTTGAATATTTAACGATCTAGGTGGAAAAAATGGTAGAAAAAAAAATTAATCTAAAATTAGCTTTACTGGGAGACCCAGCAGTAGGAAAAACATCTTTGATTAATCGTTATACAGAGGAAGGTTTTAAAGATAATTATCAACCAACCTTAGGCGTTAATATTGTAATGAAAAAGCTCAAATTTAATGATCATGAAGTTCAAATGGCCATTTGGGATATTGCAGGACAAGATAAATACGATTTGACTCGTAAAATGTTTTTTGAAGGGTGCAGTGCATGTCTTCTCGTCTATGATAAATCTAGATCATCAACTTTTGATAGAATTCAGTCAAAATGGCTAGGAGACTTTAGAAAATTTGCACGACCAAATGGTATTTATGTTTTAATCGGAAATAAAAGTGATTTGAAAGATTCAAAGTCAGTTTCCACAGAAAAAGGTCAAGGATTAGCTGAAGAGATTCAGGCAAGTGAATTCATTGAAACTAGCGCAAAACTTGGTGATAATGTCGAAATTGCATTTAAAAAACTTGTTTCCCATGCACTAACCAAATTTAATATTTAACTTAGGTAAAAAATAACATATCAAGTAATTTACAGATAATATTGGTTTTTAATATAAAATGTGAAGAATTTAAGAACAGATGATTGGAGATTATAAAGGAGAAGTAAAGTATAAAGTACTTACTGCACTTCTTCAAGCTTATCATGATATTCTTGATTATGATGGTATGAAATCTATATTAAAAGAAGCAGAAATGCTCCACTTAAAGAATATCCGGGATGAGGACCAAAATCAATTTTTGGATTTTTTTTCATTTAAAAAAATAATCTCCGCTCAAAATTGTTTGTTGTACGATTCTTCTATGCTCCTTTTTGAAATTGGGAAGAAACTATCGTTTTATTTATTTCCTTATGGAAAAAATTTCGAAGAAATTGTTTCAGAAATTAATTCAATAATACATACAGACTGGAATGTTGAAATTATCGAAAAATCAGAAAATTTCATCATCCTATTGGTTCAAAAATGCATTTTCTGCTCTGAGATTGGTATCCCATGCGATATGTTTAAGGGGTTTCTGGTTAATTCCTTAGAAAAATCCCTTTCGTCAGAATATAAAGTCATTTATTTTGGGGAAAAAGAAGATATAGATAACCCTAATCATAATACTTTTACTCTCAAATTGAAAATTGAAAAAAAATATTGAGTGAGTAAAAAACCAATCTTAATCCTAATTAAATACTCTTTTATTATTAATTGAGGAAAATATTAAATACTTCAAAGTTAAATTACAAATTAATATTAATAAATCTACTCGAGCGAACATTGAAGATCAAAAATTGATGATAGTCTTAAATATACTAAAGATAATATATTAAATGCAAAATGAGTATGGAAGGATAATATTGACTACTGAAGAACCTAAAGAATTAAGAGAATTTGTCTATAAAATCGTTATTTTAGGTGAGGCTGCAGTAGGTAAAACAAGCCTTCTAAACAGGTTTTGTGAGGGATCTTTTCAAGAGGATTATAAACCCACTCTTGGAGCTAACATCATAAGAAAAGATGTTGATTTAGAAGAAGCTAAAACGAAAATCAGATTGATAATGTGGGATTTGGCTGGTCAAGAAAAATATAATGTGATTCGATCGATGTACTTTCAAGGGTGTGAAGGTGCTTTATTTGTATACGATGTTACTCGCTATAATACGTTCGACAGCGTAAAGTCAAGATGGTTGCGAGATTTCAAAAAATATATCAGAAAAGAAGGAGTCTATGTTTTAATTGGCAATAAAATTGATTTGACGGATGAGAGGGTTGTCCCTACTGAACAGGGAAAAGATTTAGCCGAGAAAATTAAAGCTAGTCATTTTATTGAGACTAGTGCCAAATTAGGAGAAAATATCGAGGAGGCCTTTCTTCTCTTAGTGAAACAAATCTTACTTAATCATGGGGTAAATGTTTAAAAAATTTTAATAGTATGTAAAGACTCTTTTTTGTAATATTTTAATTATATCTGGGCTATTAATATGGCTAAATTCATAAAGAGTGAATATCATGAAAGAACTCTCTTATAGAGTATCTAAAGCACCCAAATCAACAATTAGAGAATTATTTGATCTCGCTTTGGGACGATCTGATGTAATAAGTTTAGGTATTGGTCAACCAGATTTTCACACTCCTGAACCTGTTATTCTGGGTAATATTAATGCACTAAAAAAAAACATTACTATGTACGCCCCCACAAGAGGAGTACCTGAGCTTTTACAACTAATTGAAAATAAAATCCTTAAAGTAAACAATTTTCAGGTGAATTGGAAAGAAAATATTATAGTGACAAATGGAGGGAGTCAAGCTATTACCCTCGCGTATGCTACAATTTTTAATCCTGGAGATGAATTAGTAATTTGTTCTCCTAATTTTATATCATATTTCTATTGCGCTCTTTTTTTTGGCATATCAGTAAAAGAGGCAAAAAGAAATGAAGATTTCAGTATTAATATTGGTAATATTAAGAAACAAATTACAAAGAAAACTAAAGCTATTCTTATTAATTCTCCAAATAATCCTACTGGTTATGCATTGAGCCTTAACGAATTAGAACAAATAGTGGAAGTTGTTATAGAAAAAGACTTATACTTAATTTCAGATGAGGTTTATGAAAATTATATATATGAAGGATTAAAACATACAAGTCCTGCCTCCTTAAATGAAATGTTTAAGCGTACTATTACCATAAACGCCATGTCAAAATTATTTTCAGCAACAGGATTTAGGTTAGGTTACGCCGTCGCCTCAAAAGAAATCATTGATCTTATGGAGAAATATCATCAATATACTGTCGCAGGTACTAATCATGCAGCTCAATTTGGTTTTATTGAAGCGCTAAAATTGGATACCCAGTTTTTCAATAAGATTTGGGAGAGTTTCAATGAGAGAAGATTATTAGTGTATAATAGATTAAAAGAAATTGGTTTTGAAACGGTTAAACCACTCGGTGCTTTTTATATTATGCCTTCGACTGAGAATTTTAATATAACTGGTGATGATTTTTCAAGAAATCTTATGAAGGAGCAAGCTGTTGCTGTCGTCCCAGGTTCCATTTTTGGTGAATACTCAGAAAACAATATTAGAATCTCATATGCGACTGAAAAAAGTAAGCTTGAAGAAGCAATGGATAGAATTGAAGAATTCCTTAAAGTCATATAGAATATTTAACCTAATGATAATGAGATTAGCAATCCTTGCAGATATTCACGGAAACCTTCCAGCACTTAAAGCAGTTTTAGCAGAAATTGAAAAGAAAGAAGTCAATAAAATATTAGTTGCGGGAGATATTTTAGGGGGACCTTATCCTATAGAAGTGCTTGAAACTTTGCATGATCTTAATACGTGTATGATCCGAGGAAATTCTGATGATTATTTGCTTAAAATTTATTTAAATCCAACAGATTCTTATTGGTATAGAAGCAAACAATATGCTCCCGTTTATTGGATTTATAAACGTCTAAATAAGCATTGGTTGAGCTTTATTGATTCTCTGCCAACACAGAAGGTTATTTCTTTTCCTGGAACTAATGATATTTTAATGGTTCATAGTATATACTTACCTATGCTTCCAACAGATTCTACTGGAATTCTAATTACTGATAAATATAATCAACTACTTGATTCCTATACAAAAACTCTCAAGCAATCAGTTCTTATTTTTGCTCATAATCATGTACCGTGGAATCAACAAATTAATGGATGTCTGGTTTTAAATCCCGGTTCTATCGGTTGTCCCTTAAATGGTACAACAGGCGCCCAATATGCAATAATGGAATGGGAAAATGATCACTGGGAAGGTACTATAAACACTGTACATTATCTTATTGATGAAATAAGTGAAGCATATATAAAAAGCGGATTTTTAAAAGAAGGGGGCCCTCTTGCAAGATCATTTCTCCTCGCCATTAAAACAGGTAAGGATATCGCTGCTATGTTTTTAAGATACTCTTATCAATTAGCATATGATAAAGGTTATAGAAATTTTGATATAATTCCTGACGATATTTTAAAAATAGCGGAAAAAAATTGGGATTGGAATAAATATATGAAAACTTAATAAACTTCTCTAGTTTTAATTTTACAATTATATAATAATGTCGACTATGATAAGAATTTTAATAAATGTGTGGTATCCTGTTGAAAAAAGTGATGAAGTGGGGAAAAAATATCTCGAAGTTGAGAGAGTATTTCCCTTTCCTCCTGTTATAAAACCAGCAGTAGCATGGGAAACATGGGCTACTAAAAGTGGGCTAAAAGGGGCAGGTATTTTTGAAGTAGAGGAAGAAGATTTCGAAGAAGGAATTAATTATTTTATTAGACGCTTGACTATGTATGCTGATGCAATTAATGGTTATAGATTTGAGATTGCGGCTTCTGTGACTAGTGAAAAAGGAAGAACATTGATAGGGAAAGACTTGTCAGAATTACTCCTTCCTGAATAAGCTAGAAATCTGTTATGTATAATACGTTTTTAATAGAGCTCTCGTCAAATATTCTGTTGCGCTATATACCTGGTCTATAGATATTGATTCATTTAGTTTATGTACATCTTTTGGATTTCCTGGGCCAAAGATAATAAACGGAATAGAATTTTCTTCTGTAACAAATCTAGATGCATCTGTAGCATAAGGTAATCCAATTATTCTTGAATTGCTAATTTCAGCTAGATTTTGTATAAAAGGATGTTTGGAATCTGATTGTAATGGGGGTAGAATATTTACTATTTCAATATCCATTTTCCAAGGATTTAGATTTAAACGTTTTAGGTTGGTAACTATCGTCTCAGTATCATGTTCCGGAATCAATCTAAAATCTACTTCTAATTCTGTGTAATCTGGTACGACGTTAATTTTCGTACCTCCGTGAATCTTACCTATATTTATCGTGGAAGATCCCAAAAAGGGATTAATGGTATCATTTAAACAAGTTTGCAATTGAGGAATAATATTTATAGCACCTTCAATAGCATTTAAACCTTCCTCTGGCATTGAACCATGTGCTGATCTTCCATAAATTTTTAACTTAACCCACAGTATTCCCTTTTCAGCAATACCTATTTCTAGATTTGTAGGTTCCCCGACAATTAACAATTCTGCATCGTTGATAATTCCTGTGCTCGCAAGAGTAAGAGAACCTGACATCCCAGCTTCCTCATCTGCTGTTCCTAAAAAAATTAATTGATGATTCTCTAAGAACTCTTTATTTTTACTAAGAGATTTCATAACTCCTATCAAAGAAACAATTCCCCCTTTCATATCAGCTGAACCCCTTCCATGTAGCTTTCCGTCAATTATTCTTGCAGAAAAAGGAGGAATATCCCATTTTGATGAATCTCCTACAGGAACAACGTCAAAATGCCCTGATAAAAGTATCTTCTTTTTACCAAATCCAATTTTTGTTATTAAATTATGAAGTTTAATATTATTTTTAAAGTGGGAAATTACCTGATTTTGAAATCCCTCTTCTTCCTTGAATACAGTTGAAATCAAGAAATCTACTATTTCTTCTGTTTTTCCAGGAGGATTTTCTGTTGGTATCTGGACAAGCCTTTGTAAAATATAGACCAATCTTTCTCTTAGAGTATCATCTAAATTCATAATTAAAAAGAAAATAATTTTACTTTTTAAACATAATCCACTTCAAATGGAGTTTTCGGAAGAACTTCTGCCCCCTTTTTAGTTACAAGCGTTGGAGATTCTAATCGTAAACCACCAAGACCTGGGCGGTTGAAGACAACTGCAGCGATTTCTACCATATTTTCTTCAAAAATCAAAGAGCCCCAATCTTTACCAGGAACTACAACTGGCCATGATTCATTTCCAATACAGCCAATACCGTGTCCTAAACCAAAAAATAAATCATTTGCAAAACCCTCCTTTTCTGCAACTTTCCGTACTTCTTGGTAACAGTTATCAAATGTGTTTCCTGGATACATATTATCTATAAGAGTATAGCATAATTGCTCATATACATCATTAAATTGCTTTAGTTCCGGGGGACACTCTCTAAGGACGTAATTATGACTTAGATCTCCTAGATAACATCCATATTCACTATGTAGATCAACTAGCAACGATTCACCTTTATTAACAATCTTATTAGTAGCAGGAGTGCACCCATTAAATGTCCATGATGCTCTATGCCCTGAACCTATTTCTTGACTGCCTGTGAAAGTCCACTCATAATTACTTCCAGCTTTCCTCATTGCTAATGTACCAATTCCAGCAATTTCATTTTCTGTAAATTTTTTTCCTTCTGGTCTCTCAGAAAGAGCTCTTTTCACAGCTGATTGTCCTATATCTGTAATTTCAGAGGCTTTTTTCAACATAGAAATTTCTTCAGGTTCTTTAATAAACTGAATCCTCTCAGTTTTTTCATTGAAATCTATAAATTCACAACCAGGAAAAGATTTTCTTAAAAGTTCAGCTTCAGTATACGAGAAAGTCTGCCCGGTTACACAGATATCTACACCCATTTCAACACCTATTCTCGGTGGTTTTCCCTTGGGGTTATATAATCCACTCCTTTTTGCTGCTTTTTGAATTCTCTTTTCCCAGTAATAACCTTTCATAGGTCCCCATCCTTGCACATTTTCTAATTCTCCCTCTGCTTTAACACGTTCAACATCTAAAAGTACAGTATAAAGAATGGGTTCTCCTGCACCTTCTTTAGGGAGAAAAATAAAACTTTTCCAAGGTACGAAACACCCTGAAAGATAAGTAATCGATTTTACTCTGGTAAGTATACAGAAGTCAAGATCTAATTCTTCCATTGCTGTTCGATACTTTTCGATATGTCCCTTCCAATTTATTTTAATTTCACTCATTATCTTCTTCAAATTAATTTTTCTTGATATTACATAAATTACTGATTTACTTTAAACTAAGCTATGGATCATTAGTTTAAAAATTAATTGAAAAGATAAGAAGTAAGAAAATAGTTTACAAATTCTAATCTATTTGTAAAAATCAGCGGAAGTTTCAGCAATATTTCTTGATTCTGTTATTTGTTTTGCCAAACTTTCATATCTTTCAGTAATTTCTTTTGGCAATGTTGACTTAATTTTTGATAATGCAAATTCAAAATGCTTAACTTCAATTTTTTCAAGAGAAGTCATCTTTTCCCGAATTGCTTGCATTCCTGCTTCTCGACATACGTTTTCTAAATCAGCTCCACTATATCCAACAGTATTTTGGGCAATATTTTTTAATGATACATCTTCAGCTAAAGGCATATTTTTAGTATGTACCTCTAAAATTTTTAATCTTGCTTCAAAATCTGGTTCCTTTACATATATCAAACGATCAAATCTACCAGGTCTTAAGAAAGCAGGATCAACGATATCTGGCCTGTTTGTACTCGCTATGGTGACTATTCCCTTTCTATTCTCGATTCCATCCATTTCTACTAATATCTGGTTAACAATTGAAGCAAAAGTGTGTGTACCTTCATAAGATCCTCTTCCAGCTGAAATTGCATCAATTTCATCAAAATATATAATTGAAGGTGCAGCTTGTCGAGCTTTACGAAAGACTTCTCTCACAGCTCTTTCACTTTCTCCAACCCATTTGGAAAAAATCTCTGGACCTTTAATGGCAATGAAGTTTGATTGACTTTGATTAGCAATAGCTTTTGCTAGAAGAGTTTTTCCGCATCCTGGTGGTCCGAAAAGAAGGATTCCGTTTAATGGGCGTATTCCAGCTTTTTCAAAAAGCTTAGGGTGTTTTAATGGCCATTCTACGGCTTCTTTTAACTCATGTTTAATATCCTCTAATCCACCTATATCCTCCCAAGTTGAATCAGGAATTTCAACCATAACTTCACGCATAGCAGATGGTTCAACCATATTAGTTGCTTTTACGAAATCCTCATCTTTAATTTTTAATTCTTGAATTATTTCGCTAGGAATAGGTTCATCCAGATTTATTTTTGGTAATATTCTTCGTAGTGAAAACATTGCTGCTTCTCTACAGATTGCCATAATATCTGCTCCAACAAATCCATGAGTAATTTCAGAATAATCATCAAGGTTCACATCTTCTTCAATAGGCATCCCTCTGGTATGGATTTGAAAGATTTCTTTTCTTCCTTTAACATTTGGAACACCAAACTCAATCTCTCTATCAAATCTTCCAGGCCTTCTTAAGGCTTCATCTAAGGAATTTATTCGGTTTGTAGCTCCAATGCATATAATTTCTCCTCTACCTCTTAAGCCATCCATTAATGACAATAATTGAGAAACCACACGTCTTTCAACCTCTCCTGAGGTATCCATCCTTTTTGGAGCAATAGAATCAATTTCATCAATAAATATTATTGAGGGAGCATTTTCTTCTGCTTCCCTAAAAATTTCACGAAGTCTTCCCTCACTAGCGCCATAAAACTTACTCATTATTTCTGGACCATTTATCGTAATAAAATTAGCATTCGATTCTTGAGATACAGCTTTTGCCATTAATGTTTTTCCCGTTCCAGAGGGTCCATGAAAGAGAACTCCTTTTGGTGGATCGATATTTAATCGGTGAAATAATTCAGGATGTTTTAATGGTAATTCAACCATCTCTCGAATTCTTTGAATTTCATCAGTTAAACCTCCTACATCATCATAGGTTACAACTCCTCCTGATACATTAAGAACAGCAACTCTTTTATTGACTTTTATTATAGTGTCTCGGGTAATTTTCACAACTCTATCTGAAGGTTTTAGATTCTCAACGATTAATCTTAATGTTCCTAATGTTGCCCTTTTTCTGGAACCTAACTGGAACATTTTCATAATATCTGACATAGGATTGTCATTATCTTCTCTTTGAACGAATGTTCCATAGACATCAACTATATCTCCAATCACTAAAGGTTTATCGATTAGTTTACTCTTAATTGCGTCTGCTTGCCTTTTTAAATCGATATTAGGTCTTGTGGGTGTCAATACAATCTCAACTGCGGGATATACATCTGTTGATTTAATAGACACAAATTCCCCAATCGTTGCCCCAGCATTAAGTCTTTGAAGACCATCTAACCTAATAATTCTCTTACCTCTATCGGATGGACTGGAAACAGCAATACCCGTTGTTTTTTTTTTACCCCTTATTTCAATGATATCCCCCGTATGAAGCCCTAATTTAGACATTTCATCCTGATCGATATAACAAAGTGAGCGTCCGCTTCTGCTTTTTTCTAACCTTTCAATTCTTAACTTACTTGTTTCCTTTATGTTTCTTTCTTGTGTCATTTTCAAAATTTGTAGAAATTATTAATTAAAATAAGCTATAATACCACAAGTGATTAAAGTATTTATGCTTTATTTTCTTTATCTTTAATTTTTATAATATTAACTAACATTAAACTAAAATACTTTATCAGAAATTATGATATTTAATCTTTTTTCTAAGTACCCTTTGAAAGTAATTTCAATCTCATCATCTATTAGGCGATTCTTATAAAGTTTTATAAAAGACTTTCTTAGATTTATAATAGCGCTTTTCATAGAAGCAAACTGGGAATCTTGTAATAACTTTCCTACATATTGTCGAGTGATTTTATCTAACTTCTGATTATCCCTGTTAAGAATTTCTTCCTCTTTCTGTTCCTTTTTTAATATCCCACTTGAGGATTTTACTTTTTTCTTCAAAATGCGAACTAAATCTTCAATTCTATCATCTAAATCTTGTATTTGATACAAATCATATGTACTTTCAGGAGTGTCCCATTGATATCTCCCAAAATTGTCAAATCTCCTATGAATTTTCTTAATAATTTTGTTAGGTATGGGTTTTCCTCTATTATTATTCCATTTCATACAAATTTCAAGGGGTGTAGAAATATGGATTATATAGTATTCGATCTTGAATTCATCTGAAAGTTTCTTTAAATCATGTCTCATACTAGTATAATAATTTAAATCGTCGCTAATTACAATGTATTCTTCTTGTAGCTTTTTTTTTACTTCTTTTAAATTAATTTCCCTTACTTTAGGCTCAGATTTATAATCAAATTTATTCGGCGTCAACGAGTTTCGTATTTTATCAGGATCAATAATTATAACTTTGTTTGTATTGAAGTTCTGTTCTATCTTGATCTTTAATATATTAGCAAAAGTGGTTTTTCCTGAAGCAGGTAATCCCACTAAGCACACTATAAAATTTTTACTTACCACCATTAATCTCAATTATTTCTTAAGTATAAATACTATTTATTAACTCTCTCTTTTGTTTTCTTGAGAATGATTTTATTTCTGATTCTCTTTTCATGGCTTCTTTTCTGGTGGTAAATGTTTCAAAATATTTTAAATCAATTGATTTTTTACCCCGACAAAATTTCGCACCTTGTCCACTTCGATGTTCATTCCATCTCCTATATAAGTTATTTGTGTATCCTGTATAATATCGTTTTTTCCCATTGTTTGACACAGTTTCTAAGATATAAACATAGTACACATTCAAATAATCTCACTAAGTGACAATTTTCATTTTAGCTATTTATTATTTTAGTTATTCTTTCTATAGCTAATTTTCTTTTTAACCTAATATAGGATTACATCAATTTTTTTAATGATTAACAAAACTAAGAACAACTAAATTTTTATTAATAAATGCTATTATTTTATTAGTAAAGTAAATTTTCTGCTTGCAACCTTAGATATATATCAAAATTAAAGAAAAAATAATCTAAAATGCCAACGGGTATTTTTCTAATAAAATGGGATGAAGTTATAGGGGGGACCATTTACATGAGATACCCTGAAGATTTAGAAATTCCCGATCCGATTGTTCAACAGATAACAATCTCTCATAATTTTACAGAATCACATATTATAACAGAAGAAAAAGAATGGAATTCAGTTTCCTATTATAATGAAAATAAAGAAATGATCGTAGTTTTAGTTTTAAAACCCTCCTCTCTTGACGATGGTAATGACTATTTGGAACTTCTCGAAGATTTTAGTAAAGAACTAGATATGGACTTAAAAGAAGATATGCTTAAAAGTAGGTTAGAATCTATGTTTAGATCAAGTTTAGAAGCATTTCAAACTACTGATGCGGTTATAAGTAAATTAAGTAATGAAGTCGCTCTATTAAGAACAAAAGAATATGATATCGAGGAACGTTTTAAAAAAGTACAAAATTCAGACCATTTGTCAGTCAAGAGTAAGATATTATTTTTATTAGCTGTAAACGATGGACTTAGTCTTCAAGATCTCAGAAAATCTGTTAGTGCTAACACAAAATGGTTTAACAGCGTGCTTGAAACACTTGTTAAAAATAATATTATAGCTTATGATCCTAATCAGGATGTCTATTATGTAAAAATATGAATGACAAAAAGATTATAATCAAAGTTTATGGACATGTTCAAGGTGTATTCTTTCGATACACAACTAGGAAAGTTGCTCGAAAGTTAGGTCTAAATGGTTATGTAAAAAACATGCCTGATGGAAGTGTTTTAATTGAAGCAGAGGGTGCTGAAGATAATTTAAAAGAGTTATTAATTTTCTCAAAGAAGGGACCAGTAAACGCTAGAGTAGACCATGTTGAGTATGAGATTAAAGCTCCTACATATCAGTTTAAAGGATTTAACTCTTCTTTTTAGATCGAATTTAACGAAATCTCCCTCTGGTATTACCTGGGTAATACTCTTTTTCAATAATAAGGTTTTAAATTAATTATTTATGTCGGCTTATTTAGAGAGAGATAAATATCTTAAAGACCTGAGATCATTACGAAATAATAGTGTCAAATTTCAAGCCCCATTGATTTTACGAATGTATGGTGCCTTAAATAAAGCTAATATGAGAAAAGAAAATAGATATATTTTATGCAATTTTCTTGACCAACATAGCGACTGTATAAAAATAGAGGATATTTATAATTCTAATAATAATTCTAGTTTAAATCAGTTACTTCTTTTTGCGCTGATTAAAGCTAAAGAGTTTAATTTACTAAACGCGCTATATGAGGAATACCTCAACTCTATAGATGCTATTAATAATAAAAAACTGAGATAAACTAGTCAAAATTAAGCCTAATGGTCTAGCATTAAAAATAAGAAAAATATAAAAAAACTAGATAAAAGTAATATCTTGATATTCAGAGTCTCCGATATCTTTTTTGGCCACTCCAAGATCTCGAACTTGTTGATTTAACTTTAAAACTGCATCTCTTACGATTTCTCTCCGTTTTGCTCCGGTACATACAATTCTTCCAGTACTAAAAATTAAAAATACTGTTTTTGGATCTTGCATACGATAAATCAATCCTGGAAATACTTCAGGTTCGTACATAGCATATTCCATTACAATAGCAGCCATATTTAAGTCAATATTAGTATGAAGATCTCCAGATGCTACAATATTTTGAATAGTGATTTCGGGATTTGATAATTTTATTCCTGCTTTTCTTATGTTTTTTACAACCTTATCAACCACTCGTTCTGCTTCTGCTGCTTGCCTTAATCCTGTGACTACCATTTTTCCTGTTGAGAAGATAAGAATTGTTGCTCTAGGTTTTTCAATTCGCATTACAAGACCTGGAAAACGTTCTGGGTTATATTCTACTTCTGCATGACGTCTCGCAATTTGATTAAGATCAATTTTTTCAGTAATCTCGACTGTAACTGTTGCCACTACGTTTTCAATCTTGTAATCTAAGTCTTTTTCATAATCATACTCTCCTTCTTCCCCTTCTTCCCCCTCTTCATCGAGATCGTACTCATCCTCATCTTCAAATTCATCATCAAATTCATTTTCTTCTTCTGACATAATAATCTTAAAGTGATAATTGAGAATTAAAAATTGAGAAATAACAAAATATTCTATTTTGAATGGTTCTTATGTTATTTGTATTTAAATAAATCCTCCTTTATAAAGGTGGTAGATTTATCGACTGTATAAGCTTAAATCCCTTAATTTTGAGACTAATAGTAATATTTTTGCTTTTTTTAGAAAAAGATGATGAAAAAGAAATTCTCGTAGGTAAAACATTCATCTATTAGTAATTTTATCTAAAATACGTTTTGTTAACTTAGAAAACATATCTTCAACATTTTGACCAGTTTTAGCAGATGTAATGACCAATTCCATATTATTATTACTGGCAAATTTAGATGCTTCACTTTCACTGATCTTTATTTGATTTGCTAAATCAGATTTGTTACCTATTAATAATAACGGTTGTTCACCCCTCGCATTTTTAAAACTTTCAATCCATTCAGGCAGTTTATCAAAAGATATTCTTTCCGTTAAATCAAAAATTACTAAACCTCCATTTGCACCTTCTAAATAAAGTTTTCTCAGTGATTTAAACGGTTCTTGTCCTCCTAAATCCCAAATTTGAGCTGAAACACCACCATAACCTTCAATATGTATGTCTTTTTTAAGAAGATTTACCCCTAAAGTTTGTTTATAATTTTCCCGGAATTTTTTTTCCATAAACTGGTAAACGAGTGAAGTTTTACCAACTCCCGCTTCCCCAAGTAACACAATTTTCGTAGTATAGTCACTATCCGTCATAAGATTTCCTATGATTTCAATAATTAATATTTTTTAATATATTCAATATAGTGTTAACTTATTAATAATTTTCCTCTTCACACTCATTTACAAAATATATCTAAAACAAAGTTAAATTTGTAATTATTAATCTTTTTGAAATACAATCATAAAAGTACAAAAATCTTCCCCAGTTTGTAAACTACAACCAATCTCTTGAGCAAAGCAATGGCGATCACTCAATTTCTCTACAATTCCAGCTAACAAACCTGCTTCAAATGAACAAAAACTGCCTGTTGCTTTTATCCCTTTTTTGATAAGATCTTTAATAGATGAATGGTCTTTCATTTTTAATTCTATAATCTCATCTGTTGCTTCAGTAATCTCAATTTCGCCTAGATTAAACTGAAAGATTATATCCGTTAATTCATTAGGAATTTGAGTTACATCTTTCGCTTGCTTAACTTTTAATGTAGTTCCTAATTCATGGCCAAGGTAATAAAAAATCGCCTCTAATTGATGCCCTAATGCTAGTAATGCTCCAACTTTCATATCTCCAATAGATTTTCCATCTTTCAAGTTTTTTCTCATTTGGGCCAAAATTTTGGAGAGTAATTGTCTATCCATAAATTTTTCACATTCCTCTTTTCTTTGTATTTCTTTTTAAATTATTTTTGTTTATCTCAAACTGAATATTTTAATCATAATTTTACTGATGATATAAATGCGTATAGAATCGCATCAATAATTTCTTCTTCCGCGATATTTACTGATAGTCTTTTATCTGCTATTATTAATGTGGGAACTGAAGTGATCCGATATTCTTGAGTAAGGTGTCGATTTTCTTCAAGATCGATTGAAATTTTTTCTATTCTTAATTTTTTACCAAACATTGAAATGTTTATTCTCTTTAACATAAACTCAACTGGTTGACATGGGGCGCAGTGACTTGATGAAAAGAACAAAATCTTGGGATAACCTTGATCAAGATCATCGTACATTTTCTAAGCGTCTTTGTATTTATTATATAAATTTTTAATTATTGCTTGAAATGCTTGAAATACTCCCTGTCCTGTCTTAGCAGATGTCTTATAGTAACCAAGAAAACCTCTATCTTTTACTAGCTTTTCTGCTTTCTCATTATCTATCTTATCTTCCTTAACCAAGTCTGTTTTATTCCCAAATAAGACAATGGGGAGTTCTCCTGTGTAGTTTTTGATATCCTCATGCCAATTGGGGATATTATCAAAACTATCATCATCTGTATGGCTAAAAACAATTATAGCTGCTTTTGACCCTTTGTAAAACGTTGGGCGCATAAAATCAAATTCTCTTTGACCTGCGATATCCCAAAAAAATAATTTACAGTTATTACCTTCTATTTCTTCATCATACTTAGAAAATTGAGCTCCTAATGTTTTAATATAATCTTTTTGGAAACTTCCTTGAGTATACTTCTTGATTAGTGAGGTCTTCCCTACGGCGCCATCTCCAATCACAGTAATTTTAAAAACAAATCCTTTTGTCGCATCATCATCTTTTCCCATATAATTCACTCTGTTATTTTTTATTAAGTAATTTTCCGTAATTTATGCAATAATTACAAAATTATAAGATATTATTTTTTTATTTATTTTTATTTGTTATTAATTTATAATAATAATAATAACTCATTTTAAATGTTTACATTGATTCAGATGGCTCAAATTTTAATACGGAATGTGTTCCGTATTTCATATTGTGGGTAATTGTGCTTATGAATTTCAAAGGTGAATAATGCAATGGAGAATAAGGAAAGAATAAGTAAGATTATTGAAATTTTCACTCAAAATAATATAAAAATTGCAATCGCGGAGTCTTGTACTGGAGGATATGTTTCACATATGATGACAAATATTTCTGGAGCATCAAATGTCTTTGAAAGAGGGATAGTGTGCTATAGTAATCAAGCTAAAATAGATTTATTAAATGTGGATCCTAGTTCTCTCGAAACTTATGGGGCTGTGTCTGAGAAAATTGTTGATCAATTGGCTAATAACATAAGAATTCAAGCTAATGTCGATATTGGGATTGGTATTAGTGGTATTGCGGGACCAACAGGAGGCACTCCTGAAAAGCCAGTGGGTACTGTTTTTATTGGATTTTCGACTAAAAACGAGACCATTGTTAATAGATATACTTTAAATGCAGATAGGGAAACCTTTAAGAAATTGGTTTTACAAAAAATTCTTGATTCTTTGGAGCAGAAAATGAATATAGAAAAATAAATTCTTCACCATTTAGACTAATTTACCATTCTCCATTATAGTTTTCTCTGAATTGTTTTTGTATTCTACTTTAATATTTGCAATTGGGGCAGTAACAAAATCCCAATGCATCTGGGACGTTGAGGTTCCTCCAAAACTCTTATTAAAACCAAAAGCTACATGAACGCTTCCGTTTATCTTTTCATCTGTAAGGATATATCCAATCGCCTTAGTAATCATAGGATTACATCCAATCCCAAGTTCCCCAACATTATAAGTTCTAAGTTCAGGGACATTGTTTGCTTTATCTATTTTTTCACTTTGTTTAAAGGCTTCAATTAAAACATCTAAATTAGAGTCTGCAGTAACTTTTTCCAAGATTAATTTACCCTCTTTAAAATGCAATTCCACATTTTTTACAAATTTTTGACTATATCTTTCTCTAGTTATAGGGCAGAAAAGGGTACCTTCCCCTTGAGTTTCAATAGGAGCGAAAAATACTTCTCCCGCAGGTAAATTTCCTCCTAAATCCCCCAAAGCAATTTGTTCTTCTGATAGTTTTCCATCATCTAGAATTTTTGTACGATTCTCTACGGATATCCAGAAATCTGTTCCATTATCATCCCTTACATATATTTTTTTTGCATTTTCGAACTTATCTCCTAAATTCTTTACTATTGAGGTAAATTCTTCAGATGGAATGCTCATTCCATCAACAATAAATGTTTCAAATAATTTATAATTAATATTGAAGAATTTGGCGGCTTTTTTAGAAGGCCACGCAGCATAACACCATTTCTTACCCGGGGCATATTCATCTGTAAATCCATACAATATATCTCTCAAAGGAGCTACTGATTTTTGATAAGCTTCAAGTTTTTCTTTTGGGGCTTTGTTTCGAATCACAGGATTCTCTGGATATTCAATAACAATGTATGCATCGATTCTTTTAAGCATTTCAAGAAAGGGTTGTCTTGTATTTTCTATTGTTTTAGCTTTAATTCGTTCATCTTGCCATTGCATTTCTTCATAATAATCACTTGTTGCACCAATATGGGGAATTCCTCCTTTTCTAAGAACGCTTAATCCAATTTCTTCCAGAAGCTCTTGGCTATATGTATTACCTTTTATATAGACAAATTCGCCTTCCTTTTGTATATTTATACTTCGAGCAATGTTTTCTGCACAGGATTTAATTTTTTGTTTATCAATCATAAATTTTTAAATAATGCAATTATAAAAAAATCTTATAATTTAGCCAATGCCAAAGAGTTTATTAAAATTAGTAGGTATAATTAAAGTATTGATAATAGTATTTTATGATTAACATCTCTCCTAATTCAAGATGGTTGTCCGAGAAGCTGGATTAATGTTCAGGGGATTTACTTTAGTAAAGAAAACATTCCATAAAACAGATAAAGGAAAAATTGATATCGATCTCCGAAGTGGGTTACTTGAGGCTATTATGTCCTTTGCAGAAACAGCATTTAGGAAGAGTTCTGTAGAATATTTTCAAGGTAGAAAATTCATTATCGTCTTTACTAAGGAACAGACTATGTCAAATGATGGTATTGAACCTGAAAGCATTACATCATATGCAATTTTGGATAGAGAAAAAAAAATAGAAAAATATATCAATAAAATAATCCAACCTTTATTGAAAAACGTGCTTGATGAATTTTTATTAATAAATAAAGGGAAGAATTTATCAGAAGTTTCTCAATTTAAAGATTTTAAATCTAGGATAGAAGAAATATATGGAACAGATACCAAGACTGTAGATCAAAAACTAAAGGGTATTTTTACCGATTATCGTTTCAATAATAGCTATAAGGACGATAATGACTGA
>JBHLLU010000042.1:0-36050 GCA_048938895.1 Promethearchaeota archaeon
GTGTTTCCTATAAGTAAAGGAATATCTTTTGCGAAACCATTCCGAATGGCATCCAAAGGTAAAACTGGAATAGTTTCATCATCAAGTATAGGTCTAAAAGGGAACAAAATTCGATGTTCTTTTGGATTTAATTTACCGAAAATTTCATGTTGAGCCTTATTTATTTCGGTCCAGTCTATCTCTCGTAATGAATCCATATCCCCAATCTTAATTCCTAATACATCGAACAAGTCTTCTGAAGCTTTCTTACTTGGTGTATCATCATAAGCGTAAGGATGTGCAGTACCACTTTGAGGGATTGCTTTATGGAATAAACCTCTAGCAGAAGGCATTGCCAATAATGATGTAACTGCTCTTCCACCAGAAGATTGGCCAAAAATCGTAACATTATTATGATCTCCACCAAAATATCGAATATTATCTCTGACCCATTCAAGAGCACATACTTGATCTCGCAATCCGTTATTCTTTGTTAAACCCGGCCAATTAAAAAAACCAAATACCCCTAATCGATAATTGATTGTAACCAGAACAATATTACCTCTTGGTACCATTTTTTTTCCATACCCTTTACCATAACCCATGCCACCTGATCCAAATACAAATCCCCCACCATGAATCCAAACCATTACCGGTCTTTTGGCATCATCAGCCTTAGGAGTAAAAACATTCAAGTATAAACAATCTTCAGAAGTATCTTTAATAGCTCCTTGACCCCCGTCATATTGAGGAGCACTCTTTCCAAAACGACTAGCATCATAGACACCGTCCCATGCTTCGATTGGAAGGGGTGCACAGAAACGTAGTTCATTCATGAGTGGTTTAGCGTAACGAACTCCTAAAAATGATTGATAATTTGTTTCTTGAATGCCTTCGACTTTCCCTAAAGAAGTATTTACTATAACTCCCATAATTATAAGATTCTCAATTTTATATATGTAAAGATTAGTTAAAGATTATTAAAGAACATTTTTTATATTTCTATGGCTGTTGTTTTTTATAATATGACTGTAATAATATCCCCAGCATAGTTAGCTCTGATACCATATTTTTGAAAGATTAGGAAAATTCTTATTTTCTCTAAAATTTTGCTTATTATGTCAGAAAAAATCTATATTATAGGTGCAGGAATGATACGTTTCGCCAAACTTCCAGGCAGAACTATGAAAAGTATGACTGGTGAATCGGTTGAGAACGCTTTAAAGGATTGTAACCTGAATAAGGGTGATTTAGAAGCAGCTTGGTTTAGTAATTCTGGTTGGGGTCAATCAGAGTATCAACATTGCATTAGAGGACAAGTAGCACTAAGTGTACATGGTATTGATAAAATCCCAATTACGAATGTAGAAAATGCTTGTGCGGGCGGAAGTAGTGCCTTTCACAATGCGTGGTTATCAGTTAAAGCGGGAGTTTATAATGTAGCCTTAGCAGTGGGAACAGAAAAAATGTATTTTGATAAACCACCTGTGGTGATTTCAGGTGGAATTAAGGGTATGGGTAGTATGTCTGGATTTATTGCAGGTACTGATGTTGAGGAGACTCTTAAAATGATCGGGCAATTAAAAAAACAAATCGAAGAAGGAAATAAACAAGCAGTTAAAGAGAAAGAAAAACACAGTAAAGAAGGAGGAGATAAACCACAAAAGAAAAAAGATCATTCTATCTTTATGGATTTCTATGCAATGGGCGCTCGTGCACATATGAAACGATATGGGACTACCCAGCGTCAGATTGCTGCTATTGCATC
Source organism: Promethearchaeota archaeon (assembly GCA_048938895.1). GTDB lineage: Archaea > Asgardarchaeota > Lokiarchaeia > Sigyniarchaeales > SOKP01 > Loki-b32. The sequence goes on from JBHLLU010000042.1 coordinate 1,748, forward strand.
AAAAAATCATAATAATTCTACAATGAATCCATTAGCACAGTACACTTTCCCTCAAACAATTGAACAGGTTATGAATGATTATGTAGTAGCATATCCGCTGACAAGAGCTATGTGTGCTCCTACTGGAGATGGTTCTGCAGCTGCAATCGTCTGCTCTGAGCAATTTTTAAATGAGAATCCAAGTCTTAGAGACAGAGCTGTTTTAGTTCGAGCGTCAGTCTTAAGATCTGGTTCGCGACAGCCATTTAATGGAATAAAATTAGCATCCGATATTGCTTACAAGCAAGCAGGTCTTGGACCAGATGACATTGACGTAGCTGAAGTTCATGACGCAACCGCGTATGCAGAGCTTCATATTACTGAAGGATTGGGTTTCTGCCCTGAAGGACAGGGAGGTCCATTTGCTGAAAGCGGTGCTACAGCGCTTGATGGAAAAGTTGCTGTCAATCCTAGCGGAGGTTTATTAGCTCGTGGACATCCTATAGGTGCCTCAGGCTTAGCACAAATGTATGAATTGGTGACACAATTACGTGGAGAGGCAGGAGAAAGGCAAGTTAAAAATGCTAAAATTGCTCTTGCTCATAATGGAGGGGGTAATCTAGGCCCTGGAGAAGCTGCAATGTGTATACATATTTTTGAGAAAATTTAAAAACCTCTTTATTATCATATTCTCATATTTTGATGGAAAAATCAAAGATAGTTTAAGAAAAATTATTAAATATAAGCTTTTACCTCTTTCTCCAATTTTAGCTTCTTTTCATATTTATAATATTCAGGATTCAATTGGAATAGTATTTTTAGTTCTTCTAATCTTTTTCGTCTTCTTTCGGGCTTAAAAATTTCTAATAATGACATTTTTCTTTATCACCCATTTTATTATTTTCCAAGTAACATAAATGAATATTCATGTATAAATATATGGTAAAAATTTCAGGTTTTGATCATTAATTATTGCTAATACAAAAAATCAACTGATCATTCTCATACGTATATTTTATTCATTTCTATAAAAAATAATTGAATAAGCATGATTCAAGATCAAAAAATGAGATAATTTATATTCTAATAATAAATATTATACTAAATTATATAAATAAGATAATTAAAAATAGTTTAAAAAAAATATTTAATAGGCTGGAGCTAAATCTCTCTCCAACTTTATCCTTTTCACTTCATTAAAGTATTGAGGATTTAATTGAAGTGTTACTTTTAATTCTTCTAATCTCTTTTTGTTTTTTTCCGGTCGAAAAATATCAATTAATGACATATTATTTTATCACTTCTTTTTACTATTTTCTATGATCTAAAAGATATAAACAAAATATAAATCTGTGGTATAAAATATATATACAAAACAAATAAGTTTATACTATTATAACAAATGGTTCTATATGAAATAGAAGTATGATATTTCCCAATATAGGATTATATCAATTATTTAGAAGAGTCTTTAACACATTTTTATGTATAAACTTAAGTATTAACTTTGCATATATAAGTATAAATAAAATATTATATTCATCCTACTGGGAATTATGGAAAGATTTTATCGAAAACTTCAAAAAATTGGTGGGTCATTAGTAGTTAGCTTACCTAAAAAATGGACTGAAAATTTTGAATTAGATGCAGGGGCGTCAGTTGGAATTGAAGTTCGAAATGATGGTACATTACTAATATTGCCAACGATGGAACAAGAAAATGAGGTGGTAAGTGAGGAAACAGTATTAGAGGCAGATGAATATGTTATTTGGGAGTTATTAAAGAAGAGTCTTGCAGGTCAAACCAAGATAACTATAACATCTGAAACTGAAATTAATAAAATTTTGAGAAAGTATATTAGACAGTATGTAAGCAGGCTTCCAAATACGGAAATTATCGAAGAGACTGATCACAGAATAGTTATTCAAAATTTTGGTTATAAAGAGATTCCAACTCAAAAGTTGATACAACGCTTATTATATTTAGTAGCCAACATGTTTGAAGATTTAGAAAATAAGTCCATTGATGATTTAAACGATAATTTTGAGCAATTAAGAAAATTTTATTTCATATTGGTTATCCATATTAGAACTTATCTCAGAACAGGAGTTTATATCTCTTCAACCAGTGAATTTACTCCGCTTGAAGCGATGGATTATCGTATGTTCTGTGAAAAAATTGAGGAAATAGGAGAATTTCTCAGAGATCTTCGTCTAAACGAGAATGTCTTAACTTTTTATAAGGAAATCGAACAATATTTTAATGAAGTTATGCATGCCTTTTTGCAAAAAGATGACAAATTAGCATTTTTAGTATGGGTAAAAAAAGATCAACTCTTCAAGAAAGCAAATGAAGTAATGCAAGATTTTAATTATAGGGATAAAGAGAAAATCAAAAGCATTATGAGAATCGCCCAAAATATTAAAGATATGGCCGCTTTGATCTAAATAAATGAAGATCTATATTTAGAAATCACATAAGTTTTTTTATTCTGCTAATGAATATAGCATATTTATATAAATACATAATTTTTAGTTTTACTTATAATGATTTCATTCATAATCGGCGGGATATTATTAATATTTATCCTCATTAGAAGATTCTCGAAAGATGGAAAAGTGACAGAATACCCTCTTGGAATGCCACGTGGAACTGTTCGTGCACTCATTACCCTCATGATTGTATCTTTTCCTTTGGGCTATTTAATAACTGGGGAAGAAATTCCTGGGTTGATAATTAATTCTATTTTTATTGTGGTTGCATTTTATTTTGAAACACGGAGAAGTGAAAAGGAGAAACTTACGGAAATTGTAGAAGAATTAAAGGGATCTGATTTTATCATTAAAGAAATGAAAGAGAAAAAACCACTTTATCTACCAAAATACACTGTCAGGATTAGTCTAGTGATTATAATAATAGTAATTATTATCATTAAAATGCTAAAACCTAAATTTGTTTTTCAACAAACTAACACTTTAGCGGATTTACTTTTAATTTTAGGCTTTTTCATAATCGGTTCTTTTTTCCGTGCGATTGGTAAGGTTAAGGAGAAAAGCAATATAAGAGAGCAAATTAAAGAAATGGATTCATCTCTTTCTGAAGCTAAAATTATAGAAAGTCTAATGACACGAGAACAAAGTTGGTTAAGGAGAACTGGTAAAAATATACTTTCCATATTAGTTCTAATTGCTATTTTTGCAGCTTTGCTTTGTTACACAATTGAAATTGATTATACCTTGGTTACCTTAAAAGCTCTTGATGATTATCAATTTACGGTGGTGGGGCTATTGTTAATATTAGTTAATGTCTATTTCGGCTTTAGAGACTAAGTTTCTAATGGATGTGCTTACTATGGTTTTAAATATTAAAATAAAATATTTTTTATAAATTTTTTTTCTCTTTTCTCACATATGAATTATAGATGGAATTCAGTGCCTGTGACTCCTATTGTGTGAGCTGGATGACGAGCCATTATTTTGTTAAAATTAAAACCAGTACAGTGCATTCCACATGTAATTGAAGGGTTCAATTGTTCAATAAAATCTACTTTCTGTTCTATTAACTCTTCTGAGTTCCATTCTTCATGAAATCCACCTATTATTGCATAGATTTTGTCTATTCCTGTTATTTTTTGAGCATGCTTTATTGTATTTACTACACCACAATGACCACATCCCGTAATAATTACTAAACCTTTATCTTTTACGTTAATATAGATTGAAGTTTCATCTCGAAAAGTATGGGATAAATATTCCTTTCTGCTTTTCATGATATAGACACCGGGTGTAGATTCACTAGGATCGCTTAGTTCAATTTCTCCACTTGTTATTATCCCCTCATATAGATTAATTGATTCGGTAGTTTCTATTAACTTTATTTTATGTTCATTAGTTAAATTAGAGACCATGGTTTTGTTTAGCAAGGGCAATTTTCGATTGATTGCAAATTCATCTTTCTCTTCCTTTAAAGCCATCGCCAATTTCTCCGCAGGGACGCTCTCTCCTGATTTCTTTACTGCAATATAAAACTGTTCATAACAGAGGGGATTTAAAAAAAACTCACAGCCTTCTTTTAATAAAGGAATTACACTTGGTAAGCTTCCTCAATGATCAAAATGCCCATGGGACAAGACCATTTTATCTATCTCACTTAGATTTATATTAAACTGTTTGCAATTTTCAATAATTGTTCCTGCTAACCCTGCCACATCAAATAAAATATTATGAACTTTTTCTCCATCATTAATTTTAATTAATACAGAAAGGCCGTGTTCTCCTTTAGCTCTATTTGCAGCAGCTCCAGGATACTTTACTTTTCCTATTAAATCCATCTTAGGCAACACAGTAAGACTGACTTCATTTGTAGTTAGTACTTTAATCATGAGGTTTCCTGATTCAATACTACCAATATCCATTTTTAATTTCGATCCATTTTTAAATTGAATAATTATTCAATCTAATTATTCATTTTATTTAAAACTTAACAGATTTAAATTTCTTCTTTATTTATGAAAGATTGATAATGCGAAGAAAATGTAATATTTGCGGAATGATTAGAGCGCAGAAAGATTTAGTCTTATTGAATGACAAGTCCTTCATCTGTTTTTCATGCTGGAATAAAAATCTTAAGGAAAAGAGAAAAAATTCCAAAGAACTAGATTAATATGAACAAAGATAAGTATATTTACCTAAATCAAATTTTTTAATTTTAATATCTTCTCCCGAATCTTCTCTTGGGATAAGAGGCATCTTAATTACAAATTTACAATTTTCTAGATAGATGTTGTTATAGAAAGTGTTTCGACAGGGATCCCAATCGATAAACTTCTGAATTCCCATCTCTTTTTTTTCTTCTGGTGGGATTAATGCCATATTTTAATATCAAAACTTTTTATAATTGTGTTGAAACCTGAAATGAATGAAACCCTTAATTAATATGATTGAATAAGTGACAAGAATTATTCTGAATTCCCCAATAGAGAATTTTCATTTATTGTCGGTAAATCGCGATATCAGTTAGTAAGTAACAAAAGAACTATAAAAAAGTTTCTATTTTCAATCATTTTTTTATTTTGGTCTTCATTCGAATATTGTAAACCATAGTAAATACAAAATCAATGTCAAAATCAAAAGATAGAAACTTTAAATCTTTTATAGAGAAAGAAATAATAAATGACACTAAAAAAGTAAAGGGTAGGAAAACAGCAATTGCTGAAATCGTTGAGAATACTCTTATTACTTTACCCGTAAAATTCATTTATGATATGAATGAAAAATTAAAACATTTCTTTTTTATTATTGTAAAAAACCATTTAAAACACCCTAAAGTACGATATTTCCTAACCAACTCACTTGCAAACAATAGTTCTGATTTGCTAGTTCAACTGGTAAAAAAAAATGCTATATCAAACAACCTTAATATAATTCAATACTCAATTTATCCTAAAACTTATAGAACTCAATTATTAATAATGAAAGAAATTACAAATATCAAAGAATTTACTGATTCTATCGAATTACTCAAAAGAGTTCGAAAGGAGTTTCGAGAAACAATATCGAAATTAAGGAAACTTGTAGAAAATGAATAATTTATAAATAACACCACAATCAATATTTTATATCTTAAAGAGTTTTAAAGTAATTTTATATTATAAACTAATACAACTAAAATTAAAAATAATCAAAAGAAAATAGCAATATGTCGCTTAGAGAGAATACAGTTAAAATTATAAGTACGATTGGCCCTGCTTCCAGTTCTAAGCAAATGTTAAGAAGGTTAATTGAAGCGGGAGTTGATATATTTCGATTAAATTTCTCGCACGGAGCACATGAAGAAAAGAGAGAATTAGTTAAAAAAATAAGAGGAATTAATAAATATACTGGAATTTTAGCAGATATTCAAGGACCAAAAATAAGAGTTGGAGTATTTAAGGATGATAATACTTATAGCTTACATATTGGTCAAGAAGTAAAAGTATATGAGAAGGAGATCGAAGGAGATCAGGATCAATTCTCGATACCTTTAAAAGGATTTCTAAAATCTATGAAAATTGGTAATGTTTTTTTTGTAAATGATGGGATTATCAAAATTAAAGTAATAAATAAAGAAGAAGATCACTTAATAGGAGAAGTGATAGCTGGAGGTATGATAAGCAATAGAAAAGGAGTTAACATACCTACCGGTGAATTACAACAAAAAGTACCTACGGAAAAAGACGTCAAAGATTTAGAGGTCATCGCTGAATTAGATCCTGAATATGTAGCAATCTCATTTGTTTCAGATGGTAGCGATGTTCTTCATGTTAAAAAAATACTAGAGAATTTTGGTAATGATAATATACAACTTATTTCTAAAATCGAGAGACCTGTAGCTCTGGATAACTTCGATGCGATACTGGAAGTAAGTGATGGCATAATGGTTGCTCGAGGGGATTTAGGAGTTGAAATTGATCCTGATAAAGTACCCTTAGAACAGAAAGAAATGATTTATAAATGCAATAAAGAGGGTAAACCGGTTATCGTGGCTACCCAGATGCTTGAATCTATGATTAATGCTCCTATCCCTACACGTGCAGAAGCCAATGATGTATTTAATGCTGTGTTTGATGGGAGTGATGCCGTGATGTTATCTGGAGAAACTGCTGTTGGTAAATATCCTATTAATGCGGTACAATATATGAACCAAATTGCTAAAACCGCTACAGAAAATATGCCCCGAAGAGTTCCAGATGAATTTGATTCGGATAGATTAACACATACACAAACATTAGGGCATGCAATTCATGCCTTGGCAGCTGAAATGCAAGAATTAAATTTTAGAGGCAAAATATTAGTTATCACGCGAAGAGGCTATGGGGCTAGAATGATTGCAAAATATCGCCCCCCATTACCAATAGTTGCGATAACTCCTTCCGTTAGAACAGCACGTGAGTTAGCCCTTGTCTGGGGGGTTCAACCGGTCCAAATAGAAAATATAGATTTTTTCCATTTGGATGCTGAGGAAATTATTGAACAATCCGTAAAACATACTGTTAATATTAAACTCTTAGATGAGAATGAGCATGTGATTATATTGCTAGTCTCAAGAAAGTTTGAAAAAAGAGGTAATCTAGTGGGATTGTATTATGTGGGAGAAATTCTAGAGTCTAGTACCAAAGAAAGGGAATAAATCATATTTCTACTTATTATCCTCCAAATAAGATTATTACTTAAATATTATAAAGATTATTCTATGTAATATCAATGTACAAAATTAATAATTTTTAAATAAGAAACCTCCAAAATAAAGTTTTGAGGGATTAAAATGAGTGAAGAATGGCAACACGCATCATGGGTATCATTTCTTGGGATGATAGCTTGGATAGTAGGAATAGTAAGTGGTGTTGTTTCTATAATTGTAGGAATAGTAAGAGCAGCTTTATTCGTTTTTACTTGGGGAAGTCCTATCTGGTTGATTATTAGTGGAATTATAGCAATTTTGATATCCTTCTTTATTATCTTTCCTCAGTTCTCGATTAAATGTCAAAAAAAAGATTGGGATTCTCTTCTTGATTGGGTATTACCTATAGGAGATATTCGAATCCCTTGGATGCTTTTATGGGGAGTTATCCTTGAAATATTCACATGGTGGGGAGGATTATTTGTAATAGTTCCTTCGCTAGTTTTGCTCTTTGCAGGTCCAAGGGAATATAAGTGGAAAAAGGAATAATTCTAATTTTAAACTTCTTTTTTTTATCCTATTTTTAATCACTGAAATAATAATTCTTCAGTCCTTAAGGGTATTTAAATAATGTATATTTTTTGATGAATGATATTTTTTTTAAAGTAATTTTAGAAGAACTATAAAAATGTATGATAGTCTTAAGATTCATGATAATAAAATTTATACTGGAATGAAAGTTGGGAACTCTCATTCTTGGACTTATAATAATGGGAAATGGTTTGAAACCAAAATAACTCCTGATAAATGGATTATTTCATTTGATAGTCTAAAAACAAGACTAACACCTGCTCCTGAAAAGAGCGGAGTTAGAAGAAAAACAAGATTTCATTGGTATATAATTGCAGATCAAATTGCTACTAAAATTAATGAAAATTCATATATGACTTCTATGAAAGGTGTCAAGTATAAAATAGGACATAAACGTCCAGATTGGCGTACTTTTAGCTATAACTATCCAAATCAGTTAAGTTATAAAGAACTGATAATAAAAATCTTAGAAGATACACTTCAAAAGCTTAAAAATCCTTAATAATAAGAAAAATCCTCTATATCATCATAAGGTTGATATTTAAACTTGAAAATATAACAACGACAACAATAGAATTCGATATATCTGCTTTCCCACAGATTAGATAATTCTTCTATTTCATTCGGACTAATATTTTTTATAAAACTCTCAAAATCCAGAACTTTTCCACATTTAAAACATTTTCGTTCTCTCATTTTAACAAAACCTTAAAAAGAAAATAAAAAAGGATAAGTATTAAAATTTTTCATAATGCACTATTTTTTTTAAAGGTTTACGTTCTGTTATCTCTCCTTTAGCTTTTACAGGATAACCCAAAGGTGTAATTCCCATAACTTTATACTCATCAGGGATATTCAATATTTCCTTTACCTTTGGTTCCTTAAACCATCCAATCCAACATGTTGCTAAACCTTCAGCTGTCGCAGCTAATATCAAATGCTCAAAACAGATCCCAAAATCAACTCCATAATATTTCTCACCGTTAGAATTAGCACCAGAACCTCTTTCTGATATTGCTCCAACCACGAACATGGGAGCTTTCGCAAATTTTTCTCCTTGCCCTATTGCTTGCCAAACTGCCTTAACATTTTCAGGTTCTTTAACTACGATATAAAGTACACCCTGCATATTTGCCCAAGTAGGTGCTAGCCTTCCAGATTCCAAAATTCTCTCAATCTTTTCATCTTCAGGCATATCTGGTTTAAAAACCCGATAACTTCTCCTCATTTTAACAACTTCATAAAAATCCATAATAATTCCACCTAAAAAAATGTTTTATATATGAAAATTATTAAAAAATTTTAATTTTATTATACTAATCCATCAATTAATCATCGATAATTCTTTTATGGCCTTTTGGGCATTCATCATTGGTACAATCATAAAACCCATCATCATATTCCTCTTTTGCATTATAATGCTCCCAACAATAAATATTATCACATTCAGGACAGTAGGCATCCACCCCTTCAAGTGAATAGTAGCAGCACTCTGCTATTTCTTCGAGATTTTGCACATACTCACGAAGGTTCCATACTTTTTCTAACATTTTCTAATTTATACTTCTTAATTTGATTTTGTAGGCTTAGGATTTACATAATCCACACTTTTATCCCCATGAATAAATTCTGTTAGGCATTAATAAATTTATTTACATTTTCAATTAATATAAATAAATCAAACCTTAACCAATACGATTTTATGTCATTAAATTTAGAAGGAATAAGAAAAGCATATCAAAAGATTAGAGAATTTGTGAGAAAAACTCCACTTATTTATTCATCTTATTTAAGTGAATTATGTGATGGTAATATCTATTTAAAGCTAGAAAACCTACAGCTCACTAATGCTTTTAAAATCCGTGGAGCTTTAAACCGAATGCTAAACCTAAGTACAAAACAAAGAACTCAAGGAATTATAACAGCATCCTCAGGCAATCATGCTCAAGGAATTGCGTTAGCGTCAAGATATTTGAAAATACCTGCTAAAATTGTAATCCCAAAGAATATTTCAGAAGTCAAGTTAAATAGGATTAAACAATACGATGTTATTATTATTCAAGAGGGAGATTTTGATGAAATTGAATCAAAAGCTAGAGCGATATCTTCACAAGAGGGAATAACATATATCAGTCCATATAACGATCTTAACATTATTGAAGGACAAGGAACAATTGCTCTTGAAATTTATGAGGAACTTGAAGATGTTGATATGATTATTGTTCCTATTGGAGGAGGTGGCTTAATCTCTGGGATTGCATTTACTATTAAAGAATTAAATCCTGACGTTAAAATTGTTGGAGTTCAAACTAAAGGTGCTTCTACGATGTACGAATCTTGGAAAGCTGGCAAAATTATAAGAATTGAAGAATTTGATACGATCGCAGAAGGATTATTAGGAGGACTTGAACCTGATTCTATTACTTTTGAAATTATAAAAAATAACGTTGATGAAATTGTTTTGGTTAAGGAAGAAAGCGTTGAGAAAGCAATTAAGATCTTATGGGAAGTCGAAGGTCAAATTGTTGAAGGTGCAGGAGCCACAGTTGTTGCTTTTTTACTTGAGAAGGGACAAAAATTAAAGAACAAAAATATCGTTGCGGTGATTAGTGGTGGAAATATCAACGAATCACTATTTAAAAAAGTCTTAGCTAATGGCTAACTTAAAAAAATAAAAAAAAAAATATGAACTTTAAACCTAATTAATATATTTCGCTATTTCTTCTAACGATTTTCGAGGTCTTGGCTCTGGGATTTCTCCCTTTGGATATCCTAATGGAAGAATTGTTAATAAATCATCGGATTCTTTAAGATTTAATAGCTCTTTTACATTATCTCTATTTATTCTCCCAATCCAGCATGTTCCAATACCATATGACCATGCAGCTAAGGCTAGTTGCAAAGAAACGAAACATGTATCATGAAGATACCAATTTGGTGAAAAATCCTTATCTCCAACTATTGCTATCAATACCGGAGCTTCTGACGCAAAAGGACCTGTAGTGCATTCTTTCGCTATAGTTTTGATTAAATCTTTATTTCTTATAACATAAAACGTCCATGGTTGTCTGTTTCTAGCACTCATACACCATCTAGTAGCCTCAAGAATTTTAGTTAAAATTTCATCATCTATCGGTTTTGATTTGTAACTTCTGATACTTCTTCTTCCTTTCAATAATTTGATCTGCTCATTTTCAACCATTTTTAAAAACTCATGTATTTTTAATTGAACTTAACAATCTAAATTAATATAAGATTTTTATTAATCATTGTCAACTTCTTTTGATATAATTCTTTTCCCTAATTGATAATAATTAAAATCTCCCCCAGTTACCCAAATAAGTGGATGAATATTTCTCCAATCTAATTTGTCATCTCTTAAATATTGAGGATCTGCATATGATTTAATGACTTTACCAATAATCCCCTCATTAGGATCATAGTCAAGTATTTGAGAAACTTCACACTCTATATTTACAGGACATTCAGCAATCATAGGTGCGGTTTGAAGTTCTCCATAGAATGTATTGAAAAGTGAAGATTTATCAAAATCTCGACCAGATTTACTCCCACAGATATCAGTTTGAGACAGGAGGTCTTCGTTTGGTATATTAACACTAAATGTCATATTTTCATGAATTCCAATATTTGAATAGCGATTTTTATACATACTTAAGAAAATATATCTTCCAAAATCAAAAGGACATATATAACCAATGACCAGATAATTTGGTTTTTTGTTAACTTGTACACCTACCAAAACTACTGGCAAAGGACTTAGTAGATTTCCTTCATATTTCCTTTTATTTAAATTATTACCATCCATTTAAAATCAACTTAAAGTTGGAGTTTACTATTAAACAACGATATGAGTATGAATAAAAAGGTATTGGAAATTTTTAGGACGTGTCTTACTTAATTGATTCTTCAGCTATAATCTTAATATAATCTGAAGGTTCTTCTTCATTCTCATCCAATGGAATTTTATGAAGATGGCCATGGTAGATTATGAATTTATACTTTTTTTCTTTGAAAAGCACCTTTTCTGGCATACGAAAATAAATTATTTGGATTTTTAAAAATATGAATAGTCACTCAATTTTCAAATTAGTCGTATTTTTAATCGTTCTATTGCATCTTTTAATGTTTCTAATTTTTGCGAAATTGAGAATCTTACGTAATTGGATCCTGGATTTTCAACATCATTTCCACTATAGAAACTAGATCCCGGAACCACCGCGACACCCTCATCTTTAACCAGGAAATCAGAAAACTCTAAATCATCCATTCCAAACTGAGAAATATCAGCAAACATGTAATATGCCCCATTTGGTTTAAAAACCTTCATTCCTAACTTAGTAAGTTCATGATAAAAAAAATCTCTGTTTATTTGATATCTACTCCTAAGTTCATTGAAATATGAAGCATCCAGATTAAATGCATTTAAAGCAGCTAGTTGTAATAATGAAGGGGCACAAACAGTAAGATAATCATGTACTTTTCTGATTCCATCCATTAACTTTTTACATGCTGCCACGTAGCCAATTCTCCATCCAGTAACTGAAAAAGTTTTACTAAATCCGCTTATGGTGATGGTTAATTCCTGCATCGAATCCAAACTGCCAATACTCTGATGTTCAAGACCATCAAATAAAATATATTCATATATTTCATCAGTAATGACAATTATGTTGTGATCACTACATAGATCGGAAATAAGACTTAAATTTTTCATACTAAAGACTTTTCCAGTCGGATTGTGAGGTGAATTTAATAAAACAGCTTTAGTCTTTTTATTTATACTATTTTTAAAATGTTCTTCATCAATATCATAAGAATTTTGAGCCAATGAGACGAATCTGGGCTTACCTTGAGCAAGATATGTTATGGGGACATAATTCTCATACCAAGGTTCGAAGATTATGATTTCGTCTTTAGGATTCGTTAAGGCAAGTATACTTGAAGCAATTGCTTCGCTAGCACCACAAGTTATTGTTATTTCATCGTGAGGATCAACTATTATTTTATTATATTTTCTAAGTTTATTGGCAATTTCTTCTCTTAGATCAACACGACCATAAGTTATTGAATATTGATGTTCTTCTTCTTCTATCCCCTTTTTTATCCCCTCTATCAACTTTAATGGGGGAGAGAAATCTGGCATTCCCTGAGAAAGGTTAATCGCATTATTCTCTATAGCCTTTCTCGTCATTTCTCTAATTAGAGATTCTTGAAAATATTCCAATCTATTTGATAAGACTTTCAACGAAATTTTTCATCTCACTAATCAAATACTAATAATTACTCAAATTAAAAGATAAATTAAATATCTTAAGATCATAAAGTTTTATCATACAAAATTAATAGGAAATACTTATAAAAATGGAGCTTAATGAGCTTAAAGAAAAAATAAAAGAAATAATTCTCGATGAAGGAGCAAAACTAGTTGGGGTAGGTAGTCAAGAACGGTTGAAAGATGCACCTGCGTCTGCTAATATGGATTTTTGCTTACCCGGAGCTCAGAGTTGCATAATATGGGCATATCCAAATCCAATTGAAGCTCTAGAGAATTTTTTCTCTAAAAAAGAAAGGATGAGTATTAAAAAAGCCCAACAAGTAGGGTATTCAGGTTCATGGAGAACTGCTGTACTTGTTTCAAGATTCATTGAAAGTAATACAGATTATAAAGCTTTTCCAGTGATCCCAAACGCTAAATATAGGAAAAGGGAAGAATTACCCGAATATATAAAAGGAGATATTAGATATCCCGATTTTTCTCTCAGGTATGGCGCTGTTGCAGCTGGATTGGGGCACTTAGGATGGTCTGGTAATTTAGTAACCAAAAAATATGGAGGTTCACTTTACTTAGGAGGAGTCTTAACTACTGCACCTCTTAAACCTGATCCTATGGCTAAAGAAAACTATTGTAATAGGTGTAAAATATGCACTAAGGTTTGTACAACGGGATATTTTTCACCAGATGAGGAAGAGGATTTGGAACCAGTGATAATTAGCGGTTATAAGGAAACTTATGCTAAAAGAGGTACATTTTCACAGTGTGGCATTGGTTGTGCTGGTTGGTATGGTCTTTCTGAAGATGGATCTTGGAGCACGTGGACACCAGGTCATATTTGTTTGAAAGATTTTTCACAAGAGGAATGGTCAGATCGCGATTTCCGGAGAGATTTATTTATGAAAATTCTCTCAGATAGGGATATGCCTGACATTATTCGAAAATTTAATCAAACTATCGCAAAATCTTTTGCAAATGCAGGAGTTCTTGAAAATGTTGGACTTCGTGCATTTTCTGACACAAATCCTAGATGCGGTAACTGTAATTTCATTTGTGTTGCTGATCCAAAAAAGAGAAAAGAACTTTACACTATGCTTATTACCTCTGGAAAAGTATATATTGACCAGATGGGGAGAGAGTACGTAAAAAAATTAGATAAAAATGGGAAAGAAATTACTTACTATCCTCCTTCTGAAGAAGAGTTCTTCTCACAGGAAGAATTTGCTAAATTAGACAAAATTAGAAAAATGGATTAAGGCTTATTCCTTTTCTAAAGATTTACCAACTTTATATGCTTGAGCTAATTTATCTCCAACATTCCAATAAAAGCCGTCGTTATGGTAGACAAAAGGATTGATCTTTTCAATATCAGGAATATTTTTTAATAAGAATTCTTCGTGAACATATGTTTCCATAATTTCTCCAATAAATAAATAGTGCGTGTCTCCGAAATCAACAGTCTTAACTAATTTACATGCATGTGCAATTGGAGCCTCTTTAATTAAGGGAGCAGATTTTACTTCTTCCCCATAAAATATATCGAAAACTTTTGATTTATCAGTTTTAGCACCAGATATTATTCCCACAAAATCTGTTTTAGCTACCATCTTACTTGAAGGAATATTTACACTAAAACTCTGATTTTCAATAATTCCTTTATTTGTATAATGAGTTTTACCACTACTTACAACAAATCTCGGTATCTGATATCCTGTGGTTGATATATCAGCAATTGTAAGAAAATTAGGTTTATTATCCACTAAAGCACCCACAATTGCTACAGATTTAGGTAATAAGTAAGGAAATCTTTTAATTCTCTTTAAAGTCAATTTTTCTCACGTAATTGCTTAATTTAGTCAAAAAATATATCATATAATTTAAACTTGAGATTAACACCTTATATAGGATAAAAAATAAAAAAATATTTATTAACGAGTAGGTGGTTTGAGTAAGTAAGCTAAGACGGCAGCTCCAACTGACATCAAACCTAAAACTATGAAAAGTACTAGATAACTCCCAAATACAGAGATAAAAGTATTTACCATCGTCGCACCCATAAATCCTGCGATACCATAGGCAGTAAAAATAACACCATAATTAGGGCCTAAATTTTTGGAACCAAATAGGTCAACAGTAGCAGTGGGAAACAAGCTAAAATTTCCACCAAAACAGAAAAATATTGCACATGTCAAAATAAGGAAGTATATCTCATTCACATTCGTTGTAAAGTAAATGAATAAAAGAATTGCTTGTGTAGTGAACATTAACAGCATTGCTCTTTTATAGGTAATGACATCTGCCATTTTACCCCACAATATTCTTCCTAATCCATTAAAAAGTGCTGCAAGACTGCCAATCAACACAAAATCAACAGTTCCAATATTATATATAAATGAGTCACTGGCATCTTTCGCTTGAGCAAAAGCGGAGAATGAACCTATCACCATTAAACCAGAAATTGCACTTAATAGAAATGTTGCCCACAACATCCAAAACTGGGGTAATTTTATTGCTTGAATACGTTCAAATTCTAATCCTGAAATCCCACTTTCTTCAGAAGGAGGAGGAGGAACCCAACCTTCAGGTTTCCAACCTTCAGGAGGATTACTCAGTGTAAACGCTCCACCAATGATTAATACTAAATAAATAATCCCAAGCACGATAAACATTAGGGGTATATTTTGAGATACTGTAGAAACAAAATTAATATCATCAGGTTCTAAGTTTTTAGGATTTGCTAATGCTTTTATTACATAATTAAAAATAAAAGAACCTGCCCCAAAACCTGCAACAGCTAATCCATTTATAAATCCTTTTTTATCTGGAAACCACTTACTTGCGGAAGCTATAGGGCATACATAACCAAATCCAATTCCTGCCCCAAATATAATACCATAAGTAATTAATAATCCAATGAAACTAGTCATAAACGCAGAAAGTATAACACCACTTCCCATTAAAATTCCTCCAAGAATTGCGATATTCTTTGGTCCATACTTCTGTTGCAATTTCCCTGCAAATATCATTGTTATAGCAAAAACTAATAACCCTATACCGAATATAAAGACAGTTATTTCTTTAATTTCGGCTAAATAGGGACTTATAAATACTGTAAGAGTTCCCCATGAATAAATCGTCCCTAAGGCTAATTGAATCATTATAGCTCCGATAACGACAATCCACCGATTTCTTACTTTTTGTAACTCTGACATTTTTCGCATCATTTAGAAATATTCTATTCATGAGAGTAATTTGAGGGATAAAAATTTTGTATTAATAGTTTAAAAATAATCCTAAACTAATTCATTATAATTTAATCCAATTTTTACTTGGTATATATAAAAAAAAGGATACTATTGATAATGGCTGTATACTTCTATTTCTTTGAATATAGATTACTCTTCATAATTTCTACTATCCTATGGATCACTCTTAGCTGTTTTTTAGTTGTAGGATCTCGTTTTTTAAAAAAAGATCCGAATGAGTTAAGATTTTTAGAAGGTTTAAACATCGCAGGATATATACTAATAGTATGGTTTATTGTAAATTTCTTCTTACCAACTGGGATAGGAATATCTTCATCAACAATTTTAGAAGAACTTTTATGGCTTCTAATTCCCATAATGCTATATGATGTACTTCCTAACTTAATATTTATAACTTTAGGAATTTTATTATTAACTTTCTTTAAAAAAAATAAACATTTATTCAAAAATTTATTAGTAAACGTCTCTGTTCTCTTTATAGGGGGTTATGGTCTAAGATTAATAAATTTTGTAATACTGCGATTTACTGCATACTTTGATTTTAATTTATATTTGGATTACAGAGAGTTATTTGTAGCCATGGATATAATATCTTTAATCGCTCGACTGAGTGCTGTATTGATTTTTCTATTATTTTTTCTTTATATAAATAACAGCTATATTATAGTTTTTAGTTGTCTTTTTTTTGTACAGTTGTTTTCTAATCTAATCGTTATTCTTCCTAATATATAATAAAAAATATTTCAGGTGGTTAAAAATAGAAAAAATAAGTAATGATAAATTCTTTGTTTTTCCATTATTAGGAGGTATTCTCTGTGTTATAGCATTTTTTATGCCTGTGATGTACGTCCATTACTGGTCATATGATAATAACTATTGGATATGGGGATTGGTTAGTACCGATCGCTTTTTTTTTAATACAGAGAGTATTGAAATTTTGGTTGTAGGTATTGTCTTAGGTTTAACAATATTAATTTGTGGGGTATTGTTGGTAATTTCAGCGATTTTGGCAACCAAAAGACGGTTTTCCGTTGAACATCGAGATAAGATCTGGATTATCAGTTCTCTAATTGCAATTTTAGCAGGAATAGTATGGTATTTTTATATTTCAATATTTGGTGAAGGTTATATAACTCCTCCTGGTTATAATGTTTGGAGCTATTACACCATCGGTTTTGGTTTAACTGGGACCTTTTCTGGAGGGTCCATGACGATTTTAGGATATTTATTTAACCGAATAATTAAAGACACAGACATCATGTCTTTTTTTGTAACAGAACCGCAAAAAGAAATTAGCGTAGCCTATAAGAAAATATCTTCCCAAGAAGCACAAAGAACTGAAGTTTTAGAAAGAATTAATTTTTGTCCCAAGTGCGGATGTAAAACGGGTGAAACCTATAAATTCTGCCCGGGATGTGGGTTTAAATTTTAAAAAAAAGTCATTTACGAATTTTCTCTAATCCCATCTTTCTCATTTTCGTTTGTCTTTCAATACTTTTTCTAACTCTCTCACGTATTTCTGGTTTCATAAATTGTAAATTATTAAGAGCTCCTTTAGACCCTTCCTCAATCCCAGTCAAGATCCTTTTTTGATCTTCAGGATTTAATTTGTTTAAATTTCTATAAAATCTCTCCATGCCCTCTTCTTGATCGTAAGGAATCCTACCACTTAATAATCCTCCATCTATTAAAAGCGTTACTCCTGTAATAAAACTACTAGAATCACTTGCTAAAAATAAAGCAGCATTAGCAATATCAATTGGTAAGCCTGCTTGCCTTAAAGGTTGTTGATCAATCATTCCTTCTTTCCTCAATTCCGCCCACTTCTCTGCATCTTCACGAGATAATCCCATACCCTGCCCAAATATCCCTGTAGCGATACCACCAGGGGCAATTGCATTTATTCTTATCCCAAATATCCCCAATTCTACGGCAGCAATACGTGTAAGCTGAACAAGAGCTGCTTTAGCAAGAGAATAGGGAAAAGATCCCATCCCTTGTTGATAGGCTGCTACAGAACTCGTACTTAGAAAACATCCGCTACCTTGTTCCTTCATTATAGGGATTACATATTTTAAATATAAATAAGCCGCACGTAAGTGAATCGCAATAGTTTTATCGAAGTCGTCAGTTGAAATATCTTGGATTCCTCCTCCTGGTCCCGGATTACCCGCATTCGAAAAAACAATATCAAGTCTACCGAATTTTCCCATGGCAAGATCAATTGAATTTTTTATTTCTGATTCCTGAGCTACGTCAGTATGGATATAAATTGCATTAGGTCCGAGTTCTTTGGCAATATTTTCACCCATTTCATCCCAAATATCTACCATTACGACTCCTTTAGCACCCTCTTCGATGAAACGTTTTGAAGTCGCTTTACCTATTCCTCCAGCAGCACCCGTTATGAGTGCTACTTTTCCATCTAATTCTCCCATCCCAATCATTCAAATTTATATTAACATTCATCCTTGAGGTGCCATTCTCTGCAATCTTCTGATTACTTTTTCTCTAATTTCTGGTTTCATGAATTTCAAATCGTCCATCATTTTTTTAATGCCTTCTTGGGCTTTTTCAGTTATTATCTTTTGATCTTCAGGTTCTAAAGCTTGAATCATTTCTTGCCATCTTTCTTGATTTTCTACCTGATCTTGTGGAATTCTTCCCGATAAAAGTCCTCCATCCACTATAAGTGTTTCTCCTGTAATGAAGCTACTAGAGTCAGAGGCTAAAAATAATGCCGCATTTGCGATATCTTCCGGAAGCCCTGCTCGTCTAATAGCTTGCATATCAGCAAGAGTTCCTTTTATTAGTTCTGCTACTTTTTCTGCTCCATTACGTGATAAACCCATCCCTTGTCCGAATATACCTGTAGCTATACCCCCTGGCGCTATCGCATTCGCTCTAATCCCAAAAATCCCCAATTCTACGGCAGCTATTCGAGTAAGTTGTATAATCCCTGCTTTTGAAACTGAGTAAGGTAATGGTCCAAAACCTTGTTGAAAACCAGCTACAGAGCTTGTGGTTATAAAACATCCTGATCCTTGTTTTTTCATTATCGGTATTGAGTGTTTCATGTATAAAAAAGGAGCCCTAAGATGAATCGCAACAGTATAATCAAATTCATCAGTGGGTACATCGTCAATACTTCCTGCGGGACCTGGATTACCAGCATTAGAAAAAACAATATCAAGGCAACCAAATTTTTCTAATGTCAAATCAATCGACTTTTTTATATCCAATTCTTGAGATACGTCAGTATGTAAATAAATTGCATTCGTTCCGAGTTCATTGGCAGTTTTCTCGCCCATTTCATCCCAAATATCAACCATTACGACTCCTTTAGCTCCCTCTTCAATAAAAAGCCTTGAAGTCGCTCTACCTATACCACCAGCAGCACCTGTTATGAGTGCTACTTTTCCGTCTAATGTTCCCATAGTAATTCAAAATGAATTATCTATTAATACTTTGATGGTCAGAAGATCCCCTCATAAGTAAAAATTGTCAGATTTAGATAAAAATGTTGAAAAGAGCAAAATATTTTAAACACTTAGAAGAATGATAATTTAATTAGCTTCAAATCAAAGTTTTTCTTTTCCCACTATAATTGTGAATTAACTTGAGGAAAATAAAGGTAAGGAAATATCAATCCATTAGAGTACAAGATCTAAAAAAGTTTTACTACTGTAAACAAAATTGGTCTAATGATTATAAACATGAGCTTAAATCTAAGAGAAAATTAGGCCCTTATGACTGGCGGGAATTTATTTATTGGCCCTTCAAAATTCTAGCTATGCCTATTGTTGGCTCTATTATCGTTATATTATTATTTCTAATTAGAGGTTATCGGAATTTAATTTTAAGCTCTAGCGTTCTTTCTATATTAGTTCTTGCCTTTCTTCTTATAGCAAGTTATATAAGAGAGCGTTTCAGAGCATATAAATATCGCATTGACAATGATAAAATTAAGAAAAAATGCTTTATACTCAATGAAATAAACAAAACTTCCCTTGTAATAGGTTTAGTTGGAGATATTATGAGAATGAAAAATATTTTCAGAAGTTATAATCTTAGATTTAGTCAATCAGTAAAACATTTTTTCAAAGATGTTGATGTTATTGTAGGAAATCTTGAGGGTGTAATATCAATGAGACGTGGTTCGCTATTGAAACAAAGCTTTCAAAAAAAAATTTTATTTGAATTAGACAGTTTACGAATCACCCAATCTACCAAGTGGTTACTAGGTTTAAGTAATAATCACAGTGCAGATTTTCGTCTTTTAAATTTTAACCATTCCTTATTCTCAATAATTCGAAAACCAAATTTTTTTGTTTTTGGACGTAAAGATGTGCCTAATGTGGTTCTTAAAAGTCGAATTAACATAGCTTGTGCAAGCGAATGGAGTAATCATGATAACTGGGATTATATTTCAAAATATTCAAATAAGGAATTAAGAAAATACCATTGTTGCTGTAAATTTAATATCCTTTATCCACATTGGGGCTACGAAAATGAAAGATACGTACGTAAGAGATTACAAAAAGACGCGAAAGCACTTCTTACAGGTGAAAAACAGAAATATTCGTGGTATCAAAGATTTATTAGAAAACACTTAAAAAAAAAGATTAGATCTTCTAAATTTAGAAAATGGGATTTAATATTTGGGCATCATTCTCATGTCCGTCAACCATTAATGCAAGTCCTTGATAAAAAGGAGATGGTAAAAAAACTTGTAGTGTTTTCTGGTGGGAATTTTACCTCAGGTGCCTTGATTTTACGAAGGAGAAAACACACTCAAGGTATTATCATGAAATGTAAAATTGGTCCATTAGCTGACCAACCAAAAAAACTAGCTATTGGACAAGTTAAGTGGAGAAATACAAGAGTTCAGAATAAAATCAAGAATTATAAAACAAGAACAGTTTATATTGATAGAAAGAATGAGAAAACCTATAATATTTATGCCTTGATCTTTATCATTATTGCATGGACATTGTTCATTATAGCCATAGTTAATAAATGGTTTTGAGAATAGGTTTTATGGATTAAATTATTAAATTAAAAATTTAGAATAAAATAAGAATTTTTAGAAAGGTCTAATCAAGTGATTGATATTTCTGTTAGCATACACTCGATCAAGAGCTTTTTCAGGAACAATTGCTTCCTCAAAATATCTTGGATTTAAATCTCCAAGTAATTCATCCCTTTTACTTTCCTCAGAGATTTGAGCTTTTGCTTCTCTAGGTTTTTCCATTTCCATTACTTTTTCATAAGTCTGGGTCATTTTTTTTCACGTTATATTTTGTTTTGTTATAAATATAGGTAGAGTAAGGTTTAATATATAGTTTATAAATAGAAACTTTAACTGGAGTCTTAGATTTATTTTAGATTTTTCATATAAAAGCGTTTATTATTAATTTAAATTAAAAATAAATTGATGGTCTAAAAGTAATTTTATAACTCAGATTTTTAATAGATTAGTTATAACAGAATTGTTGATGTTTATTTATACATTCATTACAAAAAGTTTCTCCACATAAAGCACACACAACCTCTTCATCATTAACAATAATCAAATCTTTTTCACATCTATTACAGCGTCTATATCGCTCTGCAAAAGTGATTTTTTCTTTAGTAATTCTTCTCTTTTTATATTTTGCAATTAATTCGGTCATATATCAATTTTTCAAAAGAATTATAAAAAGTCTACTAAAACCTAATTTACATTTAAAATAAGTCAAATGTCCATATGTATAGCATATGTATACACTTAACTTTTTCAACAATTAAGTTTTAAACTGTTAAAAATAAATTTATACCTAAAAATTGTGTTTATAATGACAAAAGTAGTTATTGTTTCTACAAATGATTCTATCTATGGTGTAAATAAATCTTTAGAATTACTAGGAATTAATCCTATTAAAGATAGAGACGTAATTTTCAAACCAAATTTAAATACAGCTGATCCTCCTCCTGCTTCAAGTTCGATGGAAACATTAAGGCAACTTATTATCAAAATAAAAGAAATGGGTGCAAAATCGATTACAATTGCAGAAAGAAGTGGCCCTGCTGATACCTCCATAACTTTTAAACAAAAAGGATTATATACACTAGCAGAAGAATTAGATTTTTCGATAGTTGATTTAACTGGAATCCCAGATGATCAATATATTTTTAAAAAATCTGAAGAATTTCATTGGAAAGACGGCTTTCTGTTCCCAAAGATATATGATAATGCAGAATGCATTATTGAAACTTGCTGTTTGAAAACTCATATGTATGGGGGCCATTTTACTTTATCGCTCAAAAACGCGGTGGGTTTAGTACATAAGAAATATATGGGGGAGTTGCACTCTTCTAAGCACCAAAGAAAAATGATTGCAGAAATTAATACTGTATACAAACCAGATCTAATCATTATGGATGGTATATTAACCTTTATTGATGGTGGTCCAATGGAGGGCACCAGGAAGGAAGCAAATGTTTTCATTGCGGGTACAGATAAAGTAGCTATTGATGCGGTTGGTGTTGCTTTATTACGAATTCTTGGAACTACCCCAGAAGTTTCAAAAGGTTCAATATTTGAGCAAGAGCAGATTAAAAGAGCAGTTGAACTAGGAGTTGGTATCTCCTCCCCAAAAGAAATTGAATTCATACCTGATTCAGAAGAAGCAAAGAAATTAGTCCTCAAAATTAAACAAAAACTTGAAGAATGATTCCATGTATTTATTCTAATATGTTTTTTAAATCCTCAATTAATTTTTTTACTTCTACATTATCTAAGGTCAAGTTTACTTTACCTCCACCAGGATGTGCTATTGTGAGATTATACCCATCTTCTTTCCTTTCAACTGCCCATTTTTCACCTTCAGTTAGGTTATAAGAAGGTGAAAGCCAGTCTGTAGCCTTAAATTCCCCTATCTGAAGCAGGACTCCAAAAGCATCCTTAGGATGAATAAACAATTCTTTCCATCGTTCCCCATAATTTTGAAATCCAAAATAAGGAATACTATTTTTTTCCAGAATATCTCTGGTCATATTAATATCAGGAGTTTGTAACACTAAATGATGAATTCCCCCCTGCTTATTTTTTAGGAAATTTTCCAAAAAGCTTCCTTTTCCTGTTGGTTTAATTATTTCAAATCGAGAAAGATCTCCTAAGGCAAAAGTTTCCCAATAATATTTTAAATTATTATCAGTTCCATTATACTGGGAAACGGCACCAAGAATTTTTGTAAAAAATTCAACAGCACCTTCATAATCTTTTACTGCCAAGGATACATGATCAATTCTTAAAATCATATATGAGTTTGTATTTCAATTTTTATATCATTTATGTTTAGTTTAAATACAAAATTCTTTAAAGAACCTGAATATAAGCCATCTAGTTATCTCAAACCTTTATTATAGAAGATTTATATATCATCTTATCTAATAATATTGTACGCATTAGTAAAATGAATATAATCTAAGTTGACATTATGCCTATGGAAATTCAATTAACTGCAAAAGAATCAGACTATCTTGAAAAACTTGACCAGATCGCCGAAGATGCCATTAAAAATCCAAATAAAAGTCCTGGGATTTTTGTTGAACAGCATGCCGGAAATATTCCTGATGTACGTGCCTTATTATATAAGAACAAGTCATGGTCTTGGAAGGAATTGAATCAGGAAAGTAATAAAATAGCTAATTATTTTCTAGAAAAAGGAAATCAGCCTAATGATACTTTTGCGATGATGATGGAAAATTCTCCTGAATATCTTTTTGTCACAACAGGGATTAATAAGATACAAGGAATAACTTCTCAAATTAATGTGAACTTGAGAAAAACAGCGTTAATTCATGCATTTAATACTAGTGAACCCAAAAGGATAATTCTTGATGGGGATAATATACATGCCTTTAATGAAATCTTTGATGAGCTTAAGTTCAATAAGGAAAATGTATTTGTTCTGAATAATCCCAATAATATTCAACATGATTTTATCGATTTACACGAATTAACTAGCCCAGTTTCTACAAATAATCCAAAAACAACCTTTAATTCAGATCTAGCAGATATGAGTATGTATATCTTTACATCTGGCACAACAGGGCTCCCAAAAGCAGCTTTGCAAAGTAATGCGCGTCTTCTTAATCCTTTTGGGTTTTTAGCATTTGAACTAACTCAGAGTGATGTAGTGTATAGTCCATTACCTTTATATCATTCCCTTGCTACAGTAGTTGGGTGGGGTGGTGTTCTTCATGGGGGTTGTACATTTGCTATTAGAAAGAGATTTTCAGCATCACAATTTTGGAAGGATATTAGAAAATTCGGTGCTACATGTTTTCTTTACATCGGGGAACTGCCACGATATCTTCTAAACAGACCTAAATCTGAATATATCCCAAATAACACGCTTAAAAAAATGCTGGGAGTTGGACTTCGTAAAGATATCTGGGAAGAATTTAAATCCCGCTTTCATATTGAACATATATTAGAGTTTTATGGCGCTACAGAGGGTGCTGGAGGATTATTCAACATTCAAGAAGTATCAGGTATGATTGGAAGAATTGTTGTACCTGATTCTATTGAAATCGTGAGAATAAGCGAAGAAACTGGTGAATTCTATAAAGATGAAAATAGCTTCTATATAAAGTGCATTCCTGGAGAAACAGGAATGATGTTAGCTAAAATTCTACCTGAAGGAACTTTTCTGGGTTATAAAGATAAAAATAAGACTGATGAAAGAGTTCTTAAAGACGTATTTGAAAAAGGGGATGCATACTTTAATACGGGTGATCTTGTTACTCTTCATGAAGATAATTGGGTGTCTTTTGCTGATAGATACGGAGATACATTTCGATGGAAAGGGGAAAATGTTTCTACTCTTGAGGTTGAATCAATAATAAATTGTTTTGATAACCTTGAAATGTGTACTGTATATGGTGTTGAAATTCCAAATTCAGAAGGAAAGGCTGGAATGACTTCAATCAAATTAAGTGAAAAACACTCATTTGATTTAGCTACGTTTTCACAATTTATATTTGAAAATCTTCCTAAATATGCAATTCCACTTTTTCTTCGCATAACAGACAATCTTGAATTCACAGGAACTCACAAGTTAAGAAAAATTAATCTTCGAAAACAGGGATTTGACATTACAAATATTCAAGACCAGATTTATTTCTGGAATCCTGAATCTAATAGATATGAAGATTTTGATAAAAAGAAATATAACCACTTGATGAACAACATGTTGTAATTATAAAAATAGTCACACTCTTTTTCTTTAATTATTTCTTTATTAACTTTTATTATTACTACTATATGAGAAATTGTCCTTATGGAAGGAAATAACACAAGAAAATGTGATGATTGCGGTAAAATAATTCCATTTCAAATATTTTTAAGAGATAATCCTACTATATCTAAAGAACGGGCTCAAGAGTTATGGAATGATCCATTCATCATCACATATTGCCCTCAATGCTTCTTAAATAGGCCTGAAAAGCCCTATCGTCACCGTCGCAGATATTATTATAATGATCGTCTAAAAATGAGAAAATAAAAATATTGAATAAATTTTGTGAGATAAGTAAAGTCAGGGATGAATAATTATGATCTGAAGAGTTTTAAATCCCCGGGCAGTATTCCTGATGTATGAGAATACAATTTTTACAAAAAGTTTCCCCACATAAAACACACACAATCTCTTCATCATTATCAGTATTTAACTTAGCCTCACATTGATTACAATGTCGATAACGACATGCAAAAGATTCTTGAAGTGCATTATAATTTATCATTTTTCACCCTCCTTTAATAACTTAGTTGCTAGAACTGATACATAAATTTTAAAAGTCCATTATCCAACTCAGCAAACTCACGTGGAGTTATCCCGTGCAGTAGTGCCGTGTGAAACAGCCTAATTTTCATTTCAATTGATGTTGCTGAAGATTTGTTATTGTGAATCTTACTGATTAAATCTTTAAACATCTCATAGATAGAGTAATCAGGATCTCTTAGCATCCCAAAATATCCTCCAAATGCTAAAAACATGTTAGACATAAGCTCTATCTCCTCTGTTGTATTATTTACATAGCATTCTGGGCAAAGAACACCAATATTAAGCCCCTCTTGAAAAGCTGCAGCCTCTTGTGTTATCTCCCTATGACATATCCCACACTTTACAGTATCGTGGAAGTATTTACTCTTAAATTTTAAACTAACAACCATATTTTTTATCACTTTTTTCTGTATTAAATAAAGTAAGTGCAGAGTTTATTTTATAGTTTTTCAATGTGAACTTTTCTTAGACTTCGAGACTAGAACTAGATTCTTAATTAATTTTGCTTAAACTCTCATAATTCAAGAGCTAAAAAAGACAGAAGACCAAGGAAAATTTCGACCATAAATTTACCATGAAAAATTTATTTAATCCCAAATGAAATCAATACTTGGTAATTAAAATGACGAATTATGGAGAAATTTCGACTAAGAATTTGACTGTAGAAAAGATAAAAGCACTCCCTTTTCATGAAATTATGGATTTATTTAAAACCTTATCATCTGCTAGTTTTGAGGAAATGGATGGGGAATATGATAGTATAATGGTTGGTTTTATATCAGAAAAAAACGAAAAGGGTTCTTTATGGTGGCTTTATGATACTGAGAGGGGATATTGGCTAGGTAAAGCATTTACTCCTTCAAATAAACAAGAATTGAAAGGGGAAGGATATAATAGATGGAAGATTGAGGGAAAGGAAGAACATCATATGCGATTTCTCACAAAAATATGTGAATCGTTAATAGATAGTAAGCCGACTTTTCAATTGAAATATGCATCCTTCAAGAATGATGGGGGAATAGTTGATATGACAGATGAAGTCAGAAAGATTCGCAAAGGATTATACCTCTGTGCTGGCATGGCAGGTGTTGAGAAACTTCCTCCTGATTTTTTCTGCCTATTTGGTCCTGTCAATAAATATCAGTACCATTCAGAATGGAAATATGGGGATGAGGTTAATAATTATTCAGAAAAAAGAGCATCATATAAGAATTATCCATTTCCTGAAGATTTCCAACAAAATAAATAATTCCATCCCAAATCTCAAAATCTAATATATTATTCTACTTTAATCTTAAATATAGATTCTATAAAGTTTTCACATTTTACTTAAAAATAAAAAGGGATTCTATGAATAAAGACGGACATATTAATTTTGAAGATCTTAATTTCCAGTACGGGGAGAGTATGACCCCAGGAAGTCTTTTTATGTTTACTGATGAAGAAAATGAATTTCGTCAAGAAATTAGAGAATATGCTCAAAAAGAAATCGATCCTCATGTAGCTCAAATTGATCGAGAACATAATGTAGAATTGACAGTAAAACTTGTACACAAGTTGGGGAAGAAATATTTTCCTTTAGCATTTCCAAAGGAAATAGGAGGATTTGGAAAAGGAACCGTATATAGAATGATATTCGGGGAAGAGCTTTCTGCAGTTCATTACCCTACTGCGGTTATTTATGGATGTAGCTGCAATCTTTTTGGGGTACCTATTATTCATTTTGGGACTAAAGAACAACATGAGAAGTTTTTAAAACCAATAATGGATGGAAGTGCTCTTGGAGCTTTAGGTATTACAGAACCAACGGCAGGAAGTGATGCTGTTGGAGGAATCCGTACAACTGCCGTAAAAAAGGGAGATAAATATATTATCAATGGAGAGAAAAGATTCATTACAAACGGGAGTATCGCAAAATATATACTTCTATACTGTATTACAAATCCTAATGTTCACCCTAGAGAAGGTATAAGTGCTATTGTATTTCCAACTGACATTCCTGGATTTGAGGTAGTGAAAGATTACGATTTAATGGGTCGAAGAGGGTGTGTGAATTCTCATTTAAAATTTCATAATTGCGAAGTTCCTGTAGAAAACTTAATTGGAAACGAAAATGAAGGTGTAAGCGTCATGTTGTATGGTCTTGATGCGGAGAGAGTGTTTGTTGGAAGTCAGTATTTAGGAATATCACGTTCAGCTTTTGAAATCGCTTCTAAATATTCATCTCTACGAGTACAATTTAAAAAAGAACTTAGAAGATTTGAAGGAATTAGTTTTAAAATAGCTGAAATGTATATGAATATCGAAGCAGGGAGATTGATGCTCTTGAGAGCAGCTAGGATGATTGATGAGAATATATCCGCCACGAAGGAAGCGGGAGCGGCAAAATGTTTAGTAAGTGATAATGCGGTAAAGATTGTCAGCGATGCATTACAAGTTGTTGGTGGAATAGGATACACTAAAGAATTTCCTCTTGAGCGTTATTATAGAGATGTAAGAATAGCTCAAATTGGGGGTGGCACAGCAGAAATTCTAAGGTATCTTATACAAAGAGAAATTTATAATAACCTTCAATTTTAGAAGAGCAAAAGTTTTATTTTTGAAAAATCATAGTATCTGGAATCTTAACCGCGATAACTTCTCCTTGGGCACATAATACATCAGCAGCAAATACTTTCACCTCACTTGTAACTTTTCGACCTTTAACTTCTTTCACATTCGCAATTAATGTTAATTCTTCTTCGATTGGTGTAGGTTTTAAAAAATCCACATGAAGAGAGGCAGTTACAAATCTTAATTCTGGTTCTGTTCCCATTTTTCGTCCCTCAGCTTTGTAAGCAGCTGCAGCTGCAGTTCCGGTACCGTGACAGTCAATTAAGGAAGCTATTAAACCACCATTTACAAATCCTGGGAATGAAATATAAAACGACTTCGGTGTAAAGTGAGCAACACTTTTTTCCTCTTCTTCGTTCCAATAACTCTTTAATTTCAAACCAGAATCATTCAATCTCCCACACCCATAACATTGACTCATCGATTCTGAATAAAAATCTTGAATAGCTTTTTTTTCCATAGTTTAAACTCTCCTTGAAAACTAAAAGTTTGCATATTGTAAAAATTTAGTCCTAATAGGTTTTTATATTATACAAAAATGTTGAATAGTAACCAAATATTTTTAACAAAAAAGGCGAAATAGCGATGAAAAGAACTACAATTTTAAATAAGAAAAGTTACCTTCTTATAATTCTATTAATTGGTTTAGCTTTAGGGTCTTTCATGTTCACTGTAAAAGCAAGTCCTTATGATTTTGCTGAGGAAGTAGATCAACTTAAAGAAAAAGTCTCCAACTCACCCATTGAGTGTTGGAGATGGCCATCAGAATGTCGTAAAGACTGGATGATTCACAAACTAGATAGACTGATGGAGTTAATCTTTGATGAAAAATATTCATGGGCTTATTTGAAATTGCTTTATGATATTAAACCAAAATTAACTGGATTAAAGACAGATGAAAATGAAGAAAATTGGGGATTCTTTAGTTTTTACTGGGCATGGATTGATTGTGAAGCGTTGAAAGAAGAGTTTAGATTAGACTGTAATAGGCTTTTGTCTCACCTTAAATTAGGTGCTGAGTATGATGATGACATTTCTGCTCCTTTTATTTCAATTACATATAGTGGGTCTGGAACTATTAACGATCCCGGAACGTGGCATATTGTAGTCGAAGATCCTGAATCAGGAATAGCTGGTATACAAATTTTAGTGGATGGTGAAGAGAAATATAATAATCAGGCACTTGCTGGAATCTTAGAGTTTACTTATGACGAATCTGTTCCGATAGTAGTTGGTGAGCATACAATAACAGTTAATGCTGTGAATAACGACAACGATGGTGAGAATGATGAAGAATCAGCAACTGAAAGTGAGTGGGTTGACATCATAGGTGATACAATCCCACCAAGCATAAATAATCCTGCTGATATTGAATATGAAATCGGAAGCATTGGAAATTCAATAAGTTGGATTGTTGCTGATGAGAATCCAGATACATTCACTATTTTATTAGATGGATCCTCTTTTGGAAGTGGAACCTGGGAATCCGGAATACCTATAGAGATAATTGCCGATGGACTTTCCATCGGTGTTCATGAATTCTTGATTTCTGTTTATGATACATATGATAATTACATTGAAGATGTTGTGTTAGTAAATGTTATTGATACAACTCCCGGTGAAGAACCTGCAGATGAAACACCACCAACAATCTCTATTAACTATGCAGGTGAATACCATACTGA
Source organism: Promethearchaeota archaeon (assembly GCA_048938895.1). Taxonomy (GTDB): domain Archaea; phylum Asgardarchaeota; class Lokiarchaeia; order Sigyniarchaeales; family SOKP01; genus Loki-b32. The sequence goes on from JBHLLU010000042.1 coordinate 32,166, forward strand.
TGACCCAGGAATTTGGACTGTGAATGTAGAAGACCTTGAATCGGGACTCTATGAGGTGCAAATAATTGTTTTTAATGCGACAGGATACATAGAATACACGTTTACTGATCAAAATATTCTTGGTATCCCCTCTATATCTTATGATATCAACGTTCCCGCAATTGAAGGTACTCACACGATTGAAGTAACTGCGATAAATGCGGGTCAATTAGTATATACAACAAGCGATTGGGTTGATATACAACCACCACCCCCTGAACCACCTGGACCACCACCTGGACCGCCACCTATAGATGCTACTCCACCTTCAATCTCTATTAATTACGTTGGGGAATATCACACTGAAAATCCGGGATATTGGAATGTATATATTGAAGATCAGGAATCAGGGCTTGATGAGGTATCTATTGTTGTTTTTAATTCAACTGGATATGTTGAATACACATTTTTAGATCAGAACCTTAATGGGATTTCTTCAAAATCTTATGATGTAGATGTCCCCCCAATTTTAGGAACACATACAATTGAAATAACAGCAGTAAATTTTGATCAATACGCAGATACAACGAGTCTATGGGTTATTATCGACCCACCCCCATCACCAGAACCCCCACCTATACCCCCACCTCCTGGGGAAGAACCTGGAGATGAAACACCACCAACAATCTCTATTAACTATGCAGGTGAATTTCATACTGATGATCCAGGAATTTGGACTGTGAATGTAGAAGACCTTGAATCGGGACTCTATGAGGTGCAAATTATTGTTTTTAATGCGACAGGATACATAGAATACACGTTTACTGATCAAAATATTCTTGGTATCCCCTCTATATCTTATGATATCAACGTTCCCGCAATAGAAGGAACTCATACCATACAAGTTACTGCTATGAATCCTGGGCAATTTGCATATACGACTAGCCATTGGGTAGAAATATTTCCACCCCCTCCAGATCCAGGTCCTCCACCAATAATCGGCTAAATTACATTTATAGAGAAAATAAAAACTTCTACCATTCTTTTTTTTTTATTATTTTTTTTTCAATAAATAATAAATAAATTTTGATAATAACTCATCTAACACGAATTTATCTTATTTTTCTCTTATTCTATAAAAACGTAATATTTAAATATGTAAATTAATACATATTAATAAGGGATTGTAAAGTCGCGGTTGACAATAAACATTTCCTAACAAAAAAAAATTAAAAATGTGAGTTTAAATAATCAAAAAGTAAAAAAATGATGTATGGACCAAGAAAAGGTAATGGAACAAGGAGATCCATGATGTTTGAGAATAATTACAATAGGCAAAGACCATCAGAATCTATTATAATTACCAAAAAAGAATATGATTCTCTCAAGGCAAAAGCTAAGAAGTATGAAGCGCTTGTGGAAGAACACAAAAAAGTGAAAACCTGGAATGATCAACTGATGAAAGAAATGGATGATTTGAAAGAAGATGCTCGAAACTTTAAGGAATTGGAAGAAGAAAAGGAGAAATTTTTACGTTCACTTTTACAAGTACGAGCTGATTTCGATAATTACAAAAAACGTCAAGAGCGAGAGAACTCTAATTACAAGCAATATGTTTTAGAGGGACTCTTGAGAAAACTAGTAGGTCATTATGATGATCTTATACGAGCTCATAATCAATTAAAGATGTTTGAGGGTGCTGAAGGTATGGCAAAGGGCTTTGAAATAATTATAAAGAATTTCAAGAAAGCCATGGAAGAGGAAGGAGTTCGACCAATGGAATCAGAAGGTCAAAAATTTGATCCCTACAAACACGAAGCTATGATGGTTGAGGAGGGACGAGATGATCTTCCTGAAAATACAATAATTGAAGTATTAGATAACGGATATTTTTTAAATAATAAGGTTTTAAGACCGGCAAAGGTCAAAATTTCAAAAAAATCAAAATTACCAAATTTAAACGAAAAAATAAATCAAGATAACAAAATTCAAATTTAAAAATAAGGAGTGATATAATATGGGAAAAATAATAGGAATTGACTTAGGAACTTCAAACTCAGCGGCAGCGGTATTAATAGGTGGTAAACCTACAATTATCCCAAGTGCTGAAGGATTAACCTTAGGGGGTAAAGCATTTCCTTCAGTAGTTGCGTTTACAAAGGATGGACAAAGACTTATCGGGGAACCAGCAAGAAGACAAGCAGTTTCAAATCCAGATCGTACAATTACAGCGATTAAACGTAAAATGGGTACAAGCTATACACTAACAATCGATGGCAAGGATTATACACCACAAGAGATTTCAGCAATGATTCTTAGAAAAATCAAAGAAGATTCAAGTGCGTATCTGGGTGAAGAGGTAACTGATGCAATAATTACAGTACCAGCATATTTTAATGATAACCAAAGACAAGCTACGAAAGATGCGGGAAGGATCGCGGGATTAAATGTAAAACGTTTAATTAACGAACCTACAGCCGCAGCCGTAGCTTATGGGTTAGATAAGAAAAATATTAGCTTAAAGATTGCAGTGCTCGATTTAGGTGGAGGTACATTTGACGTAACAATTATGGAAATGGATAATCAAGTATTTGAAGTGATTTCCACTGCAGGTGATACACAGTTAGGTGGTACAGATATGGATAAATTATTAGTGGATTTCTTAGTATCTGAATTTCAGAAAAATGAAGGTGTTGATTTAAGAAAAGATTCAATGGCTCTACAGAGAGTCCGTGAAGCTGCAGAGAAAGCGAAAATAGAATTATCAAACTCAGTGTCAACTGATATTAATCTACCATATATAACTGCAACAAAAGATGGACCAAAACATCTCAACATGACACTTACTAGGGCAAAATTGGAACAACTAATAGATCCAGTATTAAAGAGACTAGATACACCAATTTTAAAAGCTTTGAGAGATGCAGGAATCGCTCGGGGTGAAATTGATAAGATAATTTTAGTTGGTGGTCCAACTAGAATGCCAATAGTGCAGAAGAAATTCGAAGATTTATTAGGAAAAGCTCCAGAGCGTAGCATAGATCCAATGGAATGTGTTGCGATGGGTGCTTCAGTTCAAGGTGGAGTATTAACAGGTGAAGTAGAAGATTTATTACTGCTTGATGTGACTCCTTTATCATTAGGAGTTGAAACATTAGGTGGAGTCTTCACTAAATTAATTGAGCGAAACACAACAATTCCCACCAATAAGACTCAAATATTCTCAACAGCAGCTGATAATCAACCAGCCGTAGAAATTCATGTATTACAAGGTGAAAGACCAAGAGCAGGTGATAATATTACATTAGGCAGATTTCATCTAACAGGTATACCACCAGCACCTAGAGGTATGCCTCAGATAGAAGTAACGTTTGATATTGACCAAAATGGAATTTTAAACGTTTCTGCTAAAGATAAAGGTACTGGTAAGAGTCAGTCTATTACAATTACAGCCTCAACCAAAATGTCTGATGATGATATCGAACAAAAAATTAGAGAAGCAGAGAGGAATGCCGATGAGGATAGGAAATTTAAAGAACTCACTGAAGCAAAAAACCAAGGAGAAGCATTGATTTACCAAACAGAGAAGTTATTGAATGAGAATGAAGCTGTTATTGGAGACTTGAAATCGATGATACTAGGTAAAATTTCAGAGTTAAGAAGTGCTATGGAATCTGAGGATGTGGCTAGAATTAAGAGTTCGAGTGAAGCTTTACAAAAATCATTACATGAAGTTTCAGCAAGAATTTATGGACAACAACAGGGAGCAGCTCAAGGGTCATATCAAGGAGCCCCACCTGGAGGTATGGGTGATATGCCTGGTCGATCTCAGGATGAGATTGAAGAAGAGCAATTTAGAAGAGCTACAGGACAAGATGACGTAGTAGATGCTGAGTATGAATAAGT
>JBHLLU010000171.1:0-2690 GCA_048938895.1 Promethearchaeota archaeon
GAATGTTTTTCGAGCAGATAATGTATCTCCTAATCCATTATCATAAGTAAAATAGCCAGGACTCCAATAATTAAAAGTGTAATAAAATGTATAAGCTTTACCTGAATTTAAATGCCTAAAGGTGATGGATCCTGTTTGTGTTGGCAAATGTGAGCCAGAATATAATACAATCACTTCATAATGATTCCCAAGATGATTATGTGGGTTAATTGAAAAATAATTTTTATCCCCACTTTTCCAGATCCTTTCTGAATTTATCAATGGGATCAGAATAAAGGATGCTATTACGAAATAGACGGCTATAAAAATAATGAATAGTCCTCTTCTTTCATACTTGTTTAAGTTCTTTAGCTTTTGCCTTACTTTTTGTATTCTAACTCCCATATCTCAAAATTTCATCTTTAAAAATGGTGATTTTGATTTCTATCTAATATGAAGGCTTTTTAATATTTATAGCTATTGATGAATAGACAATAATGAATATTTTGTTGTAATCTAGGTATTAGAGTTTTTATAATCTTCTAGACCTTCTTCTTCTTATCAATACAAAAGTGATTATTATTATACTAATAGGAACAGTAATACCCACAGCTATTAGTATTGTTCTCAACCAATTAAAACTACTTATATACATTATACCAACTTGCAGAGTGTTAATTCTTTCATTATTCCATTCCCACGAGTAAATTTTGCCATGATCTATATCCGTAATAATACAACGATCTTCATACACTCCTCTAGTATATTCTGAATAACGATCTGGAAGTTTTCCATGCACTCTAAATTCAACTCTTTCAGTAATGTTTCCACTCCAAGCATTTGAAGTTTCTAAGTCATAATTGATTGAAAATTCACCGGTCCCACCACCAAGCGGTTTGGATATTAAACCATCGAACTTGTATCTAATAGTTTGGGAACTATTCTCTGGAATGGTTATATTGCATTTTATATATGTCCATAATTCAAACAGAGAATAATTCCAAACCCAATCTTCTATACCAAAATCATAAGCGTTACCAACATCAAATGAAATCTGAGTACTATTTACTTCGACAGTGACATTTGAATTTACAACACTTTCTTCAACTGAGAAAGGAGCATAAATTATAATTTCTGATTTATTATTTGGATTAAAAATAGTATAGTTCCCATCAAAAGATATACCGATATTGTTTTTAAAATCTGTAGAATCTATATCAAATACTACCTCTGCATTTGTCAAGTTAAAAGTTATAGTCTTTGTTACTATACCTCCAATATTATATACCTCGGGACCAGGGAGTGGATTAGCTATAGTTTCAGAGATAAATATCTTCCCATCCATAACCAATACCAAAGTGAATATTAGCAAATAAAAAGATCTTCTTTTTTCCATTGTTTCCCCCCAATATATATAGATTCTACAGGTATTTAAAGATTTTTTTAATCTTTAAGTTCTAATAACCTTTAATTTAGAAAACAGTTTTTTTTTATTATTTTAATTTTAAATAAATCCATGTCTCTAGCCTTAAAAAACAAAAATTTAATTATTTGGGATTGTTTTATTTATATATTATTGGGGTCGTGGATTAGTGGAAGATCGTTCGCTTGGCATGCGAAAGGCCGCGGGTTCAATTCCCGCCGACTCCAAATCTTATTCTTGATTTTGGTAAATTTTTTTTACATTAATATATTTAATGTTTACATCTAATCCGATTTAGCAAAAAAAGTTAATATTATTCTCGATTTATACTAGAAGGGTAAAAAGAAAAAAAGAGAATTTCAAACTTCATTCGTCAAAAACCCTTTCATCAAAGCAGGGAAAAAGGAAAGAATTATTTCATAATTCGTTTCCTGGGTATGCTGAATTTGTAGTTTTCTATAATCCTTCTTTTAAATGAAATTTTCTTCAATTCAATAAAGATTATATTAAATGATGCCTAAATAGCTTTAAACGAAAAGCTTTAAACGGAAAAGCCAGAAGAAATTATTCGAGCTGAACAATTGATTTATGATGATAAACTCGACAAGGCGCTCTCTCTTGAATAAATTCTAAGTTTTTAACCTAAATTAAAAAATTAAAAGAAAATATTTATAATAGTCTATGGTTCTGGTGGAGTCAGTCCTATTGATCCATAGGCCTCTTCTATGGTAGCCCAAGTTTCTATTGAATATTTTAATCCAGGGACAGATAAATACATATTTACTATAGCTCTAGCTCGATTTATAGCTTCTTCTAGTTTCCCTTCCTTTACTAGAGTTACACTAAGAGAGACGATACCATCCTTATTTGAACTAATAGCATTAGGGACAAGAGCTTCTCCAAGGCTATCATCAGGTGGGAATTTTTTAGTAGCCTCAATAGCTATTTTTATCATCTCCGGTGTCGACTCGGCAGGCCACCACACAAAAGCAACCAAATATGGCATTTTCCTTACCTCATATTAATTTTTAAATTTTGGAATTTATTTTTTTCAGTAGATTTCGCAGTAAGGTAATAAATTATAACCAGTTATTTATATTTTTACCTTTTTGTAAGTATTAGATTTTTACTAAATTTTGCTTATACTAATTTCTCTCCAATTTCTTTTGCTTTTTGTATCAATTTCTCTTCTTGATTAATAGCCCCAATCTTACGAACTCCAGGGGCAATTATTAATTCTTTAACATTATAGCCTAGAAGACCAAACAACCTTGACGTGTTATCAATA
>JBHLLU010000104.1:0-9254 GCA_048938895.1 Promethearchaeota archaeon
ACAATATCATAAATTTTCTCTTTATGAATATTCATTTATAATCCCTAATTTAATAGGATTTGGTGATTCTGAAAAGCCGGAAGAATTAAATGTTTATACAATGGAGAATCAGGGTCAATACCTATATGATCTTTTATTATCAGAAAATGTTCATAATCTGATCATAATTGCCATGTCCATGGGTGGCCCAGTTGCAATTTCCTTAATAGATAAAATAAAAAATAGGGCAAATGATAAAATAATAATAAAAGGTCTATTTTATCTTGAAGGGAATCTAGATAAAAATGATACTTTTTTTTCCTCAAAAATAGCACAATACCCCTTTGAACAGTTCAACGAAGAATTTGATACATGGATCGATAATTTCATTGAAAGGTCAAACCCCGAAAATTCAGATTTTTGGGAAGGATTCCGCATAATGGGTCCATACGCAATCTGGGGTTCTGCATATGATGTAGTTATACAATCAGAGAGAAATCTATTACTACCTCAATTGCAGCAATTAAGTGATTTTCCTATGTATTTTGTTTTCGGAGAAAGAAATATAGGAAGATTCACATCAGAATCCTTAGTTAAAAAAGCTAATTTACCTGTTATTTATATTCCCAATGCAGGACATACTATGCGAAATGACAATCCAGAAGGTTTCTGGAAGATAATTAAAAACTTGCTTAAATCATGCTTTTAGAGGAATATAAAGGATTAAAAAAGGTATGAATCATAATAAAAATAATAAATAAAAAATAAAAGCTAGGATTTTTAATCAAACTCGTGATTTTATATGATCTTTAAAAAGGCAATATTGGAAACTCGTGAAAACTATGATTCAAGAACAGAAGATCATATGAAATATGATCGAATTGAACCTTCTCCTTGGATGTTAGCATCCCAGTTTAAATTATTATTTGAACATCAGGATGTATTATTTTCAGAAGGAAGTGTGGTATGGGCAACTATAATTCAAGCTAATGGCAAACTTTATCATCCAGGTTTAGATGACCTTCCCGCAGTTATATTATATAGTCTTGATAAAAAAGTTGATTCAGATCCAACAAGAATTATAAAGGTTGCCAGAACCTTGGCAAAAATAAAGGGTAAGAAAACAGATATGGATCTCCAGGAATTTTCGGATATGTTGGAGAGCGAACATACTCGTAAATGGAAAGTACCTGTTCCACTACGTATTTCAAAAAATATACAATGCTTTTATACAACATGTTTAATCGTGAGAGACCACATACCTAAGGGTTATCTACAAAATGTTCTGTTTCCATATCTAGTATGCCCAGAAAAAACAAAAGTAGGAACCATTTTACCCTCACGATACTGGTCTGAGAGGTTTCTTAAGAGATATTGGATTCTTTATTAAAATACTTTAAAAGAAAAATAAAAATAGTAGTTGATAAAAATCTTAACTTTTTATTACTTCAACCAATTTAGGAAAGATACGAGTATAATGTACAGCCATACAATGTACTCCTGATAATAAACCCTTTGATTTCAATTCTGTAATGAAGGGCTTGAAAAATTCATAATTTAATTGATCGTACACTTCTTTCTGTTCTTTCTTATCAGTGACATCAGTTTTAACTCGTTTCCATCTCGCAAGGATGTCTTTGGGCACATCTACTCCCGGTACGAATGTATCAAATCCTTTAGCAATTCCATAACTTTTCATCGGAAATATTCCGAGAAACACGGGAACGTTAAATTTCTTAATTTCCCTTAAAAACTCAGCGGTCATATCTATATCGTAAACTACTTGAGTTTGAATAAATTCTGCTCCTGCTTCTGCTTTTCGTCCAATCTTTAATATTTCGGCTTCCATAGGATCTGCATTAGGATTAGCGGCTCCTCCAACATGAAGTTTTGGTGGGTGTTCAATTTCATGGCCATTAATAGATCCAGTATCCACCATTTCTCTCACGAGTTTTATCAAGGTTGCTGAATCTAAATCAAAGACTGGTTTGGATTCAGGACAATCTCCCAAAGCAGTATGATCTCCAGTAAGTGAAAGGACATTATGCAGTCCTAATGCTTCAGCACCCATAACTTGCCCTGCAATCCCTATTTTATTGCAGTCTCTTACTGTTAATTGCCACACACATTCCAAACCCGTTTCTCTCTGAATAATATGAGAAGCTGCCATTGAATTAATTGTCACTATTGCTAAAGGACTGTCAGTCACATTTGCAGCAACCACATAAGGTGCCATTTGTCTTGCTTCTTGAATTGTATGGGAAAGATCACAGGTCTTTTCTGGTTCTAATTCACCAGTTAAGACAAATTCTCCCTTTGCGATCAGTTCACCTAACTTCGAATACACTTTTTTTTCTGACATTGTTTTTTACCTCCAGACTACTTCACGTTGATGTCCTGATTCACTCCAATCAACAGGATCTCGTAATTTTGTAAATAAATCTAAGCGTCCTAACTCTTTCAATCGATTGAATATTAAGACCCAACCACAATCTTTTTCGTAATTCCCGACTTCACATTTCCCTCTAACCATACCCCCACATGGTCCATTCATAAGAGATTTAGCACATGTTGTAATAGGACAAATTCCACCAGTTTCATTTAATAAACAATCACCACATCCACGACAGCGCATATAAAATCTTCCAATTCTTTCAGTCATTCCCATAAATTCTGTATTTGTACCTATAAACACAGGGATATCTGGATGCTTTTTAGAAAGAACTTGAGTAATACTTGCTACTCCTAACCCACAACTTAATGTAAGTATCGCATCAATCTGTCCCAATTCTTCATCAATCTTACGAAAATCCTTCATCATAACTCGATTATCGCATACTTCTTCAGGAACAATAGTGGTCACAACTTCAAACCCTTCTTGTTCCAGTTTTTCTGCCATTTCCTTTGCTCCTTCAGTACCGCCAGTTTGACACATTGCTGCACAACTGCCACAAGAGACGAGACCTATCTTTTTTACTTGCTTTAGCGCCCCCAAAACCTCTTCAAAAGGTTTTTTCGTTGTTATAATTGTCATTATCTACTTGCCTTTTTCAATTTTTGTTTTTATTATTATCTTTAATTATTGAAATTAATCATTATATTTATTATATTCAATTATTAAATGTAACAGTTTCGAAGAAAAAAATATTAAAAACAAAAATTTATTAATGATGCTAAAAAAAATTAAAAAATAGAAAATTGAATTTATAGAATTCCTTCCCATACCATTCTTTCTTCTTTGAAAGGATCATCTACTAATTTTATTTCAGTGCCAAAGAGCATGGTAGACCTATTTTCAAGATCATAAGGTTTCCATTGAGGAATACCATCATGGCTAGGATTACCATTCCGTGCAAATGAAATCCAAGAGTTCATCATCTTTTCACTAAGAATGTCGGTTTCTTTACTTCTTTTCGGTGTAATTCCTCTTGCCTTGTCACCAAATGTTCCAAAAACAAAAGCAATTTCGAGTGCATGACAAGAACCTAATTTTCCTCCCATTTCAGGTGATTTATATGTAAAAAGATAAGTATAAACATTAGGTTGATGTGTGCATTGAGCTTCTGCTAATCGTATACCAGAGATTCTAAATCTAAAATCTGTTGATATTGCGTCAAGAATTTCCTGGGGTTCTCCTTTCCGTGTTTTTTTGTATGTATTAATAATTTTCTGGGCTACGTCTTCATTTTGATTAAAACGACTTATCATCCTCTTGGTTCTTTCTAATAGACCATCTTCGTTGAGAACTTCTCTCGGAGGCATTAAAGCTGTATATAATTTAGCTTCATCTTGATTTGTACCAACTATAAGTGTCACATCAGACGCATATCCCTCCTGTAATGCTTCAAGTGGATGTTTTGGTAATGTTTTACCATCGATATATAGTCCATATGGAAAATTTCTGCCTTCTGCACGAGCTTCCAATTCCATTTTAGTTTGAACTTTCACTATTTTTTGTGTAGGAACCTTTTTTAATGCTTCAATATCAAATCCTTTTATATTCAGCGCATTCATAATACGTTCAGCACCTCTAATTCCAGATTTAGGATTGAACCAGTTAGGATGAGCAGCTCCACTTTGAGAAATTACTCTATTAAACAGCCCTTTTGCAGGAGGCATTGCAATTAAAGTAGAAACTGCTGCTCCACCAGCGGATTCACCAAAAATTGTCACATTTTTTGGATCTCCTCCAAACAGTGCGACATTATCTCGAACCCATTGAAGTGCTGTGATTTGATCCAATTGCCCCAGATTCGCAATTTCGTCTTGGATGAAAAGATATCCAAATATTCCAAGACGATAATTTATTGAAATGATAACAGCATTACCAAGTTTCGCCAAATTCATTCCATTCGTTAATGAACCACTACCGAAAGAAAATCCTCCCCCGTGTATCCAAAATAAAACAGGACGCTTAGCATCATCCATTCCTGGAGTCCACACGTTTAAAGTTAAACATTTTTCTTCATCTTGTAACGGAGGCGGCTTAGGGGTAAAAAAAGCATCTCTTTGGGGTACAACAGGACCAAATTTCGTACAATCGAGTATACCACTCCATGGTTTTTTTCGGATAGAGGGTTTGAATCTGAGTTCTCCGACAGGTGGTTCTGCGTATGGAATTCCCTTGAATATTTTTATTCCTTCTCTTTCATATCCTTTAATTTTGCCTTGTTTAGTTTCGATAACTATTTCTTTTTCCATTTTTAGACCATCTCTTCTAAATATTTATTTCATTTTAAGTTATTAATTATTTTTTAGATTATTTTTTGGATGAACTGACCTATTCTTTCAAATGCTTTCATACTTTCTGGTAGGTCCTCTCCAAAACTTTGAAAAACATGAGTCATGTTCTCATAAATTTCAAGTTCAACCTCTACTCCTGCTTTCTTCGCTCCATCGGCTAAGAAGTTTGAATCATCTACTAATGCTTCGATACTCCCCGCCTGTATTAGTAATGGTGGTAATCCTTTTAGATCAGCAAAGACAGGTGATATTAACGGATTACTGAGGGGTTCCTCCTGAGCGTATAATCTTGCCATATTAACTAATCCCTCTTTTATTAACGGCTCAAATTTTTGGTTTTCAATAATAGATTTTCCACTTCCTGTAAGATCTGCCCATGCGGACATCAAAACTGCTCCTGCTGGTAGTGGTAAGTTTAACTCTCTTAGCTTTAACATAGTCGCAACCGCTAATCCTCCACCTGCTGACTGACCACCAATAAAAATCTTTTTTGGGTCAAAGCCGTTCGATAATAGCCATTTATACGCTTCAATTGAATCATTCAAAGCTGCTGGGAAAGGATTTTCTGGTGCTAAACGGTATTTAATGCTTAAGCATCGCAAATGTGTAGCTCGCGAAATTTGATATAGTATCAATCGACTGCCTTTAAATGTACTCATGATATATCCACCCCCAAATAAATTCAAAAACACTTTATCTTCGTTAACTCCAGGAGCGGAAATCCATTCAGCAGCAATATTACCAATGTTAAATTGATCTATTTTTATATCCGAAGGAATTTTTTTTATTCTTTCCTCTCCCATTATATTCGAAGTATATCGATTGAGCTCTAACATAGTTTTTGGATCTAAATTTCCTGATGCAATATCTCTAAGCTGGATGCCATTTTGAGCCGCAAATTCTCGAGTTATCTTTCCTCTTACCTCAAAACGTTCTTCAATTAACTTACCAAGTACCTTATGAACTTTTGAGATTTCTTCATATGCCATTTCTAATAACCAAAATCAATGTTAGTTATTAATTATTAATCTAAAACATAAAAATGTATATATTTTCTAAAATTTCTAATAATTAAATTTAATTTTTGAGAGAAAATGAGTCAAAATCTTGATTATAGGAACGGAGCTCGAGTTATTGTAGAGACCTGTATGGGAATAAAGCCAAAAGAAAAAGTGTTAATTATTTTTTCTAAGGGTCTTGATAGAAATGCAAATCTTTTAGCAGAAGAAGCTGAAGCGATAGGTGCTCAAGTTACACTTACTCAAGTAGATAATAATGATATTCAGATAGAACCTCCCGAAGAAGTAAGAAAACAAATGCTAAACTCAGACGTAGTGATGGGTGTTCTTCCCCCTAGTACGATTCAATTATTTCTTCATATGAATGCAAGAAGGGCTGCAACTGACGTCGGAGTAAGAATCGGTGGAGTTCCTTATATTAAACCGGATATTACTAAGGAAGATATTTATAAAATCACAGAATTAACAGAAAAATTGGCTGATATATTGACTAATGGGGAAGAAGCAAGAATTACAACAAAAATCGGAACTGATGTTACATTATCTATCAAAGATAGAATATCAGCTCCTCTTAGAGTAAGACATGCGGTACCTGGAGCATGGGGTGCTGTTCCTGAATATGCTGAGGCTGCCATAGCCCCTGTAGAAGGAACAGCTCAAGGAATCTGGATAATAGATGTTTTTTTTGAAAAAGTTGGTGCAATTAAAACACCTGTAGAAATAATAGTGGAAAATGGTCGCACTGTGAAAATTGAAGGAGCTGAAGAAGCAGATAAAATAAAAGCTATAATAAAAGATGGTGATAATAACGCATCTAATATCGCAGAATTAGGTATTGGAACAAATCATACAATGAAAGAACCATCTGGGACAGTAGGAGATAAAATGATAATAGGTACCGCACATTTAGCTATTGGAAAAAATATTAATATTGGAGGACAGACATTTAGCAACATTCATCATGATGGTGTAATGAAAGATGTAACAATTGAAATTGATGGAAAGAAAATTCTTAACAATGGTAATATTTTAGTTTAATATTGATGCTGAGTTTTAATAATTAATGATAAACAGAATCATTCATATGGGGATAAAATATGAAAGTTAAATACGCTACTATAATTGTTGAGAATATGGAAAATTCTGTTAAATTTTACACAGAAGTTATGGGATTTAAAGTAGAGAGCCAACACAATCCCGTACCTGGAGCAATAATCACAATATTAAAAGGGGAAGGGGAAGCAATGATAGAGCTCATAGAAAGTACAAAATATGAAACTGGTCTATATTCGGTCGGAATGGATGTTGAAGATATAAACACCACGGTGAAAGAACTCAAATCTAAAGGTGCCAAAATCACCATGGAGCCCGTTCCAATAACGGTTGGGATGCTTGCCTGGTTAGAAGATCCAAATGGAGTCCGAATTGCGTTAATTCAACACAACTAAATCTCTTGAGATTTTTCTAGTAACTCAGACTTTGAATTGACCTTTCCATTGAAAAATCTTGAATTATTAAAAAATTATTTCCTTAAACCTTGGAAATAAATTAAGAGCATTTTGCTGGAAAATGTTCATGAGGGTTTCTCTTTCGAAATCATAATTTTGAAGACCATCATTCATGATTTTTACAACTCTTTCGGGCAAAAATGGATAATCACTCCCATATAATACATGTGTTGGTTCCACTAAACTCAGCAGGGAACTTAATGTATAGGATGTTGCTGACACTGCTGTATCATAATAAAAGCGTTTTAACTGATTAATTATCTTTTTATTTCCAAAAGTAATTCTCCAAGTTATAAAGGGAACAGTTCCTCCTCCATGGGAAAATATAAAACGTATATCCGGAAAACGTTTTGCTGCTCCTCTATGTATAAGATTCACTATTGCTCTTGTGGTATCAAAAACGAATTCTAAAACTGCAGGTTTTATTATCATGGGTAATGCATCTAAAGGAGGCACATTTGGATGTACAAAAACTACAGCTTTCCTACGATTCAGCTCATTAAAAAGATCATCATAATAGGCATCGCCAATGTATATTCCCCCAAAATTTGTAAGTAAAGCCACCCCATCTAGTCTCAAGGTATCTAGCGCATACTCCAATTCAACTACAGATGCCTCTATATCTGGAAGGGGTAATATAGTAAACGCTCCAAAGCGATTTGGGTATTTATTTACCATACGAGCAGAGATTTCATTACATTTTCGTGCTAACTTTTGAGAAAAATTAGTATCTCCAAAATAAATACCTGGTGCAGAAACTGAATTAATTGCTATAGCTATCCCTTCCCTATTCATAAAAGAAAGAGTGTCTTCAATATCCCACTGAGGGAATGGTTCCCCAACAGCATTTTTGATGCCTACTGAGGCTAAAGCAGCAAGATATTCTTTAGGGACTATATGATGATGAACATCAATTTTTTGAGAGTTTAATGGCATATCTTTCTAATGTTTTTATAGGATAATATTTTTTTGGATAATTTTGACAAGGAGAAGAAGGCCTAATTCATTAATTTTTGAAATATGTAATTATTTTTTTCATACACTTATTTGAACGTGGAATATATTTAAGACCACATAATATTGAAACATTGAATAGAATTATATGTTTTACACCAACTTTGCTATAATTTTCAATTTGACCAATAACTTCATCAGGAGTACCATTTAAGTAAAAATCATAACACATCTTATTAGGGATACTATCAAGTATTTGCAGCAATGGCTCTCGATCGTAATGTGTAGGAATAAATTCTAAAGTTCCATCAATATTTTCTCCAAGAGGATGTGATAATCCATATGGCTTGAAATCTTCATTATATAATGTAATTAAGGTGTTTTTTGTTATTGGATTTTTTAGCATTTTATCGACTTCTTCCCTATCCTCATCGGTGATAACTCCCAAAATAACCGCAGGAATAATTTCATCCATATTTCTACCCGCTTTTAGGGTGTAATTTCTAAGAATCCTTAGTTTTTCCTTATAAACTTCAGGTTTTAAAAATATAGGTAACCAACCATCTCCTAATCTACCAGTTATATCTAGCATTCTATTACCACGAGCGGCAATCCATATTGGGGGAAACTTTCCTTTTTTAAAAGGATTTAATCTGAGGAGGGCATTTTCTAACTTCCAAATACTTCCATTATAAGTTATTTGTTCATCACTTTCCCATAATTTTTTAATAATTACAATGGCTTCTTCTAATCTACTTACAGGTTTCTCCCATTTAATTCCATAGGGAATGGTATTTTCTTTTTCACCCGCTCCTATTCCCAATATTGCTCTTCCTCTGGATAATTCATCTAAAGTCAGAAATGTTTGTGCAAGTACCGCAGGATTTCTTCTAAAAGCTTCTGTTACTCCTGTTCCGAGTTGAATCTTCTTTGTGTTTAAAGCAGCAACAATCATCATAGCAAAAACATCATAAATTAGATGCGGACTGGGATAAACTTTAGCAAGATCAGTAATATCTGGAGTCCATATAGATTCCGGTATCCAATTTAA
>JBHLLU010000007.1:0-109906 GCA_048938895.1 Promethearchaeota archaeon
ATTTAAGTTAAATAATTAAAAATTAAAATCTATTAATATCTGAATTATATTATGAACCATCAAAAAAAAGTTTTTCCTTATTAAAACAATTAAGTAAGATTTATTATTTAATAATTTTATATTTCTGTTTGAAAACTTCAATTCTTTTTTCGAAATTTAATTTCCAATTTTTATTCTCTGATCTTTTCCAATAAGAATGTGGTAAACTTGGAATATTATTTTCATCACATAACCTCTTGAAGAGATCAAAACTTACTCCAAATGCTTTAGCTAAATGGACACGAGGTCCAATAAGTAATAATTCTTCAAGTAATTCTTTTTTATTAATTTTCTCTACTAGAGAGTTTTTTTATCTTTATCAAATTTGGTTCAAAATTCTAGGAGCTCTAATTATGGAAAAAAGCAGAGATGTATTAACAAATCGAGGGTAAACTGTTAGTAATGAAGATAAATTTCTAAAATGTTAAAAAACTAGCCTAGGGAGATTATTCCATTATATAAGTTTTTTAGAGATTATTAAAATTAAGTAGGTTCTCCCCTTCTACCTTTGACTGAACAAAAAATTTTTAGGTTTTATGCCCCAAATACCAAATTTTATTTTTAATAGTGTATTAAATACAGTATCAAATATCGATGAATTATGAAAATATATTTGTATTTATGTATATTTGAAGGAGATGATTAAAAATATCGTATGTCAAATTTCAAATCCCGGATCAACTAAAAAACCTACTTAAGAATGCTTTAAGTAAAGTTGCTGAAGCACGAGATTCTAAAATCCGCAAGGGTATGAACGAGGTTACTAAATCAATTGAAAGACAATTAGCGAAACTTGTAGTTATGGCAGAAGACGTTACTCCTCCAGAAATTTTGTTTCATATTCCACTCTTGTGTGAGGAAAAAGGAATTCCTTATGCATATCTATCGACTAAGAAAGAACTTGGAAATACTGTGAGAATAAATGTATCAGCAAGTGCTATTGGTATAGAAAACGTGGGAACGGGAAATGAAGGCGTATTAGATGATGTGATAAAAAAAATTGGTGAAATTAAGAAGTAGTACTTATGGTGATACAATTTGGTTAAATTAGATAAATCAAAGAGTGTAAATGTTCAAGATTTGTCGATACCTGCTCAGGTAATTCAAATTATTGGACGTACTGGACTCACAGGTGAGATTACTCAGATAAAGGTGAGAATTTTAGAAGGTCCTGACAAGAACAGAATATTAACCCGGAATGTAAAAGGCCCTATAAGGATGGATGATATTGTCATCTTAAGAGAAGTCGAACGTGAAGCTCGTAAGATTAGAGGTCGTCGTTAACTCTAAACGTGTTTTTATTAAACTTTGATAATTAAATCATAAATTTTCTTATTTTATTCAGTGCAATTTTAGTTTAATTTAAAAATTTTAAGTTAAACCACTTGTTATGCAAGATTCAAAAAAGCGTTATAAAATAGTAATTTTTTCAGCTATATTAATTGGGGTTATCTCTATATCTTTTTTATATTTATTTTCTCTCCATCTCATAGCAAAAGCGTTTGCTGATTATAAAGGAGCATTACAAGTAGTATCGATTATATCTGCTCGAATTGTAGTTTTATCTATTATCTCTTATTATCTATTCAACAAGTGGTTCAATCAAGAAGCCCAATATCTATCTGACATCCCGTTTTTGTTAGGTTTGTTCTTCATTATTCTCATTTTTGGAAAGGCAATTGATCTCATCTGGGACCTTACGTTTTTTACCTTTAATGATGAATTAGTTTTAATATTTTTAAAATTCAGATTTTTTATCATAATATTTGAAATTGCACCTCTTCTTTACCTTGGTATGGAGATAATATTCTTTAGGTTGGAAGATCGTTATAATAAACTGAAAGACAAGAATTACATGAATAATTTAAGGTTTAAACTTATAACGATTATTCTTTCCGTAGAATCAGTAATAATTCTTATTACACCACATGTTACCCTGTTAGGAATGTTTTTGCCTATGATGCTTATTCCCTCTTTATTAGGAATCGTTTATATTTTTTATTTAGCTTATAGATTAAACCGCCTTTCAGTTGTGAAGCCTAAGATTCTAACAATTGGTTTTTTCATTTATCTAATCTCAAATGTCTTTAGGCCTACTATGCAAAGACTTCTAGGCGAAAATGCTAGTTATATTATTGTAGTAGAATCTGTAGATTTAATTATTTTCGTAGTAATCTTCTTAGGTTTGTATAAAAAGTCTTAGATTTAGACACATTCTAAAAACTATTATTTCACATTTAAGTTTTTAAATTTCGAGTTTTGTGAAAATATTTAAATATTAGAAAAACATTCATTGTTTGAAGGTTTCATATAATTTGAAGAATAAAAAAAGATATGGTGATACATTATACGCTTAAGTAACCAATCAGATCTATTGGAAGAGAATAAAATCATAATTATAGGGGATCTTAAAATTAAAGAACATAAGAATTTGAAAAATCTGCTCATATTTATTGTATTACTTATCATTTCTTTATCGATTTTAGAACTTAATAAAGAGATAAGTTACTTTCGCTATGAAAGAGTTCAGTTTGAATCCTCTGGGGCAAGGTTGTATGCAAATTTATATTATCCCTCAAAGATATTAAACTTTCAGGAAAAAAGACCTTTAGTAATTTATTGCCATGGAATTGGATCAAAACGTGATTTTGACTTAAGGATCCCCGTTGAATTTACCAAAAGAGGATTTTACGTCGCTGCCTTGGATTATCAGGGCCATGGCGAGAGCGAAGGAAATATAAATAATATTGATCCTATAACAGGTATCCCTGCTTTAGC
Source organism: Promethearchaeota archaeon (assembly GCA_048938895.1). GTDB lineage: Archaea > Asgardarchaeota > Lokiarchaeia > Sigyniarchaeales > SOKP01 > Loki-b32. The sequence goes on from JBHLLU010000007.1 coordinate 2,818, forward strand.
CCAAGATTGTTCAAAATTATTAGACAAATTAGAAACTTTACCGTTTTATAAAGATGTTAATCTAACACAAATAGGATTAATTGGTCATTCACTGGGAGGGATGGTAGTATTAATGAATCAAGCATTAGATTCTCGGTTCAAAGCAACTGTAGGGTTAGCTCCTTTAGTAAATCTGGAGCCTCCCAGATTTGGGTTTGTTTATAATGAACAATTCATGGAATATATCCCTGTGAATCTATTGAATCAAGAAAATTCAGAAAATCTTCTGATTATTCACCATCTAAAGGATGATATCTTAGATTTTACTGAAAATGCTCTTAAAGCTCAACAATTAACTAACTGTTCATTAATTACAATGAAGGGGTTTATGATAGGAGGTCCTCATCAATTATTTTCAGATAAAGTTCTTATAGAATCAATTAATTGGTTCGAATCTCATTTCTTTAAATCCGAATCAATAAATGGGCTTATTTTTATTACATTTTATTGGAATTACTTCTTCATTGTAATCAATCTGATCCTGTTATTTGTAATTGTAATATCTTTGACTTCAATCTCAAGTAAATTGATCTTTAGAAAAGAACAAAGATCTGAAAAATCATTATCTTTTGAATTTGAGAGAATTCCTACAAATAAGCAAAAAAAAGTACAAATTATAAAAGTTTTTCTTTCAATTGGTATCTTTATATGTAATTGGGTAATATTTGAAAGAATTTTTAGTTTACCTGGATTGCTATATGCTTCCTTAATCATGATTTTACTATACTTTTGCATAAAATTGTACAGTTATTTGAAAAAATCTAAAAGTGAGAGAGTAAAACTAAATTTTCTTAAAATTGTAAAAGACCAATTTAAATTGAAATATATTTTCTTTAATATCATTAATATCGTTTACTTTATAGTCATTTATATGATGTTTTCATTTTATTATCCTTTTAGCTTCATATGGCCATCTAATTTTGTTGTACATTTTATTCTTGGATATATGGCATTTCCTATATTTTTATCTGTGGAGCTACTCTTTAGGAAGATAATTTATCCTCAATTAACCTTCCTAAAGTCAAAGAATTCAAAAAATAAAGTCATATTAATAACCACTATTTTAGTATTAATTAATCTAATGTTCTTAACCAAACGGTTATCTTACTTTCCATCGTTGCTTTTTACTTTTCTTATTTTTGTATTAGTTATAATACAAAATTCAAAGATATTCGAAAACGTAAAAAGTTTTTATCCAGTAGTAATTATTTCTTTTACAATAATACAAATCTTTTTTGCTGCTGTAATCTCAAATGCTATTGGTATAAGTCTTTCGATCAACTAAAATTTTCTACTTTCTTATTAAAAAATTAACTATTTTTCAAATGTTTCTTGTTGACCAAAATTTTAAGCTCTGAAACAAGCCAACATAATTCTTCATATGTAGCCGAAGATTTAAGAATTTCATTAAATTTTTTGGTTATTTCTTTTTCAGATGGTTTTTCAGTAGTTCTTAGGAGAGAAAGTTGCAATTCAGCTAATTTTCGAGATAAATCCTCATAAGAAACCTTATCTTCTGAAAGGTTGTGAGCAGCAAGGGTTATTTCGGCTTCAAGATCCATATCCAATCCCGAATCAATAAGTTCAAGAGTATCCTCAATTTCAATTTCTAATTCCTCCCTTTTTACTAGAGAATTAGTTTCATGAAGACCCTTTCTAAGAACATCCATAATGGCAAGAAAGGCACCATATTCTTTACCCTGATTGATAATATAGATCTTTGCTGGATTTTTTCGTTTATCGTTTAAATTTTTAGCCCTTTTCCTAGCAAACTCTCTTTTCCTTTCAGATGAGCTTGAACCAAACCATAAATATATAGTTTTAAAGTCATCAATTAAATAGACTTTAGCATTGCTAAAAACACCCTTTTTCACCTGTCTACTTTGTCCGTTTTCATAAATGCTAAAGAGTTTCACGGTTTTTATTTTCCGTTTATAATTTCATATAGTAAAACTAAGTAAAAATGCATATTAAATTTTAACTCATAGAAAATTTACTTAGAACTGAAAATAGATATGAACCTAATAAAAAGGGAAAGGATTATACTACTATACTTATTTACTCGGTTTCATTAAAAAAGCCGAGTAATTTTAAGTTTTTATATTCACTATGTAAGAATTCTCTTAATGCAATTCGAATAGCCTCAGACCTGCTTGGTACAATCTTCATCCTTATAAGTTTCTGAATATTTTGATCATATATTTCAGGTAAGTTAATCGTAATGTTAACCATTTTAGGTTTAGATTTCTTTTCTCTTATCTCTGTCATTGATTTGACTCCAAACAGTACTGATTTCTAATTACCAGTGTTAGATAATGAATGGGTAAAGTTAAAATGCAGGTATATTCTTTGCTTAAAACACATTCTCTCTTTTCCAATAATATATTATAAGTAACGTATGTATAAAAAGTTATTTATGCTTATTTTAAGTATTTAAAGGTTCCAATATCAGATATAATTTATTTTAATTCTTTAAATGCCTAGATGAACAATTAATAGGATTGATTAATAGATTGATTGAACATTTTTTATTATTAATAAAAAATAGCCCTGTCGTTAATAAGAACTTCTCAATTTTTTTCTTTTATAAATAAATTTAATTAAAGATACAATTCCTAAAAGAAGAAATACAACAAAACTATCTCCCATTGAGATTACTGTTAACATGGGATTATTATAATTATCATAAGATATATAGACAGATTCCAGACCTGGAGGAATTAAAACATTTTTAAATCCCCATATATACCTATTACCGTTAGGAATTTCAATAATCTCAAATGTAATTTGCTGGCTAGATAAGATATTGTAGGTATCTGGTTGCTGTCCGAAAACCCTAAATTCAATGATTTCCGAAATAGTTCCATTCCATATTCTAGCAGTCCCAATATCATAATGGAATGACAGGATCCCTACATCATATACAAAAATAGTTTTAAAATTATATTTAAGAATGGTAGTTTTATTTTCTAGTAAAGTTATATTACAAACTATCAAATTCCTATGAACCATATTAATATAATCATCCCAAGAATAATGTTCACCCGATTCATACTCAATAATCTCATAAGGAAGTATAGAATCGTTCATTTTAATCGTACATGTAGAATTCAATCCTAACAAGTGATCCGAAAATGGAGCAGCAATAGTTAAGTTCAAAGTTTCATTTGGATTATAAAGTGTATAATTTCCCGAAAATTCTAAATCAAAATGATTATCGAGATAAGTAGCGTTTATCTCAATCAAAACACTAGCATTAGGCATAAAGCAGGAACTATCAACCTTGGGGATAAATCCTCCAAACTCTGAGGTTTGAATTGGTGCTAGATTAGCTTTTGAATTTGAGATTTCTTTGTTTAAAAATACTAAAGAAATGAAGAAGAAGATTACAATATATGCAAACTTTGATTCTTTCATTTACTTAAAAAGAAAATAAATTGCTTATTAAACTCTTTTGTCAAAATTTCAATTTTTCAGGGAAATGATTATTTTCTTTCTTCTGATTTTACATATCTACCCCGTGTTTCGATTGCATCAATGTTTTCAATAATAGATTTATGAATGCTTGAATTTACTCTCTCATATTCTAATCGATATCCTTCAAGAAAAGCGTTGAAACAAATTTCATAGTGATCTCCATGAGACGATGCTAATACTCTCTTGAAGAGATGCAGATCAACGCTTTTATCTTCGATTGTATCTGAATATTCATGTAATCCGAAGTCAATAAGGAAGATTTTTTCATTCTTGGTAATTATTAGATTGCTAGTTGTAACATCTCCGTGGATATGACCATTAATATGTAAAAGAGCAACCATTTGTCCTATAAACTTAAAATACTTCTCTTTTTTAGTATTACTTATAGTACCTAAGACATTTTTTAACTTCTGCCCTTCAATGAATTTCATAATAATAGTTGAATTTTGAGTATCTACCTCATAAACAGTAGGAACATTTATACCATAAGATTTGACTTTAATTAATGCCCTTCCCTCATTTAAGGTCCTTTCATGCCGAATTTTTCTATCTATTTCTCCTAGACGATATTCTTTTGGAATGCGGTATTTAAAAATTACTCGTTTATCAAACCAGCTACCAAGCCATAGACTTGCTTCAGCCCCTTTGTGAATAAGTTTTTCCTTATATATTGCAGAATTCATTTTTATTCACCATTCCTCCAAGGAACTGTAATTTTATCCATTCTTTCTTTAGGTTGGACTATTGTTTTAGATATTTCATGCTTTCCCTCTGAAATATATCTTAAAATTCCGGTCCAGGCAATCATAGCACCGTTATCACCAGCATACTTTAAAGGAACTACTTCAAATCGAGCTTCATGCTCCTCACAGATATAATGAATCATCTCTTGCAATCTCTTATTCGCCGCTACTCCACCTGTAAGTAGGACTTCTTTTTTTTCCGTATGAGCTAGAGCTCGTTCAGTCACTTCAGTTAGCATAGCAAAAGCAGTTTCTTGTAATGAATTTGCCACATCATTAAGATTATATTTATCATTGAATTCTGGGGATTCTAATAAACGTTTTGCGGCTGAATAAAGTCCGGAAAAGGAGAGATCCATGCCTTTAACTACATAAGGTAAATGGAGATATTTTCTTGAATGTAAAGCTAATTTTTCAATCTTTGGACCTCCAGGATGGCTTAATCCTGCATCTCGAGCAAAGGAATCAATCATATTACCTACAGCTATATCAAGAGTTTCCCCAAATATTTGATATCTATTTGATTCAAATGCACTGACAATAGTATTTCCCCCAGAAACATACAGAGTTAACGGATCTGCAATATTACATGTTAATCGTCCAATTTCTATATGGGCAATACAATGATTTACAGCAATAAGAGGAGTTTCCAAAATCTGACTTAACATTCGAGCTACTAAAGCACCTATTTTTAATACGGGTCCCAAACCAGGACTCTTACTGAATGCGATTAAATTTACTTGTTTAATAGATAGGTCTGCTTCTTTAAGAGCCTTATTAATAGCATTAGCAAAACAATTTAAGTGATGTTCCCGGACTAACATAGGATGAAGTCCTCCTGTTTCTGGTATAAAAGTATCATTAACAAGAGAATGAACTCCTCCTTCAAAATCAACTATACCCACACCCCATGTATGCGCGGTGCTTTCAATACCTAAACAGTACTTTTTCATTAATTTCGCCAAGATGTATAAAAGAACTCTAATAATTCTTAAGTTGAAGTACGAATTATCGAGAAAAATAGTAATAAAAGAGAACTTAGTAAAATTGATGGTTTGATTTATCCATCAATGGATTTAACACGTTTTCGAGGAGTTCTTCTTGATGCCTTTCCTTTAGCTGTACCTTTTCTTTTAAAGACTGCATAACCACATTTCCCACAACTCCATCGATCGTAATGATTCGCAAGAAAATAACTCGGACCACATTTAGGACACGATCTATGAGTTCTCACTAACTTGTCTCCTTCGAGTTTATAATATTTTGAAGCGTCCATTTTACTATCCTATCTTTCTAATTATTTTCGAATAAATGCTTATAAGGTTCATTTCTTCTTTTAAGCTGATATATTTCCGTTCTCTTTTCCTTATCAAGATTACGAACTCTGATATAAAATGGTTCAAAAAATTGGAGCTCTTTGGCATTATCATAGATATAGATTCTCCCTAGGGTATATGATGCCCCAAAATGGGTATCTAGTTTCTTAATAATGGTTAATTTCTCATCAGACCCTTGCATTGCAGCGATTTTCTTTTTTACATCTAATCGATTTGGAGTACTTGTCCCAAAATGATCAATTCTAATCGTGATTTCTTTTCTATCGATCAAAGGATTTTTTTTCTCTTCTATTATCTCGATCTTTAATGACATGTTGAACCTTTTTTGCTTAATATGCTCAAATTCGTAAAATCATAATGGAATTCCATTTGATTTATAGAATTCAAAAGAATAGATAGAAATTAAAATTTTGCTTTTTATAAAAGTAATATCATGAATTTGCTATAAATAGTTGTTATTAGATTTTAGAATTTTTCCATTATTTCGATGAACTTCTTTACTTTAGCTTGGATTTTAGCATCTACATCGATAATAACAATACCCTCCGGGATCATAAAATTTGAATCAGTTATAGGTGGTTGACCATAAAATGCAAATTGCCCTACCTCCTTTTCAACGGGAATCTCTAAAATGAGAGGTAGCACTAGTAAATCTTCTTCACCTTCAGTTATCTTAATTAGTGTCTTTTTATTTGACTTAATCGATTCTCTGAAAAGTTTCCAACAACCTTTTTGAATAGTGCCTACTGGGTTTTGAAATTCATGAACTACATCGAAAAAATTCTCAAAATCGATATTTATTTGATTCCGTTGGGTTTTCTCATCAATTATACAAATTTTTATAAAGGATTTTAGAAAGCTATTAGCCATGAAATCTTTGGTCACAATATCTCCTACAATATAAAAATTGATAGATTTTCCAGATTTTATATAATCTTTGAAAATATTTTCTACTTGAGTAATTGTATCCTCTCTAGTACCCGCTATTAGAATATCAAGTGGCTCTGCATATGATTGTCTTTTTTTTTGAGGAATTCTTAAATTATAATCCATTTAAATCAAGAATAGTAAGGCAGAGTTCTATATAATTTTTACTCTGAAATAAAGCTATGTAAGAATATAAAGAGTAAAATTTTTATATAAATTTAACGTACTCTTAAAGCATATTTTCCAGGATAGTGAATTTTGAGATATTCTGCGAACTTAGACTCTTGAGGATTAATTATTATAACCTCTCCTGTAAAATCTTCGCTTAGAGTATGAGTTTTGCATTTTGGGCAAATAGTTTCGTTTTTAGTTATTAAATGACAATTTTTACATGCTTTTTCTTTCAATAAATCACCCTATATAATTATCATTCATCTTCATCCATTTCGTCTTCTTCACTTTCCTTTAGTGGTTCTTTCGAAAATTCTTCTTCAAGATCATTTGCTATCCAATCTTCTTTCCCAAGGAATTTTTGTCTCATAGTTAAACCCAATTTTCCACTTCTTCCAGTACCTAATGATACGGCAATTATTTTTGCTCTTACTTGATCATTTACCTCAAGAATTTTTCCAGTTTCTTTACCTATGAATCGATTCCCAACTTGTTCATAAGAGATATAATCATCACAAATTTGAGACACATGAACTAATCCATCCAATGGTCCTAGTCTTATGAAAGAACCAAAATCAACTATTTCTACTACAGTTCCTTCGACAACTTCTGAAATTGTTGGTTTAAACGTAAGGATTGTAAATTCCACTTCATGAAATGTGTTTGCATTCCCTGGAATGATGATACCCTTCCCAACCTCTAGTACATCGACAACAGCAATGATAAAGCCATAATCACGCGTGATAATACCCTCGTAATCTTCGCTTAAGATTATTCTGGCGCTTATAGTTTTTTCTTGACCAAAAAGAAATGGAGGTATTTCGATTTTCCCTTCAATAGTAAAAAGTTTGAACATTTGAATATACCCATCAAGTAAATGAAGCTTAATGATGTCTAGTAATTTATAGAATTTGTTAAAAAATTAATAGTTTATGGTTTTCTAATTCTAAACTTTAGAAGATAGACTTATTAAAGCTACATTTCTTTATTTTTAATATTGCTTTTTGTTTGATTGAAAAGAGTAAGGAGATGGAAGCTTGTCTGGTTATATTGGTAAGAAAATACGATTAGAAAGAATCATTAATAGAGAAACTAAGAAAACCATTATAATTCCAATGGATCATGGACTAACTGTAGGCCCTATCAAAGGAATAGAAAAAGATTTAGGAGAAATTGTAAATAAAGTAGCGAAGGGGGGTGCTAATGCAGTGATAGGACATGTCGGTATTCCCTTGTATGCACACCGAGGATATGGTCCCGATATTGGACTAATATTACATCTCTCAGGTTCCACTTCATTAAGCCCTGATTCAAACTACAAAGTTTTGGTAAACACAGTGTTAGAAGCAGTCAAATTTGGAGCAGATGGAGTTTCAATTCACATAAATATAGGGACTAAATCAGACCCGGAGATGCTAGAGATTTTAGGAAGTGTATCAAGAGAATGTAGAGATCTTGGAATGCCCCTTATTGCTATGATGTATCCTAGGGGTGAAAATATAGAAAATGAGCAAGATGTAGAAGTAGTAAAAATTGCGGCTAGAGTTGCCGCTGAATTAGGTGCGGATATCGTAAAAACAAATTGGACAGGAGATCCTAATTCTTTTAAAGAAGTTGTAGATGGTTGTATGGCACCTGTTATAATTGCGGGGGGTGAAAGAGTGGGGATAAAAGAAGTATTAGAAATCACTAAGCAATCAATTGATGTGGGGGGTTCAGGTGTTGCTTTTGGTAGAAATGTGTTTCAAGCAGAAGATCCAACAAAATTTGTTAGAGCTCTTTATTTAATTGTACATAAAGATTATGAAGTTAATGAAGCCATGAAGGAAGCAGGTCTTTAAATTTTTAAAAGGTTAATTTCTTGTTAACGATAATCTGATAGGTCTGAAATCTGCGATCATTTGTATACCCGCTTTAACTGAAGGATCATTTTCAAGTAGTTGTTTAGCTTCTTCTTCTGTTTTAGTTTCTAGAATTATCAAGCCAAATGGATCATCAACGATTAATGTAGGACCGGCTAAAAATAACTTTTTTTGGTTTAGTAACTCTTGTAGATAATAAAAATGATTCTGCATTATATTTTCTTCTTCCTCCCTTGGATTTGTAATGAAATCCTGCCGATATGGTTTAATAACTGCATAAAAATGTTGCTTATTATTCATACTTAGTATTTATATTACTTTGTTTTAATTTTAAATTATTATTCTCTATTGAGTATCTACGTGTTTTAGATATTCTATACAGATCTCAACAAATTGGCCTAATGCTTCTTTCTCTATATTTTCAGGAGTGTCTAGGCGTGTATGATAATATGGAGGGAGTTCATTTTTTAAATCTAGCCCTCCCATAGAGGCAGCAGCAATTCCCTTTTTGCTAAATGCAGCACCATCTGTTGCACCAAAAGGTAAAGGAGCTATGGTTGGATTAGAATTTAACTTTTTTGCTATTTCAAATAGTGGTCGTACTACATCAGCATCATGCGTTGCGCCAATTCCTGGTTCTCTATCGAGTATAAAAACCGCATCCTTTTTTGCTATACCATCCATGTTTACAACTAAAGTTTTCTCCTCTTTTAGTTGATTATAGTGAGCACTGATATACCTTTTCGCACCCCTTAGGCCTGCTTCCTCTCCTGCAAATGAAATCAGATATATTTTTGTATGTTTGGGATAAATTTCTGGATTAATCTTATTCTCTGATAAAGCTTTGGCTATTCCTAAGACAGTAGCTACACCGGATAAATTGTCAAAAGCTCCTGGGACTGGATGATAAGTATGAAATAAAACATAAACTAGAATAATTGGTATAAATGCAATGAATAGAAATCCAAATGAGAAAAACAAAATAACAAGATTAATAGATAATATTTGAAGAATTATTTTTAGTAGGATTACAATAAAAACAATTCCCACTCCAATATAGCCCACATTTATTATTATTACCCCAAATTTTTTCAAATAATAGAATGTATTAAATTCGAAGGCAGAATCATGATGTGCTGAAAAAATTATACTATGCTTAATTTCGCCCAAAGGATTAATAGTGCCAATAATATTATTTGATTTTCTTTTAGGAAAAAGAAAATCATAGGTTTCATGATATTTCATTGTCTCTAAAATAAGATAACTGATGCTAAGTAAAATAAGGATTACAGCAATAACGAGAAAAATAGGGTTATAAATTGTATTAATTCGTAATAATTCAAGATCAATCAATACTGAGAGCCAATATAAAACTATAGAAATGAAAACAAGTAAAACACTATATCTGATACCACCTAAAAACGCGTGTGGACTGCTAATATATTCTTCCTGATGAACCTCGTCACAGAATTTATTTAATTCCTCTTCAATAAGATTCCCTGCAAGTCTCTCTTGCTCAGTACCAGATTCTCTTGGACCAACTTCCTCACAAATCTTTTCTATGAATTCATACATATAGTCATTTAAGTTTGAATCAATCATTTGTTTTAAATAAGTTTGTATCTATTTAAATTAACTTTATAAAATCATTAAAAAAAATAAAGTTCTCTGTTCTTTATTTAGTTAAATTGCTTACTAAAGTTTCTAATAGAAATGAGATAATAAGGAAAAGTAAGAAATGAAGTCTTAATATTATACAAAATTAAATTAATTTAACATTACAGAGGAAAAAAAGCTACTTAGATTAATCTTGCTATTTTTTCGGTTGTGCGTTTGCAATCTAAAAATATTAATCCAAGTCGTACATCTTTCGTTGTAGATACCGTTAATACCGCATTAGGGCCTGCTTGAAGCACTAGGAGATAGCCCTCGTTTCCTCTGACATATAACTGTTCGAATTCTCCTTTTTCCATCTCGATAACCGACCTTTCGGCTAAGGAGAGCAACGCGGCAGTCATTGCGGCAATCCGAGTTTCATCGATACCTTGTGGAAGTGCCGATGCAATTGGAAGCCCCTCAGCCGAAACTATAGCAGCAGCCTTCACTTCAGGGATTGCATTGAGGAGTTTCTTCAAAATATCATCTAATGTCTCTGTAGTTGGTTCTCCCATGGCGTTCATAGTCCCTTACGTTTTTATTGACTAAGGTTAATTATTATACCTAAATTAAGTTATAATACCTATTAATGATAATATTATAATCAAAGTATTTTAATTTAATTTTTTGTATTATTTTCTTTTTATTAAATTATATTATTATTTGTTTATTAATTTAGGTTTGAATTTTTTGAGTGGTAATGATTTAGAAGATGATCTACTTTTTAAATTCTTAGAATCTGTAAGTATTTCATTAGGTATATCTAACAATTTTTGTTGATTGATTACTAGAAATACTAAATTTTAGAAAAATTACTTATTAAGTTATTAATTATTAATCTAAAAAATTGATTTATCTGATGAATTATGGACTATTGGACAGCTGTAGATGCGATTTATAACGTTACATTATCTTTATCATTCTTTACTTTTATGTTTCTTATTTTTTATATAGGAAGAAAGGGATTTAAGGCGGGTAATAAATATGGAGGTGTTTCTTCCATAATTTGTGGTGTTTGTTTTTTAATTTTTGGATATTATAACTCTATAGTAAGGTTTTATGCTTACCCGTATAATGGGTTTATGGTATGGTGGATTGGCATCATTTTACTGGTTAACCTAATTTTTTCCACACTAATTAAAAGAGAAAAAAAGAATATGAGCATGGAAAATCAAGATAATAGTTTAAAAGGAGGGAAAAAATCAGCTTTAAGAAGATATGTAGAACGGATGACAAAAGAAAATCCATATAGTGAAGAAATTACATTTAAGATGGAATTAATTAGGAAAAGCTTTCATTTAACCGGTTTATTATTGGTATTAGCATATTTTGGATTTTTTAGCTTCCTTTACCCGGTTACATTGATAATAAATGATAGTGTAATCGAATTGATACATAATATAAAACCTGCTTACGAACTTATTTGGGGTGATATTTCTCTATATCCATATACTAGTGGTTATACTGGTCTTACCCCCGGCAGTGTACCCCCTGCTGTGGTTGGATTAACAATGATGGCATTAATTGGAGCATTAATGTTTGCGTTAATTTCTGACTTAATCCGGATTATTTGGGGGCCAGAATACTCCGTTTTTAATTTTTTAACTAAATCAATGTTAAGAAATAAGGAAAAAAATGCTGCAGGTCCACAAATTTATATTATCACAGGATTTATCTTTTCTTATATGCTGTATATGGCAGGGATTCTGCATATTTTAGCCGTATTTTCGGGAATTCTTATTGCATGTCTTTCGGATGCCGCAGCAGCTTTAATTGGGAGAAGATACGGAAAGCATAAAATTAAGGTGAGAAGCCAAGATACTAAATCTGTGGAAGGATTCTTAGCGGGAGTGATTGTAGCATATTTGATTGGATTAATTATAATAGGTCCGGTTTATGCGATAATAGGGGCTATAATTTTCTTTATTACAGATTATTTTCCCATATATACTGCTGATAATATTTTAAATCCGATATTCATACCATTAGGAATTCAGATATTTATAGTTTTATTAGGCTTGCCCGTTGGATGGTTTTAAAATCAAGAAGATATAATTAACTTGTATGAAAGATGCATAAACTAATAGATGAATTAATTAATATCCAGTTAGCTATTTTTGATCTTGACGGAGTAGTGTATCGTGGAGATTCTTTAATCCCAAATGCGGATGCAGTTATAAATGAATTAAAAGAACTATCTGTCAAAGTTATATATAATTCGAATAATTCAACAGCAACTAGAAAGACATATGTTGAAAGACTGAAGAAATTCAACATCAAAAGTACAATAAATGATATCTATACTAGTGCATCTATAACCGCAAGTGAAATTACAAAAATTAAAGAAAATGCTAAGATTTTCGTAATAGGGGAAACAGGTTTAAGGCAAGAATTACAATCAATGGGACATATCATTGAAACCACCCCTACTGATTGTAAGGATATAGATTTTGTTATTGTTGGGCTTGACAGGGATTTTACCTATGAAAAACTAGCTATAGCCCAAAAATGTATATTAGAGGGTAAAGCACAGTTTTACGCTACAAATGCAGACTCTACGTTACCTGTTGCTCAAGGGCTTAAACCGGGAGCAGGAGTAATGGTAAATGCCCTAAAAACATGTACGGATAAAGATCCGATCAGAATTTTTGGAAAACCAGAACCGTTTGGCATTGAACTTATTTTAAACGATACCAACACTCCTCCAAAAAAAGCATGTATTTTTGGAGATCGGTTAAATACTGATATTTTAGCAGGAAATCGTGCTAAAGTTACCACGGTTGCAGTTTTAACAGGCGTCACTACAAGAGATATGATTAAAAGTCTAAAAAGTAGAGGAAAAGAGTCAAAACATTTTGATACTAATATTATTCCTAATTTGATTATTGATAAATTAGAAGAGATTTTTAAAAAATAGATTTATCTGGCAGATATTTTAGCTTTACTCATCATTATTCTCCCTATTTCGAGAAATACTTCTTTGACATTTTGACCATCTTTGGAAGAACATTCTATATAGCCGCATAAATTATTTCTTTTGGCTAATTCAAGTGCTTCATTTCTGGAAACTGCTCTTTTGTATTCAAGATCGAGTTTACTCCCGACCATAATTATGGGGATTTGATCAAGTGGACCTTTATATCCTTGTTTAACAATATTTAACCAATCTTGAAAATTGCGAAGACTAGAATATCGGGTTATATCAAACATGAAAATACCACCAGATGCACCCAAAACATAGCTGGGTAATAGGAATCTAAAACGTTCTTCGCCAGCAAAATCCCAAATCTGTAAACTAATTCGCGTTCCCTGAAGTTCTATCTTTTTTATATGAAAATCCACACCTATCGTGATTTCTTTGCCTCCTTGAAACACCCCCGTAAGATAACGGGCTATTAAAGTGGTTTTTCCTACCCCACCATCACCAAATAGACAAACTTTAAACATTGCATCTTGAAAGGCTTATCTCCTCCACATTGTATGCATTCTGGTTAATTAAATTTATGTTATAGATGTTTATTGCCTATATTTAGTATATAATGAATAACTTTAATTTATCCTTTGTAAATTTGATATCAATTATTTTTTTATAATATAATAAATTTAATTTTTAAAAATAATTGTTTTCTGATATTAAATAGTTCTTATAACAATTTTTTGCACAACTCTAAAGTTTGATGAAAATGAGAACAAAAGTCAGTATTGTAGATGTGAATGATTATGATGGAATCTCTAAAGCTTCAATCGGTGCTATAAAATTAATCGAAAATGATTTTCACTTTAAGTTTCCTGAAGCCAAAAAGATTCTCCTGAAACCAAATTTATTAACAGCTAAAAAAGAGGCATGTACTCAGCCAGAATTCATTGAAGGTGTACTATCCTATCTAAAAAATAATGGAGTCTCTATGAATAACGTTTATTTGGGAGACTCTCCAGGACAATCTCAAAAAGTAGGTTCTGATGTAGCGAAAGAAATTGGTATTTCTGAAATATGTGAATCATTCGGTGTCAATTTAGTAGATTTTGAAAGTGGTCCACCCTTAGTTGAGAGTATTAGTGATGCTCGAAGACTTAAAGAAATTCATGTTGCAAAGATAGTGAAGGATTGCGATATTTTGATAAATTTTCCACGTTTAAAATCTCATCTAGAGGCGACAATGACAGGGGCTATTAAGAATTATTGGGGAATAATTCCTGGCGGTTTGAAAGCTCATTATCATTTATATGGAAAGACAGTTGAACAATTTGGGGAAGTGCTTGCTGATAACTTTTCTTGGGTAGTAAAAAATAAACCAAATAGATTAGTTGTTTACGATTTACAAGAGATAATGGAAGGGAACATGGGTCCTGGAGGCGGAAAAATGAAAACATGGGATCTTATCCTAGCAGGTACAGATGAAGTGGCTTTAGATTTAGTAGCTCTAGAAATAGGTAAAATAAAAGTTAAAAATGTTCCACATGTCAGAAATGCAATAGAGCGTAATTTAGGGATTGGAAATTTGGAAAATATAGAAATTGTAGGGATGTCTCTTGATGAAGCTAAACAATGTACTCCGAAATTTAAAGTTCCAGGAAGTCGTTTTACAAGTTTTATTGGCTACATGACAGGGCATATAGGGTATAAAATCATCAAGAAAATTCCTAAACTGATTAAATCTAGATGTGTACAATGTGGCGAATGTGCTCAAAATTGTGCTTCTGAAGCTATAGATTTTGAAATAAATAATTACCCTATTTTTTTGAGAAAGAAATGCATTTCTTGTTTTTGTTGTGCTGAACTTTGTTCGGAAAATGCTATTAAACCGAAATCAAGAGGTATATCAGGGTTATTTAATTAATTTTTATATCGTTCTTGATATAATTTTGAATATTCCTGTAAAAAGTAATAGTATGATAATCTTGCATTGATTATGGAGTTATATTGTATAAATTCATTAGCAGAATGAGCATAACCCCCTATTCCTAAGCCACCAGTAAGAAAATTTAAACCCAAAACACTTTTGAACTTACTTAACGGTGCAGCGGCTGCACTGATTGGCCATATATCAGTTTTAATTCCGAGTTTCTCAGCACTTCTAATAAGACTTTTTACCAAGGAAGACTCTTTTGGAACTCTTGAAGTCTCATAGCCAATATGTTTAACTAGCTCAATCTTAGCTTGTGAAGTATTGGTAAATTTTGTAATCTTCTCTTTAATCTCTTTAAATAATGCATTTATAGATACACTATGTGCAAACCTAATATCTATATTGCAGGTTGCTTTATTAGGGACATAATTTTTCAATCCTTCTTCTAAGAATCCCGACTTTAAAGTGGAAATATTGAATGTTGGGTTAAATAAATAGTTAGAAAAGTCTAATTTTTGATCATTCTCACGAGTTTGTATAATTCCTGACTTTTTTTTAATATCTTGAATATCTATTTTATCAAATAGATCGTTAAGAATTATTTCTTCTTCTTTGGTTATTTTATAGGGTTCTTTCAACAGATCAATGTGAAAGTTATTATTGGAATAAATTAAGTTTAATAACGAAATTAAATCGGTAGCAGGATTGGGTATCATAGCACTATATGCAGAATGAGGTTCTTTATTATCTGTTGATATATTTAATGAAAAAGATAATATACCTTTGTAACCAAGTTTAATGATTGAATTTCCATTTAAATCTTGTTTTGTGGAGGGATAAAAAACATCTAAACAGTTTTTAAATATAGTATTATTCTTTTCTATCAATTCTAGTAATGTCGGAGAGCCAATTTCCTCTTCGCCATCAAATAAAAGCAATAATGATATAGGTAAATCCTCCCGTTTCTTTAATTCCCTTACTACATCCAGAAAACAGATTAGTGGTGTTTTTGAATTATATGCACCTCTTGCTATAATGCAATTACCTAAGACATCAAGAGGAGAGCTAAGAGTATGGATTTCTGCCCCAAAAGGATCAGCTATCCATTCCCCTTCATTATTGATAGGTTGGGTATCATACATCATATATATCAATAATTCATCCTCAATTTTACCTTCAATCCTAGCTGTAAACAAAGGGTTAGTTATACCTCGAAATTCTGAAATGTCTTTAGCGAATGGACTAATAAAGGATATGATAAAATCTTTTGCCCCTAAAATGCCTCTTTTATTGTGAGTATTACTCGGAATTCTCAAGAAAGGTCGTAATTCGTTGTCAATGAAGTTATTATTATCTTTTGTAAATATCTCTTCAAGTTTTTCATTTGATTCCATGTATATTCAATAGTTAAATTAGGTAATTAATTAATTTAATTATCAAAAATTTAAGCAATCATTAACAATGAAAGATTTAGATTATAATTCTAAAAATGTTGAGGGAATTGCCCCTATTATAAATGAATTAAGGTATAAAGGTAATTTAACGGGAGTTTTATATGTGAAAAATAATGGAGAATTAATAGATGAAAGCATTGAAAAGTCTATTGATAGTAAAGCTTTTGCTTCAATGTGTGCTTCTGTCTTGGAGAGTGCTACAGAAATTAGAGATACTTTGGGGGACCAACAAATTAATAAAATTATTGCAGAATTAGAGAATGAGTCGATTATAATAGTCAAAATTGATAAAAACACATTTTTAGTATGTATTTTAAATGTTCAATCAAATATTACTCTTATTTTAGAGGACTTAAGTAATTATATTCATAAAATCAAGGATTATAATAATATTATAAATTCTTCATCCAATCAGGATTAATTTTGTTTAGAGCGATTTCTACTTCTTTTCTAACATCCCAATTATCATCCCCCAATATTTCAACGAGAGGATCAATTGCATCTTTATTACCAATTTCACCTAAAGCTTTAACTGCAGAAAGTCGAATTTTATCATCAGATTCTTTTAATAAGGAAATAAAAGGTTCAATTGATTCAACCTTTTTCAGTTTTCCAAGAGCCATAGCCGCCCAACTCTTAATATAAATATCGTCATCATTAAGACATGAAATAAGTGAATTTATTGATTCATTTCCGCCTAAGTTTATAAGTAGTTTCACCCCTGTTCTTCTAAGTTTCCAATTTGGGCTTTTTATAGCCTCATTCGCTATGTTATTCAACTTATCAGATTCAAAATTGACTAGACTACTGATTGCTGCTTTCCTTACACTCCCATGTTCATCCTCAAGTAATTTAAAAATTAGATCTATGGTCTCAGGATCTCCAATTTCTCCTAAAATTCTTACACAATACATACGAATTTGCCAAGACTTATCTTGTAAACCATTAATGATTAAATCGTCAGAAATTTTGTCTAAAATTTTAAGTGTTGATTTATAGGCAGACCTTCTTATACTTGCGACTTTACTATTGAAAGTATTGATTAATAAATCAAGTGCCTTATGATCTTTTAACATACCAACTAATTTTATTGCTTCCTTTCTAGCAATTACATTTCTACCTTTAATAAGCTCATAAAGTACATCATATGTTTTTGATCTTGATAGAATTTTTAACAATGAAGCTCGCGCAAGATTTCGAATTTTAAAATCCTTTTCTTTTAAAAGTTCTAATAATGGTTTTGTGGCTCTTTTACTACCTACATTTCCTAGTACACGAATAGCTTCTTTTTTTACTTCTATCTCTATGTCATTGAGAGCATTTAATATATATTTTGTATTTTTCAATTCAATTATTTTTTCTAAGGCTTTAACTGAATTTTTCCTTACAGAGGGAGCTAAATCATTCAAATTTGATATTAAAATATCTTCACTTTTCTTGTCACCGATTCTTCCTAATATAACCGGTATTTCTCTTTTGATATTTGGATCTTCAGATTCAAAATAATCGTAGATTGTTTCTAAATTTCCCTTTTTTCCTATTCTCACAATTGAATCCATTAAAAGATTATAAATTTCTATATTTCTATAGTGTAATAATTCTATTAACGGTACAAGGGCTTCTTTTCTCCCTGTTTTTCCTAAAAACGTTATCGCTAGCTTCTTAGAATCAATATTTGCATCATTTAATGCCTCGATAAAGAAGTGGATAGACCTATTTAAATCCACGTTACCTACTACTTCAATCAAATTTCTTCTTACTGTCCCATCACTACAGTTCTTATATTGCTCCTTTAAAAAATCAATCCCATTATCAGGATAAAATTTAGCTAATATATCAATTAAAGCAATACGTAATTGAGGATGTTTATCTTCTAAAAACACTTTTTTAATTTCTTGAAGAGGAATTTTATGATGTTCGCGAAATTGAATTAATTTTTCTACTGCTTCTACCTTATTTTCCCATGATTCTGAAGATTTCAAAATCACTAGCAGAGAATTAACTGCTTCTTCAGGATTCATGGAATTAATTTCTTCAAATAATTGTTTACTATTAGGAATCAATTGATAACCTTACCCTGTATATATTAATAAAATTTGTAACTATGACAACCTTTGAAATTATACAAAAAAGAAGATTTATTTATGTTTATTGATCTTTGAAATTACGAAAACTAAATTAGATTCAAAATAGTAATTATTTAATATCAGCAAATTAGATCTATGTCATCGAAGAATGAGTTTCTTAATCATATTGAATATTTGATGAAGAAATATGAGGATGAAGAAAAATCAGGGATTTTCTTTAAACTTGAGAAGAATAAAGAAGTATTGGAAATACTAGGAGTTTTGAATTTTATAGAAGATAAAATTAAGAAATGGGGAAATACAAATATCTTTAGCTATATTGGTGACCTATTTGAAAGACACACAACATTAGTGATTGGCTCAAGTAATTCTAAAGAAGCTATTAATATTATAATATATGTTTATTTAACGCAAGTTATTAGAAAAAATGATGAGATCCTAAATATTGAAGGGAAATTTGAGAACATTCATGAAATAGAAGGATTTCTAAATGAAGAAATTTCTAAAAACATAAAAGTAGGATATCCTACTAATCTCAAATTAGAAAAGGATTTGAAAAATCATATAGATAAACTCATGTCTTCAAAATAAAAATTATATAAAAATTTTAAGGTGATGGGTAATAAAATTTGTTGAATTGAGTAGTTTTACTGAATCAGAAATATTAGAAACACACAATGAAGCTTTTTCTGATTATGAAGTACCTATGCAAATTTCTTTGGAGTCATTTAGAAACCTTAATCGTAGGAGAGGTGTTAGTTACAATTTATCTCTTGGTGCAGTTGATGGTGAGAAATTAGTTGGGTTTATCCTAAATGCCATTGATTATTGGGAAGATAAATTGACAGCTTATGATTGTGGAACGGGAGTTATACCCGATTATCGTCAGAAGGGTGTTGGTAATCGAATTTTTAGTGAACTTCTACCTATATTACAAGCAGAAAATATTGAACAATATCTATTAGAAGTCATTCAATCTAATACTGCTGCTTATAATTTATACAAAAAGAGAAATTTTCAGATTACTAGAAAATTTGACTGTTTAATGGCAGAAATAAAGGAGATTAAAAGTTGTCTCCATAATAGTCGCAATAATCCATTAGCTGAAAAATATGATATTCGAGAAATAAATTCAATTGACTGGAATTATGTCATAAACTTTTGGGATTATCCTCCTTCATGGCAAAATTCGAATATGTCAGTTCAAAGGTTACCTAATAGTTTTAATTATCTTGGAGCATTTTCAGAAGAAAATCTAGTTGGTTACCTTGTCTATGAACCAAATGGAGGTCTTACGCAAATAGCCGTAAGTAAAAATAAACGTAATCAAGGTATTGGCACAGAACTTATAAAATATCTAATAAAACAAAACTCTAATGTCGACAAGTTAAGTATAATTAATGTTGATACCCGAGATAACTCCTTGTTAGGTTTTATAAAGTGCCTAGGATTCAATTCTTTTATCACCCAATTTGAAATGAATTTAAAAATAAAGTAAAAAAATCAATATAATGATTAATTTTTTTTGTTAACACTCTTTATTGCAATGAACGTGCTTATAGCAGCTACTAAAGTTATTATCATAAGTGGATATCCGTTTATTTGAAATCCTCCCTCTTCAAACTTTAAGTTGACATTACCTTGAAAACTTCCTTCAACTGCGGCAATGCCTCCATCAAACAACATAATATCAGGAGTACCATTGTCATTAATATCGGGAACTATGTACATCTCTTCAGCCCCATGGTAATGTTCTCCACCAATAGAAATTAATTGAGAGCCGCTATTACCTGAAAAAACTTCGTGAGGGTAAAAGTCACCGAAAATTC
Source organism: Promethearchaeota archaeon (assembly GCA_048938895.1). Taxonomy (GTDB): domain Archaea; phylum Asgardarchaeota; class Lokiarchaeia; order Sigyniarchaeales; family SOKP01; genus Loki-b32. Next base: position 23,247 of record JBHLLU010000007.1, read on the forward strand.
CATAATCGTCATATCCATCAGCATTCACATCTCCACAAAAGGTTACTCCATGCATATAATTTAAAAGATTTTGAGCTGTGTGATTGCGAATAAATGATCCGTCTAATCCTGAATAAATACCAACTTTATATCCTGAAGAGTATAATCCACCAAAGTCACCCCATCCATCATTATTTATATCCCCCACATAATGTAGAGAATGTAGATTGATTGGATTTGACCAAATAATATTGTTATTGGATGTATTTATTAAGGTAACTCCTGCTCCTGTTCTTGCTATGATTGCATCTGAATTAAAACCAGCTCCATTTGGAATGATATCAAGCCCCCATCCAACTCCTGCTCTATTCCATATTTCAGAACCACTAATAGTTAAAACTTGTAAAAAACCTGAAATTGTTAAAATATGTTGAGTTGAATTAATTGTTATCGATCTTATTCCGTTTGAAACTTCTGCTAGTTCAAACTCCCATATCACAGTCGCATTTACACTTTCAACACATTGAACAATAGCTCTAGGGGTGTAATCAATACCTGTAATGACATAATCGTTTACACCATTTCCATTTACATCATGCTCTAAACCAAATCCACAATCAATAACAGGCCAAAAGAACCCAGCTCTTCTATTTTCTTCATCAGGACTGTCTAAGGCAACACCATCTTCCCCATTAAGTAAATAATGATTATTCCAAACAGCTTCAAACACTAATTGTTCAGTAATATTGTCCCCATCTGCATCAATACCAGAATCACAGCCCCAAAGAACTTCATGGTGTAGCCCCCATTGATCCCAGATTTCTTTAGGACCACCATGCGCAGGATTTACATCAAGAGCTTTTGTATATATTGCTCCACAGATACCTATTTCCCGCCATCCATCACCATTAATATCATCCATAACCCAAGCACCCCAAATTCTTCCCTGGTTTTCTTTATAGGCAAAAATTAACCCTGAATTTGATGAAGCTTTACAATTTGGTGCGTATGATATTAGATATGATGTAAGCACAAATATAGAAAAGAAAATCATTAGAGATTGTTTAGGTTTTAATCTCATATTTAATACTATTTCATTTTCAATTATTTAAGCATTCTGTTCAAACTTTGGAGGAAAAATTACTTATATTCACATCTTTTTTCTCAAGGGTTGTATACATGTCTATAGTTGACACATTCTATAAGTTTAAAGGATTAGCTTTTGGGGGATAAATAACACCTAAGTTTCTTTAGTACAATCATTGTATAAAAAGCTTTTAAAAAGAGAAAAAATATAAAAAAAATTACCCTATCTCAATATCCATTTTTTTGCGTTCAGCCATTAAATCATCCACGACTGACGGATCTGCTAATGTCGTTACATTACCAATTTCTGTTCCCGCAGCAATAGCTTTTAAGATCCTTCTCATTATCTTACCACTTCTTGTCTTTGGTAGAGCATCTGCAAATTGTATGACATCTGGTTGAAAAACAGGACCTATTTCTTGTCTTACATGCATTCGAATTTCATTGGCTAATTTGGCTGATTTCTCAACTCCTTGCATTAATGTTACATATGCATAAATTGCCTGTCCTTTTATCTTGTGAGGAAAAGGTGCAACTGCAGCTTCTGCAACACTTGGATGACTTACTAGAGCCGATTCAACTTCCATAGTTCCTATGCGGTGACCAGACACTTTGATTACATCATCTAATCTTCCAAGAATCCAATAGTAACCATCTTCATCGCGTCGTGCCCCATCACCAGTATAATAATAACCAGGATATCTCTCAAGGTAAGTAGATTTAAATCTTTCAGTATCACCCCAGACATCTCTTAACATACCAGGCCATGGTTGTCCCATAGCAAAGTATCCACCTTCATTTGGTTCAGTCACTTCATCACCTTCTAGATCAAATATAATCGGTCTAATCCCTAAGAAAGGCATACAACATGATCCTGGTTTAGTCGGTGTTGCTGTAGATATGGGTGTCATGATGAATCCTCCAGTTTCAGTTTGCCAGTAAGTATCAACGATTGGACAATGACTTTTCCCAATAACTCTATGATACCACGTCCAAGCTTCTGGATTAATAGGTTCCCCCACAGTTCCCAAAACTTTTATAGAACTTATATCATGCTTTTCCACAGGTTCTTCCCCATATCTCATTAGGGCTCTAATAGCAGTTGGTGCAGTATAAAAGTGTGTAACTTTATGACGTTCTACGATATCCCAGAACCTATCAACGTCAGGATAAGTAGGAACTCCTTCAAACATTAAACTCGTTGCACCATTTGCAAGTGGTCCATAAACTATGTAAGAATGACCTGTAATCCATCCTATATCCGCAGTACAATACCATATATCCTCTTCATGATAATTAAAAACAACCCTATGGGTAAATGATGTATACAAAATGTATCCTGCAGTAGTATGTTTTACACCTTTAGGTTTGCCTGTTGTTCCACTTGTATATAAAATAAATAATGTATCTTCAGAATCCATTTTTTCAGATTCACATTCTTCACTCATTCCTTCAATGAAGTCATGATACCAGATATCTTTATCTGTATGAGGAACATCCCTACCTGAACGTTGAACAACAATAACCTTCTCAATAGTAGGAACATCATCAATAATCTGAACTACATCTGCCATTTTAGGATAATATTTTCCTGCTCGTAACGTTTCATCACTAGTAAATAGTAGTCGAGAATCGGAATCTTCAATTCTATCTTTTACAGCTTCTTTTGAAAAACCACCAAATACAATTGAATGAATCACACCAATTCTAGCACATGCTAGCATAATGATAGCTAACTCCGGAATCATTGGAAGCCATATCGTTACTCGATCTCCCTTCTTCAAACCCAATTTCTTCATACCATTTGCGACATTATTAACTTCTTTTAATAGCTCATTGTAAGTAAACTTTCTTACCTGTCCTGGTTCATCCGCTTCCCATATTAATGCTATTCTTTCACCGTTTCCCGCATTGACATGTCTATCTAAACAGTTATAGGCAACATTTAGTTTTCCTCCTACAAACCAATTCCCTGGAAATAAATCTGTTTTTTCCCATACTTTCTCATAAGGTTCAAACCAATCTAACGATTTTGCTTGTTCCCCCCAGAATCCTTCCATATCCTCAATAGATTGTTTGTAGAGTTTTTTGTATTCTTCTAATGACATACCAGTTTTAGCAAAATCTAAATTAAGGGCGACAGGATCAAATATACGATTCTCAGTAAGGATACTCTCCATTCGTTCTTCTTTCGACATTCTAATCTACACTTTTGAATTTCTTTTATAATTTGATTAATGAATTTAATTTTTTATATTTTATAGAATAGTACTAATTCAAGAAAGAATTGAATGGAATTTAAACATTTTATCTATAAATCATTTAAGATAATTTTCGAAGGAATCAGTTTGATAATTATATTGAGTAAAACATAAATTAAAAATAAATTTTAATAGGTGTTTAATTGGATTCAATTGTATAAAATTGAATAAGTAAACAAATAATAAATTAAGACAAAATCAATCTAATCGAACAATAAATTTAAGCTAATAAATAATATTATAATTAATTCCAATTTTTTCATACCCCATAGGTAAGGTGATAAATATACCTAAATGCAAATTTTGTGGTAAAGAAGTTGCTAAAAATGATTTTGTAGATGATTTTGAAATATGTATAAATTGCGTTATGACAAATACAATCAATTATTCTTTAAAATATGACCTTCGTATGTGTTTATTCTTTTTAGGAATATTGTTTTTCATTGTATCTTTGTTTTCCGTGATAACTATTATCCCTTTTGTATTATCAGATTTTAAGCAATATTTTGTTTTTGCCTTACCTCCTTTAATTATGAGTATCATCAGTGGTAGTTTAGTTCTCAGTTCATTACTTGTTTCTAAACAAAAATATATAAAGGAAAGAAAAAAGCCAGAAAACACTTTATCATTATAAAATAAAGTTATATAAAGGCAATAATAATCTAAGTTAGTATAATATGTTAGAAAGGAATAAATATGTCGAATTCAGAATGGCGAGAGAAGTGGAAAGATAAAGAAATCAGTGCTGAAGATGCTGTTAAGAAAATTATACCAGGTAATAGAGTTTTTATTGACTCAGGATGTTCAGAACCACAATTATTAACATCAGAATTAATAAAACAATCAGAAAAGCTAATTGATACAGAAATCCTTCATTTTTTAACAATTGGGCCTGAAAAGTATTTCGAGGATAAAGCTGAAGATCTCTTTAGACATAACGCATTTTTTATTGGAAAAACTCTTCGTGAGGAAATTAATAAAGGTCAAGCTGACTATACTCCCATTTATGCCAGTGAAATCCCCTCGTTAATTACCACAGGACGTAAACACATTGATATTGCACTTATACAAGTTAGCCCTCCAGATCCTTATGGATTTTGTTCCTTAGGGATAAATGTGGATATTGCCAAACCTATAGCTCAATCATCATTTATGACTATTGTTGAAATAAATCCGCAAATGCCTCGTACCTTAGGAAATAGTTTTATTCACATGAAAGAAATAGACTTTTTTGTATATAATGATGTGCCTTTATTGGAATTTCAATTTGATGAACCAGATGATATTGCTGAAAGAATAGGTCAAAATTTAGCTAATTTAGTAGAAAATAAATCAACCATCCATGTAGGATTTGGGGATCTACCAAATACCTGCTTAAAATACTTATTTGATAAAAATGATCTAGGTATGCATTCACACTATATTACTGATAATATAATCCCTCTTATTGAAGAAGGAGTGTTGACTTGTAGAAAGAAAAATTTCCATCCTGAAAAGATAATTACAAGTTTTGCGTTAGGGACTAAAAAATTGTATGATTTTGTACACAATAATCCATACATCGAATTTTTTCCTTCGGATTATGTATGCAATCCACGACATATTGGAATGAATAAAAAATTGGTTTCAATAAATTCAGCGAGACAAATTGACCTAACAGGACAGGTAAATGCAGCTACAGAAGGCTATCAATTTTATTCTGGATTAGGAGAAACTATTGATTTTATGAGGGGTGCTGCATTTTCAAAAGGAGGAAAACCAATTATAATTATCCCTTCAACATCTCGGGACGGTAAAAAATCTAGAATTGTTCCTCATTTAGATGAGGGTGCAGGAATAATGTTATCTCGTGGAGATGTACATTATGTTGTAACTGAATGGGGGGTTGCCTATCTTCATGGTAAAACGATCCGAGAAAGAGTGCTTGAATTGATATGTATTGCTCATCCAGACTTCCGACAATCTCTATTGGAAGAAGCAAAGAAGTTAAACTATGTGTATTCAGATCAAATTCTTCCCTGTGATGAAGAAGGACGAATATGTATATATCCTTCACAATATGAAACGATCTATACCGCATATAACAGCGAAAAGATTAGAATTAGACCCGTCAAAACTACAGACGAATCATTACTTAAAGAATTATATTATTCTTTAAATGAGAGAGATAGATATTTAAGATTTTTCGGTATGAAAAAAGAGTTTACACATTCTAAAACCCAAGACGAGGTTAATATCGATTATGACAAAATATTCTCGATTGGTGCATTTGTAGGGGAAATAGGTAAAGAAGAAATGGTGGGAAACGCAACATATTATCTGAATCCTAAATTGAATACAGCGGAATATAGCTTTCTAGTCAGAGAGGGATATCGCGGGAAAGGGGTTGGGACTTTTCTTTACCGACATCTTATTATTATAGCAAAGGAAAAAGGGATAAAAGGATTTTATGGCAACATTCACATTCAAAACAAGAGTACTGTTCGTATTATACAACAAGGGGGTTATACCAAAATCACTCCTCCGGAAGCGGGAGAAAAAGAGCTATTTTATGAAGTCTTTTTTGATAAAGAAGATTCTATAGATTAGGTAATACGTATTTTTATTTTTCTTTTTTAATTATTTAGCTTGTTAAAAAATGAAGTTTAAATATACAGATTATCATCTGCATACAGCAAATTGGAGTGTCGATGTCGGAAAAGATGGTCCTACATTCGAGGACTATATTAAAGTTGCAGAAAAAAATGAAATTAATATCTGTTTTCTTGAACACTATGAGCTATACTATATTGAGAAAGATAAAACAAATCCTTTTTATAATGGAAATATTGATAATTATTTAGAAGAACTTGATGAACTGAAAGAAACCTATGATTTCATCTATAGTGGACTTGAAATCGAGTATTATGAAGATAGAGAAATTAAGCTTCTAGAATTAATGGATGATTACGGAAGAGACTTAGATTTCATAGGAGGAACTTTACACGAATGGATTTTTGGCTATCCTATTACTTCTAAAGAAAAATTATTGGATTTTCTTGCTAAAAAAAAGATGAGAGATATTATAGATGAATATTTTCTACTATCCAAAAAGATGATCAATTCGAAAATCTTTAAGAATATTTGCCATCTTGATACTATTTTTCGCTATATTAATGAAAATGACATAAAACCTGAAGAAGATTGTGATGTTTCTGAAGATAGAGTCTTAGAATTGGGACGTCTCTGTATAAAGAATAAAATCTCTATTGAATTCAATTTATCTGGTAGAAAATTTCCCATTGGACGACCCTTTCCTTCAAAATCAGTGATATCCACGTTAAAAAAAGAAGGAGGATCATTTTTTGTAGGATCAGATTCTCATAAATTAGATTATTTTGAAAGTCAAATCTCAAAAGTAAAAGAAGCATATAACTATATAAATTCAATATCATATTAAATTACAGCTATTATATTATGGAATTCAAAGATTTTCAAAATAAAATTAATAAATGGGACCAGAAAATAATTCTAAAATACAATGGTATAGGTGGAAAACCTTTAACTTATATCTTAAAAGTTCTATCTTTTTTTGGGAGGGAAACAGTCTGGATTTTTTTAATTGCTTTTTATTTATTTATATGGTATGATCCCTTCTTACTTTCACATTTAAGCGCTATTTTTTTAATCGGTTTAATTATGGTCGTTATTATTAAAAAATCAGTAAATAGATTACGACCATTTGAGAAGTTAGGTACCGAAAAAATAAAAGTATTGGAAAAAAGACCTAAATCAAAGAGTTTTCCATCTTGGCATGCATATAACATTGTCGCATATGGTTTACTAATAGGATTATTTTTTCTGAGATCACCTTTAATAATAATACTAATGCAAGGTTTTGCAATTATTGTGTCATTTAGTAGAATACAATTAGGAGTACATTATCCTAGTGATGTTATATTTGGTTATATTCTGGGAATAATTGGGTTTTTATTCTCAACGTTCATCCTTGCGCCATTTTTCCAAGATATTATTGAATATTTTGAAGGTTTTGCTCTCCACCGTATTGAATATAGACAAATTAACTCACTGGTTTTTGAAAATATCTGGTATTTAATATTATGGCTATTAATATGTGTTCTTATTATAATTTCTGCCACATATAGACATTTTAAAGATGGAAAAAGAGAAAAAAAGTTAAAGATCTAAGCTCTTCCTTTTGCTGAATAAGTCTTTTAGTTCATTTAGCACCGTTAATCTTGAATTTTCCCCCGCTCTACTACTACTAAAAGAAGGATTAGAAATTTCGAGTGGTTGTCCCCCTTGGGCTGCTTGAAATGCACCTGATTCTATTGCACGAAGACGAGTATCAAGATCATTTAGCTGTGTAGAAATGCTCTCAGACAAGCGAATTACGGCATTTAATGTCTCTTCTAATGTTTTCCCTAAACCTTCTACTTTTCTTACCGTTGGATCAGTAAGAGAATATGTAGAACTCATCAAATTTTTAATATATTTTGCAAATTGAGGTTCGTGGGAAATCAAGGAATAAATAGAAGTTAAATATATTTCAATATCAAAATCATAATTCTTGTTTTTTAGGAGTTCTCTCATATTATCCTTTAAGAGTTCAATATTTAGGAGTATTTTTGGGTCACTTTTTAAATCCGGATCATACTTATGAAAAAATATTAAAACATAGGGATTTTCTTCTAACATTACTAATGAATCCAATATATTGTCAAGATAATTCATCGCCTCCTCAAATCTTTCAGAATCTTGAATATCTACTACATAGATTAATAAGTCTAATTGAACAAAATATTGCTCGGGATTATTAAGATACCTTTCTCTATACTCTTCTTGTCCTCCGAGATCCCATATAAATAAAGATAAAGTGGAACTACCAAACTTCATTCTGACTACTCCCTTTGTCGGATGAGTACCAATCATATCACTAATTCCTAAACGTCCTCCAAATTTAGATAAAAGTGATGTTTTGCCTGCAGCATCTAATCCCGCTACTAAAACTTTCTGAGCTTGCCCAGTTTCAATAGCTTCCCTTTCTTCTGTAATGCTTTCAATGAGGACACTTATAGTAACTGCTTTTTTTAGCTTATTTTCTAAGGTAGGATATTTTTTTTTAAGTTCCTCGATTTTTTTCTTTAGATTTTCTGTTAATTCAATTGATTCTTCAGTTTCCTCTAATGGTGTTAGATTTTGAAAAGGATCTTCTTTGTCTAAATTTAGTAATTCATTAATTTTGGAAATTTCAAAGAGATCTTTTATAATGGTTGATTCTTCTTTATCTATAAACTTATAGGATTGAATAGGCAACTTTAAAATATCGTCGATCTTTTCTAGCTTCTCTATTTTTACCGATTTATCATCTAAAAATTTGGTAATGACCTTTATAATTTCTGAAGTTTCTGAGGACATAGTGACCATTGATTCTTTTAATATTAATAGAATGATTTTGCTTTTATTATTATTTATTAAACTTTTATGATACTAGTTAAAAAGGCTTCGATATAAATTTTCACAACTTAATTTTAAATAGATTAAACTTAAATATTTATTAGAGGATGTATTTTATACTAAAAATGAAAATTTCCATTACTAACCTTAACTATCACAAGTAATTATGCCCTCTTATTTTGAAGACAATGAATTTTTTGAAGATAATGGGGAGGAAGGCCCACATTGTTGCGATAGTCCTAAAATTAGCGAAGAAGACGGATTTTATGTTTGTTTAAACTGTGGATTTGTGTACTCCAGGATACTTGATGATAGTCCTCGAAGAGCATTTACTCAGGAGGAAATTCAGAAACGGAAGAGTAGTGAACGAGTATATAGTCCAATTGGTCCAAGAACAATCATCCGAGGATCAAGAGACGCCAGGGGCACGTTACTGAGTCCGAAATATAAATCAAAGTTTAATAGATTAGCTAAAATTCATAGATCTTTGACAACTAGTTATGAGAGAAACTTGTGGATAGCATTACCTAACTTACAGCGTTTACAAAAAAGATTGAGTATACCAGATGCCGTAGCTGATGATGCACTTAGAATTTATACTCAAACAGTCAAAAAGAAATTGACGATGGGAAGGAGCATCGATACTCTATTATCTGCTTCGATTTTTGCAGCTTTAAAGGTTCATGGAATACCGAGAACCGCTGAAGAGATAACAAAAGTTGCTCAAATTCCTAAAAAGAAAGTAATAAAGAGTTATCGATTAATTTTGATGGAAGTTCTTCCAAAACTTGGAATGAAAGTACAACATTTTTCAGCGGATAGATATGTGGATAAATTCAATGAAGAACTTAAACTTTCAATGCAGTGCCGGAACATAGCAGTAAAATTAATCGAAAAGGCAAGAGAGAGTGGTTTTAATTCAGATGGTAAAGACCCAAAAGGAATTGCCGCAGCCTCAATCTATATAGCATCAAAAATTTGTAATGAAAATAGAACTCAAAAGGAAATTAGTCAATTAGCTAAAGTTACTGAAGTAACTCTCCGTATGCGAGTTAAAGACCTACAAAATTATGCAAATATTGTTGATTGATTTTAAATATCTATTAGCTCTAATTCTTCCTCAAATAGGGGTAAAATTTCTAACATCCCTTTAACTTTTGGCAGATAATTTTCTAACTTGTATTCTTTTACATCTATTATAAAAAGAATTAACATGATATCATATGTATCTTCAACCAATTTTTTATTGACACCTCGTCTATTTAAATACTGATTAATACTTTCTCTGATGTGTGAGTATGGTTCTTTTAATTTAAATAAACAGAGTGCGTGTAATAGGATAAGAAGTGCACTAGTTTTAAAATCTCCTCTTCTAGAAACCATTGTTTCAGCTAATTCATAATATTTCATAGATGCTTCTTGGAAATTTTTTGTTTCTAATAAGGTGAAAATTGGTTTATAAAAAATTCTTTTTGTTTTTATGCGTTTACTAAGATCTTCTTCCTTCTCTCTTCGAGTTTCCCCAATTTTTGATTCAATTTTTCCATATCTTTGATCAATTTCTATTGCTTGACTTTTGGTTAACTCTTCGCTAGTTTCTGATCTTGGTGTTATTATTCGATTTTCAATATGATCTTCACCTAAAAATTCATGCAAAAGGTCAATTTCTTCATTAAACAGAGGAAGATATTCCATAAAAATCAATGCTTCATTGAATTTGCGTTCATCTTGAAATTTTTTGGCTTGAAGCATGTATTTAACTAAGGTAACAGGAAATGTTTCAGAAAAAAGTTTTCCTAATCCTAATAAACTATTTTTGATCTCTTCTAATAGATTTCTAATATCTTTTACTTCATCCTGTTTAAATAGTAATAAACTAACAACTGCTAATGAGACACCAGCTAAATTATATTTTTGAATTTTATTGAACCCGATAATGCTCCTTTTGTATAAATCAATCGCTTTATTATATTCTTGTGAGGTAATATAGTCTAAAGCATCCATAAAGTATCTTGTCTTTCTAGCATTTCTCTCCATGAATTGCCTTTTTTGATCTAAACTTCTATATTCTCTAGCTTTATTTTCAATTATTGAATGCATCTCTTCCAATTCTTGTCCTTCCCTCGTTTCCCTTGCTTCTTCTGAACGTAAAATACTTCTTTTGGCTTCAAGTTCTTCGATTCTTCTGTGGATTTCTGACCTGTATTCTCGATTTATAATGCGGTCATTATATGCATGAGCATTTGCTAAATCACCTATGTTTATATATATCTCAGCAAGTTTTTTGTAAATTTTATCATACTTGATTTTTACAATATCTTCTTTTTCTAAATATGCGGATACGACATTAATTGCCTTTTTTAGGAGTTCATTTGCTTTTCTAATCCCAGATTCGTTTTCTTCCTCTTGTAGTAACTTCAAAGCCTGATTTTTAATAATTTCAATATATGTCAAAATAATTTCTTTAGATTCATCATATAGAGAATGGTTCCGATATAATCTATTAGAATCTTCCATAATGTTTGCTTCTCTTTCAAAGTTCTCTAATTTTTCAATTTCTTTTAATTTTTCAAGGAAAATCGGAAAAATTCTAATTAGATACATTTTTCTTGCATCTATTGATAAGCTATTAGAAATGATGAAAAATTCTTCGAATTCGTTCCCTTCTAATAAGATATCTAAAGATTTAGTAAGAATTTGATCGCCAATATCCTCCCGACCTAACTTTTTGAGATAATCTGCTTGATCTATTAGTAATTTTGAACTTTTAAGAAATTTTTCTTTATCTTTTAGTTCATTTGCTAATAGAATTTTTTCTTTGTTCATATCTATTACTATATCTAGTTCAGCTTTAACAAAATCACTTAAAACAACAATCCCCTTTTTAATTGTATCTTCCATTTCTTTCTTTATAGATGCTCTATATTTATCCTCACTCTCTGCACTAAAGTTTGTTAATTCTTGTTTCAGCATTAATGAATTCAATTTATTAATAAGTATTGTAGCTACAGTAAAATTTTTCTTCTCAATAAATAGGTTGATTAATATTTTTAAAATGGAATCAATATTGGTTCTTTTTACATGATATGATTCCCACATATTTTCAATTTCTTCATAAGTGGACCTCGCAGCGTAGATTTCCTTAGCCTCAACTTGATGTTTAAAGATTTCGAGTAATATATTAGTTAATTTATTGGTTAACTCTTTGAGTTCCTCTGATAGAGCTTCTCGTTGATATTTAAATATAGCTGTATACAATTGTTCTCTTGCTAAGTCAAATCTATTATTTTCTACTAAAAATTCAGCAGCATTTCCTATTTTCCCTGTTAATTCTTTTAATATCATCTGTGATTCTTGATGAGAGAGACTTTCAAGAATTCTGAATGCTTTCTCAACTTTACAAGCAGATATCCAGGAAGTAATTGCTAGCCTAAAAGCTTCATCAATTATCTTTTTATCTAATAGTTCAATACTCGCCCATTGACCAGCTCTTTCGTATTGTTTAGCTGCCGTTTCATAATCTCGCTTATTAAAACAAAAATTACCCTCTCTTATCATTGCTTCTACATAAAGCGTTTTAAAATTTACAGATTTCTTCTTATCAATATTTTCCAATATTTTACTAGCTTCAAGATACAAATTTATTTTGGAATATAAATAGGCTGCTTGCTCTAAAATAATAAAGTAATCTTCTTTATTGTAAATTTCTGCAATCATAGCAGCATTTCTCACTGCTTGAGCAGCGTAATAATAATTTTGATTGCTGAAATATACATTTGCCATTTGTATAAATATAGGAAACCTCATCCAAGCATTTTCTATGTTTAATGGGGTCTCTCCGCCAATCATTGCTAAACAGAGTGATTGAAGTGCTTGATGGAAATCTTTTGGATTAAGGTTGGCAAATGCTTCAAGGCTGGGATAATTCACCCATAAATTTGTTAACAATTCATTTACAGACAGAGGAAGAATTCCATTCTGGTCATAAAAGATTACAATAGTTGGGATATCTCTTTTAATTGAAAAAATGTCTGGTAAGACCATTTCAAATAGTTCATACTCTTCCTTAAGTAAAGGATTTATAAAAAATATAATTCCATCGACAATCGGGATAATTTCGTCTAAATCAGCTGAAATGTCTGTGATAGCATCAATTTCTAAATCACAGATATCTTCAAGGATTTTTACTTCCTTATACCATTCATAATAAGTGTCTTTATCTTCTCCAGGTTCACTAAAAGCTCTTGAAGTATAGAAATGTGCGGCAACTGGATTTCCTGATAGGATTAAAACTTTGAAGATATAATGCATATTAATATTTTTTTTAGTCTCTACTTTTCTATTAATTTTTCTCTTTTTTTATTTTATGATTAATGAAAATTTCTTTACGAATAGATCATATAAAATTGATAGTATATAACGTATGAAATGATTTTAAAAGAATAGAGATCTTTAATTATTCAATTGAGTTTGAGAAATTATAACTATGTTTTGACCCATTCGAGGATAAAATCTTGGATTATCTAGAAAGAAATTATCATCTTATAAAAGATAGAATGATTCAACAGATGGAAGAATCTATTATAAAAGGGAGAAAACTTATCGATTCAGAATTAGATACTGGAATTTTAAATTTAATTGTAAAACCTCTTGTTAAACTTTTCTATGATAATTGGGCAAAAAATGATGTAAGAGATAATACACTGAAGCAGATTAACCTTACTTTGGATGCCGGTTTAAAATTACTAAAAATTGGGATATCTACTGATAATTTTACTAAAATTCTTGAGGAGAGCTTACCAAAATATATTCAAGCAGATCAAACATCATTGCAGTGCATTAAGCACCATAAAAATTACGGTAAAATAATAGAAGTAGCAAAAGAAACTTTTACAAATTATTTAAAAGAAGTGACAAAACTTTTAGACATAAAAGAGGATGTAGACGATTATGGTGATTTATGTAGGGCTGCTTTTAAATCAATAGAAGAAGCGGAGGAAAATTTGATGAAACAATTAAATTTTACAGAGAGAGGTATTAAAATAGTTGAAGAAGATCCTTCTATTTTAAAAATTCCAGTGGGAAGAAGAATTATAGTAAAAACTCTTAGAAAAGGTTTTTTACAAACAAAGAAGGAGTTTATTAAGTCATTGAATGAAACTTACAATCAGAAATAATTAAAAATTAAACAAATAAAATATTCAATTAATTAATCGTGAATTATTTTGTGGAGATTTTACTATGGATAACCTAGAGAGAAATTATAGAATCTTAGAAAAGAAAATGATTGAACAAATGGATATTTCCCTAAATTATGGGAAGAATTTAATAGATTCAGAATTAGATACGGGAATTTTTAATGTTCTAGTAAAACCTGTTGTGAAATCTTTTTATAAATATTGGTCTGATAAAGATGCTCGTGTAGGTACACGAGAACAGATAAAACTAACTTTAAATTCTGCAAGGGAATTAATTACGAATGGACAATTATCAGAAGAACAGGTTAATAAAGTAATTAATAAAAATTTTCCAAAATATCTAGAAAATGATCAAACTGATCGCCAGTGTAAAAAAAATCACCGAAATTATAAAACTTTAAGAGAAGTTACAAAAAAATGTTTTATCACACAAGTTGAAGAGAGTATACTTTTTTTAAAGGTAACTGATAATGTTAATGATTATACTGCTTTATCGAGAGCAGCATTTAAAACAAAAGAAAAAGCATATCAAGCATTGAAACGTCAACTTGATTATAATGATGAGGGAATAGCAATTGTAGAAAAAGATGATACAATTTTAAATGTACCTAAGGTTGCGAAAAAAATAATTTTAAATATCCTCAGAAAAGGTTTCGAGTTAACTAAGCTACAGTTAATTGAAGAACTTGATGAAATTTTTAATTAATCAGAATCTAATTTAATACGTAAGAAAGTATAAAGTGTAAATTATTACTTTGAATAAAGCGGCTCAAAAATCAGAAAAAAAGGACTATTCACGTTTAGTTTTTTTAAATTTGTTAATTAATTTCTTTATTATTACATCTTATGTCTATTTTGCTGAGACTTTTGGATCAATCTCAACCATATTTATTGAATCCCAGGAATTTAACATAAGATTTGGGTTCACATTATTATTATTTGTTTTTCTTTCAGAGTTAGCTGGTTTTTTACATGGTTTAATAGGGGGATTTTTAGCTGAACTTCTATACCAATTTGCTTTTTACCATGAGATATATCTTGAGTGGTGCCTGATTGTTGCGATTTTAGGATTTTTAGTTGGTCTTTATAAATATAAACCCCAAAAATATCAAGTAAGAAAGAACGTCTTTTATACATTTATATCTCTTGTTATAACTAGCTTTGTGACGACAGGGATTATTATTCTCTTTCAAGTACTAATTCACCCAAATACATTTGCTCCAGAAATTGTTATCATAAATTATGGGTTGAAGTTCCTTCTCCAAGCAATGATTTCAATAGTTATTATCATTCCGTTTTTATTAGTTGTTTATGACAGAATTTTAGCTACCGAAGAGAATGATTTGTATTATATGATACTAACTCATCATCCTACTTCTGCCAGTGATCATACATTTTATCTTAAATTTGGAAGAACAAGAATCTATTTTTGTTCTAGATGCTCAGGGGTCATTCTAGGAGGTTTATTTGCTGTTTTTTTCACTCATATGTTAGAACTTATTTTTCAAACCCAATTTAATGGTTTTATTGCATTGCTTCTGATAATCATACTCCCAATCCCTGGTATTGTTGATTGGGGAACTCAACGACTCCTCTTAAGAAAAAGTACTACAGGATCAAGGATTTTCACAGGTTTCATCATTGGTAATGCCCTCCATTTTATGTCATTCACTTATAAATACTATTTATTTACTTTTTTGATTCTTATTTTATATTTCACCATATTCGGGATTTTAATCTACCTTGGACATAAAAAAGAAATGAAATTATTAAGGATGAAGGATTATCCATATCTAACTGAAGAAGATGATGAGTGAAATATGCAGAATACTATTTTTGTGCATGGTCTTGAATCTTCAGGTTCCGGCTTTAAGGCTAGATTGTTGAAAAATATATTTCCTAATATCTACACTCCTACTTTTACGAAATCCACTCCGGACATATTAATGTATGATCTATTAGAAATTAGAATGAAAGAACTCAATTCGATTTTAGCTACTAAAAACAATTGGATTTTAATTGGATCAAGTTTTGGTGGGCTTATGAGTGCGCTATATGCTCTACAAAATCCTTCCAAGGTAAAGCAATTGATATTATTGGCTCCATTTTTGGAATCTCGTAAGCTTAAGCCACACATGTATAATCCAATAGATATTCCAGTTATCGTTTTTCATGGGATCAGGGATAATGTTGTACAGTATAAGGGTTCTAAAAAGAGAGCAGAAATTTTCTTTACAAATTTATATTATAATCTTGTAGATGATGATCATTTTCTCCACCATACTGTTAAACAATTAGATTGGAAAAAATTAATCATAAATGATTGAATTTAGAGAAGGATGAAGTTTCCTTAATTAAATTTTTCATATAAATCTTATAAAAACTGGACTCCATTTTTTTTAAAATTAATAATGAATGTCTCACAATTAAGGATAATTTACAATTAAAGTGTGAAAAATGGAGTGGGAAGATATAATAGATAATCTTTACTTATGGTATAATGAATTTATTGAATGGTATTCGGTCCAACCGATTTATGGACAGATTTTAAGCATCATAGGAATTATCGCATTATTAGCTTTATTGGTTACCCTAATTTATTATGTAATTAAAGGGATAGCGTATTTAGTATATTATATCTTAAAAGGAATCTACCTTTTACTAAAGTATATCGGGCTAGGGATATTTAAATTATGCGAGGGTTTCTATAAATTGGTTTCAGGAGAAATGAAAATAGACAATACTAATGATTCTAATTTAATTCAACCAGCCATGACTCAAACGAATGTTCTTTTTTGTAATGAATGTGGAAGAAAATTTTCTGAAAAGATGATTAGGAAAATTAGATTACATGGGAATGTATTTTGCGTTCACTGTGGAAAAGAATTTACTTTAAAAGAATATCAAATTTCACTAGCTTATTAACATTTTTACATTTTTCAAACAAAAATAATTAAAGGAATTATACAAAAACATAATTATTAAGGTGTAACTAAAAAGTATGTCGAAAATATATGTTTGTAGAGAGTGTGGTTATGCGTTTCCGGTTGAACTCTCTAATTTAATTGAACAAAATATTCAAGTTTATTGTGAGCAGTGTGGATCTCCTTTTATTTTGGAAGGAGTAACATTTAGACCGGCTCAAACACCAGTTAGAAGGAAAATAACACCTCCAGTTAGTCTAAGTAAGAAAGATTCTACTAGTTTAAATAAATTAATTCAATTTTTAAATAAAATATCATTTCTCCCAATTTTTATATTTACTATCATCTCATTTGGTTTTATTGCCGAACTAACCTTCAATTTCGAAAATTGGCCAAACATTCTTTTTAATCGAGGTCTTCTAGGTTTAATTGGCCTATTCCTGATAATATATGATAGGGCATATATTTCCCCAAAAATAAAAGAAGAAAAATATAATGAGATATTCATTGACTCTATCTGTTGGGGGATATTAGCTTGTATACTATATGGGACAGGAGTAATTATTCTCATCAAGGGAATTTTTATTTTCATTTATGTTATTACTGATGAACAAAACAAAAACCTAAAAGTTTACCATTACGGATTACTTGCAAAAAATTCTCTCTCTTATCTTTCTGCAAAAGCGGGATTTGTGATTATTTTAATGGGAATTTTTAGGATTTATGCCGATAAGATTTATATCCCATCAAGTTATTCTAAGACAATATTATTTCCTATTGGTGACCCTCCTCTTGAGATTCCTGTAATCATTCTAATATTTCTTTGTTATTTACTCATCGCAATTATAACTTTAAGCATAGATAGCAGACAAAAATCAGAACTCAAAGACAAAGTTGGATTTGGAATTGTAGACTCAATCAAATTTATAATAATGGGGGTACTAGCGACTCTTTTCTATGCTTCTGGGATCTTTATTATACTGAAAGGAGCATTGATTTTTTTCCTTTTTGTTGGCAAACCTTCAGAAAATCTTGAAATACCTTCAAGAGAGGAGAGCCCAATACCTTCTCCTCAGAAATTTACATTAGTGGAACCTCCCTTAAAACCAGAGGTTAAACAAATTGAAGAGGCAGAAAAAGAACCAATTTTGGAACCCACTCCAATAAAGACAGAATCTAAAGAAGAAGGGCCAATTTCTGAACCAGAAATAAAGATTGAAGAAGAACCAAGTGTCATTGAAGAAATAGAGGAGAAACATATAGAGAAGGAAAAAGAATTAACAGAGGAGGAATTCGAATTAAGACTTCACGAATCTCTTCTACCAGTAAAAGATGAAAAGGACAAAAAATTAGTAAAAGAATATTTTACCAAGATTTTTTCTCTTCTATCAAAAGATTTGAGACAACAAATTAATGATCTAAAAATCTCAAAAAAGGAAAAAAGGGAGTTATTGGAAGAACTTGCTTTCTTAACTAAGGAAGAACAAATAAAATATGTCGAAGTTTTGATTGATTTATATAAAGAGATTCCTAAAAAATTAATAGAAAGAATTCGAAAGTTACCGAATGTTAAACTACAACATATTGACAAATTAATAGAACAATTGAAATATATGGATTCTCAAGAGCAGATTAGATTTATTCAATTCTTAGAGGAAAACGCCTAAAAATGTCGCTGGAAAGAAGAAGAGAAGTTAAAAAACCGAATGAGAAAGATGTTTTGGAAGATAGTTCATTTAGGCGTTTGAATTTTAAACCTTTAAAATATGGGGAAGATATAAAGGAAAAGAAAGTAAAAGAAAAAGATCTGGTTGAAGAATTAACTGAATTAGAAAAAGATGTTTTACAAATTGCCAAAAATATCCTTAAACTGAAGCGTTATGAAGTGGAATTTGAAATTGAATCAATGTCTCAGATACAAAGATTTCCAATAATTGAAAAATTATATGCAAAATGTATTGCGAAATTGTCTTATAAGAAAGGATATAGCAAAGAAGAAATCTTTCTTGCAATAAGATCGTTAGAAGAAAAGAATTGGATTGTTACAAGCGAAAGGCGTACAAAACTAGAGATACTCACTAATGAGAAACTTAAAAAAATACTTAATTTTATTAAGGAGAATCCAGGGATTCATGCAAGAGATGATAAAATTGAGAAGGAATTGAATATTACCCGTACTCCTTTTCTTAAGCACGTAATGACTTTAGAACGGTTTAATCTTATAAGATCAAAAAAAATTGGAAAATCTCTTCATTACTTTTTATCTGAAGTTCCTGAAGATTATGATAATCTAAAAATCATTTTTTTAAATCCTCTAATCCCTCAAATATTAGAAGAAATTTTCAGAGATGAGTTGGTGACAATCACTAAAATAGGAGAAGCTTTAGATATTTATAGTGGAACGATACTCTATCATATAAATAAATTAAAAGAATTAAACCTAGTAAAATCAACCAAGAATAAATCAGATAAGAAAATATTCTTAGTAAATTTTGAATTATTAAAAATTTATAATGATTTTTTTAAAGAACCTGATTTTAGTAGGCTATTGCGAGGGCTTTAGACTAGTATACATGTTATATCTTCTTCATTTCAGATTTAAATTAAGTTAATTTCCTTATTTCCGGTAAACTATTTATTAAAACTTTAATTGCCCAATCAATTCCATTTTCCATATCCGGATGGATTTCTTTCGAATGAAGTAAATCATATTTCAAATTTCCAGGTAAATCTGTGACAGAAAGAATTGACGCAGTTTTTAAATTATATAATTTTCCTAATAAGAATAAAATTGAAGATTCCATATCAATTCCCTGAATTTTGATTGATTGTAATGCACGGATAAAGTCTAAACTCTCACAAAATAGGGCATCAGTAGTCCATAAATCCCCTAACAATAATTTGTTGGGCATTAATTTTCTACCAGAATTTATCAAAATCTCTTTTAGATTTGGATTTGGATGTGATATGAAAATCGTTTGATTTCCTGTTTGGAGGTTTTGAAATTTTGAAAAGGGATTTGTTATAGCTTTTAAATTATTAGAAAGGGATGGATTTTCTCTTATGTATTGTGGACTCGTTCCATCATCGCAATATGCCAATTTAGGTATTAGAATTTTCCCTATATCAACATTCATATCAGGTAACTCAATTCCACCACATGTATCTAATCTTATTATTATTTTTGCCTTGCATCTTCTCAAACATTCGATTGTCATAGCACAATTTGGAGCCCCTACTAATGAACGAATAACACTGACTCTAATATTATTAATTTCACCATTATATACTCTCCCATAATTCCGTTTGTTTTGTAATTTTTGTAATACTTTTTTCATTACAATTTTGATAGCGGGAAGAATTACAATTTCATTTACATTTGAAGGGCTTGTTTCGAGAAATATCCGTACAATTTTCTCGTCGACACTTATAAATTTAAGTCCTACATTTCGCAACTCGCTTTTTATTTTATTCAGCATCTTTATTTCAGTTTTTATTTATGCTAATTAAAAGATAGTTTAGTTTTTCTTATTCTCTAAAAGTACGATACTAATTATTCAAATACTTATATTTTTTAAGAATATAGTTTAATATCTAAAGTAAATACATTTATTTATATAAACTATTGAGTATTTCACGTTTAAGTGGCGCTTTTATGAAGAATCGGTTCATCGTCGATAACAGAATTACTAATGAATTTATTGAGGCATATACAAAAACAACTTACAGAATTGTTGGCAAGAATAAACATTCTTCCATCAAACCTTGTCATTGGTTAGAACAGAGACTTTTGACGGGTAGAGATAACCGAAATTGTTATAAAGGTGTATTTGGGATAAAAAGTAATAGATGTTTACAAAATACCCCTTCATTACCATTTTGTAATCATCAATGCGTTTTTTGTTGGCGAGATATAGAAAAAGGTTCAGTAGGGAGCGAGTTTAGTGTTGAACCAGATGAACCAAAGGAGATCGTAGGTGAAATGGTTCGTCATCATCAAGATATTATCCAAAATCATTTACCTTTAAGAAGATATTTGGATAATTATGAGATAATGTTAGACATCCTTTATTATATGTTAATACATGGCGAGGCATTCTACAATATAAATTCTTTAATGAATAAAGTCCATGTTTCGAAAAATAAAATTGAGAGAGCTGTAAATCTGCTTAAAAATCAGAATTTCATTAAGTCAAAAAATAATGGATTTACAAATTTTGGACTCGATGATGATATTAGCTGTTGCATTAATTCTAGAGTGGAATTAGAGATATTACTCAACCGAGCATTAACAACTCCTGATGAAATAATGCAAGCTCATAGTGAAGCAATGCACCCAAATCATGCTGCAATATCTCTTGATGGAGAACCGTTATTATACCCAAGAATGTCTGAACTAATTAAGGAATTCAAAAATCGTGAGATGACTACATTTATAGTAACCAATGGTACCCTCCCTGACAAAATTAATGATTTGAATTACTTACCAAGTCAGTTATATATTACTTTACCAGCACCAAATGAAGAGATATACAAGAAACTCTGCCGACCAATGGTAAAAAATGGGTGGGAGAAAATAAATGAGAGTTTATTAATGTTAAATTCTCTTTCTTGTAGGTCATTAATTCGATTAACTGCTATTAAAAATTTAAATATGCACGAAAAATATATTAATACCTATAAAAATATAATTGAAAAAGCAAATCCGAACTTTTTTGAGATAAAAGGATTCACTCTCCAAGCAAAAGCATTAGCAATAAAAGAACGTTTAAGAAGCAATAAACCACTGCATTATTTTTTTCCAGATTTTGAATATTTAGAAGATTTTGCTCTTAAGTTTGAAAAGATGACCGGATTTCCTATTATATATAGGAATAGGACAAGTAGAGACTTTTTATTTGCCGTGAATTGGGACAAAGATAAAGATCCAAGAATTACGGAATTATAAATGCAAATAAAAAGAAAATACATTTTCAAAGTGGTCCTATCTCTCATAAAATTCATATAGATCCCTTCTATTCTTTAAAATAAGATGTATATAATTTGCTTAGATCTTGAAGGAGTTCTTACTCCCGAAATTTGGGAAGAAGTTGCTACAACTACTGAAATTGATAAACTCAAGCTAACTACTAGAGATATTCCTGATTATGATGTTCTTATGAAACAACGATTGAATATCCTAAAAACAAATAATATTACCTTAGATGATATCCAAAAAATAATTGCAAACATAGAACTTTTACCAGGAGCATTAGATTTTATAGAATGGCTTCAATCAAATTCTCAAGTACTAATTGCTACCGGTAGTTTTATAGAGTTCATTCAACCAATTGCAAAGAAACTTGGTTACCCCTTAATTTTCTGTAACAATCTTGAAGTTAGCAATACAAGGATAATTACAAACTATCATTTAAGATTAAAAGACATGAAAAAGAAAACAGTAAGAGCGCTTAAGAAATTGCAATATAATGTTATAGCTGTTGGTGATTCTTATAATGATATTAAAATGCTAAAAGAAGCTGATTTTGGAATTTTATTTAGACCTTCTGAAAATGTAAAAAGAGACTATCCCCAATTCACTGTTGCTACTGAATACTCTGAACTAAAAGATCTAATTGGAAATATTTTACATTCAGGATCAATATAGTTATTTATTTGAGTATTGTCGAATGGCATACTTCAATTCTTTTAAATTGATTTTTTTTAATGCTGAGAATTCTAAATAGGGGATAGAAGTTTCATCATTATTCTGATAATTACTTAAGTGAATTAAATTAAGATTAAATTCTTTTGCAGACGTTAAAAATATATTTATTTTTCTATCTTTATCATAATTAGAAATTTTGTCAATTTTATTTAAGAGGATCAAGATGGGAATCTTAAATTCGTTTAAAAATTGAATAAGTTCAAAACTTAAGGGAATTGTATTTCTATCTTCTATAAAATATTTCTTTATTTCATCTTCTATTCTTAAAATATTGAGCACCACTAATCCTAAAAAATAATTATCATGATTTCTTTCAATATGAATGACAATCTGCTTTTTTATGTGTTCTACACGTCTATGGCTAGAATGCTTAGCAAATCCAAATCCAGGAAGATCAACGATATTATAGTTTAAACCAGGTTGGGTTATTGGTTTTATCAACAAAGTGCTACCGGGGGATTTCCCTATTTTCCCTTTGAATAAACTAGGGTTGGGTAATAAAAGTCTTGTAATTGATGTCTTACCGACATTTGAATTTCCAATTATTAATAAAGAAGGTTTTTCATTCATTTTCTTTTTTATCTTGTTGATTCAGCGATATTCAGATATCAAGGAAATCATCATTTAAAAAATCTTTGAACATTTTTTTCTTTTCTTGTTCTTCAATTACAGGACGGGTACTTATTGGTTCACCTGCGATTTCTAACATTTCCTTTAGAGTATCAACATTAATGTTTATCTTAAACATTCCATCTTTTAAAAAGCGTACTACTTGTTTACTATTCAAACTCAATCGTAAGATATAACCTAATCCGAAATAAAATTGATGTTCTGGAATTGGATCTATAGGTGATTTACTTGTAACTTCTTTCAAAACATCATATAATAACATTTTTGAGGCAATATGATCCTCAACATTAAATACAATATAGTAGAGGGCATGATACCATATTTTATCTCGCTTATTTTTGATGTAATCTAAAAATTGATCTGGAGATACAACTTTTTCTTCTGTTTCTTTTCTTTTTAATAACTCCTGTTTAATTCGTTCCTCTAGCTCTTTGGAGACTTCATGAGTTGGCTGAGGCAATTCCTCTCCTTCAGAAAGTTCTGTTATTTCTTCTTGTTTAACAGATTCTATTGCATCTTGCATATCTTTTAATTCTTCGAAGTCGATTTCATCCATATCGGAAAAGTCAGTTACCATTGTCTCTTTAAACTCTTTTTCTTGTTGCAATTCTTCCTCAATTTTTAGGGCTATAGACTCTTCATCTGTTATCTCAATTTCGGATGATTCCTCAATTTCTTTAACTTGAGCTATAGCATCTTGTATTTCTTGAAGTTCTTCCATATCTAGATCCTCTAAATCAGAAAAATCGGTCTCTAGTGCTTTCATTTCTTCTAGATAAATTTTAAGATCGTCTTCCTCTATTGATTCTTCTTCATTTTCAATAAGTTCGGTTTCCTCTTCTTTATTCTCATTCATTTTAAACTAATATACTAGTATTTATGATTGTTGATACATATTTAATTAAAATATTGCCTTTCGTATAATTAAAATTGTCCTAAATATTTATTCACTTTAGTATGGATGAAATTAACTTAGATAAGTATAAAGGAATCATCTTTGATATGGATGGTGTGATCTATAACATATCAGAAGCAATTGAAAAAGCAGTTGATGATTCTGTAGATAAGTACAAGATGAATGTCAATACTTCTGAGATAATGGAAGAACTTGCTCATCTCATTGAAGAAATCCAGAATTATCCCGTTCCCAAAATTATTCTTAACTCATATGATCTATTACAAGTAAAATTTTTGGAGGGTTTAAGCTATTTTAAGAAACTTCGTATTGCTATTTTTCTATTTAATCAGTTTAATAAATATAAAGATGCTGAGTCTTCGATTTATCCGGGGATAGATGATTTGATAAAGAATATTTATGATAAAAAATTGAAGTTAGCAATATTAACCAATAATAAAAGCCAATATGCTGAAGAAGTCTTAGAAAAGTTTAATTTAACCAAATTTTTCAAGACGATCATAGGATTTAATGAAGTATCAGAAGTAAAACCTAGCCCTGAAGGTATTTTAAAAATCATCGATGTCTGGAAGATTAAACCATCAGAAACAATTTTTATAGGGGATATGACCACAGATGTAGATGCGGGAAAATCCGCAAAGGTCAAAATGATATGTGTCGCTTCTGGTCTGGCTAAAAAGGAATCTTTACTAGAGCATAATCCAGACATTTTGGTTGACAATACAGAACAATTAATCAAACTTTTCGGATTTTAATTTTATTATATTATTAATACCCTTTATAATAATAAGCAAGAGATTAGTGCTTCATCAGAGTAACAAACTGCCTTAATGGAATTTTATTGTTATTAATTTTTTAAATTTTTCTCATATTGTAAAAATTTAAAACACCTAATTTTTACTATTTAGGAAATAGATTCATTAAATTAGACGTTGAATCATATGAGTGATGCTTTCAAATTTAAAATTGTAGTAGTGGGGAATGCTGCTGTTGGGAAAACTTCGCTGATTAAGAGATATACCACAGATACCTTTGAAAAGGATTATATTTCAACTTTAGGAATGCATTTTTCGAAATTTGATGAAGAAGTTGCAGGAGAAAAGGTAGAATTATTACTTTGGGACTTAGCCGGTCAAGAATCGTTTAGTACTTTACGTGACAGATTTTATGCTGGTAGTAGTGGTGCTATTATTGTTTTTTCTCTTGCTCCAGAAGAAATTGAAACCTATAATCAGATTAATAAATGGTATTCGGATGTAAAAGAAGCATGTGGTAATATTCCAATTATATTATTTGGAAATAAAGCTGATTTGGTTGATCAAGAGGCTTTAATAAACAGTCCAGACTATGCTACTTCTGATATTCATGTTGAAAAGTTTGCTCAAGATCATAAATTTATTCGGTATTTCAAAACAAGTGCTTTATCAGGTCAAAATGTCAAAGAAGCATTTCAAGCATTAGTAGTAAAATTATATCAAAGAGCTACAATTTAATTTCTTCAATTTTAACGCTTTTTCGATTAGATATTATTAGCATTTTCTTTTGTAAAAATTTAAAATATGAAATTTTTACTAAATAAGAAAGAGTATTTTCAACTAAAAGGAGATTGGTATAATTGAGTGATGTTAAAGGTTATGGATTTAAAATTACTGTTATCGGGGATGGTGCTGTGGGAAAAACTTCATTAATCAAAAAATATACTCAAGGATCCTTCCAGAATGAATATATCGCTACGTTGGGAACTCAATTTTCTAAATACGAGGAGATCATTGATGGAGATAAGGTTGAACTATATCTTTGGGATATTGCAGGTCAGGATTCATTTGATGCATTACGTCAAAGATTTTATATTGGCAGTAGTGGAGCTATTATTGTATTTTCTCATGCGTCTGAACAATCTGCAAGTTTTGATCATATAACGAAATGGCTGAGTGATTTAAAAAAGCATTGTGGAAACATACCAATTGTTCTTTTCGGAAATAAAATTGATTTAATCGAGAATGGTGAATTAAAATCGGATTCGAACAATCCAAAATCAGACGGTAATCTAGAAAAATTTGCAAAAGATAATCGGTTTGTTGGTTATTATAAGACCAGTGCTCTTACAGGTGAGGGAGTTACTGATGCGTTTAAAGCTTTGGTTAGAAAACTCTATATGATCGCTAAGGTCTCAAGCTTTTCATAAACTCTTGCTTTAATTATTATTTATAGTTGTATAGTAAAAACTTTAAAAAAAAAAATTAAAAGTCTAAGTACGCTTATAGATAAATCGTTCCCAACTTTTTCTGTTAGGCATTTCTAATGGCATGTCCTTTCTTTTACGGATTTCAAGAATAAGGTCTTCTTCTAAAGAGCCAGGCACCTTTTCAAAACCTAAAAATTCATAACCAAAGAAAGCCCTTCCTTGTGTTGAGCCTCTGATATCATCAGCAATTCCAATTGTTTCTGCCGCAGGGATTTGACCTTGCACTCTTACGTATTCCCCTTCAGGTATGACATTGGTTATTCGGCCTCTTCTCTTAGTTACAGTTGTGGTTACACCTCCTTCAGTGCCTTGAGGTGTTTTTATGTCTATTTTCTGAACTGGTTCATAAAGATGAGGTCCTGCTTCTAACATCGCTAATGATACAGCAGAAAAGAACATTCCGGCAATTTGCCCATATTGTGTATGCCTGGGGTCTTCGTGAATGGTCATGTCTGTAAAAACTACTTTTATTCCGGCTGCGGGTTCTTTTGCTATAATACAATTACCTAACCAGTCTCTAAATGCTGCGCTTAAATAAGATCTAACACGATCGAATCTTTGTAGCCCCGTGGTACCGTTAACGAGTAAACTACCATGATAGACATCAACTATTCGTCTTGCTTCTTTTGCATCCCACCCTGCTTCTTCTCTGAGGATCTGAGCTCTATCTTTATCGTTTTGTAAATCATTTATTTTTCCTGTTTCTATTAATCTTTCTGTAGTCTCATCTAAGGGTTCTATATATAATAAGATACGATTATGTGTATTTGCAGACTTAGTATAATATTCTGGACTTTTTTGTGTTATTTTTTCTCTGTAAATAATAATTGGTTCCCCAATGTTTATTTGTACTTGATTGTTGATTCTCTTTGTAAGGATTTCTATCTGGAGAGGATCAATACCACTTAGTATAAATTCACCAGATTCGTCGTCTCTTCTATATTCTGCTTCTGGGTTTGCCTTGAGCCATTTACTTACTACTTCATCCAATTTATCTATCTCGTGAGGATCTTTCGGTTTGATACTTCTTGATACGACCGCTTCACAGGCATAATTAATTTTTTCGAATGCAATTTTTGCCAAATTTTTCTTTTCTTCTTTATCCCTCGGAACATTATTCGTCAGCATAAATGTTTCTCCAGCAGGACATACGAAACCAAATAAAGCAAAGAGGTTTCCAGCAGGAATCTTAGGAATATCTAAGATATCTGTTATTTCCATAACCCCTAATCGCTTCACACGATTACTTGAATCACTGTTTATTAGATAAATTGAATCTGATTGGTCAAATGTACCCGAAAATACACGTCCAATAAGCGTTGCTTGATAATTCCTCTTAGGGTCAAGGAAAATTTTTGTAATCATTCCCAGCAATCTACCATTTGGGTCACTCTTAATTAAAGACTGCCCTAGTTCTGAATTTATATTTCCCCCCCAGATATGAGGTATTCTATATTCAGAAGCTGTGATTGGATCAGGAAGATGATCTACTATCATTCTCAACATTGGCTCATCTAGGGGAAGATTATCCCGTAGCCATTGAATGTCTCCTTCATTATACTTAGCAAAGACATCTTGAGGTTTCAAACCTTTTTCCAATAATATTTCATATGTAAAACCCCAACCATGTTTAGCAGAACCCACTGCTACTGAATTCTTCGCAAAATCAATAGACCAATCTGAACCTTCAGGTCTAACTTTTTTAATTAGATCATTAACTTCCCGAGTAATTTTATCTATTTTTGCAAAAGTATCTTGAGGGCTTAACTTAAGTTCACTTATCAATCTATCAACTTTATTAATAAATAAAACAGGCTTACAGAGTTCTTCTCCTACGGATAAACGAATATTGGTTTCTGTTTGCGTCATAACTCCTTCTAGAGCATCAACTAAAATAATAGCACCATCGCTCCCTCTAAGCGCTCTTGATACTTCTCCTGTAAAACTAATATGTCCCGGGGTATCATTTAATTGAATGATATAGGGTTCAGGATCCTCTGGCTTTCTTGGGTCATTAAATGCAAGGAGAACAACGCTTGTAAATATTGTAATGCCCCTTTCTTGTTCTTCATCATCTGAATCAGTCATTTGAAGCTGACCTGCATCTTCAGGTCTCATAAGTCCCGCACGCCTTAATAAGTAATCTGTTGCTGTGGTTTTACCATGATCAATGTGTGCAGTGATCGAAAATATTCTCTTCTTCTCGTAGGAACCCTCGGTGACTAATTTGGCTATAGTTTCAGGATTTTTTACCTTAACCATCGATTAATACACTTTGTTTTCTATTGTTTTTTTATCTATAATGAAGAAGGAAGTATACAAAATCATAAAAATTTTATGAATTTAAGCTATAAATTCGTGATTTTTAGCGATTATTTGATTAATAATTAAATAAAATTAAAGGTAAATTTAAAACCACTAACTCTATTACTATTTTAACAACTGAAATTAGGGACATTTTAAGGTTCTTAAGAATGAATATTTATTTCGTCTTTAAGCTCTCAACTACATGTTTAATTATTCTTGGAACTATAATTTTTGCGGGAGTGTGCTTCAAACGACGAGATTTATTTTCTTGGCTGATTGCTTTTATTGCTGGTTCAATCTCAGAATTTTTTAGGCTCCTTTCTCAGGAAGATTATGATCTTTATTATTTAACGGGATTAATTTTTTCAACATTAACTTTATTGTTAATAATAATAGCAGTTTCTCATGAATATTACACAACATTTATGCATCCTAGTAAATCTGGACCTGTTTCTATCGTTCTTTTATCTGTTATTCAAATGATCCTTTCAGTTGGTCTCCAAATTATTATTGGAGTCCTATTATTTGTGGCATTATTTCTAAGTCTGAGGATTTATTTAAAGAAGAAAACACCTACCCATGCATTTTTATGTTTGATTCTAATAAGTGGAATTATAAACATGATAGCTATATCCTTAAGAGATGCAGGTATTGAAGGCGCGGAAGAATTTTTTCTTTTTTCTTCAGCTGTAATGGCTACAAATATATTTCTTACCGGAATAGTTGCTCTTATCGAAGATAGGATGGTAAAGTCGGAATATAAGTTCCGGTTAGCTTATAATAGAGCTGAATTATATAAAGATCTATTTGTACATGACATCAATAATATACTCCAAAACTTAGAGTTTTCTTTAGAAATTATATCTCAACAATGTGAAAAGCATGAAATTGAAGAGGATATTAAAGAGCTACTAAGCCTAGCCAAAAAACAGGTAAATAGAGGTGCTGAACTCGGTATTAACGTGAGAAAACTCTCAGATTTAGAATTGGGTAAAGTTAATTCTATCTCGATTGACTTGAATGGCGACTTAGAAAAAGCAATAGCATTTGTAAAACCAAGATTTCCAGAAAAAGATGTAAGAATTATAATTGATTCAAAGGAAGAAGGCTTAAAGGTAATTGCAAATGACTATTTATATGATACTTTCAGAATAATTATAAACAACGCGATTCGATATAATAATAGCCCTGAAGTAGAAATAAGAATTAATATCATTCCCATACATGAAGAAGGGAATAATTATATAAGAATGGAATTTATAGATAATGGTACAGGATTGCCAGATGCAATGAAACAAAATATTTTTCATAGAAATTATGATGGACCTAAAAATTTTAAACGGTTCGGACTAGGGCTTCTTCTTGTAAAAGAAGTTGCTCAGAGTTTTAATGGAAGAGTATGGGCAGAAGATAGAGTAAAAGGAGATTTTGAAAAAGGATGTAAAATAATTATGTTAATCCCTGAAGCTCAATAACCTTAAATATAAAAAGGTAGTATTATTTTTGTAAGTAAAGTCAGAGCTTTCTTCCCAGAAGATAATCTAGCATTCATACAATTATCAAGATTTAGGATATCAAAGTTATCGGGAATCTTAGGCTTAATAAATTTCTTTAAAAAATCAAGAAAATTAGTAAAATCTCTATGAGTTTCAGTCCATAAATACCCCTCTTTCTCAAAGAAGCGTGGATTTTTTCTTTTAAATTTTTCTACATGGTCTTTTTCTTTAATTGGTGGTCCCTTGCGAATATAAGTTTCTGAAATATTTGGATTTTCACAATATATTACGAGATTATACTCATTTATATCATCTTCAAAATAGACTTCAAATAGAATCTTACCGAACCGTTCTATGTGTGTAAACTCTTTTTCTCCATTAGCTATGATCTGATCGCCTAAAGAATACAGTTTATCGCGGTTTATTGTATAGTGAATCTCATTATCAAGGTTTTTTAACTCTATAAGAAATAACTTCTTAAGCAGATTCTCTTTTTCAACATTGAAATCCATCTCTGGAATAGGTTTGAGTTCAAAAAAATCAACACTTGATTTTTCTAGAAATAGTTTTATTCTGTATTTACAATATCTATAAGACCGTTCTGATATAGCTGATGCGACATTTCTATTTTTGTCTATAGGATCAATAATAAGTAAACAATCTTTTTGAAAATGGGTAATTTTTTTTAAGTCTTTTTTACTTCTTTCATAATAATCTAGGGGATTTGAAGCAAGCTTATCAAAATTTTCAAAAAGATTAATAATGTTCTCAAAATAATAAATAAGTAATTCTGCACTATATCCAATAAATCCTACTTTACCTACAGAACTCTTATCTCCATAGCTATAGTTTGCTTTAAAAAATTGCTTTAAGAGTCGAACGTCATTTTTCTGGACTTCTGATAAATTATCTCGTATAAAGCGTCCATGCCAAGGTGAACGATCAACCGCAGTTATTGGTCCCGTCTTTTTAATGACAGCTAAATCTAAATCAAAGTAGAGCACAATATCTATTTTTATTTTTACATTTTCTTGATAAAAATCCACAGTGACATAGGGATGTTCTGCATATAATAGTCTTGGATTTTGAAATTCTTTTAAATTCAAGCTCGGAATGATCCATCTATTACAGAGATCTAAGAAATCATCTTTTGACTCTCTCTTTAGCTTATTTTTACTTAATCCCTCATACTTGGGCGCAAAAGAATTATAATCTAACCCAATAAAGAGATCTATATCATAATCCCCCCTTAATTGTGTTTGTTTTATCCCTGTTGAGCCTTGTGGTTCTATCTTTGTATACTCAATTCCTAATTCTTTCGCTTTCGTAGCTAGAAGGGCTCTTAATTGATCAGTTATTTTGCTGATTATATCAATTTCAGTTGGAGTTGGGGTAATTTTTTTTAAAACTTCTTCGAAGATATCATCATATGGCATCTTATTTGGTTACATCCCCCACCAAGGATGGTTTGTTTTACGCATTAAAGAGATAAATTCTCTAAGGACTTGTCTTTGATCAGTAGTCAATTCATCCAAAAATTTTCCCATCAATTGTCTTGCATGAGATTCTGGAACATTAACAAATAATGTTTCATCCTTTCCAATTTCTCTTCCAATTTCAATACCTCGAATAGAAATTGCGACCTCAGAGTCTTTTTCAGCCTTTTCTAATGTCTCCCCCTTATCTTGAATTTGATGAATTCTTCTAACCCTCTTACCTTCATCAGTTATTAAAGGAACTTTAGGATATAAGGTACCAGCTTCAACTTTTACTCCAAATACTGCAGGATCTGAATTCCTGAATATATATTCAGGAAACATTTTTAATTTAGCAGGAAGGATCAATTCACTTAAACCTTTTGCGGTATCTTCAGCTTTTCTTGTCTCTGAATATTCAATATAATCCTCCAGCAATCTGTAAATTACATTATTAGTAAAAATTCTTATGTTATCAATAAATGCCTGTTCATTGGCTTCAGGTAAAATTGGGACATTAAATCCTAGCACAACGGCAGAATAGGGATCAAAAGTTTTTACGATATTAGCATTAATTACATCTTCTTTTTTTATCGGTCCAACATCAGCAATACTAATTTTTACCCCATTTTTAGTGAAGTGGTTTTCTAAGGCTTCTAAAGAACCCAGGGTATCGGCTTTTAAAACCACTCCTGCTTTTTCAGTTTTTATACGGATACTTTCTACTTCAGATTCTATTTCGCTATATACAGCTTCTTCATCAGATGGGCCCCCGATACCCCTAAAAGGTGATCCTGCGACAACATCATCTATATTTGGGGAGAGAATTTTAATTCCTGCTGCTGCTGTAACCACCTCAACAGAATCGAATTTCTGTCGGGGATCTCTAATTTCATCTAAAGGTTTGGGTGTAAGTAACGCTCTTACTTTTGATTTTATTGGTTTTTCCAAACCACCAACTATAAATTCGTCCCCTTTGTGTATAACTCCATCATAAATTAATACATCCATTGTTTTTCCTTGTCCTTTCTCTTTTTTAACCTCTAAAACTACTCCACGTGCGGGACCTTCAGAAAATTGAATATTTGTAGTTAAATATTGTTGAACTAAACCCATCAATACCAGTAATAAAGTTGAAATTCCCTCTCCGGTTTTACCACTAGTAGGTACAATAGCTACTTTCTTGGTAAAATCATTGATTTTATCATAACGGTCTATTCCTTTAAATCCTTCTTCTAAGAAATTACCCATTATTTGAAGAATTTTTTCATCTAAAAACTCTTTTACATGTGGTTTTTGGGAATTATAAGAATCTTGAAAATCAGCATCTTTTTGAGATTTCCAACCAGATAACCTATCAATTTTATTTGCAGCTATGACAAATGGAGTTTTTCTCTCTCTTAGTATTCTTACAGATTCCCATGTAATCGGCATCGTACCTGCGGTTACGTCAATTACTAAAATCGCTATGTCCGCCACAGCACCCCCTCGCTTTCTTAAATTCAAAAATGCTGCATGCCCCGGTGTATCTACCACTAATATTCCAGGAAGTTTAATATCCATCTTACCAAATTCCTGTTTGGATTTGCTTAAAAATTCCTTGACATCCTCAGTAGGGAAATAAGAAGCACCAATATGTTGAGTAATACCTGCAGCTTCTCTTTGTTGAACCACTGTTCCTCTAATATAATCTAATATAGTAGTTTTTCCATGGTCAATATGCCCCAAAATACAGACAATTGGGGCTCTGATTGTCTTTTCAGTATCTGATGTTGTCATTTAGGATCACTTACTCTATATTTCTATTATTAGTTAATAAAAAGTAATAAGAAAATTAGAAGTTTTTTGATTTTTTCCTTTTAACTGTTTACAAGATATTTTTTAAGATATTTTGCGGTAAATGAGGTTTTTGAGTCAAGGATTTGTTCGGGAGTACCTTTGGTGACAATTTTACCACCTTTTTCCCCACCTTCGGGGCCTAAATCAATAATATAATCGACAGATTTTATAATATCCATATTATGTTCAATAATAATTACTGTATTTCCTTTATCTACTAATCTTTGGAGTACTTGTAATAAAAATTTAATATCATACATATGTAATCCTGTAGTAGGTTCATCTAAGATATATAATGTATTTCCTGTACTTGTTTTTCTCAACTCTCTTGCAATTTTTAATCTTTGGGATTCTCCACCACTTAAAGTGGTTGAAGATTGTCCTAATTCCAGATAACCTAAACCGACATCTACCACAGTTTTTAAGGTTCTTTTCAAATTAGGAATATTGTCAAAAAATTCCAAGGCTTGATTGAAGGTCATTTTCAAAACTTCTGAAATTGATTTCCCCTTATATCTTACTTCCAAGGTCTCTGCATTATATCTTTCCCCTTTACACAGATCACATCTGATATAAACATCAGGTAGGAAATACATTTCTTTAAGGATATAGCCAGTCCCTTTACATTTTTTACAATGCCCTGCTTTGGTATTAAAGCTAAATCTACCTTTATTATAACCTCTTTCTTTCGATTTTGGTAATTGAGCAAATATATCTCGAATATAATCTAAAGCTTTTGTATAAGTTGAAGGAACAGACCTAGGGGTTCTTCCTATTGGAGATTGATCAATGTTAATAATTTTATCTATTTTATCATAACCTTTTATAGTATCAAAATCTCCTTGTCTAATTTTAGAACTGCGACTATTAATGAGATTATGTAATCCTTTATAAAGACAATCTATAATTAAACTTGTTTTACCCGCCCCTGAAACACCAGTTACGCATGTGAATACGCCTAATGGAATTTCGATTTCAATATCTTTTAAATTATTTTCTCTTGCGCCGAAAAGTTGCAAAAAATCATTATCTGATTTACGTCGTTTTTTAGGGATTTCAATTTTTTCCATCCCTGATAAAAATTTTCCAGTCAAGGTATCAGACTTTATTATTTCATCTAATGAACCCTCAGCAACGATTTCTCCCCCTTTAACACCTGCTAAAGGTCCTAGATCTATAATGTGATCAGCATTCTCCATTATCGCTTCATCATGCTCTACAACAATAACTGTATTACCAAGATCTCGTAATTTTTTTAACATTTTTATAAGTCTATTAATATCCCTTTGATGTAAACCAACACTTGGTTCATCCAAAACATATAACACCCCCACTAGACTAGAACCTAATTGAGTCGCTAATCTAATTCTTTCTGCTTCTCCAACTGATAATGTATCTGAACGTCGGCTTAAAGATATATAATCTAATCCTACATTTTCTAGAAAAGATAATCGATCATTAATCTCTTTTAGTATTTCTTTTGCAATCGTTCTATCAGTCTCATTTAATTGTAGTGATTTAAAAAATTTGATTGAATCTTTTACAGATAAATCAGTTAATTGAGCGATATTCATATTATTTATAGTTACTGCCAGACTCTCTGGTTTTAAGCGTTTCCCATCACACTGAGGACATGCAATCCGATTCATAAAACTTTCATAATTTTCTCGTGCCCATTCAGACCGTGTCTCCATATATCTCCGATGTAGCAATGGTATTATTCCCTCAAATGGTCTTATAACATCCCAAGAAGATTTATATTCCTCGTGATTATTTCTATATTCATTTCCATTGCTTTCAAAGTGAAATTGAATTGCTTCATCTTCTGTACCAAATAACATTTTATTTAATTTCTCAGGCTCTATTTCCTGTAATGGAGTTTTATTAGCACTGAATCCATAGTGTTTAGCTACCTGAACTATGGTTTGCCAAGAATATCCCGTTAAAGAGTTAAATCCTGGAATGTCTCTTATTGGTGTATCTATAAGCGGTACTGATAAATCATCGCCTAATACAAGTCCATAATCGAATTCCATCACGGTACCAAGACCACTACAATATCTACAACTCCCATGAGGGATATTGAATGAAAACATCTTATGGTCTAATTGTGGAAAAGAAATGCCACAATCTATGCAAGCAAGGTGTTCAGAATAAATTTGTTCTGCATCATCAACAACTTCGACTATAACTAATCCTTCTGCGAGTTCTAACGCGTTTTCTATTGAATCTGCTAATCTTGTTTTTATATCTTTACGCATTACTAACCTATCAATTATGACATTAATATTATGTTTAACATTCTTTGGCATTGTTATTTCTTCATCTAAAGTATATTGAATCCCATCAACTTCTACTCTTACATATCCTTGCTTTCTTAAATCTTGTAGAAGATCTTTATACTCTCCTTTCCGGTCTCGAATTACTGGAGATTTAATTATAAATTTTTGATTTTCCTTTATAGAATCGAGAAGAATTTGAATAATTTGTTGCGGGGTTTGTGGTCTTATTTCTTTTCCACAATTAGGACAATGTGGAACACCAATATTTGCGAAAAGAAGCCGATAATAATCATAAATCTCCGTAACCGTTCCTACTGTACTTCTAGGATTTTTCGAGAGTGGTTTTTGTTCTATCGCAATTGCCGGTGATAAACCTTCAATGGAATCTACATCTGGTTTATCCATTTCGCCTAAAAACTGACGGGCATAGCTTGATAGTGATTCTAAAAATCTTCTCTGTCCTTCTGCATATAAAGTATCCATTGCTAGACTAGATTTACCACTTCCACTTATTCCTGTTATAACCACTAGTTTATTACGAGGGATAACAACATCAATGTTTTTAAGATTATTTTGTCTAGCCCCTTTTATTACTATAAATTCACTCATATTCTACTATGTTTTCTAATTCTTGAAATCAAAAAAGTTTTTCTAGGATATTATAAAACCCAATACTTATATTGAAAATTAAAAAATAATATACAAAATCTGGGTATACGATTTATGAATTATTAAAGGAATATTAGAAAAATTCAGCACTCAAAGATTTAAAATAATTTGTATCTATAATTATCCTATCCAATTATAAGACAAGAATTGGTAAAGGTAATATTATATCTAATGATGATCTATTGAGTGAGATAATCCCCTACGTTGGTTTATTCAAGATCATGCAACTATCTATTTCGGCCATTTGAATATAGTTAAAGAGCGTGAGGATTCAAAATCATTAATACGAAGGCTCTTCACTAAACCACGGGAACTTGATAATAAAAAGATTGAGCCTTTATTTAAGATACTGGATGAAATTGCAAAAGCACATAATAAAACTCTTGCACAAGTGGCAATTAATTGGCTTATAACAACAGAACAGATATGTGTTATACCAATTCCAGGAATTAGAAATATACGACAAATAAATGATAATATGGGTGCACTCGGTTGGCACATTACGAAAGAAGAACGTGCTCATATCAACAAAACCGAGATTAGTTGAAATTATAAGTTCAGAAGAATGCAATTAATGAACTTAGGTTCTTATTTATATTCAGATTCATCTACAACCAAATTGGGATCAAGTAATCCTTTTTGAATTTTCCTTAATACATAATTCCTAAATTCCTTGCTTGTGAAATTTCGAGTTTCAAATTGATTAAATTCCTCTACTTTTTCTCCTGATTTATTATTAATTGTTTCAACATCCCGCATGACATATTCAACCATCGTTGCGCCTAATAATATACTAAATAAAAAGGATGAAATTAAAGCAGCATCTTTTTCTTTGATCTCTCCTTTATCAATTGCTTTTTGAATTACGCGAGTAGTTCCTTCCAGATATCTAAAGGGCTTATATTCTTTTTCAAATGGTCCTTTTTTTTCTGAGGGAGGAGATCGGATAATGTGCATCATTCGAAAAGCCGCATAATCTTTTTCTGCAAATTCAAAAAAGTGTTTAAAAATTTTTAGTAATAAATCAACAGTTGAACCGTTAAAATTCTTAATGATCTCCCGGTTTTCATTCCTGTATTGTTCATAAAACTTTTTCCTTATCGCAATCCATAGTTCTCGTTTGCTTTCTACATAATTATAGAGATTATTTTGGCTCATACCTAATTTTCTTGCGAGACCACGTAGTGTGAAACCATGAAGTCCTTGTTCTTGAAATAATTGTTTTCCTACTTCAAGAATTTCATCAAATTGTTGAGCTTTCTTCTCAGGAGACCTACTTCTTGTTTGTTTTTTACTATTAATATCGCTTTTTCCATCAATCATTGATTTCACAGAATTTTAAAATGAGTCTAAATTCACATAATTAATTTAAAATGATTTATTGTTCAAGTACTTTATGAATTTATTTTCAATTTTTCTAAAAAATATGATGGTGTCTACTTATAGCATCAAAATCTAAAGGTTTAATCTTCAAAATTGAGAGAATGGCTACTGACGATGGCCCTGGTATTCGTACGACAATTTTTTTTAATTATTGTCCCTTAAATTGCATTTGGTGTCATAATCCAGAATCCATTCCAAAGAAACCTCAACTTCAATGGATAGATCGTAAATGTATTGGTTGTAATAGTTGTGTAGATGCTTGCCAAGAGAATATCCTATTTTTTGAAGAAGATGGTTTACATATTAATAGAGAGAAATGTACTAGTTGTGGAGATTGTGCAGAAGCCTGTCCAAGTACGGCATTAACTATGTGGGGTAAGTGGTGGGATCTAGATATTCTTTTTCGCGATATTGAGAAAGAAAAAATATTTTTTGATAAAACAAGAGGAGGTATTACCGTTTCTGGTGGTGAACCTACATTTCAAGCAGATTTTCTCTTACAGTTATTAAAATTATGTAAGGAAAATGACATTACTACTGCTTTAGATACTTGTGGATATTCAAGTAAAAAAGTTTATCAAGATTTATTACCCTACGTTGATATTGTCCTTTTAGATATAAAAGTCATTGATCCTAAAAAACATGAAGAATATACGGGTGTTCCAAATAAAATAATTTTAGATAATGCTAAATGGATTTCACGTTATATCAAAGAAAATGGAAAAGTTATGTGGATAAGAACACCAATAATTCCTCACTATACTGCAACTAAAGAGAATGTTAAAGGAATTGGAGAATTCATTGTAAATGAATTAAATAATATTCCTGATCAATGGGATCTATTAAGTTTTAATAAACTATGCGAAATTAAATATTCAAGGTTAGGTCAACCATGGCCTTTAAAGGATGAGCCCTTAATGACAAAAGAAGAGATGGAAAATTTTCTTGAAATTGCTAAAAATACAGGTGTCAAAAACGTTAAGTGGTCTGGTTTAACTCGTTGAATCGAAAAAAAACGAATTGCAAATCCTCTATTTCTTATATTTTATATTAAAATATCATTCTCATTTCACATCTTAAACAAGAATATGATCTTGAGTTTTTTAATTTAAGATTGAAAAATAAAATAGAAAAAATTAAAAAAGTAAAATAAAATTTATATTTCATTGAATACTGTTCTTGCGATAATATCATCCTGAAGTTCTTTTCTTAGATCTATGAATCGAGCAGAATAACCTGAGACTTTAACGGAAAGATCAGGATATTTCTCTGGATGAGCTTGAGCGTCTCTTAATGTTTCTGAACTTATTGGATTTATCTGAAGCTCTCGACCTCCCATCTCTAAATAAGCCTCCACTATAGAAGTTAAATGTTCGAGTCCCTCATCTGTTTCTAGTATATTCGGATTGATTCTAATATTCATAGTTGCTCCATTCGTTAAATGAGGGTCAGCTGTAGCATAGGCTACTGATCGAAGTGTCATAGTAAGCCCATTCTTTTCCATACCGTTTGCAGGAGAAATACCATTTGATACAGGTTCATAGGCTAATCTTCCATCTGCAGTCGCCCCCAATGCTTTACCTTCCATAA
Organism: Promethearchaeota archaeon; assembly: GCA_048938895.1. Taxonomy (GTDB): domain Archaea; phylum Asgardarchaeota; class Lokiarchaeia; order Sigyniarchaeales; family SOKP01; genus Loki-b32. Next base: position 62,691 of record JBHLLU010000007.1, read on the forward strand.
CTTGTGTTCCGGAAGATACAAGACAATTATGATATATACCATCACCGCCTCTTGCTTTATATTTTCTTGTAATATCACATATAGTAGATGCAACCCATTTTGCTAACTCGTCTACCTTTTCATCACCATTACCGTATTTGGGAGCTTTATTTCGTAATTTTTCTCGAAGTTCTTCCGCCCCCTTGAAATTATTATTCATATGGTTAACTAATTCTTCCATGCTCACTAATTTCTCTTCAAAAACTGCCCATCGAATTGCTGCTAAGGAGTCTGCGACACCACCAAGTCCTTGAGACCCCATTGGGTTGTTGTTATATTTAGCTCCGTTTCTAGTTGCATCCATTCCGCTTTCGAGACATCCTTCTATCGTAGATGATAGCAATGGGGAAGGTAGGTAATCTGCAAATGCTTTATCCTTTAACTCAGCCTTTTGTACCGTGAGATCTATAGCAAATTTAAGCTGTTCTACATAAGCTTTCTTGACATCTTCAAAAGATTTAAAAGTTTTAGCTGGGGGTGTTTTCACTCCAACAGTTTTATTTCCTGAAAAAATAGTGCGTCCTTCATTTAATGCCATGTTAAGAAGGATTGAAATCTGAATAGCATTCCCTGCAGTATAAGAGAAATCATTACCAGTACCATGGGGTTCCACGCATCCCACAAGTGAATAATCTCTAGCATCCTCTAATGAATATCCAGTATTATGAAGTTGTGGGACTAGAACTTCATCATTATGAATGCCCATTCCAGCTGTATATTTAAAAGCTTCAATTGTCCTTTTCAGAAAATTATGGGGTGTCTTGGAAGAAATTCGTATTGATATTGTATTTAATAAGCTTTTTACATTTGCAACAGCCTCAAGAAACATGTATGATACATCATTAGTAGCGTCATTTCCATCCTTGTCTAGTCCACCGATAGTTACATTATTCTGTCCTGCGATAACGACAGAAGCAAGTTTAACTAAATACTCCTCAACGAGTTCTAAAGCTTCTTCATAAGTAATACGGCCTTCGGCTAAATCAGCGGCATAATATGGGTAAAGATATTGGTCAACGCGTCCTTGAGAAAATATATTTCCTTCACCATAACTCATTTCCATGACGACATTAGTCATCCATATTGATTGAAGTGCTTCTATAAATGTTCTTGGTGGAAGGGCAGGTACTCGTCTTGTGCGTTCAGCAATTTCTAAGAGTTCAGCCTTTCTTGTTTCTGAAGCATTTTCTGCCATTTCCACTGCAAGATCAGCATAACGATTGGAATAATCGCAGGCAGTTCTTGCTGCAACTACGACTGATTCATAAAAATCCTTGCGTTGGTCATATTTTTCATCAGTCTCCCTGAGTTTCGTAAGCCCTTCTTCTGCCATTTTTTCAATTCCTCTAAATCCCATTTTAAGAACTCGTCTATATCCAGGAATAACATGTCCTTGACCACTAGCACCTGCAAATATATCAGTGCCGCCCCGAGATCTACCCATAGGACTTAGTTCAGACTCTGCTGTAGTTAAACCTGCTTTTTCCCAATATTCTCTTTTCCGAGCTGCTACTGTTCTTCCTTTCCAGAAGGGGACGATTTCATTTTTCAACTCATCCATTTCTTCCTTTGGTAAGGGAAGATATCGATTAAGGAAAGTAAATTTTTTGGCAAACCCATCTCTTATTCTTTTATCTATTGCATCATTAAAGATAAACCCAAAAATACTAGCACGCATTCCACGTTCTATTTCAATTGGATCGGCTCTTACCTTACTAGATTTTACACCCACAAGAAGCTCATCGTTCTCAATCCTAATCGGTAAGCGATGTAAGAATTCCTCTAATGCTTTAGCATTCTTCATACAGGGCGGAGCATCTTCCATTTGTTTATATATTATTGTATAACACCGAGCTCGTTCAATATCAAGTTCTCTAGGCATAGAAAGCATTCTATCTCTAATCTTTCGAACCCTCTCGGAAGGAATCCCTTGAAGAGGGGTCATTTTAATACCTTGAACAACCATAATTCTTATATTGTTTTTTTATTATTTAAATTAACTATGTTAATTTATTTATAAATTATTGTAATAATGTATAATCTTTTATAAAAAATTTTGTAATAAAGTTAATTTTATTTAGTTTTAGCAAGTAAGTTAAAAGAAAGAATTTCTTTAAGGCTATTTAAAAATATTAATAAAAATTAAAAAAATGAAAACTAAATTTTATAATTCATTAAATACTGTACGGGAAATGATGTCATTTTGAAGACTTCTACCCACTTCTATAAAACGAGCAGAATAACCTGTAACCTTAACTGATAAGTCAGGGTATTTTTCTGGATGAGCTTGAGCGTCTCTTAATGTTTCTGAACTTACTGGATTAATTTGAAGTTCTCTTCCTCCTATTTCTAAATAAGCTTCAACAATAGAAGTTAACTTATCTACACCCTCTTCTGTTTCTATTAAACTGGGATTGATCCTTATGTTCATTGATGCTCCACCGGTTAGGAGGGCATCTTTTGTCGCGTAAGCTACTGATCGGAGCGTCATAGTAAGCCCATTTTTCTCTGTTCCGTTTGCAGGAGATATGCCGTTAGAAACAGCTTCACCAGATAATCTTCCATCGGGAGTAGCTCCTAACATTTTACCCTCAAGTATATTAAGTCCTGAAGATACAAAATATGTGCGATAAATACCAGCACCACCTCTGGCAGGATATTTTCTCACAATATCACATAAAGTATTCGCAACCCATATTGCTAGTTCATCTGTCCGTTCATCACCATTACCGTATTTGGGAGCCTTATTTCTTAAAAGTTCTTTAAGTTTCTCTGCTCCCTTGAAATTATTATTCAGATGCGTAACTAATTCTTCCATTGTTAACAACTTTTCTTCGAATACAGCCCAACGAATTGCTGCTAATGAATTGGTTACGGTTGCTAATGCTTGACAGCCAATAGGGTTGTTATTATAGAGCGCTCCATTTCGAGTTACATCTTTTCCACTCTCTAGACATCCCTCTATTGTAGATGAAAGCAAGGGGGAAGGAAAATAATCTGCATATACTTTATCCTTTAGTTCAGCCTTTTTCACCACTAAATCTACTCCAAAGGAAAGCTGGTCTACAAAAGCTTGTTTCACATCTTCGAAAGTTTTAAATGTACTTGGATGAGGGGTTTTTGCTCCAAATTGGCGGTTCCCTGCTATAATCATTTGTCCTTCGTTTAAAGCCATATGTAAAACGGTTGACAATCGAACACCATTACCTGCAGTGTATGAAAAATCAAAACCTGTACCATGAGGTTCTACACAACCTACAAGTGAGTAATCTCGGGCATGTTCTAGTGAATAGCCATCTTCTTGAAGCTGTGGTACTAAGATTTCATCATTATGAATGCCCATTCCACCTGTGTATTTAAAAGCTTCAATAGTTCTTTTCACAAAATCCCGAGGTGTCTTGGAAGAAATCCGTATTGATATTGTATTCAATAAACTTTTTACATTTGCAACAGCTTCAAGAAACATATAAGATATATCATTTGTGGTATCATTTCCATCCTTATCTAATCCTCCAATAGTTATATTATTCTGTCCTGCGATAACAACAGAAGCAAGTTTAACTAAATATTCCTCAATGGCTTCCAAAGCTTCCTCATAAGTAATCCGTCCTTCTGCTAAATCAGCTGCATAATAAGGATAAAGATATTGATCTACTCGTCCTTGAGAAAATATATTACCATTACCATAGCTCATTTCCATGACGACGTTGGTCATCCATACCGATTGAAGTGCTTCCATGAAACTTCTGGGTGGGAGGGAAGGCACTCTTCTTGTCCGTTCAGCGATATCTAAAAGTTCTGCTCTTCTATGTTCTGGTGCATTTTCAGCCATCTCTATTGCCAGATTTGCGTAACGATTAGAATAATCACAAACAGCTTTGGAACAAACTTGAACTGCTTCATAAAAAGTCTTGCGATTTTCGTAATCCTCATCATCTTCTTTAAGTTTTTCAAGTTCTTCGATAGCTCGTTTTTCTATTCCTTTAAATCCTATTTTAAGAACTCGTTTATACCCTGGAATGGTATGACCCTGCATATTTGCATAAAATGGGTTAATCCAACTCTCAGCTCGTTCCATAGAACTCTTTTTCTCCTTGAATAAGCCTGCTTCGATCCAAAGTTTTTCTTTCAGGTCCGTTAATGTCTTCCCTTTCCAAACTGGGATAATATCATTTTTCAATTCGTCAAGTTCTTCTTCTGTAAAAGGGACATAACGTCTAAGGATGGGATTACGCCTGCGGAAATAATCTTTAGTTTTTTCGTCTATTGAATCATCTAAAAGAAAATCATATGTTCGAACATGCCTTCCAAGTTCTATTTCAAAAGGATCAGCTCGTATTTTACTGGATTTTACTCCTACAAGAATTTCATCAGTGTCAATCCTAATAGGGAGGCAGCGCAAAAATTCTTCTAATGCTTTAGCCTTTTTCATGTAGGGATGAGCATCTTCCATCTGTTTCCAAATCCTTGAATAGCATCGTGCTCGCTCAAGATCATATTCGAAGGGTTGGGATAACATTTTGTCCCTAATTTTACGAACCCTTTCTGTAGGAATACCTTGAAGTGGAGTCAATCTGATATCTTGAACTACCATAATTCAATTATTGTTTTTTTATTATTTTAAATTAACTATGTAAATTTATTTATAAATTATACATCACTAATTTTATAGAAAATTGGGATTTAAATTAATAGTTTTTAAATTAATAGTGCTGTCATAAATAAGTACAAGAATAAAAGACGTACTTTGCCCATTATTCCACAGATAAACTCTCTTTAGGTTCTTGAATTTCTGATCGTATCGACGTAGGAGGATTTACACACCAAATATAATGTCCCTCCTCGACTTTTATCCTATGAGGTAATTCAAATTCACATTCTTTAGTACGTGCATCTGAAGAGCAGCGTGGATTAAAAGTGCATCCCGGTGGGGGTGCTATAGGACTTGGAACTTCTCCTTTAATAACAAAACTGATTTCTTGATTGTATGGATCAATGTCAGAATGTGAAGAAAGAAGTGCTTGAGTATACGGATGAGTGGGTCTTTTAAAAACTTGTTCTTTACTTCCAACTTCTACAATTTTTCCAAGATACATGACAGCAACACGATCAGCAATATAATTTACAACAGCTAAATTATGAGTAATAAACAGATATCCATACCCATATTGTGCTTGTAACTCTCTAAGAAGATTGAGTATTTGTGCTTGAACTGATACATCTAGTGCCGAAGTTGGCTCGTCTAAGATAATTAATTCAGGATTACATGCCAATGCTCTCGCAATAACAATTCTTTGCTTCTGACCACCAGAAAATTCATGCGGGTAGCGATCCATATGCTCTCGTTTTAAGGAAACTTCGTCCAGCAATCTTAATACACGTTTTCTGATTTCTATTTTATCTGTAACAGCAAGTAAATTTCTGAGCGGTTCTGCTATTATATCAACTATTTTCATACGTGGATTTAAAGATGCATCTGGATCTTGAAAAACCATTTGTATCTTATGTCTTAAATAAGCAGAATAATCTGGAGGGATTGATTTATTTTGGAACAACATTTCTCCTTCGGTCTTATCTACCAAACCTAGAACAGCTTTAGCAACTGTTGTTTTCCCACATCCACTTTCTCCTACTAAACCCAATGTCTCACCAGTTTTTATGCTAAAAGAGATTCCATTAACTGCCTTCACAGCACCAATTTGCCTTTTAAGGGTTCCTTTATAGAGGGGATAGTGTACTTTAAGATCTTTTACGTTAAGTAAAGCTTTATCTTTCTCAAGAACAGTTAAACCTCTGAGTTCTGTTAGTTCTATGGTTTGGTAAGCTATGAATTTCACAACCACGATAACAATAATTGCTATAATAAAACTAAATAAGATATTACTAAAAGCATTCTTAAGAAATTTGTCTTGTTGAGTAATAAAGGTTAATATTAAATAATAGACTCCAGGTGCTATGCTACCAAAAGCAAGAGGTATCCTATGTTGCACTAATTGTATTTTATTGCCCCAATAAGCCAGTAAAATAGATAATCCGAAAAGAAAGAGAAAACCTAGAGCAAAAGTAAATTTTGACCCATCTAAATCATCATTTCCTTCAATTAGCCAGATATTAAGGATCTTAGGAAGAGCATTTAAAAACAACGATATTACTAGTAAAATACCTTGAATGAATCCAATAATTTTGATGGACTCAAAAAAATTTTTATTATAAAATCCCCATAAAACTAATACACCAATAGGGATAAATAGTATTGCATTTACAAAAATCAGTATTAAAGAGGAATCAATGATAGAATTCAATATAATAAAAGTGAAGACCAATAAAAGTGAATAACCTAATTGAATCAAAGTGAAAAGTAACCAAATAGAATTTATTACGAGAGCAATCTTCGTTGAATTCTCCCACATCTTCGATCTTATATAACTTCTCATGATAAAAAATCCAATTATGAATAGAATAACTGGAAAAATAATAATTTCAGATATATCAACCATGATCATAAATAACCTCTAATTATTCTTTATTCTGATAACCTTTCTGCCTTTTGTATAGAAATTCTAGCTAAATCTTCATATTCTGGATCATAAAGATGACATGCTACAAAATATCCAGTCTCAACCTCAACTTGGATTGGAATTTTTGAATCACATGGCTCAAAACAATAACGACATCTAGGATGATATCTACATCCTGAAGGGGGGTAAATTAGATTTGGTACCATTCCAGGAATTACTTCAAGTTTTTGTTGTCTTTTCTTCATAACAGGAACAGAAGCAATAAGTCCTCTAGTGTATGGATGATAAGGTTTAATAAATAATTTTTTTATATCTCCATATTCAACAATGGATCCGCAATACATCACCGCAACTCGATTACACATTTTAGAGATAATTCCAAGATCATGTGTAATAAATAATATAGTTGTATTATATTTCTTACGAAGATCTTTCATCAGTTTCAGAATTTGATTTTGAATTGTGACATCAAGTGCTGTGGTAGGTTCATCAGCAATTAATAGCTTGGGTCTACATGCAAGAGCCATCGCAATCTGGACTCGTTGGCGCATACCACCACTTAACTCATGTGGGTATCGATCAATAATTACATGAGGAAAGGGGATATTCAATTCCCTTAAAAGATCTATACTCCATTCTCGAGCAATACCGTAAATAGTTTTATCAGGAAATTTGGAAGCTTCAGCAAGCATTTCATTCTCCATATGTAGTAAGAATACTTCTGAAATTTGCTTACCAATTCTATAAACAGGATTGAGAGAATTTAGTGGATCTTGAAAAATCATAGTAATTTCTTTACCACGATATTTTAACATTTCATTTTCAGGTTTTATTATTAGATTTTCCCCACCAAAAATAACACTGCCTTTTTCAATTTTTCCTGGAGGTCGAATTACTCGAAGAATTGATAATGCGGTTACAGATTTGCCGCATCCCGTTTCACCCACAAGACCAAGAACTTCTCCCTCGTATAGCTTAAAAGAAACATTCTCTACAGCACGAACAGTACCCTCTTCGGTGTGGAAGTAAGTAGTGAGATTCTTCACGTCAAGAATCGTATGATTCCCTCCTGAAACAAAATCTTGTACAGTTTGCATTTCAGCTTCAACTATTTCAATTGCTCTTTGAACCCTTAACTTGCCTTTTTCCTCGGCTTTAGGTAAAAATATCTTAATCAAAGATACAAGAAAAATAGCAACATATATATTACTAAAAATTATAAATTCAAAACGAATATCCTGTTTGAATACCATTATTCCAAGCCATCTGTTTAAATATAACTCAAAAATTATTAGCTGTATTGACCAGATCCCGAATGCAACAAGTCCACCAGTAAACATAGCGTATCTGAGAATTTCCTTAGAAATACGTTTCTCAATTGGAAGAGCGCTATTTATTAAAATTGTGATACCCATATCAAATAAAATAATTAAAGCTGCCCATATAAAACCTATGTTGAAAATATCAGGATTACTCATTCTAATTCTCAGAAGAGAAATTGAAAAGAATACACCACAAATTATCCAAGATATTATAATAAAATAATTAAATACTTTTTGAAATAGATTACTCAAAAAGGGATCTCCTATTGAACCAAATTTTTCCTTTTTAATTACCAGTTCTTTATAAAAGACATTAAACAGAGTTGCCATAAGAGCAAACATTAAACTATCATTATTCATCATTAAAAATAGAGTAAAATAAGCCCCTATAGTTTCAAGAAAGCTCCGAATACCAAATATTATGAAAAAAACTATGATACAAATTACAAGTGAGCTTTTTCTATGAATTGAACGCAAGATTTTTTTGTCTTCAGGGAGATATTTATGAATTAAATTCGAAATAAAGAACAAAATGAGCATAGCAACGAATGTTTCAATGAAAGCCATCCCATAATTTAATCCTTGACCTCCTTGATATAATATGTTTATAACCTTTTATCCCCTCTTCTCTATACTTTTTATAAACTTAATCGTGGATCCAATGCATCTCGCAGTCCATCTCCTACAAGCATAAATCCTATAGATGTTACTCCTATTAATAGTCCAGGCCAAACAGCCGCATTGACATTGCTAAATGTAGCTCTTGCCCAATTAATATCAGTTCCCCAACTGGCAACAGTTGGATCTCCAAATCCTATAAAAGCTAAACCTGCTAGACCTATTACAGCGACCGCTGCTCCGCCAAAAAATGCTATTATCATAGGGCTAATAGCATTAGGTATAATATGCTTAAACATCACTTTGAACTTTTGCGCACCACCTGTTTTTGCTGCTTGAATATATTCTAATTGCTTTACTTGTAACACAAGGGATCGCATAAACCTGGTCCTATATGGTATAAAAAGAATTCCATAAATTACAAGACTAGTAAATAATGCTTGTCCCAGTATAGGAACGAGTATGACAACCAGAACCAAATTTGGAAATGCATACATTACATCTACAAAACGCATCATTAGATAATCTACCGTGCCACCAAAATATGCTGATATCGTTCCTAAGATAAGTCCTCCTCCAATTGAGATGGATACAGGAATTAATGCCATTAAAAATGTGGTTCTACCACCCCAAATAATTCTTGCTAAAACATCATATCCATATTTTGTTGTCCCTAAAGGATGTTCGGGTGATGGAGAAGCAAATGCAGTTTCTCCAGCAGGAATATAAGGTATCACTATCTCTTCTATTCTATAGTGAGTTAACCAAGGAGTATATATTGCTAATACCATAATGAATAGGATCATTACCATTCCTGATATTGTTAAAGGTCTCAGAAGGCGTCGAAACATTCTCCTTTTAGATTTTATTTTTTCTATCTGATATTCTTGAGCTGAGAATTCAGGATCTCGCCAACCAGGAGTTAAATAAAATCTTAAGAATCGAAAAAATTGCTTTTTCCTATCTAATTCAGGCTGTATTTGAATCTTATCCTCAATAAAAGTTTGTTCTGTCATCTTTAATTACCTCTCGATTTTATGTTAAGTATATGTTATTCTAGGATCAATAATAGTATACATGACGTCCGCAACTAAATTCCCTGTAAGAAGTATTATGGTAGAAAATACTAAGAGTCCGTTTATAACTAAATAATCTCCTAAAAATATCGACTCAACCATATAAAAGCCAAAACCTTTATATTCAAAAGTTACTTCAATAAAAAAAGATCCTAGTAATGCCGTTGCGGTCCCCCCGATAATAAGATTGCTAGTGGGTAATAAAGCATTTCGAAGGGCATGTTTATTTATAACATCTTTTTCTATAACACCTTTAGCTCTCGCAGTTCTAATGTAATCTTGATCTAAAACATCTAACATACTTGATCGGGTTTGCCTAGTAATAGCGGCCAACGAAACAAAAGTTACGCATAGAGCCGGAAGAAGTAAATGTTGTAATGTGTCCCATAGATAAATTTGATCATTATAGAGGAAACTATCAATTAAACGAAATCCTGTTTTATCCCAAGGCCAAACAAGGTCTGGCTCTGGATATCTCAATCCTGGAGTATTAGCGAAAAATACAGGTAAGTCTAATTTAGTATACGTAAACGTTCCCAAATAATAACCAAATAAGAGCTGAAGCAAAGTAGCAATCCAAAACACGGGAAACCCAGCTCCAAAAATTGCAAGAGCTCTGATGAGAATATCTTTTGATTTATCCTTATGGGTTGCTGATGATAGTCCAAGCTTAACTGCAATGATAGGACTTAATACTATCGGAATTATCATTAATTCTATTGTTCTTGGAAATACTTCTAAAATAAAATCGATAACAGGAACATTTTCTCGAATTACATAAGAATTACCCCAATCTCCTGTAAAAAAATTTTTATAATACAAACCCAATTGAACATACCAAGGATCATAGAAACCAGCTCTCTCTAATTCGGCTTTAAGCACGTCAAAATCAACTAAGCCACCTAATTTGTTGGTAATTGGGCTTACTTCCATCAAATGCGATAAAATCCAGGCAAAAGTTAGAACAAGAAACAACATTGGGATCATCATTAATATCCGTCTGATGATATATTTTATCATATTTGTCTTTTTTTTAACCACTTTTTCTCATCTCCACATGTATCATAACAAAATTTTTACTCTCACTTAAATTCTTCGATCTAAAAATTGAAGATCCTATATTATATTCAATTAACATTGATTTTTTAACCAAAGTGATAATTTTCAGAAACGTTTAAATATATAATTATCATAACCTATAAATAAATTTACTTCGTAAATTTAATTTAACAAAAAAATCGAAATCAAAAAAAAGTAAGGCGAATCAATAATATGAAAAAATATTCAAAAGGATTAATATTAACTCTTTTTCTTACTTCTATGCTAATACCGTTCTTTCCTATTGCAAAAGCTCAAGTCACAGATGTTTTTATTGGAAGCTCCGCCGGACCACGTTCTCTTGCTCACTGGGATAGTCCTACTGCTGTGGTTAGTACTGGCGATTATTATGTGGGTGCCACTCTTGAAACATTGTTTCGACCACGAGAACAGCTTTGGGATGGTGGTAATGATGGCGCTGAATTACTTCCAGTACTTGCAACAAGCTGGGTACTTACAAATAGACCAGATGAAATGAATGAGGATGGTTTTATGAATTATGACGGTGTAGAATCAGTAGAAATAACCCTTCGATCGGGAGTTAAGTTCCATGACGGTTCAGATTGGAATGCAACAGTATGCAAATGGAATATCGATAGACTTATGACAATTATTGGGAATATTAGTGGTATTACACCAGTAGTTGATTCAAATATGGGTTCTAGACGAGATACTTTTTGGTTAGAACAAGCTGATTGGGCACCCTATGAAAGCCCCAGTTGGAATGTCACGCAGTATGCGGGGAAGCCTGGAGAGTATCCAGGATTTGGTACCTCTACTGAATCAAAAATGATGGGTCGCTGGCCCCGATTTTATAATGTAACCATTACACAAGATTTACAATCGGGGGGGACACTTATAATCCATTTTGGTGACTGGGCCTCTGGTATGAATTATTTATGGGGAATCATCATGATCTCAATGTATTCCTATGGAGCAGACTATTCTGATACTGCTATCTTAGGATATGGTCTGACTCCTCCTTTTCTACAACCAGATATTTCTGGTGGCTATCCTACTACAGGATTCCCCGGACACCTCATAGGTACAGGTCCTTATGTTTTTGAAGAACATGTATCGGATATTGGTACATTACATAGATGGGATGATTGGTGGAATGCTACTGCTCAACAAGCTGAGGGTTGGCATACAGTTGAGAACGTTGCGTTAGCTACTTTTGCCCACACAGAAGCAGGATATCAGGCTAGAAATACTGCTATGGTTACAGGAGATATTGACTGTGCTTATGACCGTACTTGGGAACCTGTCAATTATAAAGATATGAAAAAAGCTCCTAATGTAAGATATGTACCTCTTGGCGTTGAAAGTTATGGAGAAAATATAATTCTCAATTGTATCAATGAAACGTTTATGTGGACTTGGGCTAATGTCTATCACTTAAATATGAGTTCCTACTATCCTACTCTCAAGGGTGCATTCGTTGCTTCAGGAGTAATGAATCCAGACGGGACTATGAATGCACATGGAATAAATCGTGCTTTTAGAAAGGCGCTTTCTTATGCGTTTGATTATGATACTTGGATACACGTTGCAATGGAAGACCGTGTAGTACGTTCTGGAGGATATCTTTGCACAACAAATCCATATTATAATCCATCCATACCAATTGCTACTCATAACCTCACCATAGCACGCCAAGCTCTTTTAGATGATCCATACTGGGGAGCAAAATGTGCTGCTAGAGGTCTTGATGAAAGTAGTTCAGATAGTGATTGGCGGACAGTAGCAGAGACCAATCCTATTTATAGCATGGAGTATAGTTGGGATGATGCCCATTTAGAATCTTATAGTGTGATGTCGACAAGTCTTACGGATATTGGGTGTGATCTGGCTGATACCGAAGCTTGGAAAGATGTACCTGATACATACACTAAAATGTCTGCATACTTCACATTTCCTTGGACCATAACTGATGGATTTGCATTAAAATTAGGTTATACCCGAGTAGCCAATCTTGGTTACCTTGAAGCCTATTATAAGAGTCCTGCATCTTCAATCTTTCCATATGATCAGTTTTACAATATGGGCTTTTGCTATAATACAACATACGATAATGCAATCAAGAAAGTCTGGTTCCAAAATGAAACTGGAGTTCAAGAATCATATGATTTCCTATCTGATTGGATTCAGAACTATCAATATCCAACTATTTATTTAGGGAATGATTTGAGGGGGATGGCAATCGCTAAAGACTGGGATTTTAGCTTTTTCTGGGGTGTGTTCAGGTTTAATTTTATTAAGCCTAGAGAACCGGGTGCGGCACCATTGATCCCAGGTTATTCACTTTGTGTTATTTTACCTGTTGGAATAATGGCTATCTCAGGAATCGGTTACACAATTATAAGAAAAAAGAAACATGCATAGATTTAAGAATTAATAACAATTTCATTTTTTTTTTTTTCCTTCTATTAGCTTAAAAAGACTAAGTTTTAATAAATTCTAGAAACCTTAAAAGGACTAACAGATTTTAAAATCCGTAAAATCAAGTTTCATTACAAAATGAAAAATTTATAATATATATAGCCCTCAATTATTTTATGACTCAAATTGATAATTATGAGATTGTAAGACAAAAATTACAAATTGGAACAATAACTGCTCCTAACCACAAAAAAATATTCAAATTGATGAAGATTTTCTGGAATGAAGATGAGATCAAAGTTTTATCTCAATTTAATAATGTGGGGATGAAAACCTCTCGAAAAGAATTAGCGGAAAAAACAGGTAAATCAGAAGAAGAAATAGAAGAACTGTTAAGAAGATCAGCAAGAAATGGCACCGTTTTGAGATCTGGCTCAGATTATCGATTGCTTCCGCTTGTACCAGGTATATTTGAAATGTACTTTATCAGACGAAAGGATTCTGAAGAAAATCTTCACAAAGTTGCAGAGATTTATCGATACATTTTCAAAAACAGAGCACCAGATTTAGAAGATGATAAAAGCATCCGAAGAGGATTCCGTCCTTTACTTCCATATGATTCTGAGGAGAAGTTAATTAAAGTTGATGAATCGTTAGATGTTGAGACTAAGGTTCTTCCTTTTGAAGTAGTTAAAGATATGATCGATAAAAATGAATCATTTGCCGTTGTACCTTGTCAGTGTCGGTTAATTGGTGAATATACAGGAGAACCATGCAAACATGCATCTGCAGAATTGGGTTGTTTTCTAACTGGAGAAGCTGCGGAAAGGCAGATAGGTTATGGCGCAAAAAGACTGACTAAGGAAGAAGCTATTGAGTTTATTAGAGAAACTGAGAAAGCAGGACTTGTTCATAATACTGTTGCAGATACCAGTAAAGACACGTCTCAATGGATTTGTAATTGTTGTAGTTGTCATTGTGGAGTATTACTTCCCGCCAAATTATATCATTATAAGGGTGTTTTTCAGACTAATTTTACTCCTGAATTTGATATGGAACTCTGTACTAAATGTGAAATATGTATGGAAAAATGTCCTAACGAAGCGATTTATCATGTCTGGCCAAGTAAACCAGATTCATCAGATGAGAAGATGAAAGTTAGAGAAGAAATGTGTATAGGATGCGGAACTTGTGCTGCAAATTGTCCAAATAATGCAATTAAAATGGTTAAAGTAAGAGACGAGCACCCTAAAAGACTGAGCATAAATATTTTTGGTTAAATTGATATTTCTAAGTTTAAATTCTTTTTTTTGTAAAAAAGTAATAAATTATTGATTCTCCTTGATTTTCTCGTCACTTTCTCCTTCCGAAAATATACAAAAGCGAAAGATTAACGACCTTTAAATATTGGCTTTCGATTTTCACTAAGCGCCTTGATACCTTCCTGCAGGTCTTCACTATCTAATTGAGGTTGAATAAACGCATTAAATTCCTCCTGGGCTAAACGTGCTGCTTTTCTTGCTGCAGGTTCCATATTCTTGTAAAGTCCATATTTAATCGCTTTTAGTGTTAATGGCGCATTGTCACGTAGTATTTCAGCCATCTTGGTAGCTTCTATCATAAGCTCTTCCTTATTTTTTGTTACATGGTTGACTAAACCCACTTCATAAGCTCGTTTACCACTCATTGGTTGACCGCCCATATAAAATTCCATAGCAACCTTAAAAGGCATGTAAGGGGTATATTCTATAATTCCACCTACAATTCCGACCCACGCTTCACCAAAGATGAACTGAGTATCTTCAGTGGCATAGGTAATATCGGTACCACGAATCGCAAGTCCATATCCACTTCCCGCAACAGTTCCATGCACAGCCCCAACAATTGGTTTCAGGATTTTGGTTCCATTCGAGGGAAATGCTTTACGAAGATCGTTTAATAAGCCCCTGACTCTGAGATCTGCACCAAAACTAAAGTCTGGACCATTTGCACTGAGAATTCCAACTCTGCTTTCAGGATCATCAGCGAAGCGATCCCATGCTTTTCCCAAGGCTTTACATAAAGGAGGATCTAATAAATTTCGCTTTGGATTGTTTAATGTAATATATGCAATCTGATCTTTAACCTCATATATTAATACTTCACTTGACATTTTTTTTACCTTTTTTATGTTTGATTAGATTTTTCAATAGTTATATATGGATTATTTTTATATATAATTTTTTTAACTTTGAAATAACCATGCTTTGAGCAATAAATTTAAAAACTTAGGAAATAATTCATTTATTTTCGAGAGAAACCATATTTTTCAAGCGTTTTAGTTACAGCCATAACATTTTCATGTTTCGAACGTTCAGGAAGACCTACTCCACCATCAAGAATATACCCTCCACCTTCCTTGCAGCCTTCAAGGATTTTTTTCACGTAATCTTCCATTTGAATTGGAGTTCCTGCAATAAATAATGTTGCAGGAATATTTCCCAGAATTATTGCATAATCACCCATTCTTTCTTTTACTTTAATTATATCTGTTTTATCAAACCTATAACATACTTTTCCCTTATGCGATTTAGCAAATTCTTCAAGATAATCAAGTCGATCATTATATGATCCTTCTATGAAAGGTGATGCAATATAACCTTGTTTAATAAAATTATCCATGACTTTTGCTAGTGATGGCCAATAAAATTCTGCAAATTGCTCATCACTCATAAATCCATCAGCTCCTCTATGTAAAGGCATAAAAACCATAGGATCGATCTCTTGATGTACACTTCTGGAACTTAATGTCATTACTTCACTCAATGGTACAATAAACATTTCTATTAATGCTTTTAATTCCTCAGGTCGTTGATACATATCTAACATTACACCCCTCAGACCTCTAAGTTGATCACCGACCATATCAAAGGGAGCAAATGAAAATGCATTCCTTGTATTCAATGAAGGAAAGCCTAGTTTTTTCATCTCACTTAAATAATTCATACTAGCATTCCTTGATTTCCTCATTAGTTGTCGTACTTCACCAATTTTTTCCACTAGCTTCAAAACATCTGGATTCATGATCCACATTGGTATTCCCATTAAACCATTTAATAATTGGAGCCTTGTAAAATTTGGAAACAAGGTAAATGGCTTAAAAAGACCACACAGATTGGGCAAGACTTTTCGAATTACATACTGAGTAGGATCTGCAAGAATCTCTTTATAATCTTCAGCTTTCATGTATTCACCTTCAATATATTGAACTGTCGAGTTATCTGGTAATCGAACCTCTGGATTTTCAGCCCCTGCCCATTTTAAAGTCTTTACTTCCAGTAGATCCATGATAGGGCCTGATTGTAAGCCTAAGATGCCACTAGAGGCTAAATCCCATTCATATTGTGGTAAAATTTTTAAAGCCGCTTCATACATTTTTTCAGGATTATAATTTGCCTCTTTAACTGTCATCCCATTTTGAATAGCAGCATAAAGTGTGCCCATTGGAGCATATGGAACCCGATCTGGTTCTCTCATTTTCATTGCATCAATATATCTTTGCTTTCTTATTTCACAAAGTCGTTCAATTTCTTCTTCATTCATAGTAATTACACCATTGACCACTTTGTAGCTAAATTTACTGCTTCCACAGCACTCTCTCCATAGGCATCCGCACCCACATATTCAACAATTCTTTCATCGACAGTTCCACCTCCAATCATAATTTTTATCGTATCACGTAATCCCGCTTCTTCTACTTTTTGAATGATTTCTTTCATCGAGTCAAATGCAAGAGTTAGGAATCCACTAAGTGCTAAAACTTTAGGTTTAAACTGTTTTAAGTTTTCGATAAACATGCTCGCAGGAACATCTATGCCTAAATCTAATACATCAAACCCATTTGCTTCTAGCATGAATTTCACTACATCTTTACCAATATCATGAATATCCCCCGCAACAGTTCCTAAAAGTACTTTTCCTTTCTTTTCTTCAGAACTTTGAACTTCTTTTAATTTAGGACCTAACTCCTCAAAGATTTGTCGCAAAATTTCTCCCGACATGATCAAATCCGGTAAGAAGTATTCTTTATTTTGGAATCTATCTCCAATAAGTTTCATAGCAGTCTTTACATCATTCATAATTAATAATAGATCATCTTTATTGGCAAGTCTTTCTTTTAATAACTCTAAAACTTTACTTTCATTCAAATCCACTATTTCATCAATAAAATTAGACACACGAATCACTTTAATTTAGTAAATCAATTTAGGATTAGAAATTATTTAAATTTGGTTTTGCAATTAGACATATTTTTTCTAGTTTAAAACTAAACCGAAATTTTATTCTTTAGCTTATTTATCAGTAGGAAAATAATTTATCCTTTTTGGAATTTTTATGCCAGAATTTTATTCTTTTTCTTTATTTCTTGAATTTTATCACGTAAATACGCAGCATCTTCAAATCGAAGTTCTTTAGCCGCCAGAAACATTTTAGTTTCCAGGTATTGAAGAACTATATCAATATCCCCTTCTCTCTCTAGTTGTTCTATTTTTGATTTAATGCTTTGTTTTAGTCGTTTAACTTCTTTTTCCTTATATTCTTTCTCATCTGATAAAGATTTTAAGATATTCTTATGGATTGTTTGGGGAGTAATATTATTTTTCTCGTTATATGCGATTTGTTTTTTCCTTCTTCTATTAGTCTCATTGATTGCTTCTCTCATTGCTGTTGAAACTCTATCAGCATATAATACTGCTCTTCCTTCTACATTCCTTGAGGCTCTTCCAATTGTTTGAATCAAAGAACGAGTATCTCTTAAAAATCCTA
Organism: Promethearchaeota archaeon; assembly: GCA_048938895.1. GTDB lineage: Archaea > Asgardarchaeota > Lokiarchaeia > Sigyniarchaeales > SOKP01 > Loki-b32. The sequence continues at coordinate 80,550 of JBHLLU010000007.1, forward strand.
ACTTATCAGCATCTAATATCGCCACTAATTTGACTTCAGGAAGATCAAGTCCTTCTCTTAAAAGATTAATCCCTACCACGACATCGTGAGTTCCGTCTCTTAATTGTCTTAAGATTTCAAATCTTTCTACTGTATCGACTTCTGAATGGAGATACGCTATTTTTACCCCTAGTTCTGTATAATATTCTGCAATATCTTCTGCCATACGCTTAGTTAATGTCGTTATTAGAATTCTACCACCACTAGCTACAACTTTTCGTATTTCATTTAATAAGTCGTCAATTTGATTTTTTGCGGGCCGTATTTCAATTTCAGGATCAACTAATCCTGTTGGCCTGATAATCTGTTCAGCAGAAATTCCTCCGCTTTTTTTCAATTCATAATCTCCTGGAGTTGCACTCATGAAAATAATATATTTAATCTTGTTCTCCCATTCCTCAAAGGTAAGTGGTCGATTATCAAAAGCACTGGGTAAACGCCAACCGTATTCAACAAGGTTTTCTTTGCGCGATCGATCTCCTCCTATCATCCCATGAATTTGAGGTATGGTAACATGGCTTTCATCTGCTACAATTAAAAAATCATCAGGAAAGTAATCAATCAACGTCATTGGAGGAGTTCCAGGCGCTCTTAAAGAAAGAGGTCTAGAATAATTCTCGATCCCTTTACACCATCCCATTTCTCTCATCATTTCTAGATCGAATTTTACTCTCCTTTCAATTCTTTGAGCTTCAGCATACCTTTTTTGACTTTTAAAATACTCAATTCTTTCATTCAATTCTTCTTCAATTAATTCTAAGGCTTTTATTTTGTTTTCTTCTGGAATCATGAAATGGGTTGCAGGAAAAACTCGAAAATTTGATAACTCTCTTAGTGTACTATTAGAAATTGGATGTATCTCTTGAATTGATTCTATCTCATCTCCGAACATTGATATTCGAATAGCAACTTCAGTGTAAGCTGGAAATATATCTATAATATCACCTCTTACTCTCACAGAACCAGGCTTGAAATCAGTACTCTTTCGTTCATAATTAATTTTAATTAATTTTGAGAGGATTTCAGATCTCTTAAGTTTTTGACCTACTTCTAAATATAGGGTCACAGATTCCCAATATTCAGGATCCCCAACACCATATATACATGATACAGTAGCAACGATTACAACATCTCTCCTGGTCCTTATAGCATGAGCAGATGCTAACCTTAATCTTTCTATTTCTTCGTTTACAGAGAAATCTTTTTCAATATATAATCCTGAAACTGGCATGTAAGCCTCTGGTTGATAGTAATCGTAGTAGGAGACAAAATAATGAACCGCGTTATGAGGAAATAGTTCCTTAAGCTCATTATATAATTGAGCAGAAAGGGTTTTATTAGGTGCCATTACAAGTGTTGGTTTTTGGATTTCTTGGATTATATTGGCGATTGTGAATGTTTTACCCGTTCCTGTAGCACCCAATAATGTTTGAAATCGATTTCCCTCCTGAATATTTCTTGCTAGGGTTGAAATAGCTAAAGGTTGGTCTCCAGCAGGTTTGAAATCTGTTTGAATTCGGAACTCAGTTGTCATATAAATCAATTTATAGAGTATGAATAATGTAATATAAAGATTTAAATGAATATATAAGAGATATGTCTATAGATATTCTAATTAATAATCGGTTATGATTTTTTCTAAAAAAAGTTATAAAAAATTGGATGATTTAGCGACAAGTATTAGGGAACAACAGTTTCCTCATGATAAATCTCAGCACCCTCTTCGGTCCGTATAAGGATTACTACTACATCATCTATATCAATAGAAAGTCCGGTAATTGTTTCAAGGTCACTGACTTGGATAGTTATTTTCATAGAATCTCCAATCCCAACATTAAAAGCAGCCAAATTACTGCCCGTTAATCGTACCCATGAATTATTGAAGTATGCAAAGAGATTATTTAGAGCTACGTAAGTATCGTTTACATAAACAGAATCAAGTGTGACATTAGCCATCCCATTATTAGTAAAGACCAAAGTCATATTTCTGGAGTTATCGACAATTGTATTGACATCGTCGAGAGTTAGATTGTAATACGCAGAATCTACATAAGCATGTAAAATTTTCCCTGCTTTAGCGGTTGAAGTGGTAGTGACATTGATAACTACTTCATCCGATTTGTTTATCATCAAATTGGGAATATCAAATGATACTATTGCGCATTCTTGAATATTTAAGGAAGGCTTTCCATATATATACTTCACATTATCGACGAGTGTGGAATTTACATAAATTTCGTCAATTGTGACCTCCTTATCTCCTGTATTTTTAATCATTAGTTTTCCTGTTTCATTTGCATAGATAAAGGAAGTTATAATACTATCAACGCTGTCGATTATTTGTATATCTGAATCATCTCTAATTGTATGGATATACCCGATATCTGAAGTTACTGTTGTACCGAAACTTCCCGTTACGCAAACTAAAATCTCGTCATTAACTTCAAAATTTCCGTAATCTGTTGCATCTATAATAATAACATCCTCATCATTCTTATCCATAAGGAGACTACCACTTTTAGTATAAAAATCTTCATAATCAACTTCGATCAAAGATTCTGTTAGATATATTGAATCTATCCCGAATATTATGTTCCCAGTATTTTTAACCTTGATTTTTAAAATGGTACTCTCATTATCGTAGGTAAATCCATGACTCAGGTTAAAATCTAGAGGAATGTGATATCTTTCATAACTATTGAGTGCCACCAACGCTTCAGGGGATACAATTCTTTCCCTACTTAAAATTGAGAGGGAATAGTTTTCCTTTGTAGATGTAAACAAGACTTCGTCTCTTACATCATTTGGAGTAGCTACCCCAATTTTATCATAAGTTCGTATTGGATAAAAATTAGTTGCAACATTGGTAATTTGTACTGCGACTTTTTCTCCAGGTCGTAGAATAGAAGAACCACTTAGGAATTTAACCTTAGTAGGATCTATTTTGTTTTCTATAATATCCTCGTCAAGATAAAATCTTTCTAATACTTCAACAGTATCTCCGATATTTTCAACCTCAAGATAAATATCCGAATGAGCAGAATCTTTTTGGATTACTTTACTATTCTCTTTATTGATTTTAATAGCTCCTTCTTTAGGTTCTTTTACAAAGAAATTTTTTGTGCTATTAGAAAATTCATAAGCTCTCCCTGCTAACCCCACTGACTCCGCTGTTACATTAATATTAACGACATCATCTTTCTGAAAATTTGTACCTTTTGATTTAATATCTACCCATACCATTTCTGATTCCCCACCTTTCAAAATCGCAGTATCCTGGCTTTCACCCATAACAAAATCATATTCCGTTCCATTGATATTTATACTTTTAATAAATAAATCTTTTGTACCTGTGTTTCTCAAATTAAACGTAGCATATCCATTTTCAAAAACCTCGGCATCATTTATGGTGAATTTAGAATCTAAGATTGTGTAATCAATTTTATAAAGTTTTACTAAGCCTAATGCTGAAATATATGTGGGTATAAATATTTGGAAATTATATATTCCATTATCGGGAATATGATCCTTCCAAACACCCCCATCCTGAGTAGGGTTGTTAGGATTGTTGATTAAATTAGCATACGTCTTTCTTATGTCTTGATCTTCAAGATCATCCGGATTTGTAGGAACACCATAAAACATTAACCTTACTAGTTGACTCTGGAACCATTTTGCTCCCATCCTTCCATTATTTGGGTTTTGATATGCACTTTCATTAAATACAGAATTAGATGCCCAATTATCTTCCTCCATACCTTGTCTCTTATACCTTTCGTAATTATCATTACAAATTCTTATCATCCAAGGCCACTTTCCTTCATCTCCACCTAATCCGGTAATCATTAATCCAAAATAGACTAATACATAATCTGCCTTTAATCTACGAAATGCTTTTGCACTATACAGTTCACTTGTCTGCATTAATGCCATTCCAGTTAAACCGATTCTAGTGGAATTCATGGTGGCATTATCATTTACAGTCGTTACATTCCCGATCGGGGTAAGCCAATATCCATAATCCCACCAGGATACGACAACATCGGTACCTTTCAGGTTAGATCTCATCCAAGTTAACGATTCTTCCCAATCATGAACAACTCCTGCGGGAGCAATTTGAGTAAAAGAAAACTGGTCAATAGCAATATCTGTTGCATGAACAATCTGGGCGACTCCTAAAAATCCAACAACCATAAAAATGGCTACCGTTTCAGGAACGCCTACCGATCCTTTTACCTGCCTTCTCCGTTTTCTACTTACCCCTTCTCTCTGTTCACCTATAAAGCTACCAAAGATCTTAAGAACACTTACTAATCCATATGCTCCCATTAATGATACTGCAGGAGCAAATATTAAGATGATGCGTATCATACTCCCTGTAAAATAAAACATCAGGATTACAAATGCAATTAAAAATATTTCTGATGCATTTAAAATTTTAAAACAAAAGTATATTCCTAGGGGGGTTAATACTAACGGAATTAACGTATTATAGTAAAATACACTCCAAGGACTTGGCATTTGTTCTGCGACTGATGCTACTAAACTTATTTCATCTCTAAATAAAGGATTCAGAATTGTTTGGAATCGTGATCCAAAACCAAAAGGAATAAGATCAGGTGCAACCCATAAAATAATCGCCCCAATTAATATTCCGGGTATAAAACCCCATTTTACAAAATTTATAATACTGTTATATAATGCAGGGTGTTCTGTTTTTTTGGATTGAATTATGTGAAAAATTACTAAGATTATTGTGAATAAAAAGATTCCACCTGTCTCTAATTCAGAAAATAATGCAGAATAATCAAACTTAGCATATAAAGAAAAAATAAGTAAACCAATACCCTCAACTCCAGCATAAGTAATAAGGATATTTTCATTGTATTTATCAGAAAGAATCAAAATAATACTAAGAAGTGGAATTATTAAATAGACAAACTGATATCCCCCCCAACTTAAAGATAAATATCCTAATGACATACCACCTAGCGCAGAAAACACAAATTTTCCAGTTCTCATACCTTTTAAAAGAAAGAGAAATGTTAGGAGAGAGGCAAATACTCCTATTGTTTCATTATCAAAAAACCCCGCCATTGTGCGTTGCATATATCCTGGATTAAAAGCTAGAAAAAACGCAGCAATTAATCCAGTTCCTCGATCAAGTATTTCTTTTCCTAAAAAATAAATGACTAACACAGTTAATCCACCCATTATTGCTGGGAAGAAATAACATACATCATACAATGATATTGGGATCCCTAAAAATGTAAGTGTTTTGTGTGTTACAACAACAGTAAAGGTTAAACCGGGGCGTAAACTTCCACGGTAGAACCCCGTGGGATACCAGCTTTTATAATCACGCCAACTAAAATACTCATAGAGAGTATGCTTATTTAGATATTCTGAGTTATACCATTGCATCCAAGGATCAAATGCTTTAATTAATCGTGGACCTCTAAACATAGGGCTAATACGTAATAATATAGCTAAAAACACCACCAAAAAAACTGCGAAGAAAAACAATATATTCTGGGTTTTAACACTCACTGATGTTCTAATACGATCACGAAAGTTTCTCAATGAAGCAATGATATTTACCATGATGGTTCATTTACTTTTTTAATAAAATAGTAATTTATTACCCATAATTTAATTTTGAATATAAAAAATATGCTTTAGATTAAAATGTTTTTCTTTAATCAAACACATCGTAAAATTCAAGTTTCGTGGATAAAAGAAAAAAATTTATGATTTTTTGCATCTTTAGTTGATTTATTATTAGTTGAAGTTAAGATGATGGAAAAAAGAAGGTATCTTTTTAAATTATATTATATTGGCAAATCGAAATATCATGGATCTCAAAGGCAGCCCAATTTTTTAACAATTGAAGATTGTCTCATAGACGCATTGTTGAAAAAAAAGTATATAGAAAACATTAAAGAATCTGGATTTGAATTTGCTAGTAGAACAGATAGATATGTATCTGCTCGTGGTGCATGTTTTACTTGTATTATGGAAAAAGAACCGATTTTGATGGAAATAAATTCAGCATTACCTAAAGAAATAGGTATTTGGGCTTATGGGAAAGTTCCAATGCATTTTCTCTCTCGATATAATGCAGTATTACGGCATTACTTGTACCTAGTTTTGAAACCATATTCATACCTACAAAATTATAGTTCTATTGATGTTGAAATAATGAAAAAAGCTTGTAAAATTTTAGAAGGGAAACATGATTTCATCAACTTTTCGAAAAGAGAAAAACTTGAAGTAAAATCTATAAGAGATATGGAATCCGCAACGTTAACGGTCGTAAATGATTATTTATTATTTCAATTTAAAAGCCAAGCATTTCTTAGACAGCAAGTCCGACGTATGGTTAGAAAAATATTGGAATTAGGCTTAGGAGAAATTTCATTTACAGATTTCAATCAACTGTTTGATCCCACTCGTGAATGGTCCTATCAACCTGTCAATGCTAAGGGATTAATTTTATGGAATATTGATTACAGCGAAGAGATAAGATTTATCGAAGATAAAAAATCTAAGGAGAGGATGGAAGCATTTTTTTTAAAAGAGAAACTATCTATTGAGCATAAGGCTCAACTATTCCGCCTCTTGCAACATAACGATTTTTGCTAAAAGTGCTTGTAGCTGAATCTCTTCTGTTCCTCCCTGACTTAATCGATATTCAAATTCGGCTAAAAGCTTGGCTAACTCTAATTTTACATTTTCCAAGATGTTTAGATCATAGATCTCTCTATGAATATTCTTAATAATATTTTGTCCAGAAAGCCCATAATCATTGATTAAATCGTTTAAAAGTTTAATTGATAGTTGGAGCTTAGAATCTAAAGCAGTTATTATAATATCCTTTATTTTTTCTGGAGGTACTTCTCCAGCGACTCTGAAAACAATATCCTTGTCAATAGTTTTTGAGATAGTACCACAAGATTGTAAATAATTAATAGCTCTCCTACAATCTCCTCGGGATACATCTACCAGGGCATTTAATCCTCCAGGTGTTAAGGATATATTTTCTTGTTTTGCAACGAAATTAATCTGTTTTTTGATATCTGTATTATTCAAATATGAAAATCGAAATACAACACATCTTGATTGAATAGGAGGAATGATTCTATTAGAATAATTACAAATTAAGATCATTCTACAATTCTTAGTATATTTTTCCATCGTTCTCCTTAAAGCTTGCTGAGCTGGGGCTGTCATATTATCTGCTTCATCCAATATGAGTATTTTAAAGGGGATATCTGTAGGTGGTCGTGCTTTTGCAAAGTCTTTAATAAATGTTCTAATGACATCAATTCCTCTAGCATCACTCGCATTCAATTCTAAATATGTTCTGTTAATTGCCATCTTTCTCCTGTACAGTTCTCTAACCATTGCTAAGGCTGAAGTTGTTTTACCTGTACCAGCGGGACCTGCAAATATGAGATGGGGCATCGATTTATCTTTTACAAATTGTTTTAAACGTTTAATTATACCTTCTTGATTCACAATCTCATCTAGAAACCTAGGACGGTATTTTTCAACGAAAGGTCTGTTCTCAAGAGACATATTTTTTAATAGAGAAGTTTAAATTTTAAAGGAATATATTAAGAATTAAATTTTCTTAATTCCTTATTAATATTCATATCTAGAAAAAAAATTGAATATTTATGACTGATTTCAAAATCACAAATATAAAATCAAGATGGATTTTAGATTCTCGAGGAAATCCTACTGTAGAATCAGATGTATATGCGGGAAAATACTTTGGAAGAGCAGCAGTTCCTTCTGGCGCATCAACCGGTGTGCTAGAAGCACTTGAACTAAGAGATGGAGGGAAAGCATTTAAAGGTAAACATGTTACAAAAGCAGTGTCTAATGTAAACAATATATTAGGGAAAAAGCTGATTGGATTTGATGTGCGCGAGCAAACGAAAATTGATGATGAGATGATAAAAATTGATGGAACAGAAAACAAGAGTAGATTAGGTGCTAATGCAATCTTGTCGGTGTCTCTAGCAGTAGCTAAGTTAGCAGCAAATTTATCTGAAATACCTTTATATGAATATATTCATAAATTAGCATACCATAAGACAAGACAAGATTTTCTCTTACCAATACCTTCTGCTAATATCATCAATGGGGGAGAGCATGCAGGGAATAATTTAGCAATTCAAGAATTTATGGTTTTACCGATTGGAGCCAAATCATTCTCAAAAGCGATACAAAATGTAGCAGAAGTATATCAGACCTTAAAATCTCTACTTGCTACCAAATATGGTCCTTCAGCGATTAATGTTGGTGATGAGGGGGGATTTGCACCAAATTTATCACAAACATCCGAAGCCGTTGATATAATAATTGAAGCCATTGAACAAGCAGGATTTATGCTTGGTACAGATTTTGTTTTGGGTATGGATGCTGCTGCGAGTGAGTTTTATGAAGATGGTGTATATAACATTGATGGCAAAAAGTTGAACGAAGAAGAATTGATACAATTTTATCTCGATCTCATTCAAGATTATCCATTTAAATCGATTGAAGACCCTTTTGATGAAAAGGATTTCAGAAGTTTTGCTAATTTAACAGCTAAAATTGATAAAACAATGCAAATTGTGGATGATGATTTAACAGTAACTAATATTAAAATTCTAGAAAAAGCTATAAATGAAAGAGCAGGAAATGCTTTACTACTGAAGGTTAACCAAATTGGTTCTCTTACAGAAGCCATAAATGCTTGTAAAATGGCTTTCAAAAACGGATTTAATGTTATGGTTTCTCACCGTTCGGGGGAAACAGAAGACCCATTTATTGCAGATTTAGCAGTAGGTCTTTGTACAGGTCAGCTAAAATCTGGTGCTACCTGCAGATCTGATAGATGCTCAAAATTTAATCAACTTCTTAGAATAGAGGAAATATTAGGAAATAACGCCGTTTATCCAACGCATTTAGATTCATGGAAACAATTTCAATAAATATTTAGCTCTATCTTCTATTTTTTATAAATCTATAGACATTTACATCAATAGTTTTTACTTTCTTTTTATGGAATTGAAAGGTTCTCTCAAGAGTCATTCTATGGGCGAAGAAATTATCAATACGCCAACCGAATTTCTCAGAAAATTTAGATATGAAATTATAAACTTTGTCTCCCGCAAGATGGATAGAGTAAACTACATTTGATATGGAGAATGCTTTTTCTAAAAAAATGCGATCAGCAGCTCTTTTTTTTACTCCAAATGGGGGATTCATAATTGTGGTGACTTCTAAATTCTTTAAAAATGTACCTTTCGAAAATTCAAGATAGTTTATATCACAGCAGAAGGGTAATATGACTTTTTCGAGTCCCAACTTAGAAATGTTCATTTTTAAGGTTTTTAAAGCAAGTAGATCTATATCTATGCTTAATATAGTTTCGGCATTTAAGAGAGCGCTTGCTACTGACAATCTTCCGGTTCCAGAACCGAAATCAATAACAAATTTGTTTCGGATATCGTTAAACTCAAAACCAGCGAAATATATTATATCTACGGCACTATTAGCATCAATACAATATTGTTCTAATTCTACTTTAGGATTAACGAATGGTTCAGTGTTTTGGATGATAGAAATTAATTGCTTCTTGTTGATATTCATCCGTGAAAATGTTATCTCTTTTAAAATTAATTCATTAAATTTATTTATTTTATTTAATACTATTTATTTAAATTAGAAAGAAATTGGGAAATTAAAAGATTATTGTTGATGTTATTGGATAAAAAATCTATAAAAAATGATGATATCGTTTTAACGGGTCAATATCTTGGAGTTGTCGAAGAATTTCTCCCCGATAAGCAATCAACATTTGTTAAAGATGGTCAAATTTATGCAACAAAGACTGGATTAATAAGTATTGATAACGAAAAGAGAAAAATAGAGATAAAAACTCATCAAGAAAAAGACCGAAAAACCGTTAAAGTCGGAGATATTGTTATTGGTACTATTTTGTTTTTACGTCAATATTCTGTTGGTTTAAATTTCTACACGATAAACCAGAAAATCCATTTTAATTCAAGTTGTTTTGGCAATATTCATGTATCTCAGATTTCAGAGAAATATATAGATAAAATTTCTGATGCATTTCAAATTACAGACATCATTCGAGCTCGAGTCATTAATCTTAATTTTAATGAATATAACTTAAGTACGAGTGAGAAACATTTAGGAGTTATTTACGCAGATTGTGTGATATGTGGAACACCTCTTGATAAAATTGGTTATAATAAATTAAGATGTGAGAGATGTGGAAATACTGAAACCAGGAAGTTAGCGGATGATTACAGAAATGTATCAGAAGCTCTAAAATTTTAATTTGTTTCACTTTAAATTAATAAAGATTTAAAAAAACCATAGAATCTCTTAAACGGTGTTTTAATTTGAGGAAAATGGGTAAAAAAGTGATTCATTTTTATAATAATAGTGGTTCTTTAGATAATATTGTTAAATTTCTCGAAAATATCCAAAAAAAAGTTAATTATCTTAGCTTAAATGTAAATGTTGAGGGAAAGAGCATTAAAATAACTTTATTTGGTTCTCGAGATCTTCAGAACCTTGCAACTGAAAAATTAAAAGACTTAGCTAATGAGTTTCTGTAAAAATTGACTTTTATTTATAAAACCATAAAAAATTTATTTTATTTTAAATATTTTTACTTAGTATTTTTATTTCTTAATGATTTGGAGTTTTAATAATGGCAAAGAAAAAAGCTGTCAAACCAGAAGTAGAAGAGGATGACGATCTAGAGGACTTTGAAGATGAATTTTTTGATAAAGAGGATGATGAGATTGCCAGTGAATATCCTAAAGTAAGTGAAAAAGAAGAGAAAAAAGTAATAAGTTCAGTATCAGATGAAGAAGATTTAGAATCTCTTTCCGAAGAGGAATATGAATTAGAAGAAGAAGCTAGATTTCCAGATTATAAACATTTAAAACTAAAACTCATTAAAACCATTGGAAAAAACGATTATGAATTGATGATCGAAGGTCAATCACATGGATTCTGTAATATTCTCGTAAAACATTTACTTAATACTGAAGGTGTAAATGCGGCAGCTTATAAGGTAACAGGTCTAGTACCCGCCCAAATTTTTATACGTCTTGACGACAGTGATAAGTATAAAATTAAAAAAATTTTACTTAAAGCAATTGAATCTCTGAGAGAGGAAGTGTTAGAAGTTCAGAACTTGTTTAAGAAATTAACATAAATTGCTCTCAATCTTTTATGAAACTTTATAAGAAGCCATAATTCAACTTATCTTAATGGATTATAAGTTTTTAATTAAGGATTTAGATCTAAATAAATCCCAAAAAGAAATAGGAACAGATAAGGGATTAGCAAAAATCGGAGATGGAATTGTAAATCTTACATATTCTATGGCTAAATCAATTTATTTAACGAAAAATAGCCCATATAGCAATATAATTAGAACTGGGACAAAAGTTAGTAAAACAATATTAGCCAATGCTTTAAAGAATGCCAATTTGAAAAGTTTTGCTAAAAATCGTGCTGATGCACATGATCTTGCTGATACTGCTGAAGCTATAGTCGCCTATCTTTGGTTAAGTAGAAAAGTTGATATTCACGAAATTATTGACTTCTTATCCAATAATTTTTCCGGAGATTTTAATATTAGAAACGAGGAAATAAAAGGTGCTACAGAAGCTTTTACTAAATTTTTTAATTATATTGAGGATTTTTTACCTAAGAAATAATATTATGAAAGATAATCCAATTACAATTGGAATAGATGATTCCACTTTTAATTTAAAATCTGGGTTGAAGACAACTCAGTTAATAGGGGTAGTGTGTCAAGGTATTAGGATGGTAAATGTATTAAAAACTGAAATTAATATTGATGGGAATGACGCTACCGAAAAATTAATCGACCTTGTTCGCCAAAATGAGAAACATATTCAATTTATATTTACGCATACTATAACATTTGGTGGTTTCAACATTATCGATCTTGATTATATATTTAGGGAAGTAAAAAAACCAATTATCGCACTTAATGATCGAGAGGTTAATCTGGATTCTGTAATTAATGCGCTTATTAAAAAATTCCCAAAAAATTATAAAAAAAAAATTAAATATATATCAAACGCAGGATATTTATATCAAGACACCATCAAGACTGCAGGAGGAGCTTCAACAGTTTATTTCCATGCTAAAGGTATTGAAATTAATGACGTAAACCTTTTAATACAAAAGAGTAGTATTGATTCAAAGTTACCAGAATGTCTTCGCTTAGCACATTTAATTGGGAAACTGTTCTAAATAATTATTTACTTTTTATTCAGCATCTCATATTCTAAAATTCGTTTAATTCTCCCACGTAAGTCTAATCTAATCGCAGACATTCCGTAAGTGGGGATACCTAACTTTTCTTCGACTTGTTCTGCGCTTAACGCGTTAGGCAAATCTTGTTTATTTGCTATGGCTATCATTTTTGAGCCGATATAACGAGAAAATTTTTTATAGATCTCTTTTGTCTTCTCGATATTATCTTCAGTAGAATCACAAACTAATATAGCTAATCCAGCTCCTTTTAAAAAATCTCTCCACATGAATCTAAAACGTTCTTGACCACCAAAGTCCCAAATGTTTACCTTACTTCCGTTTAACGTTGAATCCTCTATTTCTAATCCAACTGTGGGATTTGTTTCTTTGTAGATTTTTCTTCCTTGGAGTAAAGATAACAATGAAGACTTCCCAACCCCACTATGACCAACAAAACATATCTTTGCTTTTGTTGTTTGAACCTTCAATCAACCTTTTCTATGTAAAACACCGTTATGTAGAAAAGGCAAATCCGGTTTCAAAAATTAAAATAATATTCGTATAATACGTAAATAACCCAATAGATAATAAAGATAATATTGAAACTGAAAATTTTGAAATAACCAAAAGATTTAAAATAAATTTTTAAAACAAAACGATTTAAAATAAAAGTTCAAAAAAAAAGTTTTTTCTTTAGGCTCCTGTGTCGATTTCCTTAACTATTCCAACGGCGACAGTGCGTCCCATGTCCCGTACAGCAAATCGGCCCATCTCAGGGAAATCATTATACTTTTCGAGACACATTTTCTTGATGGGTGATAATTCTACAATTGCAGATTCATTTCTCTTGAGGAACTTAGGAGAATCCTCAATTACAGCCCCTGTTTTCTGATCTAATTTTTTAACCAAGCTTGCAAACCTTGCAGCAACTTGAGCAGTGTGAGCATGAACCACTGGTGTATATCCTTGTGCTACAGCAGTTGGGTGCCATATAACTATAATTTGCCCCGTCCATTTTCCCTTTGGGGTAATTACAGTAGGAATATTACTTGGATGACCTAAGCAATCACCTCGACTTGCATCTTGCATTGTAATTCCACGAATACTCATTCCTATATTATCACCAGGTTCAGCTTGAGGTATTTCTTCATGATGCATCTCAATTGTTCTAATTTCTCCTTTAAAACCAGTGGGCATTATAACTACTTGATCACCTTTCTTCAAAATTCCTGTTTCTACCCGTCCCACTGGTACAACACCAGTTCCTTTAATTCTATAAGAATCTTGAATTGGAACTCTTAAAGGTTTGCCTGTAGGTTTCTCTGGGAGCACGAATTTATCAATAGCTTCAATTAATGTTGGTCCGTCATACCAAGATAATTTATCGCTCTTCTTCGAGAGATTATCCATTGCCATACCACTCGTTGGAACGAATGGTACATCCTTTACCCGAAAACCGATATTTTTAAGAAGATCTCCAACAGATTCTTTTACTTCATTAAAACGGTCCTCACTATAGTCATACACGTCAGCTTTATTCACAGCAACTACAAGCTGTTTTACACCTAGAGTTTGTGCTAAATAAGCATGCTCTCTAGTCTGACCATTGGCAGCAATACCTACTTCCATTTCACCTTTCTTGCCAGAAACGACGAGGATTGCGGCGTCAGCTTGGCTGGCGCCAGTTATCATGTTCTTGACAAAATCGGCATGGCCAGGAGCATCAATAATAGTAAAATATCGATTTGGAGTTTCAAACTTACGAAATGCTAAATCGATTGTGATACCACGCTGTCGTTCTTCTTTTAGCTTGTCAAACACAAATGCATATGACCAAGATTCTCTATCATATTCTTTTGCAAGTTTTTCCAATTCCCGGGCTTCTCTTTCAGTGACCGCACCTGTTTCAATGAGTAAAGCACCCATCATGGTGCTTTTGCCGTGATCAATATGTCCTATAATTACTAGGTTTAAATGAGGTTTATCAGTTGGCATAATTCATCAATTTCCTCTATTTTTATTATTTTTATTCAATCTAAATTTTAATTATATATTCAATTTAATTTTTATTAGATGTTAATTGTAAATGTCGATGAGTTTATATTTTTTACTATATTTAACTCTTAATTTTCGAGGATTTGACCTCAAAATAAATAATATTGCATAATTTAATTCTTTTTACTCAATGTTTTAAAGGTAATTCAATTTACAGTAACTTCAGTCAGAGTTCAATTTTTCAAACTATTTATTGTCAAATTTCATAATATGATAATAGTTTTAAGTACAAGGATAAGAGGATTTTTAATAAAACAAGAAATATAAACGAGTTGAAATTTAACTAAATATTGAAAAAAATTATTGAAAATAAGGGGGATAAATATGGTAAATGGATATACTGGTAATATTCTTAGAGTGGATTTAAAGAATGAAAAAACTTCAATAGAAAATCCCGAGGAAATTTTCTACCGTCGATATATAGGAGGTGAAGGTATTGTAGCCTACTATCTCTTAAAGGAATTAAAAGCAGGTGTAGATCCATTAGGTCCTGAAAATAAGTTAATTTTTGCTACTGGTCCTTTGACTGGATATGCGATTCCTGGGACGGGGAGAAATAGTGTTGGTGCTAAGTCGCCTTTGACAGGAGGATTTGGTGAAGCCGAAGTGGGTGGTCATTGGGGAGCAGAGTTAAAGCATGCAGGAGTTGACGTGATAATAATAGAAGGAAAATCAAAAAGTCCTGTTTATCTATGGATAAATGATGGAAAAGTGGAAATTAAGGATGCAAGTCATCTCTGGGGCAAAATTACAGGTGAAACAGAAGCAATAATTAAAAAAGAGCTAAACGATGAGTTTATCCGAGTAGCACAAATTGGACCTGGAGGAGAAAACCTAGTGCGTTATGCTTGTGTTATAAACGACTTAAGAAATGCTGCTGGTCGTAGTGGTTTAGGTGCTGTAATGGGATCCAAGAATCTAAAAGCTATAGCTGTAAGAGGACATAAAAAGCTTGATATCAGTAATAAAGAGAATCTAAGAGCAAAAATGAGAGAATTTAACGAGGTGGCTTATAAACCCGTTTCAGGTTATTTTAAGTATGGAACAGGATATGGAATAATGGAACAATTTGCTTCAACTGGAAATCTTCCAACACGGAATTTTAGGGATGGTGATTTTAATTACGCAAGGGATTTAGATCCTGGTATAATGAAAGAAGAGATTAGGCTAAAAATGGAAGCTTGTTATGCATGTTCAATTAGATGTAAGAAAATTGTTGATATTGGAGATCCTTGGAATGTTGATCCAATTTATGGAGGTCCTGAATATGAGTCAATTGGTGCATTTGGTTCAAATTGTGGGATAAATAATTTAAAAGCTATTTGTAAAGCTAATGAACTTTGCAATAAATATTCTTTGGATGCAATATCTGCTGGAGTTTCTATTGGTTTTGCAATGGAATGTTATGAGAATGGAATCCTAACTGATAAAAATACGAATGGAATAGAACTAAATTTTGGAAATACTGAAGCTATGATTCAAATGGTTGAGTTAATTGCTAAACGTGAAGGATTAGGAGACATTTTAGCAGATGGAGTTAAAAGAGCTGCAGAAAAAATAAAAAAGGGATCAGAAAAGTTTGCTATGCATGTTAAAGGCCAAGAGATCCCTATGCATGAACCTCGTTTAAAGCAAGGATTAGGGGTTGGGTATGCTGTTTCACCAACAGGAGCAGAACACATGGCAAATATGCATGATCCTTCAATTGCAAGTGAAAGAGCTATTGCGGTTCATAAAGCTATAAGTATTTTAGAACCACTCGAGATGGATGATTTGGGAATTAAAAAGATTAGAGCGTTGGTTTATTATACTAATTGGCGTAATTTGTTGAATGCAGTATTAATATGTTATTTCGTACCATGGGATTATGTGGATATACCTGAAATTCTACGAGCCGTTACTGGGTGGTATACTTCGTCTTGGGAATTAATGAAAGTAGGAGAGAGAATAACAACAATGGCTAGAGTTTTCAATATAAGAGAGGGATTTAGGACTGAGGATGATTGGTTACCAGAAAGATTTTTCCAACCTCATACGTCGGGAGCCCTCTCAGAAATTGCTATTAAATCAGATGATTTTAAAAATGCAATTATTAATTATTATAAAATGATGGGATGGAGTGAGGAAGGAATACCAACAGAATCAAAATTAGATGAATTGGATATAAACTGGGTCTCTCAACATCTTTAAAATTCAATATTAAAATTTATTCATCATCCAAATATTCATTTTTTAGAAAGATAATAAAAATAAAAAACTAGAGATCGTTAATTATAGTAATCTTCTAAAAAAGAAAGAGAATAAACAATAGTTAATTAGTATTATGGTAAAGAGTAGAACAAAATTTCCGAAGGAAGGAGAGTTTGTAGTGGCTAAAGTCACTGAGGTTCAAAATCAATATGTCTACGTAGATTTAATTGATTTCGAAGGGTTACCTTCTGAGGGGACCGCAAGAGGGATGATCCATATATCAGAGATCAGTTCTCGGTGGATTAAAAACATACGAAATTATGTTCGAATCGGTCAGAGAATAGTGCTAAGAGTATTACGAGTTGATCAAGAAAAGGGCCATGTTGATCTGTCGTTAAGAAGGGTAAATTCTGCTCAAAGAGAGATTCGTTTAAAAGAATGGAAGTATGCGGTGAAGTATGAAAATTTACTACAGTTTCTTACCGAAACAGAAGGAATTGATATGAGCCTTGATGAAGCTTATGAATTAATTGGATTTCCTGTGCTAGATTTTTTTGATACTTACCAGGAAACAATAGAGAATCTAAAGGAAAATGGTGAGGAGCTCTTAGGTGATTTGGAGGGGGTTACTGATGAAATAAAAACTACATTATTGAAAATTGTAGATGAAAATGTAGAAATTTCTACAGTTAATATTTCTGGAAAAGTTAAACTCTCTTTTAATTCAGAAAATGGAATAGATCAAATTAAAGAGTCATTATTTGAAGCTATGAAGGTAATTGATTCCAAACAAACCCGTAATATTAAAATTAGCTATTTAGCAGCACCTTTTTATCGGCTAGAAGTGGTAACGAAAGATTATTTAGACGCTGAAAATATCTTATCTGATGCATTAGAGGTAATTGACCAAAAAGCACATCAATATAACGGAACTTTTGAATTCATAAGAGATTAACTTTGAGTGAACTATGACAAAATATTTGTTAAAATGTGTTGAATGTAAAAAGTATGGTTTACCAAACCCAAATTTAAAGTGTCGTTATTGTGGGGGGCGACTAGCCAACCCGAAGCCCCCAAAATTTTCATTAACCGATAAGTGGGGGAAATACCGATTACAATATTTTAAAGAAGAATTTGATAAAAAATTTAGATCATCCTAAGTTATATCTACTTTTTCTGCAAACTTTTCCAACAATAGGATTTTCGCATTTTGGGAGGGAATAGATGCAAGATCCCCTTCCTTGAATGGTCCATAGTTGATGAGATCAATACCTACTAACGGTGGAGTTTCTTTTATGAATTTTAATATTATAAAATCCACTTCTTCTTTCTCTGGTATAATAACTGTATCAAGGATTTTAGCTTCTATTTCTCTGCTAGGAGTTTCTGGTTTATCAATCTCAGAAACAACCTGTTCTTCAGGTTTAATAATTTCTTCTGGTTGTGTTATCTCTTCCCCTTCAAACATGGATATTGCTTTTACCTTTCTATAACCTTTGATCGAGCTGACTAAATTTTGATATAATAGTTTCTCAGCTTCTATAACATTATCTAGATCAATTTCTTTTAAAGCAAGAGCGGAGTTAATTATTTTGAGTTCCCGTATCTTTAATAGATCCTCATAAAGATATTTTAAGTTATTCTTATATGCTTCAAATAATTTGAATTTAATAATATCTTTTTCAGGTTCTTGATGGTCCTCAATAGTTTTCAAAAGGTTAGTATAGTGATCAAAAAGATTCCGATTTAATTTAGTCAATTCTACCTGTTCGAACTCATCTTTCCACTGCTGGAACATGTCTTCATAATCTTTTTCTAAATCCATTAATATCGGAACTTTTTGCTTTGAAGTATTTAAGTATTTTTCACTTTAGTAGGTTTGGAATTTATACTGTTCTTGCTACTTCTTTACATAAAAGAAAGACCGCAATATGATGGGGTACTTCAATTATTTCTCCTTTTGAATATGGTCCATAAGAGATTCCTTTAATTTTTGTATGAGGGACTCGTTTCTCCATAATTTCTAATTTGGTTGTTTCCTTCTTACTTTCAAAAACAATTGGATCAAGCTTTTTTTTTGGTTCATCTAAGGGACTAAATTCATCGAGCTCATCAGGAAATATTTCTTGAGTTTTGAATCCAGTTTTTCCGTGTAATGACCCCGGATATCTTATGAGTCTATGAATATCAATAGTCACGGGAGTATCGATCTCTATACCGATTTTATGTATAATTCCTTTAAAAAATTTTTCCCAATTATTTATTCCAAAACCCTCAATTGAAGGTAAAACAAAATTGATTTTATCTTCTAGCCTATTTATAAAATCTTTTTTTGAATTCATAAAGCTTTTGATATAATTCTTACTAAAGTTGAAATTCGATAAAGTGTGTTCTATCTCTAAATCGTTTCTTTTAAGTAAATCTAATGTTTTCCGTATGATTTTTTGAGTCCAACCATAAGTATCACCTGAAAATCTATATATATTTCCTCCTTTCTCCTGTAATCCTAATAATTTTAATGAGATATTTTCTCCAACAATATAGTCAGCAATTTCTCTCCTTTCGTTGCTAGTTAAATTCCGTATTTGTCGACTTTCAATTTTCAAATGGTATCCTCGATGTCCTGAAAAGGCTATCTTCATATTACTTAAATCAATCCCGAAGTCAGGAATTAAGAAATTATAGATTAACTTGATTATTTCTCTTTTAGCTGTTTCTAAACAATCATCACAAATCCAAGCTAAAGTTTTAATTTTCATTTTTTTACAATTGGGACATGAATTTACCATCCCTTTTCCACTTTCTCCACATTCCTTACAGTACCAGAGATCATGATCTGCCTTACAGGGAGTATAAAAATGATCAACATCAATATCAATAATGAAATCGCATCCTTGGTATCCTTTTCCTTCCATATCTTGGTTTTCTGGTTGTTTATAAATAGCTCCACTCGAATAAATATGTCTAGGTCCCTCGTTAACTAGAAGTGCTAGAAGTTGCTCTTGAATTTTAAAACTCATATGCCTTTTCATGAATGTCTTTTTATCCCATGGTATGTATCCAAATTCTCTAAGATCAAATGAGCTAAGATGGGGGATTTCAGAACTCTTTTCGCTGTAATAAGCTTTGAAAAGACGTTTAAGATAGTTTATATCACTCATCTTTCCCACCTTGGTCTTCTTTATTATAATATTCCCATTTCTCTGCTCTATATTTCTGTATTTGAGTATAAGATAAAGGATGAGCTAATTTTCTTCTTTCATTTGGTTCCTTTGCACCATATCCTAGCAAGCATAACTCATCTTTGTATTTCATGGCCATACATAAGTTAAGAGACTTTAATGTTAAACATTTATAAGGAATATATTTTTTCTTCTTAGCGAAATTAACTTGGTAAGCAGTCTTCTCTCGATTGAAATCTGGCATTGTGGAAAACAGATCCACCACTTTTTCCACGGGATATTCAAGAGCAAGTAAAAACCAAACGATAAAAAGTCTTTCATTATGAATTAAATTTTGACCTGCTTGCATTTTCTTTAATATTTCATTTACACATGGGGGAAATAGACGCGATATATTTTCTTCACTTTCAATATCAATTTTGAAAACAAATTCAAATTCTTCCTTCTTATTTGCCCACGCAACCAATATCTTGTCGTATAGCTCCATAAAATCTTGAACTTGTGTAACTTCTTCTAGAAATGATTTTAATGAATCTTTATCTTCAGATTCTTCTATTAAAAGTTTATTTCTTACATACTCTTGTATTAATCGAATCAATCTATTATTTTCAAGGAATATATAGCCTTCTAAAAGAGAATTATGTACTAATTTTCTATATTCATCTCTTAGGTTTGAGGCAAGTTTTAAATAATCAATGTAGTGAATAGTAAAATTACTCTCAAGGTTTTGATGTTCATCTTTTACAATATTTGTCCCATATTTAACTGGGGGATCGTAGTATCTAATTTCTAGTCCTATATCTTTGCAGATATTATAGATAACCGCATCATTTTTTTCATTAATTAATTCATTATAAGTAATTTTAGAATAAAGATTAGCTATACGATTTGTGATCATCTGGTTATCCAAAGCATATAGAAATATGTTTAACAGTAAATAAACGTAAACATTTAGTTTATCACTTTTATAATCCGATATTTCCTCTAAATTTTCGAAAGCGGCTTTAAAAATGGTTAAAATTCTCTTCTTTATCTCACTTCCTAAATCATGGGAAAAAATTTCAGAAATAAAATTAGATGGTGATTTTGAAGCGATATCAGAATAATACTTTTTCAATGAAGGAAGCCATGGGTAATGATTAACAAGGTCAGTTGTTATAGTCAAGGCTTTTAATACCTCACTTCATAGAATTGATATAAAATAATCAATTAGGATATGGTTGTTACTTTAATTTAATTATCCGGAGTTAATCGGTTTAATAAAATTAATAAAGTGGGAGTTAAAATTCATCCATATCATCATCTTCATCGAATTCTTCTTCTTCAACGCGAGGTGCAAGGAAATAACTAAGTTTTCCACCTTCAAGAAGATCAAAATTCATTTTCAGAGGATGATCAGTCTTTAATGATATTTCCAGTTTTTCTGTAATTGAAGCTATTTTTAATATAGCTTTAAGGAACGTTAAGGAATATGCTCCGGAACTGGTGCCTTGAAGTTCGCTTTCGATTAAATCATCTTCATTTAGATCGTATTCCATTTCGCCTATTTGTCCCGATGAGCTAAAAATTAATCCTTGTCCCTCATTTGCGTTTATATTGAGAATTTCAGAGTAAATTTCAGCATCTTTTATTGCTTCTACGAGAAAGTCTGGATCCAGAACCCACGTAGAGGGATATTCAATTTTTAATAGGTTATCCATTGGGATTTCTTCAATATCAATATCAAGCAGAGCTAAGCTAAATGTTCTTGTTCGTGATACTCCTTCCCTTTGCATTTTGATTTTTATTTTTTGGTCAGTTTCATTAAAGTTGATCTCCACTGAATCATTTGCTGCGCTTCGTTTCAAGATTTTATCAAGATCATCCAAATTTAGTCCCACTTTAGATTCTTTCCTGCACTCATAGCCGTCGAAATCGTCTTTTTTAATAGATAGCTTGAGTAAGCAAATTCTGCTTGGATCCATTGCTGAAATTGTAAACTCTTTAGGAGTGACCCGAAACTCAGTTTCATCAATTATACTGGCAAGAGTTTCAACAATACCTTTCAATATCCGACTATTTTCTAATTTTAACGTAAAACTCATATTCTTTCAGTATCTTTATTCAATTATAATTAAGATAATAATGTTGTGTTGGCATTATTAATAATGTTTAATATTAGTCTTTTAATAAAACCATTTCTAAGTATTAAAATAATTATTTATAGGTATCTTAATTTTTGAATGTATAGTATTATTAAATTTAGAGATTTTTAAGTAAAAAATGTCAATACAATCGGCTCCACAAAGAGTAATAAAAGATATTAAAAATGATGACGTGAGAATTCAAGTAACTGGCTACATAAGAGATCCGATTGAGCAAGATTCTTTTGTTTTAGAAGATAGAACAGGAGATATTAGCGTTAACATCAAAAATGTTGAATTCCCTTTCAAGAAAGACGATTTAATTAATGTTATTGGTGAGCTTTTAATTAGTATGGATGGTAGCAAAACAATTGTTGCACAGATCATCCAAGACATGAAGAATTTAAATTTCGAATACTATCTAAAATTATATGAATTAAAGAAGGAATACGGTTAAGTAGAGAAATTTTAGTTGATGATAAATGGTAGATTTCTGTCCTGAATGCTCCAATCTTTTACGTAAAAAGGTTGAAGATGGTACTGAATTTTTGGTATGTAAGTGTGGTTACCAAGAAATTCTCGAAGATTCAATTGATCATGAGACGATTCAAAAAAAAAGAGAGGCTTTAGAGAATAGCTTGATAATAGTTAAAGAAGAAGATAAAATTAATGTTCATCCTATTGTGAAAAAAATTTGCCCTAAATGTGAGCATAAGGAAGCTGAAACCTGGCAAGTTCAAATTCGGAGCTCAGATGAGCCAAGTACTCATTTTTTTAAATGTACAAATTGTAAATACTCTTGGCGCGAAGGATAACATGCTTTAGGAGGTAAAAAAGTACAATTGCATATTATTCCAATATAGCTCTTTAATCGTGAAAGTCCAGTTTCACGAAATTTAGGAATTAGAATGCAAATAATAATTCATTCATTAAGAAAGGACTTCTAAAATTTTAGTAAGAATTCGAGCTTTTCCTCCTGTTGATTGGAGTAAAGTCTTTCCACACACTAAACATTCTACATCAGTTGCAGAACATCCAAAGATAATCTGTTGGTTCCCGCAATTCAAACACTTCACACGTAAAAACCTACTTTTAGGTTGGGGGATCAAATCTTGTGCTTTTTTTCTCTTTGGCATAATATTTCTTTTCCTTTTATAATTATACCTCTTGTAATTCAAGTTTTTTTACACGGTATGACTTAGCATACTGCTTTTTACCACATTCGGAACACTCTAAGACAGGAGTGGTTCTTTTGTTAATTTTAGCGTTTTTATGAAAGATTTCTTTGGGAAAGCTCCCGTAACCTTTTTTCTTGCGTTCCACTCGTCTCCTACCGTGATTTAAGGCTCTTTCTTTACCCTTCTTATATACTGTGACATTATGAATTTGATGTTGTCGGCAACTGGGACAATATCTTCTTGTAGTTTTCGGATACTTCACTTTAAAAAACCATTTTACTCTAGCTAATCTATGTAATTATTTATAAATTTTAAATTTTATTAGTTCTGCTTATTTCTTCTGAAAAACCATTGTTTAATAATAAATAATTTAAATCTTAGTTTCATAAAGATAATAAAAACATTATTAATGAGAATTTAAATGTTTCATGAGAAATTTGCGGAAGGAATAATTAGCGCGAAGCAATTTGATAGAGAGGATGTTGAGTATATCTTAAAGAAAGGTCGAGAAATGATACGTGAAACCAACTCAAATCTCCTAAAAGGTAAAATTCTTGCTACCCTATTCTTTGAGCCATCTACTCGTACGCGCCTTAGTTTTGAATCTGCTATGTATAGATTAGGAGGGAATGTGATTGGGTTTCATTCGGGTGATGTATCATCTATTAAGAAAGGTGAAAGTATTGCAGATACTATTCGAACAGTAGAAAATTATAGTGATTGCATTGTAATAAGACACTCATTGGAAGGAGCAGCTAGAATGGCCGCAAAATTTGCTCAAGTTCCTATTATTAATGCAGGTTCTGGAAGTGGAGAGCATCCTACTCAAGCATTGCTTGATATTCTCACAATTACTGAAGAATTAGGCTCATTAGATGGGTTAAATATAGGATTAATGGGAGATCTAAAGTATGGGAGGACAGTTCATTCACTTTCAATTTTACTATCTCTTTTTGATGTAAATGTATATTTTATCAGTCCGTTAGAATTGAAAATGAGGAATCGTGATAAAGACTTTCTTCAACAACGACATATGAACTATAAAGAAATTACCGAATATAGAAAGATTTTGGATATATTAGATGTTCTGTATATAACTAGGATTCAGAAAGAGAGGTTTATTGATTTAGAAGAGTATGAAAAAGTTAAAGAATTTTACATTTTTAGAAAGGATGACCTTGAGAACACTAAAGAAAATTTTCGATTGTTACACCCTTTACCACGAATAACTGAAATTTCACCTGATATTGATGAATCTGAGAAGGCTATATATTTCAAACAGACATATTATGGGATTCCTATGAGAAAAGCACTTCTTGCAGAAATGATGAAGAATTAACTAACCATATGAAGTTATTTATTATTATTTTATATCATTCTCATAATTACGTAGAGGAAACGCATTTATTTTTGAATCAATTAGCATGTTTAGAGATTTATTGAGAGATAAGTCACTTCCACTTATAATTTGATCGAATATTGATCCTCCATTCATTATGTTCTCAAACTTTTTAAAGAGCGATAATTTTTTGTGTAAACTTAAAGAAGAGTCCTCCCTAATAATTTTAGAGGAGTAAGATGTAACATTTTTCCCGTTAATTGAATTTCCATTATGCCAGCAATCTTCAAGATATCTACCAATATGAGGCTGCGACAAGATATAACATTCATTATCCAACTCATTTTTTTCCTCGATGAGATTTCTCATAAGGGATAAAATATTCAGAGCAAATTTTGTACTACTTTCTGTCCTATCAAGTTCGAGACCACAATGATTTAGGATTGCCTTGTCTAGTCCAAAAAAACTTATTGATTTTATGGAATCACTAATTATACTCTCTTGGTTTTCTCCAAATATATTAAAGGCAATCTTATTCCACTTTTTACCAACCTTCAATTTTCTTATGATTAGTTCTTTCTTAATATGGAAAAAATCAAAAATTGAATCCATCTTATCCTGAATCAACTCATAAAACTCGTCATCGTTTTGACAAGCGTCAATAGAAACTGTGTGCAAGTTCATTAAGACCTTATCTAAAATAATTTTGTTTTGTTCAGGATTAATAATTTTAATTAGTGTTGAACTTAATAAATCTAAAATATTATTATTTTGGAGTATTATACTTTTCTTGAGAGGGCTAGAAAGGAGATTTTTGATTATTAATTTTGAGTCATTTTCCTCTTTAAAATCTGAGTATCTAAGCAGGAGTAACGGGCTACTCAAATGTTCAGATTTATTCATTAAAGCAGAAAAAAATTCTTTCACTGCATTTTCATTTAGAATACTCCCATTAGTTATAATTTTATTACTGTTAAATCCTAAAGACAGATGTGGGTAATTATCTTTGTATGTTTCCTCGAAACGAAGTAGCTGAGTGGTTAGGATATCCATGATATAAGATTGATTTTCAGATAAGTTGAAATTGACAAGAAATTTGTCATAGAAGTCTCCTAATATTAAATCTCCAGAGTAGAATTGTCTAAAGTTGTATAAAAAATTGCAAAAATCTAAGATTGTGATAATGTAGTCTTTTTCTGCCCTTAGACTATGTGTGATATTGAAACTTGTACCGTAAATATAATTAAAAACAGATTCAATATTCAAATATACACTTAAAGGTCTTAAACTCCAATAATTTAGATAAAGCAGTGCAATTTCTCCTGTGAGATATAAGTCTGCTAACTTTTTAGGAAGGAGATTGAGAAGTAAAAATTGTTCAGAAACATCAGAGCCTAACCTTTCTATAAATTTTTCAGGTGTATTTTCAGTATTATTCGAATCAAATAACTTAAATACTTCATAGGGGGGTGTACCTAACCTAGTAAGTTTATGTCTTACTTCTTCTAATCCATTTTCTAATAAAATTACGTTAATATACTCTCGCATTAATGGAGCTGTTAAATATTCAATATTTGTTTTTGTTAGGCGTTCTTCCACCTCATGTGCAATTTGTTTTGCTAAGTAAACGTCTAATTCACCCTCAGTCACTAAATATTCCTCAATTTTTCCAGAATCAAATAATTCCTTCGAATATTTCGAAGTTCGAATCATCCGAGTTTTAGTGCGATCTATTAGAATCTGCTCTATTGAAAGTATATTCTTTAATATCTGTTTCCCCAAAGTGGTGATATAGTATCCTTCTTCAGATGAATCAATTAAGTCGCACTTTTTTAACGCATTTAAGTGAAAAGTGAAATTTACTGAAGAATCAACTTGCTCAAGGACCTCTTTTTGTAATTTTGAAAAAGACAAGGGATTCTGTATATCTCTTAGCTTTTTCATAATATCGATTCTTATTTTTTGACCTAAGGTTTTTAGCTGCTTTTCTAAATAATTTATATTTTTGTCGGAGCTCACTTTCCTTCAAGTGAAATTACATATTCTTTAAACCTGCTTAACTAAATAATAAGATTATCAATTATATAAAAATTTAGGATTTCTACAATCTTACAATGAGGAGAGATAATATACAGGTGATATGTAATTTACAAATTTGAGAATTGAATAATGGGGTAAAATAATTTAAAGAACAATTTTGAAGCGTCCTAAATTGTAATATCATTTAATTCTAATAACAATTTTTGGACTCCTTATGAAATATATTCCACTAAATCAATAAAAATAATTAACTACAATTTTCTTGAATACTAATGTGTGAGACTCTTATGAAAAAAAAAGAAAAAGTATCTGAAGTAGTACTAACTGAAATGAATAGAGAGAGGGTGTTAGATGAATCTCAAAATTTTTTCCAAGTAGACTTCTTGAAGGCGTTAATGATTTTCCTTGTAATTTTTGATCATGTCGTATATTGGGATGTGAAAAATAATATCGGTGCTGCCTTGTGGGAAAGAATATCCATTCCTGTATTTTTAGTTTTACTAGGATTTAATGCTGGTAAATCATTTCAAAGACAGGGTGATTTATCATTAAAGGAATTATATTCATGGAAATACTTTAAAAAGAAGATTTTACGCTATATTGTACCATATCTTATATTATATGCTGTTTCTACCCTTATTGGCTTAATAATCTATGGTTTTGATATTACTGCTATGTATCGTAACCAATATTATCCCAGCCACGGTTATATGAATTTATTCATAGGGATCCTACCTTTTTGGGGGCCTGGTAATTGGTTCCTTCCATTACTCTTCCAATCTATCCTAATTTTACCACTGCTTTATAAGTT
The DNA here is from genome assembly GCA_048938895.1 of Promethearchaeota archaeon. Classification (GTDB taxonomy): domain Archaea; phylum Asgardarchaeota; class Lokiarchaeia; order Sigyniarchaeales; family SOKP01; genus Loki-b32. The sequence continues at coordinate 107,837 of JBHLLU010000007.1, forward strand.
TTTTACAAAAAAACCAATAATAGCTTTAATCTCATGCTTTATTATTGAAATTGCTATGCAACTATGTGTCTTTTTCTTTATTGGGGATCTATTTCCTGGAGGTGTAATATCTTTTCCAAAATTGCATGTTCTTAACATGTTTATGGACTGTGTATTATTTTATCTTTCTGGAATAGGTTTAGGTATGTGGTTTTCATTTGAACACAGACTTGAGCATAGTAGGAATTTTTTTATGTGGCTATTATATCCTATTAGTTTGGCTTTTATCGTTACATATCAATTCTTTGGATATCGAATTATGATTGGAAATGTCCCTCTATTAAGAGGTGATTATCATTTCCTGATTTTTCCCTATTCTGCCTTTTTGGTTTTACTTGCTTTGAAGTTTTTACCGCAAAGGGTAGATGGTCCAATTAAACGAGCAATCTCTCTAATTGGGAAATCAACCTATCATATTTTGCTTACTCAAATATTTGGGTTTGGGATAATGTATTCTGGTTTAGGTCGCCATTACATTATCTTTGACGGATTTAGCTGGCTTGATGTATTATATTTAACATTTGCATGGTTTCTCTTTATACCGCTTGGGATTTTATGGTATAAAACAGATCAGAATAAGAATATCTATAGACGCATTCTATATTACCTTGATTTCTTCATAATCTTAACAATTGCAACCTTTGCAATTTTCGTAAGTCGAGGTGACTGGGTACCAATTCCAATTTATATTATTTTAGGGGTCGCTTTAGCAGCATTAATTCCTATTCTTCATCCAAGAATACGCCTTAGAACGCGCATTATTGCGTTATGGACTGCATTTTTAGGTTATTGTTTTGCAATAGCAATTTTGTATGTTGCGATTCTTCCACCTACTGAATTTTTAACTCAAAACATTTCAATCGGAGCTTTTCTTGTTATGGCAGTGGTTGGTACATATTTGGATTACAAATTTTTGAAATAAGCTATTCTTAATATTATTTTTTTTTTCACTTTATTACTTTATTAATCTTTCATTATTTTCCATAATCTCATGTATGAGTTCCTTAAACATTTGTTTATAATATTCTTTTGGGCTTTTATCGATCATTTTCTCATCTTGTATTAGCCACTCCCGTTGCTTTAACATCTTAATGCACAATCATCTCTTTTTGTTTTTAATGTACATTATCTTCATAACTTGTACTATTATAAAAAGGAAATTGTTATAATTATGAAGTTCATAGAAAATGATAGAAGAAAGATTTACCTTACGGATTTTTTTTGATTTCATTATGATCATTTTGTCTATTCTGGTATTTATATTTTTGGACTCTCATAATTTATTAATTACAAATAAAGTAAAATTATATAAGGGGATAGATGTTTTCCCCTAAACAGGTGCTTAAAAACCATTCCCAAAATTTATTTCGTTTATTTTCATCCAGAAACAAGTTTTCATTCGTATGATCCTACGATCCTACGAAAATTCGTCGCGATAGAAGACTAATAACTAAAATTTAATTTGAGAATTGTATGACTGTTGAATGAGTTTTGAAAGGGCTATTGGGAGATTAGTCTCCAAGGGTTACTAAACTTAACCTCAAAGCCCGCTTACCGGGCTGAAACAGCAATTCTTTCGATCTCATCCTTCCGTTTGACGGCTCTAGACTCTTGACTATTTCTTGCTGCTAATATTAATTCCTGTGCCAGGTTTTCTTCAAACTGTTTTTCATTGGAATGTGACCGGGCTCCAATAGCTTGAGCTAAATACTTCAAAGCTAAATCTACTCTGCGCTGGGGTGCGATATCGACCGCAGAAGCATAGCTTATGCCACCCATGGCGATTTTCGTCGTTTCTTCTCTAGGACATGTATTCACAATAGCATCAATTAGGATTTGAATAGGATTTTCACCTGTAGTTAATTCTATCAACGCAAAGGAGTTTTTAATATCCTTCAACAATTTTCCTTTCTTGCCAGAATTGAAGGAACTCTTATGACCTCTAATCCTACTACCAATAAATCCAGGAGAAAGTAATCTATTTGTAAAACGTTCGATAATTGATACTTTAGAAGATTTCCAAAATCGTCT